>JBOFDK010000080.1:0-12254 GCA_051646925.1 Cellulosilyticaceae bacterium | reverse complement strand
GTATGCGACGTGGTGGATTCGCCAAGCAATAACTCGAGCGATAGCTGATCAAGCCCGTACAATACGTATACCAGTGCATATGGTAGAGACAATTAATAAATTAATGAGAGTATCAAGACAGTTACTACAAGAACTTGGGCGTGATCCACAACCTGAAGAAATTGCAAAAGAAATGGATATGCCTGTAACAAAAGTTCGTGAAATTATGAAAATTTCTCAAGAACCAGTTTCTCTTGAAACACCTATCGGTGAAGAAGAAGATAGCCATTTAGGAGATTTCATACCAGATGATGATGTACCTGTTCCAGCAGAGGCTGCGGCATTTACATTGTTGAAAGAACAGTTAATAGAAGTACTAGATACTTTGACAGAACGTGAGCAAAAAGTACTAAGATTACGTTTCGGACTAGATGATGGACGAGCACGTACACTTGAAGAAGTCGGTAAAGAGTTTAACGTTACAAGAGAACGTATAAGACAAATTGAAGCAAAAGCGTTACGTAAATTGCGCCATCCAAGTCGAAGTAAAAAACTTAAAGATTATTTAGAGTAGGAGTTGAGCAATCAACTTCTATTTTGTATTGAAATAAAATATTTTATATTAAAATAAAGAGGTGTTTTATGCAGTTATCAAAAAGACTAAATGCAATAGCTAGTTTTGTTCCACCATATACACGTGTAGTTGATGTAGGAACAGACCACGGCTATATCCCAATATATCTAACAATGAACAATCTATGCACTTATTGTATAGCTAGTGATATCAACAAAGGACCACTTGAAAGCGCAAAGCGTCATATGTTGCAACAAGGGATAAATACAATAGACCTAAGACAAGGTAGTGGATTAAGCACTGTGTCAGAAGAAGATGCTTTAGAAGCTTGTATCATTGCAGGTATGGGTGGTTTACTTATTAACAATATTCTAGAGAATGATTTGAATGTTGTAAAGGGGTTAAAGCGTCTGATTCTTCAACCTCAAAACAATATACCAGATGTTCGTAGATTTTTACACATGAACAATTTTAAAATTATAAAAGAAAAGTTTTTAAAAGATGATGGAAAGTATTATACAATCTTATGTGCAGAAAAAGGCCAAGAAAAATACGAAAAAGAATACGAATACAAATATGGTAAATATTTACTGGAAAATACAACACCAGAATATATAGAATGGCTTCAGTATAAAGAGAATGTATTTAAAAAAATAGAAGAACAGTTAAAACATGCAGATTTAGAAACAATTGAAAAGCGAAAAAAAATGCTTGAAGAAGATTATAATCAATATAAGGAGGCGTTAAAATGTATACAATAGCAGATTTACTTGTAGATTGTGATCGTTTTGCGCCAGAAATGTTAGCTGAAAGTTATGATAATGTAGGATTATTAGTTGGGGATCGGAATGCATCAGTAGAAAAAATTTTGTGTGCACTTGATTTGACAGATGAAGTAATAACAGAAGCTATAGAACTAGGTGCGAAGTGTATTATAACGCATCATCCTTTTATTTTCAAAGCATTAAAATCAATAAATTCAGATAATTTTCAAGGTCGTATGTTAAGACGTTTAATTAAAGCTGATTTGAATTTAATTGCTATGCATACGAATTTGGATATTGCTAAAGGTGGTATAAATGACTATTTATGCGAAAAATTAAATATTAATGTTAAAGGGTCATTGCAAGATATTAAAAAAATACCAATGTATAAAGTGGAAATGGATTTTAAGCAAATAGATATAGAAAAAATTAAAGAGTTGCTGAATAAATGGAATATAAGTGTTGTAAAGACGCATATATTAGAAGGTAGTGGCGAAATAAGGATGAGTTATATTATTAGAGTTGATTTGTTTGATAAATTTATAGACATGTTAAAAAAGCATTGCAACTATGAATTTATAAAAAATCAAGGGTTTAAAATCGAGCAATTTGACGAAAAACAAGGAATTGGTCGTTTTGGGGACATATCTAGTATACCGTTTGAAGATTTTATAGGGCAAATCAAAAAAGTTTTCAATGTTAAATGTGTTCGTGTTATAAATAGTTGCAAAAAAAATGTGACATCAGTAGCAGTTTGTTCAGGCTCCGGCAGTGAGTTCATACAAAAAGCAAGCTATTTAGCAGATGTTTATATAACCGCAGATATTAAGTTTCACGAAGCACAGGAAGCATTACAAAATGGCTTAACAGTCGTTGATGTTGGTCATTATGCATCTGAAAATATTGCATTACCGATAATAAAAGAATATTTAAATCAATTTATAGAATCTAGTAATATTTATATCTCTAAAGTAAATGGGGAAGTTTTTGAATATCATTAATAGGTGATTTTAGGGGGAGATTATGGATTCAATATTACAAACAGTAACGTACTATGATCTAGCACAAGAGAAAAAACAGTGTTTTAAAACACCAATTACAGTTGCACGTGTAGGCAATAGTTTAAAAGAATTATGTAGTGTTGTTGGTCCAAATGAAGACACTATTGAGTTTTTGGATCTTGAAAGCAAAGATGGAAGACGTATTTATCAAAGGACAGTAACTTTTCTTATGATTGTTGCTGCTAAAAAACTTTTTCCAAATGTTACGATCATGATAAATCATAAAATTTCAGGAGGATACTTTTGTGAATTTAATGATAAAGAATTATGTACAACTGATAATATTGAGTTGCTTGAAAAAAAGATGAATCAATTGATTTTAGAAAAACATAAGATTATAAAAAAGACGATGCCAACAGACGAAGCAATAGCATTATTTGAACAAGAACAAATGGCTGATAAAACGGAAATGTTAAAATATCGCCGTGCGTCAACTGTTAATGTTTATACGTTAGATGGAGTTAGTAATTATTTTTATGGATATATGATGCCAACAATTGATGAAATTCAAAATTTTAAATGTATAAAATATGAACATGGATTTATGCTTATTTTTCCAAATAAAGCAAATCCATGTGAAATTGCAACATTTAAGCCGCTACCTAAATTATTTGAAGTATTTAGAGAATCAAGAGGATGGGCGCGTATTTTAAATGTAGATTTAGTTTCAGCGCTAAATAATAAAATTATAGATGGGCAGTTAGAAAATTTGATACGAGTGTCAGAAGCTCTTCATGAGAAAAAAATTGCAGAAATTGCTGCCACTATTTCGGAGCGAAAAAAGACTAAAGTAGTATTGATTGCAGGACCTACATCTTCTGGAAAAACAACGTTTGCAGAGCGTCTTTGTATTCAGTTAAAAGTTAGTGGCTTAAAACCACACGTAATTTCAATAGATGATTATTTTGTAAATCGTGAAGATACGCCAAAAGATGAGAATGGACAATATGATTTTGAATCTATTAATGCTATAGATACTAAATTATTTAATGAGCATATATCTAAACTTATAGCGGGTGAATCTGTAAATATTCCAAAATTTAATTTTAAAACAGGTACACGTGTAGATGTGGAAAATTATATGTCACTTGGAAAAGAAGATATTTTGGTTGTGGAAGGAATTCATGGACTAAATGAAGAACTTAGTTATAAAATAGATAAAGAAAATAAATTCAAAATTTATGTAAGTTGCTTGACACAATTAAATTTAGATAACTATAACCGTATTCCAACTACTGATACAAGGCTTATGAGGCGTATGATTCGTGATCATAAGCATAGAGGAATGTCAGCTGAGAAAACATTATCTTTGTGGCAATCAGTGCGACGAGGAGAAGAAAAAAATATTTTTCCATTCCAAGAGGAAGCGGATGTTATGTTTAATACGGTCTTAATTTATGAATTAGCCGTTTTGAAACAAAAGGCTGAACCACTACTGTTTAGCGTACCAAGAACATCACCGTACTACGGAGAAGCTAAACGTCTTTTGAAATTTTTAGAATACTTTTTGTCAGTAGATACAGATAAAATACCTTGGAATTCTATTATAAGAGAATTTGTAGGTGGAAGTTGTTTTGAGTAATATAGTTGACGAATTAGCTCGAATGTGATAATGTATTGAAGTCGTAAGTAAGTCAGATGGTCGCGCGTACAAGTGCCGAAAGGCCGTACTCGAGGAACGTCCGGGCTCCATAGAGCAGGGTGCTGGCTAACGACCAGTGGAGGCGACTCTAAGGATAGTGCAACAGAAATAGACCACCTATTGTAAAATAGGAAAGGATGGAAAGGCGAGGTAAGAGCTCACCGTGTCCTAGGTGACTAGGATAGCCATGTAAACCCCACCTGGAGCAAAACCGGATCAAGACATTTGTAGCTGCTCGCTACGTCTTAGGTAGGTTGCTAGAGCGTATTGGTAACAATGCGCGTAGATAGATGACCATTTAATACAGAACCCGGCGTATAGACTTGGTTACAACAAACCTTTAAAACTCAATGCTTTTAGCATTGGGTTTTTTACTTATAGGCCTGTATTTTGCAACCGGTGTCTTTACGCCGGGCGGTATAAGTGATTTACAATTGGACTCTTCGAAAAAGTTTATAAATTCATCTTAATACAATTTATAAGTTATAGTAAGTACGAGTTATATTTGATTATAAAAAACCTGAAAAACACGAGAACAACCTTAGTCAGTGAAGGTTATTCTTGTGTTTTTTAAATTGCATAATAAATAGTGTTTTGTAGTTACGAGTATTAAAAAAATATAGTCTGCGGATAAAACATCATAAGTATTATCGATGAAAATATTTATGATGTTTGATTTTATGGTTAAATAATACGCATATGTAGAAATAGTTATAGGTTTATGAATTTGCCGCTGCTTATCAAGGCCTGAGTATATTTGTTGAGTACCTGATTTTTTAGTTAGGGGTGGAGTGTGGGGACAAAATAAATCATAATTCATTATAATATATGGGTCGGCAATATTACGATGTCGTAAGTTGTCAGACGATTATTCTTGTTTTCTATCACTTGTTGTGTTAGTTTAGTGATAGAAGTGATAGAAAGTGATATAAGGAGTGACATAATGAGTTTATATGAAAGTGAAATGGTTGAATTAAAAGAAATATATACGCCAGATTTAAAGAAAGAAGTTGTTGCTTTTGCTAATACAAGTGGAGGGATTATTTATATTGGGGTAAAAGATACTGGAGAAATAATTGGGCTTGATAATCCAGACTTTATCATGCAGCAAATATCCAATGCTCTGAGAGATAGTATTAGACCGGATGTTTCTATGTTTACAAATATGAGTTTATTAAAAGAGGAGGATAGATTCTATATTAAGCTTGAAGTGAGTCAAGGAACAAAAAAACCATACTACTTATCAGACAAGGGGCTTAAACCAACAGGGGTATATGTTAGAAATGGTACAACTTCAGCACCGGCATCAGAGGATGCCATACGTATGATGATTAAAATGACAGATGGAGATTCATTTGAAGCAAATAGGTCTCTCATTCAAGAATTGAATTTTAATAGTTTAGAAAAAGAAATGGAAAGAAGAAAGTTGGAGTTTACAGAGATACAGATGAAGAATTTAGGCATACTTACCTCAGATAATATTTATACAAATATGGGACTACTTGTTTCAGATGAGTGTAAACATTCTATTAAGTTTGCTGTTTTTCAAGGGATAGATAAATTAGTTTTTAAAGATAGAAAAGAGCTGACAGGTTCATTATTTACCCAACTTACAGATGCTTATAAAACGATAGACTTTTATAATGGTACAAAAGCTACTTTTGAAGATTTACTAAGAATAGACGAGAGAGATTACCCTGAAGATGCTGTTCGTGAAGCCTTGCTAAATGCCATTGTTCATAGAGACTATACATTTAGCGGAAGTACATTTATAAATCTTTATTCGGACCGATTAGAGATTATTTCATTAGGTGGCTTAGTTTCTGGACTATCACTAGAAGCAGCAATGTTAGGAGCATCTCAAGCAAGAAATGAAAAATTAGCAAGTTTATTTTATCGAATGAAGCTCATTGAAGCATATGGAACAGGTATAAGTAAGATCATCAGTTGCTATAAAGGTTTACTAGTGCAACCTAAGTTTGAAAATGTAGAAGGTGCATTTAGAGTTACGCTACCTAATATTCATGCACAAGATACGCATATAGAAGATGAAAAGTATCTGCCAATACTCAAATTATTTAAGAAGCAAAAAGAAATAACAAGATCTGACGTTGAAGAGATTTTAGGAATTGGTACAACTCATGCAATCAATATACTAAAGGAAATGTTGGATCAAGACTTGCTTACTAAGGTTGGTGGTGGTAGACAGACAAGATATGTTATTAAATAAGGCATAACACTCTGGGTAAACAAACTACATCACTAATGACTACCACCAGCACTCAATCCAAGCGGAATGCTGATCGTAGTAAATATTGTAGAATTACTTAAAAGGTGACTTCTCAATCTGTGTCTTCAAATGAGCGGTATCTACATGAGTATAAATCTTAGTAGAATTTAAATCAGAATGTCCTAATAGCTGTTGAATACTTAGTAAATCTACCCCAGACTGTATAAGATGTGAAGCGTAGGTATGATGAAGTTTATGTAGTGTAAATCCTTTATCAGTTTATGTATCTTATAAATCTGGTAATATTAAACATTTATTAGGTAACTTAATGAATAGCATTATTTATTGTGAGCAGTACAATGTCCTTGCGGAGCAAATATGTGAGATGCTACAAGCAGATAAGTATTTAGGTCAAATTGGAGTAGAAGCGGTTGTAGAATGTGATGCGTTTAAAGTCATTGACAAAATGATTATCCGTTGGATGAAAGAGCGTTTGTTAAGTGAGGATATAGGAGCAACTTTAGGTGGAGAAAAAATAGATGCTTTATGTAAGGAGCGCCTAAAGAAGCATTACGGAGTACAGTTCAAAGAAGTGTATACGCTATTAGAGAATGCGTATATATTAATAGCAGCTATGCCATATTCTCCGCAAAGCACATTACAAGAAGTGGTTGATTATTATAAAAAGGTAGGATGCAATATAGACAGTGCCTATAGACGATTTTATAGAGCGTTTGATCAGTTAGATGAATCAGCTTTCTTTGAAGATTTACGAGATCTTATTGAAGCAATTTATACAAACGAGTACTTAGAAAAGATTACAGTAGCATGGAACAAGGCATTGCAAGATGATAATATGAAGACAACCCTTCCGCTACAAACTAGATTTTATAATCAATTTGTAGCAAGTAATAAAGAAAGAACAGTAGTTATTATTTCAGATGCATTACGCTATGAAGTAGGGCGAGAGTTGTTCTTAAAGCTTGAAGGTGATGTGAAGTGTAGCGCACAACTTGAACCAATGTTAGGTGTTTTACCATCGTATACAAAGCTAGGCATGGCGGCATTACTTCCACATAATAAAATAGAGATGAAGGAAGTTGGTAAAGTACTAGTAGATGATAAACAATCGGATAGTACAGTTCAGAGACAAGCAATATTACAGTCTTATGTACCAAATAGCAAATGTGTACAATTCAAAGAGATATGCAATATGGGTAAAGAAGAGTTAAGAGAAGTTTTTAGAGAGCAGAGCGTCGTCTATGTGTATCATAATCAAATTGATGCAAGGGGTGACAAGCAGATTTCGCAGCATGAAGTTTTTAATGCTTGCGAAGAGACAATCAATGAAATTTATCGTTTTATAAAACGCTTAACAGAACAGGTATCCGTTATTCGATATGTTGTAACGGCAGATCATGGTTTTATATATAAGAGAGATCTGATTACTGAAAGTGGCAAGATAGAAGGTAGAAATGTACAATCGGATAGTATTAATAGACGTTTTGCTATGAGTGAAGAGCTTTGTGATGTAGATGGTACTGTTACTTATCCAATGAATACGATATTGAAAAATGAAACAATACAGAATGTCATCGTACCTTTAGGTAGTCAAGTATTTAAAGCTTCAGGGGGAGCAAACTACGTACATGGAGGTTCATCACCACAAGAGATGCTGATACCTGTTATTAATGTGAAAACACAAACAGGACGTGTGGAAACAACAAATGCATCTATAGCTTTAATTAGTATGACACAAAAGATTACAAATCTTATTACTACATTAGACTTTGTACAAACAGAGCCTGTGGGAGAGAATATTAAAGCAACAACATATAAGATATATTTTGTATCAGAAAATAATTAACGTATTTCAAATGAACATACTTTTGTCGCAGATAAGAAAGATAAAGAACCAGGTAAACGTATTTTTAGATTGAAGTTTAACTTCAAAAATAAGCAATATGATAAGCATAAGAAATATAGGTTTGTGGCATATGATATAAATAGCAAAGTCGATGAACCGGCATGGTCACAAGATGTAGTGATGGACTTAGCCTTTGCTAATGATTTTGGATTTTAAAGTGGTAGATACACCGGTGGAATAACTGGTGTATTTGCATACATAAAGAAGAATATGCTTATTGATAGTATGAGTTATAGAAAGAGAAAGGAAAGTAAAAGATGAATACATATAAAGCAGAAGTATTTTTATCTTATTGTTGGAAAAATGACGACATTGCAAATATGATAGAGCAACATTTTAAGCCCCTTGGATATGTTAATATTCATATGGATAAAATTGCTATTGGATCATGGCGAAGTATTAAAGAGTATATGCATTCCATTTCACAAATGGATTTTATTATTCTATTAATTTCAAAAGAATACTTAGAGTCGTCAAATTGTATGTACGAAATTCTAGAAGTTATGAGAGATAGGGACTACAGTTCAAAACAACTTTCTTCAAACACAGGTAGAAGCTCTTGATTCAAGAAATACAGTGTATACATTTTATAAAAATGGGAACATGATAACATCGGTTAAGGTTTTTCTTTCTAGTATGCTAGGTAGTAACCTAAGTATTGGAATTTCACAAGGAATCCATTCCCACAGTAATAATTCTTGGAATGGAAATTATAGTGTTGAAGTTATTGAAGGGACGTTAGCTCTTAGAAATTTCATGAGTATGACTAATCAGCAGTATTTAACTACTAGTGAAGAGGTTACAAAAGACATTTGTGACACTTATATAGATACTTACTTAAAAAGATAAAATAAGGAGCTTTAATATAGAGAAGGGAGATATCCTATGGATATACAAGAGATGCCGATTGAAAAGAAGTTACGTCAATTCTTCGATGGTAAAATCGTAAGAAAAGATCTGACAAAGCTTATTAAAGAAGGGGCAAATGTCCCAGTTTATGTACTGGAGTATTTGCTTGGAATGTACTGCTCCTCGGAAAATGATGAGGATATCGAAGAAGGGGTTAAACAAGTAAAGAAAATACTAGCAGATAACTATGTGCGTCCAGATGAGGCACAGAAGATTATATCTAAACTAAGAGAATCTGGGAGTTATACAGTTATTGATAAGATCTCAGTGAAGCTTAATTATAAGACAGATATTTATGAAGCAGAATTCTCAAATCTAGGGATAAAAGGTGTATCAGTGTCTGGAAGAGATGTCTCAAAATTTGAGAGATTGCTATGTGGTGGGATATGGTGTATTGTACGTATGGAATATTACTACGATGAAGATAATACAAAGAGTTGTCCATTTATCATCAACACACTCACACCAATTCAAATGCCTGGTCTGGATATTAATGAATTCAAAGAAGCACGTAGTCAGTTTGATAAAGAAGAGTGGATAGATTTACTCCTCAGAAGTACAGGAATGGAGCCAGAACAATTTAATGATAGGGTAAAATGGCTACACTTAGCACGTTTAATGCCACTAGCGGAAAATAACTTCAACCTTTGTGAACTAGGACCTAGAGGAACAGGTAAATCTCACGTGTACAAAGAGATTTCACCTAACTCAATTCTTGTATCAGGTGGACAGACTACTGTTGCGAACTTGTTTTATAATATGGGAACCAAAACAGTAGGACTTGTAGGGATGTGGGATTGTGTAGCATTTGATGAAGTAGCGGGAATTACATTTAAGGACAAAGATGGTGTTCAAATAATGAAAGACTATATGGCATCAGGTTCTTTTGCTCGTGGTAAAGAAGAAAAAAATGCTTTAGCTTCTATGGTATTTGTAGGAAATATCAATCAAAGTGTAGATGTGGTATTAAAGACATCACACTTATTTGATCCATTTCCAGCAATGATGGCAAATGATACAGCGTTCTTAGATCGTATGCATTGTTATATTCCAGGCTGGGAGATACCGAAATACCGTCCAGAATACTTTACAGATGGCTATGGGTTTATAACAGATTACTTAGCAGAAGTTATGCGTGAACTTCGTAAAACATCATCAAGTGATGCTTACGTTAAGTATTACAAGTTAGGGAACAACCTAAACCAAAGAGATGTTATAGCAGTTAAGAAAATGGTATCAGGACTTATGAAGCTTCTGTATCCGCATGATGAGTACACAAAAGAAGATGTAGAAGAAGTTTTGCGCTTTGCATTAGAAAGCAGACGACGCGTTAAAGAACAGTTAAAGAAAATTGGTGGTATGGAGTTCTATGATGTTAATTTTTCTTATATCGATAATGAAACACTGCAAGAAGAATTTGTACCGGTACCAGAACAAGGCGGAGGCAAACTGATACCAGATGGAATGCATAAGCCAGGACATTTATATACAGTAGCAAGAGGTAAATCAGGGATGATAGGTGTATTCAAATTAGAAACAGAAATGGTATCAGGTTCAGGTAAATTTGAACGCACAGGAGTAGGTACAGACAGAGAAGCTAAAGAAGCGTTAGATACAGCGTTTAGATATCTTAAAGCTAATAGCAAAAATATTAGTGGAACTATTACAACTACAACAAAGGATTACCTAATGCACATACAAGATTTGAATGGGATAGGTATGACAGATCAATTATCACTAGCGTCATTAGTAGCACTTTGTTCTGCTGCACTAAATAAGCCGATATTAAGTAATTTGGGTATACTTGGGAATCTAAGTATAGGTGGCACTATTATGAAAGTAGAAGAATTAGCCAATGTTCTCCAAGTTTGTCTAGATAGTGGTGCTAAAAAGATATTATTACCAATCACTTCAGCAATAGATATGAGCAGTGTACCACCAGAATTAATGGGTAAGTTCAACTTGATTTTTTATCAATCAGCAGAAGATGCGGTTTTTAAAGCTCTTGGAGTAGAGTAAAAACTATAGACATTGAATAGTGATTAGATTCTATATAATAGACTATTATAGTTAAATTAACTGTACATAGAGATAAAGGTGCAGAAGCATGAGTTAAGATTAAAAAATTTCTGAAAATATTATTCGAAATCTCAAAAAAAGCATAAAAAAATAAGCTAACCCCAGGGGCAAAGGAATTCTTGGTATTGCTACCTACTCCCATTCGGGAACCCAGCCTTTATCCTTCACAAGCTAACTCATTTCTAGTATATAGTATATACATAGTAGAGGTCAAATAGGAATTTTGAGGTAGAAATAAGACTGTTTCAAAATTGAATGAGGTTTGAATTGAGCTGATGTGTCGATAGGGAACAAATTGTCATTATTGATTTTTTATTAATGGGCAGAAGATGCGATTTTTAAAACTTTTGTAGTAGAGCAGAATATATAAAAATGGCTTAGGTGAATAAACCTAAGCCATTTTTATGAAAAAATATAATAATTGGTTGAATCAACTGAATTAGAAAAAGTTGAAAGGGTTATAGGGGGGTATTGGGAGCGGCAAATGTAGTAAGGTCAAAGCTTGCAAGTTTATTCTATGGAATAAGGTGTTAGACATTGTTATTGTAGATAAAGTAGGGTAAATGAATGAAGAATTTGTTCATAATTATATAGTAAGTGTAGTGTATTGGGTTAGATAAATTAGGTTATATTGAACTTAAAAAAAATTTTATTGAAAATTTTTTTTATAAAAGGTTATTCTTCGGATATTAGCTGTGTATAGTAGTTTGTCTTAAAAAAAAAACAAGGCAAATAAATTGTAAAGAGGAATAGTTTATGTTTAAAAAGGAAGAAGTAAAAATATTATTAGTAGATGCAGATTTTGTATGGATGGAAGAAATAAAGGTTGCATTGGAAGAAGATGGTTTTAGTAAGATTAAAGCTTGTGTAGATGGAAAAACTGCAATGAGAGAAATAGCAGATTTTGAACCAAATATTATGATTGTTGAGCAGATGACTACACACAAAGATGGATTAACAATCATACAACATGTTAGAGGCTGCGGGATAGAGATAGAAGTAATATTAACAACGCGACATATATCGGATGTATTGATGCATAAGGCATCAGGTTTAAATATTCAATATGTAATTGTAAAGCCAGCGTTG
>JBOFDK010000079.1:0-2348 GCA_051646925.1 Cellulosilyticaceae bacterium | reverse complement strand
TGCTATTTGTTTCTTTTATTTCCTTGCTCTTATTGTATAATTTCCAGTTAAATACACTGTCTGAGTCTCCAATATTTAGGCAATGGCAATCAGTACAATAATTGCCAGTCTTTCCCCATAATACAAATTTTGAAGGGTTGGTTTTACTTACTTTTTGCATTTGAAAATCTTGGATAAAATCTTTAGGAGTATAATAACATTTATTTCTTTCGTCATACTCCTGGAAGTTATAAAAATCAGCAGATATATCTATTCTACTAATTACGTCAAATTCGAAATTGGAGTGAAAAAATATCTTATATATCATTTTCTCCAAATTACCAACATATAGCCACTTATTGGCAATTTGTAACTGTGCGAAATTTTCTTTAATAATAGATGAGTATGGATTTGATACAATAGTAAAAAGTAACTCATCCTTTCGGTTGTAGTAATCATCTACGAATTGAAATATATGTGTACCCCTGTTCCTCCTGGTGCAGTAAATATCTTCAATTTTCACTATGATGTTACTTGGGTCTAATAATTTCACATTCAGAGTAAGCCAATCAATAGAGTAAACAACGTCTTTTTTGGTTCTTTTTTGGTTGTCAATAATTCTATCAGATACCTTTTTTATATCAATCTTTTCCATTTGTTTGTTGTTTTTTTGTTTATAGACTAATCAAATAAAAATAAATTTTTCGGTTTAGATTGTAATCTAATTACAAAAAATAAGCTTTCTTTTATTTTACTTATCTTATTAAGATGCACATAAGCATCTATACATTTATCGTAATCTTTACGATAAATAATATTTTTTGGTTTACCAGGAAAGTAACCAATGACTGAGAAATAAACTTCAATCTTTTCCATTTCAATTTTGTTTATATATTAATACTTCTGCAAATATACTACGGCACTTTGTCAGTTAGTTAACTTTGTCACATTGTCATTTATAACCTGCCACATTGTCAGATGCAAAAAATTCTCCTGAATTTTTATTTGTTATAGTCTGAACCTCCCCTCTGGGAGGATCTCCGGGGGTGTTTAAGGTGAAAGATTTCGACAAAAAAAAAAAGGGAGTAATCAAACTAATGAATTACTCCCAGAACACAAAATTGAAACTTTAAATGTCTTTTCTCTTTTTGTAGAGATATTTTGATATAAGGCTGAGCCCTAAGGTTAAAATATCGATTGCGATTTCAAAAATTCTTTTTATATCCATTACGCTACAGTTTCAGAAATACTACCTGCAAAAACAACACCTCCGAGACTATCAAATACAAATCCTAAACCTCCCCTTTGTTTTGTAGTTTTATTAAAATTAACTGCTTGAATTCCACCAGATACAATAATTGGCAAAGTAGCCTGGTATAAGAAATTCCATTCCCCGCATGCTTCTAAACTTTCTTGAAATCCGTAAGCTTTAGGTTCGGTAAATGGCAATTCTGGGCTTACTTGTTTCACTTGATTTGTTTCTGTTTCAGATACTAAAGCAAAAGGCATTTTTTCATAACTTTTAGTTGTAAGACCTGCCATAACTAAATTGCCTTCAGGTATGAATTTATCAGAACCAAAAAAAACTGTACCTGGTGCTATAGCTCCATCTACGTTATTCAATTCTAAATGCTCTTGTCCAACTTCCCCACCGACTTTTAAAGCAAATAAATTTCCTGTATATCCATCGGTTAACAAAGGCTTTGTTTTTCCGATTAGCTTTGCCTGGTCTGGCTCCGCGTAATTTTTTGCATGAGCCATGCAATATGGGATTATAACATTAGCCAAATTTTTTGAAGAACCAGAATACAAGTTGTAAAGAGGTTTCACTCCTCTTCTCAGTAAATCTCTTTTTAGTTTTGCTAATACTTTTGATGAGTCTGTAAAAATTGCACGATTAGCCATTTGTTTAGGACTTTTCGGATTATTTACAACAGGCTGATATTTTGATAAAATTTGTTGTCCGTGAACAACTTTCGCCACTATATCACCCATTCTTCCTCTGGCAGTTCCCTGTAATAAATTACCTTTCATAATGATATTTTTTATTAATTGGTTTATAACTTCGGCAAATATATATAATTAAATTGATATAGCAAAATTAAAACACGGAGTTTTTACGGAGTTTACACGGCTAAGTGACCTAATTACAACCTGATAAGGTTGTAATTTGTGTTTTTTATTGTGTAATTTGCTATTGATTTTTAATAGAAAATAAACCGAGTATAAAAAGAACGGAATTACTAATACAAAAATGACAAAATAAGGACTCAACGGAACAAGAAAGAAAAAAAAGGGAAAACAGGAACAACGCCCCCGTACTCGGAGAGGGCTTAGGCGTGGGCGGGCGTCTTTCCTGTTTTTCTTTT
>JBOFDK010000078.1:0-46976 GCA_051646925.1 Cellulosilyticaceae bacterium | reverse complement strand
TTTTTTATTTTTTTTAAAAAATTCCAAAAAAAATATTTTAAAACAAAAAAAGTAGTAAGTTATCAACATAACTCACTACTTCTTTTAACCCTAATTTTAAATATTAATATTTTTTTAGCATTTCAACAAAAGCATTTGTTGCTGGGGATATTTCAGCATCTCTAGGTATCATATATGTATATTTTCTACTACTATCTGCCTCTAATGCTATAACTGCAAGCTCTTTATCAAAAATAGCATGTTTAACTACATGTTCTGAAATTAATGTTATACCCAATCCATTTTTTACTGCTTCTTGTACAGCAAAATTACTACTAAATACCATTGTATTTTTGGGCTGTATATTGTTTCTTTCTAAAAAATGTTCTAAAAATTCTTGTGTCCCCGAACCTTCTTCTCTGCTAATCCACACTTGGTTTTGTAAATCATTCATTAAATTTTCTGATGAGTTTAGCGGTGAATCATTGCTAACTACAAGCACCATCTTATCACCTGTAATAGTTCCGCGTATAAAATCGTTTTTAATCTCTACACCTTCTATAATACTAATATCTACTTCTCTATTTCTTAGACGTTCACATATAGAGGCAGTATTTTCAATAATACACTCTATGCTAAGATTAGGATATTTATTTGAAAATTGTTTAAGCATTTTAGGTAAAAAATGTTCTCCAATTGTTTGACTTGCTCCAACTACTAATTTACCTAATACTTGATTTTCGCTAATTTCTATAGCTACTTTTATATCTTCAATATTTTTTATCAGTTCTAATCCTTTTTTATATAAAACGTTGCCTTGTTGTGTTATTATGACTTGCTTACTTTTACTTGAGCGTTCAATAAGTATTGTATTAAAATATTTTTCTAGTCTTTTAATATGTAAACTTACAGTAGGTTGCGAGAGATTTACAACTTTTCCAGCTTTTGTGAAATTTTTATATTTAACTACTTGAATATATGTTTTTAGTTCTTCTATCATTTGCACACTCCTTACTGTATATTATTTTAATACTTATAGTCATTGTTAGTCAATAACTTTAAAAAAGAGGATGTTGTTTATACAACACCCTCTTTTTTGAATTGATTAGTTTGATGTATGTGCTACAACACCTCTAACAGCATCTAAAACAACTGTTGAACCTGTCTTTAAAATTTCTGTCGCATTTTTAGCACCTACAATAACTGGAATATCCATCGCTAATGCAACTATTGCACCATGTGAATTACTACCTGATTGCTCTGTAATTAATCCACTTGCTTTTTTAATTTGTGGGAAAAGTTCATTCGTTGTTGATGGAACTACTAAAATGTCACCTTCTTGGAATTTTTCTTTTGCTTCTTCCAAAGATTTGCATACACATAAGTTTCCACATACTTGTCTACCTGAAATACCTTGACCTGAAATCAAAATATTTCCAACTACGTCAACTTTCATCATGTTTGTTGTACCTGAAACACCTAGTGGGAATCCACCTGTTAATACAACTAAATCTCCATTACGTACTATACCTGTTTCTTCTGCAACAGTTTTTGCTGCTTCAAATATATCTTCACCTTGCTCTTTAATTTCCATCATTACAGGGTAAACTCCCCATACTAATGCAAGATGTCTATAACTATTTTCAGATGTTGTACAACTAATAATTGGTGCTGTTGGTCTGAATTTTGAAATCATATTTGCTGTACGTCCTGATTTTGTAACTGTAATAATTGCAGCTGCACTTAAATCATCTGATGCTGTACATGTTGAGTATGAAATAGAGTTTGTTACACTTGTAAACTTTTCATCTCTTCTATTTTTCAGACGTCTTTTGTAATCAATGTCTGCTTCTGTTTGATTTGCAATTCTTGCCATAATTTTGATTGCTTCAATTGGATATGCTCCTGCTGCTGTTTCACCTGAAAGCATAATCGCACTTGTACCATCATAAATTGCATTCGCAACGTCATTTGTTTCTGCACGTGTTGGACGTGGATTTTTCATCATAGAATCAAGCATTTGTGTTGCTGTAATAACTTGCTTACCTGCTGCAACTGTTTTTTTGATGATTTTCTTTTGAAGTGCTGGTACTTCTTCTAATGGAATTTCAACACCCATGTCACCACGTGCTACCATTATACCGTCAGCTACACGAATAATTTCATCGATATTTTCTACACCTTCACGATTTTCAATTTTAGCAATGATATGCACTGTATGACAATCGTATTCTTTTAAAATTTTTCTAATTTCAAGAATGTCTTCTGCTGTTCTTGTAAAAGAAGCTGCAATAAAGTCATAACCAGTTTTAATACCAAAAATGATATCTTCACGGTCTTTTTGACTAATGAAAGGCATTGAAAGTTTTGCATCTGGTAAATTAACACCTTTATTGTTTGAAATCATACCGCTATTTTTAATAGTACAAGTTATTTCTGTATCTACAATTTCGTCAACAACAAGTTCTATAAGACCATCATCTAAAAGAATTGCTGATCCTTTATGAACATCTTTTGCAAAATTTTTATAATTTACATGTGCAAGTTTGCTTGTTCCTTCCACATCTCTTGTTGTTAATACAATTTTATTTCCTTTAACAAGTTCTACTTTACCTTCTTTGAACTTTCCAACACGAATTTCTGGTCCTCTTGTGTCAAGTAATGTTGCAACTGGTAAATTTAACTCTTCACGCATTTTTACGATGCGGTCGTATGTCTTTTTGTGACTTACATGATCCCCATGTGAAAAGTTAAATCGCGCTACATTCATACCATGTTCCATTAATGCTCTTAATACTAAATCATCTTCTGTTGCTGGTCCTAGTGTACATACTATTTTTGTTTTTCTCATTATTTTTCCCTCCACGCTTGTCATCCTTTAATTGCCATCTATTGATAAATTTATAATGCCGTTAAAATTTATTATGTTCTCCTACTAATCATAATAGAAATAGCACTAATATACAACCTTCCATTTCACTTTTTTAATGAATAGGTAGTAGTTTAAATTTTACAGAAAACACTTTAATTTTATTACTTCTTTTGATTATTGTAGTTTTAGCCTTGATTTTCTTCTATTAGTGTGTCTATTTTTATTTTTTTTATTTATACTTCTTTAACATTTTTTAAGTATTCGTATGCTTCATTAATTTCTGTGATTTTTTTATTCGCAAATGTTAACTCTTCTGTTGGTATACCTTCTTTTGAAAATTTATCTGGATGATATTCTTTTGCCATTTTACGATAAGCTTTCTTTACTTCATTCATAGTTGCATCTTCTGATACACCTAGTATATCACTGTATTTTTTAACTAGTTCAGATTTATTAGCATATGGATTTCTTGCTCTATTGTAGTAATTTGCTCTTTTGTAAAATTGTTCCGTATAATCCTCGTAATTATAATTTGTTCCTAATGCATTATTTTTTAACTCTTCATAATCATATCCTGTTATTTCTAATATTTCTAATATTTTTTTAATCTTTTCTTCTGCAAGTTCTGATATTTTATCCCCATCTTGTACCATCTTAAAAAATGTATATCCTATTGCCATTGACATATATCTAGTATCTGGATGTTCTTTGAGTAATGATGCAAAATGTACGTACTGCTCTGGATTTTCTTTTCCATATTCAAATACGTCAGCATATTCATTAACCTCTAACATCGACATGCCAAATCTTTCTACCAAAAAGTCTTTGATTAAATTAATTTCTTTTTTTCTAACTACTCCATCTGCTTTAGCTACTATCGCTGCTAATGCCATTATCGATGCATTTACTTCTTTTTTATTTTTGAATGCTGGATTCGAACGAATGTGTGATGGTAAATGTGGTATTTTTTTTGGAATAAATAACGTTATTAAAATTATCCATGGTAAAAACAGTGTAATTATAAATGCTATAATAGGATTTCTCCCTTTATATACTGCGATTGCCGCTGCAATTGCTGCTAGAATTACTTTAAAGACAAAGAAAACAACATCCATACCAAACCCTAGTATCCCAAGTATAAAATTAATTAACCAATCCATATTGAATATCCCCCTATTCTACATCGGTCATTTTTGTTATTTTTAATCTATACTGAATGGCCATAATTATAACACTTAGTATAACAGCTACAAATTCAGCAATTGGAAATGACCACCATACTCCAACTACACCTAAGCTTTTAGATAATATCCATGCTAACGGAATTAACATAACTACTTGCCTAATTATAGATATTAGTAAACTTTGTATTCCTAATCCTACAGCTTGGAATAGTGTTGATATAACAATACTAATACCTGCAAATATAAATCCTATACTTATAATTTTTAATGCTGAAACACCAATCGCTAACATTTCCTCTGTTCCATTAAACATTTGAATAATTTGAACAGGTAATAGGTTAAACAGTACTGTTCCCATTCCCATCATTAAAATTACAATTATTATAGATTGCTTAAAACAAGTCATAAGTCTTGTTTTATTTTTAGCACCATAACTATATCCTATAATAGGCAATGCCCCTTGAGTTAACCCAAACACTGGCATAAATATAAACGACTGTACTTTAAAATATATTCCCATAACTGCAACTGCTGTTTGTGAAAATCCTATAAGTAAATTGTTTAGTACTATTACAACAATTGACATTATAGATTGCATAACAATCGCTGGAAATCCTACCATATAAATTTCTTTTATTATTTTAAAATCAAATTTAAAGTGCTTTAAACTAATTTTAATATTTTTTGACCTTTTTGTAATTAAGTATATACTAACTGCCATTGCTGTAAACTGTCCTATAACCGTTGCAATAGCCGCTCCTTTTACACCCATCTTAGGTATACCAAACCATCCAAAGATGAAAATTGGGTCTAATATAATGTTTGTAACTGCGCCTATAATTTGCATTATCATAGGATATACCATATTACCTGTTCCTTGAAATATTTTTTCTATGTTAATTTGAATAAATGCTCCAACCGAAAAAATTGTAACTGTTGATATATAAGTAGTCCCCATCTGAATTACTTCAATATCATCTGTAAACATTTCAAAAAAACTTCTCGAAAAGAACAATCCAAAAATCATGAAAACAATCCAACTACAAATAGCTAATAACACTCCATGATCTGCAACCAAACTTGCCTTTTCTTGATTTTTTTCACCTAAACTTCTTGAAATTAATGAATTTAATCCAATTCCCGTTCCTACTGCTACTGCAATAATCATCGTTTGAATTGGGAATGCTAATGAAACTGCTGCTAAAGCTTTTTCTCCAATTTGTGCTACAAATAGACTGTCTACTATATTGTATAATGCTTGAATCATCATAGATAACATCGCAGGTAGTGACATCGTCAAAAGTAGTTTCATCATCGGTGTATCTGCCATTTTATTGTATTCTATAGGTTTTTCCATATCATTTCCTTTCATCATATATATATTATTCTATACGGCTTAATCTTTTGTTATTCTATTTTATTGTTATTTTTATCTGTTTTTTCTATGTGCATTAAAATATCATTTTATTTTAACGAATTATTTTAACAATTTTTTCTTCTTTTAACCAATCAACTTGCGCACCAATTGTTTCTGATATAAATCGAATTGGAACAAGTGTAGTTGAGTTTATTAATGTCGGTGCAACATTTAGTGTTGTTTTTATACCGTTTACATAAACATCATTGTTCCCTATCATTAAGCTAATTATCTGCTCTTTATCTTTTATTGTTATTTGTTTTGTTTCTCCATCCCACTTTACTTCAGCGCCTAAGTTTTCACTTATTATACGTAACGGAACAAGCGTCGTATTATTTTGCATAACTGGATCTACTTCCGTGCGCATTTGCTCTCCATTTATTACAAGTCTTATAGCATCACTAATTTTTAGTAATCCGCTTGAAATATATCCATATTCATTACTTGATAATCTTACGTGATACCAACCATCTTTGTAGTCAATAACATCTACACTTTCATTTAACTGTAATTTTTTTATAACTTTAGAATTCATTGCTGGTTTTTTTCTAACATTAACATTATTCTCTATTGCAGTTGCCTCTTTATAAAATGTTGTTGTATTTGGTATTTCTATATCACTATCTAACGTTTTGTAATATGTTGTTAACTTATCTTTCACACCTTGCTTATTGTTTAATAAATCTCTAAGACTAAAATATATATTTCCTTCTATCTCTGAATGTTTTGTGTTTTCGTATAAGTTTTTTTCAATCGTACTTGCTATTTCATCTTTATATATACCTTGACCTATGTATAATTTAACATCTGTTCCTTTTACTAAGTTACTCCACCATTTTACTAAAGTCGCATAATCTGCTTTAGCATGGCCTATTTCCCAATAAATTTGCGGAACTATGTAGTCTATCCATTCGTTTTCAATCCATGTTTTAGCATCTGCACAAACTGAATAATATCCTTCACCACCTGTTGTATCTGAACCTTCTGGGTCTGATTTTTTGTTTTTCCAAATCCCTATCGGACTCATTCCAAACTCAACTTTAGGATTAATCGATTTGATAGTACTACTAACCTTTCGAACCATATCATTGATATCTTCACGTCTGCTATTTGCAGTTGGTCCATCACGGTCTTCTCCTTCTGGAAGTGGATATCCTGATGGATAAAAATAATCATCTAAATGTATCGCATCTATATCATAATTCCTAACTATTTCTGCTACTGTATCCACTATATGCTGCTGAACTTCTTCTAATGCTGGGTTATAGTAAACACCCTCATTATATGTAATTGTCCATTCTGGATTTAATCTAGCTGGATGATTCGGCGCTAATGTAGTTACATCCGTACCACCTGTCATTACTCTATATGGATTAAGCCATGCATGAAAAGCAATATCTCTTTTATGCGCTTCATCTATCATAAATGCCATTGGATCATATCCTGGATATTCTCCCTGTGTACCTGTAAGTATATCTGACCACGGGTTAATATCTGATTGATAAAATGCATCTGATTTCGGCCTTACTTGAACTACAACTGTGTTCATACCTACTTCTTCAATTTTATCTAAAATTTCAATGTATTGCTCTTTTTGCGCTTCTTCATCACCTTTATGATTAGCTGATGGATAGTCTAAATTCCATACAGTGGAAATCCATACCCCTCGCATATCTTGATTTGTATTTTGTGCCATAGGTTTCATTTGCACACTCCCTATTATCAAAATACTTATTATCATAATGCTAATTATTTTTTTCATTAGTGTCTCCTTATTTTCATTCTTATAATAATTTTTCATACGCCCATCTCATATCATTATCTTTTACGAAAATAATACCGCAGTACTTGTACCCTATCTTATTAAGTGTTTTTTGCATACTCAAATTTTGAGGATGTGTATCAATTCTCATACTTATTGCTCCTTCTTTTTTGGCAATATCGTGAATTTTTTCAAAAAAACTTGTTGCAACATTTTTAGATCTATAACCGTCCTTTACTGCTACACGGTGACATACTCCGTAATAATCATTATATTGCCACTGTCCTTCATATATGCTATCGTATGTCTTTTCATCATTGTAAGACATAGTTAACGTTGCAATAACTTTGTTATCTTCTTCTATAACATATAATTTTGATGATTTTATATCTTCTTCAATAATCTCTTCATTTGGATAACCATTTTGCCACTGATCAATATTTTTTGATTTAAGTAATTTTTTAGCTTCTTCTATTATAGCAACGATACTTTGTTTATCACTATCGTTTGCTTTTCGTACTATCATAAAATAACTCCTTATATAATTTGATTAAAGTGTTTTACTGCATTCATTATACCATCATCGTCCACATTTGTAGTTATATAGTCAGCTACCATCTTTACATCATCTTTTGCATTTCCCATTGCAATACCAACTTCAACATACTCTAGCATATCAATATCATTTCCACCATCACCAAAAGCCATCGTTTCACTACGATCAATTTTATAATGTTCTAATATTTTTTGAATCCCTATACTTTTTCCACCTGTTTTTGGAATAATATCAGTAAAATCATCATGCCATCTTGCTGATTTGCAATTTGGTAAACAATCTAATAGTTGCTGTTCTTCTTCTTTTGTTATGTATGCTGTAAGTTGATATGTTGGATACTCATATGCTCTTTTTGGATCTATAATTTTTACTTCTTCTAATGGCAATTCAAACATCTCTAATGCTTTTTTTACATTATCATTTAATCTATTTATATATATTAATTCAAGCTCTACAAAATGACATCCTATATCGTTTTTTTCAGTATGTTCAATTAAATTTTTCAAATCACCTATATCTAATACTACCTCATGAATAATACCTTCATCATTGAAACAATATTGTCCGTTCATAGTAACGTATCCGTCAAATTCAAAATCTAACATGTTTTTTAATTCTTTAACTAAAACTGGTGCACGCCCTGTAGCTAAAAATAATTTAATTCCTTTTTCTCTTAATAAAGCTAGTGCATCCTTTGTTGACTGTGGTACATATCTATTTTTCCCAAATGTTACTAGCGTTCCATCTACATCAAAAAAAATCGCTTTAATCATAATTTTTTCTCCTTCTATAATCTAACATATATATAATATGTTATTCTCATTTAAACAAAAAAAGCACTAACAACTAACAATATTATCATTGATTATAATTTATATATCGACACTGGCTATATTACCTAAATACAAAAATAACATATATCAATATCACCTAAATACTATATCTATTTTCTTTTTATTTAGGCAATATATTATAAAAAAAGTGCCTCGATTAACGAGACACTCCTCTTATAATTGTTTGAGTTAAACTTTTATTCACTAACTGGTTTCATTGTTGGGAACAATAAAACATCGCGAATTGAATATGAATTTGTAAGAAGCATAACTAGTCTATCAACACCGATACCTAGTCCTCCTGTTGGTGGTAATCCATATTCTAAAGCTGTCAAGAAATCTTCATCTATTTCAGTTGCTTCATCATCACCAGCTTCACGAAGTGCTTCTTGATGTTCAAAACGTCCTCTTTGATCAATTGGATCATTAAGCTCTGAGAATGCATTTGCATGTTCTCTTCCAACTATAAATAGTTCAAAACGTTCTGTATAATCAGGATCTTCTGATTTACGCTTAGATAATGGCGAAATTTCTACTGGATGCTCTGTTATAAATGTTGGTTGAATTAAATGTTCTTCTACGTAATGCTCGAAGAATAAATTTAATATATCACCTTTTAAATGACGTTTTTCAACCGCAATATTATGTTCTTTAGCAACTTGGCGTGCTTGTTCAACATCTGTAATAGCTCTAAAATCAACATTTGCATATTGCTTAACAGCATCTACCATTGAAAGTCTTGTAAATGGTTTTTCAAGGTCTATAGTTACTCCGTCGTATTCTACAACTGCTGTTCCTACTACCGTTTTTGCAACGTGGCGAATAAGCTCTTCTGTAAGGTTCATAATGTCCTCATAGTCAGCGTATGCTTGGTAAAGTTCCATAATTGTAAACTCTGGATTATGTCTTACAGACATACCTTCGTTACGGAATACACGACCAATTTCATAAACTCTGTCAAATCCACCTACTATAAGTCTTTTTAACTTTAATTCTGGCGCTATACGCATATACATTTCTAAATCAAGTGCATTATGGTGAGTTACAAATGGACGTGCTGCCGCTCCACCTGCAATTGCATGTAATACTGGTGTTTCTACTTCTAAGAAATCACGATTATCTAAGAATGTACGCATTTCACGAATAATCTTTGAACGTTTAATAAATGTATCTTTTACTTCTGGATTTACAATAAGATCTAAATATCTTTGACGGTATCTAATTTCTGTATCTTTTAATCCATGATATTTTTCTGGTAAAATTTTAAGACTTTTTGAAAGTAATGTTGCTTCTTTTGCACGTACAGAAATTTCACCTTTTTGTGTACGGAATACAACACCTTTAATTCCTAATATATCACCAATATCATATTTTTTTAGATCAGCATAAACTTCATCACCAAGTTCATCTTTACGAACGTATGATTGAATACGCCCTGATTTATCTTGTAATGTTATAAAAGAAGCTTTTCCCATGTCACGTTTTGCCATAATACGTCCTGCAACAGTTACTTCTTTTCCTTCCATTTCCTCAAAGTTTGATGTAATTGTATCGCTATCAGATGTTACGTCAAATTTTGTAATATGAAAAGGATCTTTTCCTTTTGCTTGTAATTCATTTAATTTATCATATCTCACTTTCAATAGTTCATTCATATCTTCAACTACTGGTGTGTTTTGTGTATTTTCTGACAAGATTATTCCTCCTCTGTAAGAGATTTGTTATATTAACTATTGATTTCTAATACTGTATACTTATCTACGCCAAATTCTGTATCAACTTTAATCTCATCACCAACTTTTTTTCCGATAAGTGCTGAACCTACTGGTGATTCATTAGAGATTTTGCCTTTCATTGGATCCGCTTCTGTTGAACCTACTATACGATATACTACATCTTCTTCATAAGAATGGTCACGTATTGTAACAACATGTCCTGGTTTAATAACATCCATAGTTGTTTCTTCTGCATCGATTACAACAACATTTTTAAGCATTTTTTCAATTTCAACGATACGTGTTTCAATTTCTGCTTGACGATCTTTTGCTGCATCATATTCTGCATTTTCAGATAAATCACCTTGTGCTCTTGCTTCTTTTAATTCTATTGCTACTTTATTACGCTCAATTATTTTAAGATCTTCTAATTCTTTTTCTAGTGATTTGATTCCCTCATATGTTAATAATATCTGTTTTTCTGCCATTATAGATGTACTTCCTTTCTTTATTGAAAATCTAAACGCTTTATCTCCCCAAGCGCAAGACAATTCCAGTTCATATAGAATTTGATAAAATTCATATTGACTTCATATAATCACAAAATTATAACTCACTACTGCTTATATGTCAACTTATGCAACGTGCATGAACTTTGTCTATCGTCAGCCTCATTTTGCGTAATTCATTTGTAATACTTTCTTTATAAAACCCTTGCGAAAAAAGCACCGCTTCTACTAGTTCTAAGCTGCAACACTGTTTGCCACATCTTACTTCAAATTCATACCATATGCTAGGCATTGATCCTTCTATTGGTAGATGCCTTTTTCCTATACCATCTTTAAAATCGATATATATTGTATTTGGTTTACACCATTTTGCATAATTTCTGCTACCTGATAAATCAAATATAATATCCATTTCTTTTAGTGCCACACTACTAGGCACTTTGGCTTTTGATTTCAGACGAGTTTGTTTATAAATTTCACTAATAATTTCCTTATATACTATCGGTTCATCTAATAAAAATGTAAGATCTGTTACATGTTCCACTATATTTGCTATAACTTCCATTGTTTCATCTACACGACCTGGAATAATACCTACATTAGCATATAGCTGCGAAACTTGAATCAACTTGTATTTGTAAATGTATTCTAGTATATATCTTGACATAAAACGTCTAACACGATTACCATTTACAACAGTAATACTTTCGAAAGGATTTTCTTTACTTTCCATAACAACGTATTCTATGTTGTATTCTATCAGCTGATTTTCTAATTTAAACCATCCTCTAGGCGTCATATGTTCATACGGCATAGGAACGTATACGTTAAAACCTTCGACTCCTTGAAACGTAGTTTCCTCAAATTTTACTTTTGATAATAATATTTTATCTTCATTGAAAAATATACACGCATAATAACTCATTTTTTCACCCCCCACTGCTTTTACTTATATTTATGTGAAAGGGGCAAGCTCTATTCCTATTGTTCTATTTTTTTATTAACATTGTTACATTCATCTAATAGTTTTTTTATCTCATCTATTGATTCAATATTCGTCATCTGACGTCTAAATGCTGTTGCTCCATGAATACCTTTTACATATGCCATCAAATGTGCTCGCATCTCTCTAATACCAACGTACTCACCTTTGTATTCAACTAACATCTCAGCATGTTTTATAATAATTGGAATACGTTCTTCTAATGTCGGTACTGGTAATATTTCTCCGGTTTTTAAATAGTGCAGTGTTCTGCTAAATATCCACGGATTTCCTTGCGCTGCACGACCTATCATAACCGCATCACATCCTGTAATATCCATCATTTTTTTTGCATCTTCTGGACTTGTAATATCTCCATTTCCAATAAGCGGGATATTAATATTTTGTTTTACTTGTTTAATTATATCCCAATCTGCATTACCACTATAAAACTGTTCCCTTGTCCGTCCATGTAGTGTAATTGCACTAGCTCCTGCTTGTTCTATAATTTTCGCAACTTCAACAGCATTGATAGATTCATCATCAAACCCTTTTCGAATTTTTACTGTCAACGGCTTATCTATAGCTCTTGATGTTTGATAAACGATTTCACCGATAAGTTCTGGATTTTTCATAAGCGCAGAACCTTCTCCATTACGTGTAATTTTGGGCGCTGGACAACCCATGTTTAAATCAATAAAATCTACATCTGAATTAGCAACAACTTTTGCCATTTCACTAAGTATTTCTGGATCACTTCCAAATAACTGTGCTCCAATTGGATGTTCTTCTTGTCTAACTTGCAATAGCATATTTGTATTTTCATTTTCAAAAAGTAACCCTTTTGCACTAACCATTTCTGTATAAACCATACCGCATCCAAATGTTTTGCATATAAGTCTAAATGGTAAATCTGTAATTCCTGCCATTGGTGCTAAAAAAACATTGTTCGGTGTTGTTATCGTACTAAATTTCACAATAATCTCCTATCTATCCGCTCTACTTAACTTTCTTCTAAAAGCATCTTTACAAACGAAATAGCTGTTTCTCCGTACTGCTTTTGTATTGCTTCTATGATTGCTTCATTTTTTAATCCTTTTGCTTGGTATACAACTACTTCTTTTACTATTTGGCCTTGCTCAGTTCTATATACTAAGTACCACAATCTCATAGAACGTAGTAATTCTTCTTTTTCTTTTTGAAATTTTTTAATTTCTAGCTCTGCACCTATATTGTCTACAAAAACATTTTCTGGCGTTTGCTGTTCTATATATAAGTTACCGTCTTCATAAAATCCTAAACTTATAATAGTATTTGCTTTTTCTGCAATTGCCGCAACTGACTCTATAATTTCTTCTTTGATTTCATTTGGAATATCATTAAATTCTGGCTCTAAAAAATATTTATGATGTTCTGGTGATGCACATACAACAAGTTTCTTTTCCATAATATTTCCTCTCTTAAACATAGCCATAAAGGCCTCTAACCGATACGTCACCGGCAAATACTTCTATTAATTCTCCTACTTCATTGCGTACAATCAATACGCCTTCATCACTAATATCTTCGACATAAGCTTCATAGGTTTTTTCGTTATTTATTATTTTTACCTTCTTATTTAAAGTAATACAATTATCTACATACTTTTCTTTTATAAAACTTATATTTTTTATTTTCTGAAATGAATTATAGTACAACTCAAATAATTGACAAATACTTTCTATAATATACTCATGATTATAGTTTGTATTGTTTTCTATAAAAAATGATGATGCATGTGGAAGTGTATCTGGAAAATGTGTCATTCCTACATTTATACCAATACCTATTATCGCATAGTTTACACTTTCTGCCCTGCATTGCATTTCACATAAAATACCACCTATTTTTTTATTGTTTAATATAATATCATTTGGCCATTTTATTTGAACTTCAGAGTTTGTAATACTTCTTAAAGCTTCGCATACAGCCTGTCCTGCTATCAATGTTAATTGTGGTATATATGTTGGACTTAGTTTCGGTCTTAATACTATACTCATCCATAAGCCTTCACCATTTGGCGACTGCCATGTTTTTCCGCTACGACCTCTACCTTTAGTTTGTTCTAATGCAATTACTACACTTCCTTCTTCTGCACCTTCTTTTGCCCATCGTTTAGCTAATTCGTTTGTAGAATCTACTGTTTCTAAAACTTTTTTTATGTGTCCTATTTTCATGACATGAATTTTTCAATATTTATTATTGCTCGTTTATGTGTAGCTTTGCCAATCACTTTGTCGCCTTCTTTTGCTACTATATCAAATGTCAAAACGCGTTTATTAATTTCACTTAATGTTGCAGTCGCTTCTACAGTTTTACCAAGTCGTGTTGGCGCTAAATGGGATGCGTTAATCTCTATGCCAACAGTGTCCATACCTTCTTCTAGGCATGGTGCAACGACTTGCATAGCTGCATTTTCCATTAATGCTATCATACATGGCGTTCCAAAAACATCTAATGTACCACTACCTACAAACGATGCAAGTTGTTCTTTGTTTACTGTTTTCACCGCTGTAAAACATCTTCCTACTTCTAATGTTGTATTCATTCGCAATCCTCCAAACTTTATTTTTTACTATGGGCATTATATCACAAAGCTTTGTATGGCGCAAAAAAACTTGCAACTGTTTCTAAATATCAGTAACAGTTGCAAGTTTTTTAGTTTGTATTTTATTATAATATCTGCCAAATATTATATACACATAAACTTTATTAGATTTATTCTAATCCAGTCCATGTTTCACCACTTAGATTAGATGTGTAATCATGTCCATTAGACGCTTCACAAATTTGTGAATATGCCCAATGTTTCGGTGTCAAATCTACATATTGCTTTATTATGTCTTGATTGCTATTAACAAAATCCATATCACATACTCTATTTAACATACGATTAACAATCGTTACAACTTCTGCTCTAGTAATATGTTTATTTGGTTTGAATGTTCCATCTTCGTATCCGTTTACCCATCCTTTTTCTGCTGCTGATGCAATTTGTTCTTTCGCCCAATAGTTATCATCAACATCACTAAATTTATTTGTAACATCCATAATAAGTTCATCAAAACGTGATGCTATAACTGCAAATTCAGCTCTGGTAATAGGATTATTTCCACCAAATGTTCCATCTTCATAACCTGTAACAATTCCAAACTTCTCCATATATCCAACTTGATTTGCGTACCATTCTGTACCACTTATGTCTTTGAATGAAGATGCATAGTTTTGCCCCATATCTATTTGCTTTGTTAACAAACGAGAAAATAGTACAACAACTTCAGCACGTGTCATATTACGTTCTGCAGCAAATTCATCTGTAGGATATCCTAGCATATATGCAAAATGGTCAGTTGTATTAAGTTCTATACCTTGATTTAAATCACCATAACTGTAATCGTAATCCTCTTCTCCACTTTCAATATCTTCATCTATGTCTGTATCTATTTTTTTGAAAGTTACCGAAATAGTGTGATTTGCTTTCACATTTTCAAATGTATAATTACTCACCACACCAACACTTTTCCCATCAACTTTAACATCTTCAATAACATAGCCTTCATCTGCTGTCATTGTAAATCCTACCCTTGAACCTTCACGAACAGAAAGAGTTTTGTTACTACTAATTTGACCACCTTCTCCCGCTGTTGGCGTGATATTATAATAGTTCGTACTCGAAGGATTGTCGTTGTTATTATTATTGTTATTGTTGTTGTTGTTATTTTTCACCCAGTTAGCAGTAATAACAACATTGTTTGCTGGCATTGTGAATGTTGTGCTTATATCTTTTTCATTTGTTACTACAACATCGTTCGATGTCCAATGACTAAATGTATAGCCTTTTTTTACACCTGCATCAATTCTAACAATTGTTCCTTCATCATATGCACCATTACCTGTTGCACCGACTCCACCATCTATAATTACAACTGTTGAATTAATACTCTTAACACCATCTGCTTTAATTACAATATCTCCTGTTACTTGATCAGCATATATCGTAAGATTGCCTGTTGTTTTATCGTAGCTATAATCTATTCCTTCTTTTAACTCTTTTCCATCTACTGTTACAACGATACTATCTGGTAACCTGTAACCCGGTTTTGGTATTAATTGTATTGAATACTCCTCATAATACGTCGCTTCATCTCCTCCAACTATTTCCATCCCTACTGTAACATTTGTTGAAGAATCTGTTACATTATATTTAAGTATTTCAAATTTTGCTATAACTGTTACATTTTTATTTGGCATTGTAAATGTTGTAGTTTCACTATTTTCATCTTTAAAACTAACATCATCTGATTGCCACTCTTTGAATTTATGTCCTTTTCCTGGTGTTGCTGAAAGTATAATTGCTGCTCCACTAGTTACTCTTTGTGGATTCGCATATCCTATTCCATTACCATCATTTTTAACTGTAATTGTGTACTCTGTTGGGTTGATATTTTCAACCCCTTCTGCATTAATCTCAATATCTCCTATTACTTGATCAGCATTAATCTCAAGTTTACCTGTTGTTTGATCGTAACTATAATCTTTTCCTTCTTCTAACTCTTTCCCATCTACGGTTACAACGATACTATCTGGCAACGTATATCCTGGTTTAGCCGTTAATTGAGTCGTATATGCCTCATCATGCGTTGCTTTGTCATCTCCAACTGTTCCCTCATTTACTGTAACATTTGTTGAAGAATCTGTTACATTATATGTGAGTTTTTTAAAAATCGCTGTAAGTTTTACATTCTTATTTGGCATTGTAAATGTTGTATTTTCACTATTTACATTTTCAATACTAATATCTTTAGCATGTTTCCATTCTTTGAATTTATATCCTTCTTCTGGTGTTGCTGAAAGTGTGATTTTTGTTCCAGCAGTTGCTTTTTCCTTATCTGCACTTGCTGTTCCTTTACCATCATAATCTACTGTAATTGTATACTCTGTTGGTTTAATATTTTCAACACCATCTGCTTTAATAACAATATCTCCTATTACTTGTTCCGCATTAATATTAAGATTACCTGTTATTTTATCATAACTATAATCTTTTCCTTCTTCTAACGCTTTCCCATCTACGGTTACAACGATACTATCTGGCAACGTATATCCTGGTTTAGCCGTTAATTGAGTCGTATATGCCTCATCATGCGTTGCTTTGTTATCTCCAATTGTTTCCTCATATAATGTAACATTTGTTAATTCACCTGTTACATTATATGTAAGTTTTTCAAAAATCGCTGTAAGTTTTACATTCTTATTTGGCATTGTAAATGTTGTATTTGCACTATTTACATCTTCAATACTAATATCTTCATCATGTTTCCATTCCTTGAATTTATATCCTTCTTCTGGTGTTGCTGAAAGTTTGATTTTTGTTCCAGCAGTTGCTTTTTCCTTATCTGCACTTGCTATTCCTTTACCATCATAATCTACTGTAATTGTATATTCTGTTGGTTTAATATTTTCAACACCATCTGCTTTAATAACAATATCTCCTATTACTTGTTCCGCATTAATATTAAGATTACCTGTTATTTTATCATAACTATAATCTTTTCCTTCTTCTAACTCTTTCCCACCTACGGTTACAACGATACTATCTGGCAACGTATATCCTGGTTTAGCCGTTAATTGAGTCGTATATGTCTCATCATGCGTTGCTTTATCATCTCCAATTGTTTCCTCATTGACTGTAACATTTGTTAATTCACCTGTTACATTATATGTGAGTTTTTCAAAAATCGCTGTAAATTTTACATCCTTATCTGGCATTATAAATGTTGTATTTGCACTATTTACATCTTCAATACTAATATCTTCATCATGTTCCCACTTTTTGAATTTATATCCTTCTCCTGGTGTTGCTGAGAGTGTTATTTTTGTTCCATCAGCTGCTTTTTCCTTATCTGCACTTGCTGTTCCGTTACCATCATAATCTACTGTAATTGTATACTCTGTTGGAGCTATCTCTGCCCAGCTTGCATAAACTTTAGTGTCTGCTAAAATAGGCACGTCAAAATCAAAATCTTCTACCCCTTCATCTGAATTTTTCCAACCTGCAAATATATAACCTTCTTTAGTAGGGTCATGCTCTGGCTTTATTGCTTTTTCTCCGCTTTTTATCACTTGAGGTTCAGGCGTCATATAAGGCGTTTCACCATCCATAAAAGTTACCGTAATACAACCTTGTTCTGGTTTGTATTGTGCATAAACTGTAATGTTATCAGTCACTTCACTGTTTATTGTAAATTTAGTACCTGTTCCATTTATTTCAGTATTCCACTCTTCAAATATCTCATTTGTTTTTTGCGGTGAATTTGGGATGTATAACACACTACCATAAGCTGTAGCTACTTCTTTATCATCTTTATTTATACCATCCCAAGTACCTGATTTTGTATTAAACGTTACATTATAAACATCATCCCATATAGCATAAAGATCTGTTATTCCTTTTAGCGAACCATAAATATCTACTACTTCTGTCTTATCACTGTCTTGCTTAAGTCCCCATCCTAAAAAAGTTTTAGTTTCTCCACCATCAGGTGGTACAGGATAGTATGTCAATTTACCATCTGATTTTAGTTTTAACTCTTGTATACTATTCGTAGGATCGATCTCTACGTCAATGTTAGGATGAAACTTTATATCATTCAATACTTCTTTTTCTTTCCAAATCGCATATACAGTCGTGTTTGTTGGAATTTTTGTAGTTGAGAATATTTTTTCACCTTTACCATCAGACGACTTATTCCATTCGACAAAATCATACCCTTCCCTTTTTGGTGATATTTCAGGCATTTTACCAAAAAGTCCATCGGATGGATTTCTGTCTTTTGGCATATCAATAACGTCATCATTTCCTGAATTTTTATTGAATTCTATAGATATAGTCGTCATATCAACATCTTCCCATACTGCATAAAATGTTCCAGCTACCAATGTCTTACTATCGTTATATTCTACAACACTCGTATTCGCAGCACTTCCCCAACCTAGAAATTTTTCTGTTGTTGTATCTGGTAATGTTGGAAACTGGTCTTTGCCATTTCCGTTCCATGTAATTTTAAATAATAATTGCTCACCACTATTATTCTTAAATTCAGCAATACGAACACTTCCGTTTGACTTGCCCCATTGTGCATATACTAGAGTATCTTTTGTAATTTTATTCATTGGATTAAATACAACTTCATTAGACTCACCACTATACCATCCCAGAAATGTTTCAGTACCTTTTGCAGGTTCTTCTGGACATCTAGTACCTACAATACCATCCCTAGTATAAACATCTTTTGGATCTGTTGTACCATCCTTAAAGATTCCACCCTCAGGATTAAATGTTACTTTTGCTGTCTTTACATCAGACCATTGTGCATATACAGTCAAATCATTAGTGACTTCCATGACTTCCGTGACTTCCGTGTCTTCGGTCACTTTTATCCCACTTCCATCCGACTCCGTATTCCAATCAACAAAATGGTATCCACCTTTTTTACTAAGATTCGTTGGCATATTCCCTACTTTTTGACCCTTTGCTACTACTTTTAGCGCTGGATTCGGTGGCATATCACCTGTATTTTCGTCAAATTTAACAGTATGGAATTCAACACTAGGGTCAGCTGTAACTACATCTGAATAAATTCCAAGGTCTTCCCATGACTCCCCACTAGTCCAACCATCTTTATTCATACCATTTAAATCTTGGTTAAATGAATTGTCCTGCGCTGCTGTTCCAACAATAAATCGAAACGGCGTTTGTGCATTAAATACATACTTTGTTCCTTCTAGCGCCTTTGCAATATCCTCAACACTAAAACTAAAATCTATAAAATAGTCTGCTGTATTCGAAAAATTCGAGTCTGTTTTTGTTATATTAAAGTTTTTACCCCTAATCGGTTCAAATGCCATAAGCGGTTTTCCTGAAATAGATGTAGTTGAAGGACCTATATTAAGCCCATTACCTGCGGAATAAATTCCTAGCCTACCTGACGTAGCATGTGGGCTATACGCTCCGAGAAAAATATCTAATTTTCCATCTAAATCAATATCCATTCCTATGTAAACAAAGTTTTTAAACTGAAAATCATTTTCGCTTGTCCCGCCATTGATATCATTTACACGAACGCGAAAAGCTACCTTATCATTTGTGAATTTCCTATATACTGATGGATAAGTTTCATCACCTACAATATCTTGTGATACTGAGCCACTACCTGTTTGTTGATCATTCAAATAATCATTTTTAATACTTGGCGTAAATGCATTAATCCACTCCTCGCTTGTAGCTTCTGCAATACGATCTTCTTTGGACAACGAATACTCGTTATTTAAGTTTTCTCTTGCAAAAGCTACCGTGGGTAACATATTCATTAGCATAGCAATAACAAGTATCATAGATATTACTTTTGATTTGTACTTTGTTAGTTTGATTTTTGACACTATAACCCTCTCCTTTTCACTTTTAATAAGTTTTTTAATACTGTATATTACACTATTCAGATTATTTTACCATTCCCCAAACTCTATATCAACTACAATTTCGTTTTTTTGTATCTTTTTATCTTATTTTTCTAAAAAAATCAAATAAACTTTTTAAATGCAAAAAAAACAACAATAACCTTCTTTTATTTGAAAGTTACTGTTGCTTCTTTAAATTAATTTTGTACTTATTTAATTATCTTTAAATCTCTTAGTTTGTATATACTATATTTTTAAATATTATCAATGTCTTCTTCGTCATTATCGCATTGATTTTCTTCAAAATCATATTCTTCTGAAGTTTCTTCAAAACTTTCTTTTACAGCTTCTTCTGTTTTTAAGTTTTGATCAGCAGCTACAGCTTGGAAAATTGATTCTTCTTCCTCACCTTCAAGATCTACTGGTTCGCCATTCATAATTCTTCTAAATTGTTTTCCTGTAATCTTTTCTTTTTCAATTAAGATTTCAGACGCTGTATCTAAAATATGACGATTTTCATTTAGTAACTCTACTGCACGATTGTATGCTTTTTCGATAATCACTTTAATATGTTTATCTATTGATGTTGCAACATCTTCGCTATAGTTACGTGTATGGTTAAAGTCACGACCTAAAAATACTTCTTCTTGTTCATTACCAAATTTAATTGGACCAAGCTCACTCATTCCATATTTGGTAACCATATCTCGTGCAATATTTGTTGCACGTTCAATATCATTTGAAGCACCTGTAGTTATATCACCAAAAATAATTGCTTCAGCCGCTCTACCACCTAATAATGAAACAAGTTCATCTAACATTCTTGACTTTGTCATGTATAAACGGTCTTCTTTAGGTAGTGGCATAGTATATCCACCCGCAAAACCTGTTGGAATAATAGATACACTATGAACTGGATCTAAGTTTGGAAGTAATTCATGAATTAGAGCATGCCCTATCTCATGGTAAGCTGTAATACGTTTTTCTTTATCTGTTACAATATGACTTTTCTTTTCTGTACCAACTGTTATTTTAATAAGTGCGCGTTGCACTTCTTTCATATCAATTGCACGTTTATTATCTCTAGCAGTTAAAAGTGCTGCTTCGTTCATAAGGTTTGCTAAGTCTGCACCTGTAAATCCTGGTGTTGTTCTTGCAATTACTTTAATATCAATATCTTCGTTAAGAGGTTTACCTTTAGCATGAACTTTCAATATAGCTTCACGACCTTTAACATCTGGACGACCTACTACAACTTGCCTGTCAAAACGACCTGGACGAAGAAGTGCTGGATCTAGTACATCTGCACGGTTTGTTGCTGCAACAATGATAACACCTTCATTGACACCAAATCCATCCATTTCAACTAGTAACTGATTAAGAGTTTGCTCTCTTTCATCGTGACCACCACCAACTCCTGCACCACGTTTACGACCTACTGCATCAATTTCATCAATAAATACTATTGAAGGTGCATTTTTCTTTGCTTGTTCAAATAAATCACGAACACGTGATGCTCCAACACCGACAAACATTTCTACAAAGTCTGAACCTGATATACTGAAAAATGGTACTTTTGCTTCTCCTGCAACCGCTTTAGCAAGAAGTGTTTTACCTGTACCTGGAGGACCTACAAGAAGTACTCCTTTTGGAATTTTAGCACCTATATCTGTATATTTTTTAGGATTTTTAAGGAAGTCAACAAGTTCTGCCACTTCTTCTTTTTCTTCATCTAGCCCTGCAACATCTTTGAATGTTGTTGAACCTTTTTCATCAATTGTCATTTTTGCTTTACTTTTACCAAAATTCATGACACGGCCACCGCCGCCACCACCGCCTTGCATTTGGTTCATGAAAAATACTACGATAAAAATAAACATTCCTACAATTAAAATAATTTGTAAAATTGGGAAGAACATACTTGGTTGTTCCTCAAATGTTCTTGGATTGAGTGCTTGTTGCATCTCTATCGGCAAATTATCAAAAAAGCTCATAAATGAATTCGGTTCTACAAGAACTGTTGATGTTTGTGTTTTTCCTTCTGTTAATACAGTTACATATGCTACATCATTGGAAAACTCTACGCTCATTTCTTGAATTTTACCTGCTAGTAAATCTGATTTTAAATCCCCATACCCATAAGCCGGAAGTTTTTCATTTAAAGACCCGCTTGCACCGAATAATACTGCAATAAATAAAATCCCCACAATAACGATGTAGAGCATATTACCTTTCATTTTACCTTTCATTTTTACATCCTCCTTTCTATTTTCAAAAGACTACACATTATTCACCCTTATTAACTGCTATATAAGGAAGATTTCTATAATACTGTTTGTAGTCCAAACCATAACCTATCACAAAACTATTTGGAATTGTAAAACCTATATAATCCACATCTACGTCTACAACACGTTGATCTGGTTTGTCTAGCAATGTACAAATTTTAATACTTTTTGGGTTCCTATCTTCAAGTAGTTTTTTCAAATAACTTAAAGTTCTCCCCGAATCAATAATATCTTCTACAATAATAATATGTTTGCCATAAATAGGCTCATCTAAATCTTTTAGAATTTTTATAATGCCTGAACTTTCATATGCATCACCATAGCTTGAAGTTGCCATAAATTCCATTTTCATTGGTACTGTTATATGTTTTGATAAATCTGTCATAAACATAACTCCACCTTTTAAAACACATAACATAACAATTTCTTTTCCCTCGTAATCTTTAGAAATTGTACTTCCCAACTCTTTAATTCTACGTTGTAAATCCTGTTCTGATATTAATGTTTCTAACTTTAACATAAGCCCCTCCTACATATCTTTCGATATGCTTCTTATTTCAAGCACTCTTTTAGTCTGTTCATCTACATAATATTTACTACTTAATCGCACTCCAACTGCCCATACAATTTCGCCATAAGTATCCACTATCAAACGTATACTATTACGCTTTTCTTGTGGTATTTTTTGATCTATGAAGAGTTTTTTCAATTTCTTTTTACCATTCTCAAGTGTAATTATATCTCCACTACATCTTGTTCTTAAAAACAATTCGCCCTTTATTTTATCATAATCAACATATTTAGTATAGTAATTTTCCATGCATTGTTCAAATGTTTTATCCTTAAAAACAGTTAATTTTATTATATCTCCAGATTCGTTAATTTTATTCTCTCCTAATTGAAGATATTGCTCTTGTTCTATCGTTTTTATTTCTTCTACTTTTTTCATATACAATATGTCATATGATTTTGTAACTTCAATTTTATGTGGTAACGATATTTTTTTTCCTGACTGTTTATCTAGTAACTCTATGCAACTTTGAATATGCACTATACCTATATTATATTTATGCCCAATAAGCTTTACAATCATCTGCATAATAATTCTTTTTTGAATATATGGATGCTGTTTTTTCAATTTTTCAACTTGCACCTGACAAAAATCAAACCCACACTCTACTATATTTTCAAAAATATCATGCTCATATTGCTCAAAAAAAGACTCCGCTTCTTGATATAATATACTTTGTCTTATTAATGTTTCCTCTAATGCTGGGTTAAATTCTTTTTTCAAATACGGCAAACATTCTAGCCTCATTTTATTTCGTGTATATATCGTCATTTGGTTAGTTTCATCATCATAATATTTAACATTATAATAGTTACAATAATTTTGAACATCCTGACGTGTAATACTTAATAACGGCCGAATTATTTGTCCCCTCTTTGACTTCATCCCTCCAAGTCCTTTTAAATCTGCACCTCTTAAAAAATGCATAATCATCGTTTCAACTTGGTCATTTTGATGATGCGCTGTTACTATTTTATCATTATCATTTGTCAAAGATATAAAGAAACGATATCTTTCCTCACGACCCACTTCTTCTTCTGATTTTTTTTGAATTTTTGCTTGTTCTACTATATTACAACGGTGAATTTCACAACATATAAGTCGTTCTTTACACCACCCACGAACAAATTCTAATTCTTCATCTGATTGTTTTCTTACACCATGATGAATATGAGCTACAGTCATTGTTATATTGTAAACTTCCCGGTTTCTATAAAGATAGTCTATAAGCATCATAGAATCCATCCCACCAGATACACCTACCACCAAATGTTCTCCTGATAAAATGAGGTTTTCTTGTTTTATATACTTTCGAATTTTTTGTTCTATGTGCTTTATCATTTTTTGAATCCTTTCTAAGCTTATGTCTTTTACTGAAAATTATACACCAATCGCCAACATTCGCCTATATTAAATATTTTATTACATCACAAAAGGTATACTAAGACTCTCTTAGTACACCTTTTAACTACCCTTTTAAATATACTATACTAATTATTACAAATAATGTAATGCTTGTCCAAAAGAAAAAATCAATCCATTCTGTATTCATAGATTTTTTTTCATAATCTCTTTTTTTATTAGTTTGAGTATATGCAACTTGCGCTTTGCCTTTTATTTTCATATGGCTTCCTACAAGATGGTCTGCATATTCCACTAAATTTGAATGAATTTTTTTGCTATCTACATTTTCTTTTAATATAAAATATCCTTCTTTATACCAATCACTTGCTTCGCCATCTATTTTAATTTCACGTGCCATAGTATACTCCTTCACCAGTTGGTGTTTAGAGTCTTCCACTTTACTAACTTTTTATACAATCATTATTTTTTTTATACAACTTCTTTCCAAATACGTGCGACAACAATCGTCATATCATCTCTTTCTTTTACACCTAATAACGCTTTACTTTTTTGCATTAAACAATCTGCTAAATACTGCGGATCATTTGCCTGAACTTCTTTAATAAAATGTTTGAAAGTTTCTTCTTTTCCTAATACATCCGTATCACTTTGTAACAATCCATCAGTTACCATAATTATAATATCCCCTGATTGCAATTGTACTTTTTTCACTTCCAATTCAACATCTTTAATAATTCCTACTGGTAATGACGATGTTCTAACTGTTATAACTTCCCCATCTCTTAATATAAAACTTGTAGATGCTCCTGCCTTTAAAAACTCCGCTACACCTGTTCGTCTATCTATAACTGTAATATCCATCGTTGAAAAAATTTCATCATTAGCTTTTAATATTAATGCTGCATTAATCATTTTAACCGCTAATTCTTTTCTAAATCCAGATTCCATAAAATCTTCTAACATTTCCATAGCGGCTGCACTTTCTTCATATGCTAGCATCCCACTACCCATTCCATCTGCTAATGCTAATAAATATTGCTCATCTCCAAGTTCCATACATGTATGCACATCACCTGATATACCTTCTTTTGCACAAATTGCACTTCCTGATATTATCTGATATGTATTTTTCACGCTAAATACATAATGACATCCTTTATTTTTGCACTCGTGTTTTTCAAGTACAACAGGACATTCTACACATTTTTCAATTACTTGTTCGCAAATGTCAATTTCAGATATTTTTGATTCTTGAGAATTTGTATACACATCTATACTATGAAGTTTTTTGTTATTTTCTAATACCATAACATCTCTCACTTTAATTCCTTGTGCAATCAACATTTCTTTCAAGTTTTTTTCTTGTTCTTTATTAAAATATAATTCTTGGTCAATATCTTGAATTAATGTTTTTAATGTTTCTGCAATTGCACTAAGTTCTTCTGATACTAATGATCTATTTTCAAGAAATTTATTTTTCCATACTATATCTTGTTTTAATAAATCAAGCTTATAACTAAGTATATATGCAAAATTTTCTGCATGTAAGCAATGAGATGAAAACATACTAGGAATATCACGTTTACTAATAAAACCTTGTTTTTCTATAACACCAATCATTTCATATGCTTGTGCATATGTATTTTTCAAATCTTGTTTCCAGCAAAAATTTCTCATAGAACAAAATTCACATAATTTTTCGCCTGTTTCTTCTATAATTGCATTTAAACGTTTTGGTGTGTATTCAAGCTCCGGTTTTTGAACACTTCTAAAACTTTTCCCTAGTTTTTCAAAACCACCAACGACATGTCTTAATCTTTCTGTTATTAAATATTGTACTCTTACTAAATGTTCTTTTTCATTTTCTTCAATTCTTTTTTCTTGAAACCAATACGCCATTCCAAAATAACTTTTTGGTATTATGAAACTTATAATAAAAGCAACTGCAAAAGCTCCAATAAGTGGCATATCTATTTTTCCATCATTAAAGATGACAAAACCTATTACTTGACCTATACCTATACCTATCATAACTCCCACTTTTCCAAGTGGTCTAAATAATCCGCCCATTAATGCTGAAACACCAAAAACACCTGTGTACTCTGCCGGAACGTAATCAATAATTACTAATATACTACTAATTACCATTCCTATCGTAACTCCAAGCGTTGTTCCACCTAAGTATACAACTGCTGCAACTACACTAAAAACTAATACATCTTTAAAATAAATTTCTTTAAATAATGGTACACTTATGTAAAAGTCTAAAAACCCTCCTAATACACATGCGAAAATTAAAATCATACTAATCGTTTCTTTTGTTGTCAAAGGAGTTCTTCTCTGCTCTTTTAATACATTAATTCCATAATGAAAAATAAAACACAGGCCGACACCCGCTAGAGCTTCTAAAATTGAAGTTGCTATTCCGTACAAACTATAACCTTCTACAAATGTTCCTAAAATATTAACTATTAAAATACTAAAGCCCACACCACTTAATTGATTTTTCAATGTTAGCTTTATATTGTTATAATTCAAATATTCTCGAATAACACCTAATACGATAAATATCAAAATATATTTCATCGTCTGAATATTAAATTCTGTTAGCGACACAATACCGCATGTTGCAAAAAGCCAACTCCATTTACGTAGCGTCTTACTAAAATACAAAGTTCCTAAATATGCTACACCTATCGTATAAAATTGCTCACCAACACCTATACGTGCCATCAAAAATGCTAATAAACATAATTTAATATTTATCCACTGTCCTTGTAGTTTTACTTTTCTTTCATTTTTCATCATTATCGCATTCATTTTTTCCCCCTCCTACATTACTTCTTATTATAGAGAGTATAATATGCGATATTTGTAACTCTCTGTATGTTTGTCCTAAAAAGTTTTAGACATTTTTAGGGAAAATAAGCCTCTATAATGCACAAACCTATTCGACTAGACACTCTTTATGTTTAATTCTGCTTATCTACACCTATTTTGTAAAATATTTAATGTAGTTTTATAATATGAATTTTATACATTCATCATATTTCTATTTAAGTAATACATTTTTTTGTTTAGTTCTATTAATTAAATCATATTTATTTAAAAACAGCTGTTATATTGTTTTATATCTTATTTAATGTATTATTTTGCTCACTAATCAGTATTTTACATTTAGCCCAATAAATGTTAATATCAATCTATACTACATATAAAGGAGAATTACAATGAATACATCTGTATTAGCAAAAGTTAATGGAAAAGAAATCACTACACAAGACCTTAATGTTTTTATTCAAACTTTAGGTCAAAACGCATCTCAATTTGCAAGTCCTGAAGGACAACAAAAACTTATCGAGGAACTTATTACAAGAGAACTTTTTTATTTTGATGCAGTAGAAAACAAATTAGATCAAGATGAAGAATTCAAAAAATCAATTGCTATTATGCAACGCAATCTTTTAACACAATATGCAGCAAACAAATTACTTTCATCTATTAATGTTTCAGATGAAGATGCAAAAAAATACTTTGATGAGCATCCTGATACTTTTACTTCACAACCTACTGTTCAAGCTCGTCATATTTTAATTAGTACTGAAGAAGAAGCAACTAAAATTTTAGCTGAAATTCAAGAAGGACTTTCTTTTGAAGAAGCTGCAAAAAAATATTCTAGTTGTCCTTCTAAAGAGCGCGGAGGCGATCTTGGTAAATTTAGCCGTGGTCAAATGGTTCCATCATTTGAAGAAGCTGCATTTACTATGAATGTTGGTGAAATTTCAAAACCTGTACATACTCAATTTGGATACCACTTAATTGAAGTGTTAGAATCTAATGCAGCTACTGTACCAGCTTTCGAAGAAGTAAAAGATAAAGTTAAACAGTTTTATACATCTGTTAAAACTAATGAGCTTTATACTGCTAGAAGAGCTGAACTTGAAAAAAAATATCCTGTAGAAATTCTAAAATAATAAAAAAAATAAGCTGTTCTTTTTTGAACAGCTTATTTTATATAAGGAGCCTATCTTTATGCTGAAAAATTTTAAACATTTATTAAATCATAGAGTTATCTTGTTCGGCGGAATAGCATTTACACTTATTATAACTATTGTAATTTTATCAATTATTTGGTTTGTAAAAGTTCCTAAATCACAATCAACCGACAATAATTTTTCTAACTCTATTGACGTTACTGAAAACAATTCATCTAATCCTGCAGATTATGATATTTACGAAGATGTTGATACAACTTTACATAGCGAAACATTAAAATTAATTTCACAAAAATCTGATATTATAGATGATATCGAGCGCAATATTACACTTGATACTATTAATGTTTTTTTAGATGGTAAACAAATAAAAATAGACGCTAGACCTTTCAGTTATGAAACTCGCGTTTTTTTACCACTTCGCCAAGTAGGTGAATCTCTTCAAGTAAAAATCGGTTGGAATATTGAACACCGTACAGCTATCGTCGAAACCCCAACACTTAGGCTTGAACTACCTGTTAATCATCGCAAAGCTATTCGTTTTCCTACAAATAACCCTGAACATGTAGAACGACTAAATATTGATTTATCAAGTCGCAATATAGGAACTACTCTATTTAACAGTACAACATATCTTCCTATTCGTTTTACAGCTGAAGCTTTAGGTTATAGTGTGAAATTTGATGATAACAACTCTGCAGTCCTTTTTACAAGTCCTAAATAAAATATTAATAAATGTCATTCAATTTTATAAATAAAAAAATACAAATAAAAAATGCAACTTTGAAAATTCAAAGTTGCATTTTTTATTTGCGTCTCCGTACAAACGAAATGGTCGCTATAGGGCTCGAACCTATGACCCCCTGCTTGTAAGGCAGGTGCTCTCCCAGCTGAGCTAAGCGACCAAAAGTAGCGGAAGACGGATTTGAACCGCCGACACCATGGGTATGAACCATGTGCTCTAGCCAACTGAGCTATTCCGCCACATAAAGTATTAGGACATCTCCTAAATACTTTTGTAGTATATACTATTTTTTGTCATAATGCAAGTGTTTTTTTTCATAATTTATATATTTCCACTTTTATCCTTGTTTTCAACAAAAACTTTTTTATAAAATATAATAAAACAAGTTAATGTTGTTAATGCTGCCAAAATATCTGCCACAGGTTCTGCCATAAAAACAGCACCTAATTTATTCTCTAAAAACAACGGTAATATGTACATTAATGGAATTAATAAAATAATTTTTCTAAGCAGTGCTAAAAATAACGAAATTTTTGCTTGCCCCATTGCTAAAAATGTTTGCTGACATGCATTTTGAATACCCATCATTATAATACCTAAGAAATATATTTTCATTGCCCATGTCGTAATTTCTATTATTTCCGGATTATTATTAAAAATATTTACAAACATTTCTGGTATACACATAACTAATACCCACATAATAGTTGTAAAACATAAACAAATTGATAGTAACATTTTATACGTCTTTTTTACACGACCCACTTGCCCTGCTCCGTAGTTGTAACTAATAATTGGTTGCGCACCTTGTGCTAATCCTTGAAGTGGTAATAATATAATTTGCATTACACTTGCAATAATTGTCATAGCACCTATAGCTAAATCTCCAAGCCCTGCCTCCATGCCATTTCCGTAATATGCCAATTGCCTATTAACAGATATTAATACTAAACTTTCTGTTGCTTGCATAATAAATGGTGAAATTCCTAATGCCATAATAGCTAATAATATTTTAGGTTCTGGTTTTAAATAGTTTTTTCGAATTTTTAACGTACTTTTTATTCCTATTAAGTTTGTTAGTAATTTTCTCTTAAAAACTTTTTCTTTCCCAAATAAAAAATAAAGCACCCATATAGCCGAAACAAATTGCGCAATAATTGTTGCAATAGCTGCCCCTCTAACCCCCATATCAAATCCAAATATTAAAATTGGGTCTAATATTATGTTAATTATTGCCCCTACTAATACTGTTGTCATACCAACTTTTGCAAATCCTTGTGTATTAATATATGCATTCATTCCTAGTACTATCATTACTGCAATCGTCCCAAATGTATAAATATTAAGATATTCTAATGCATATCCTATCGTCTCTTCACTCGCACCAAACTGCCATAAAATTTTCTCACTAAATATTAATAATATGATTGTAACTATAATACCTATACTTACTAATGCTGCAAAACTACTATTCATAATTTTTTCAGCACCATCTTTGTTATTTTCCCCCATCTTAATTGCAGCCAATGGTGCACCGCCCATACCAAACAATGCGGAAAAAGCTGATACTATAATAATAATTGGAAACGCAACACCTACTCCCGCTATTGCAAGTTCTCCGTTATCTAATCGCCCTATACAAATACGATCTATAATATTATAAAGTACGTTGACTAATTGAGCTATAATAGCTGGCAATGCCAATGTAAACATTAATTTGCCTATACTCTCCGTTCCCAGTTTAACTCCTTTTTTTTCCATAATACACCTCTTTCTATTTTAAATAATATATTTGACATTATTATATCATATTACACTTTTGTATAGATTATATATTTCCACCATGCTATACTATTATTCTAAATAATTTTACATATACCTACAGGAGGATCCAATAATGCGCAAACTTAGACAGCTAATTGCTTTTTCGTTTATCTTATTAATACCACTCTCTATTTATTCACAACCTATTACATATAATAATACTTGCCCTAACGAAAATATTTATCATATGGTCATTAATAAATCATCACCGCTACCTTCAGACTTCATTCCGTATCAACTCACTATTCCAAATATTTCTTTTTCTTTTTCAGGTACGCATGAAAAAAGTTACTTAGAAGCTACTACTACTTTAGCTCTTGAACATTTTTTTGATTTTGCTAGCAAAAATAATATAAAACTATCCGCTGTATCTGGTTATCGTTCATATTCAAGACAAGCTACAATATATAATCAGTATGTCGCAAAAGATGGACAAGCTAAAGCTGATACATACAGTGCAAAACCTGGCCATAGTGAACACCAAACAGGTCTTGCTATTGATTTATCAACACCTAGCATTAATAATGCTATCAGTTCTACTTTTGGTCAAACACCTGAAGGTATATGGGTAGCTGAAAATGCTCATAAATTTGGCTTTATTATACGTTATCCAAAAGGAAAAGAAGATATTACTGGCTATATGTACGAACCATGGCATTTGCGATATGTCGGAGTTGATTTAGCAACTAAACTATATACTTCTAATTTAACTTTAGAAGAAATGGATACATGTTGCATAGTACAAACACAATCTTCTTTAGATGTAGAATCTTCTCTAGATATAGAATCTTCTCTAGATATAGAATCTTCTCTAGATATACAAACAGCGTCTGCTATTTCATCAAATATATTACCTTTTTCTTGGATAATTCTTACTTTTAGTTTTAATATATAAACTTATACATATCAAAAAAACAGCGATAAAAAGTATTAATACTTATTTATCGCTGTTTTTCTTTGAATACGATATCATTTTCTTTAACCATACCTAATTTTTCTCTTGCAATTTTTTCAATATATTCTATCGTATCTATCTGTTCTCGCTCTTTTTGAAGTATTTCTAACATTTGTTCCTGCTCTTTTAATTGCGCTTCTGCACGAATCACTTGCTCATCTAACTGGCCTATAACGCTATCAATTTCTTTTCCACGCATTCCTAAACACCCAACTATGACAAGCATAATAACAATCGTAAAACGAAATACTATTATTTTTAAATTTTTCATTTACATTCCACCTAACTCAGTTCTATTCTATATATATTACCGAGTTTTTTTACGCTTGTAAATGTTTTTATTCTGTTTCATATATATATGTGTCTTAAAATCTGACTCTACATACTGTAATTTTCTTTTACTTTGCCTAAATTTGTAATATATAAACTTTTTAACTTTCACTATTAATTTTTTAATATGCATTGCAGGAATACTTAATAATCTTATTATAAAACGTAGTGGAATACTTAGTATTCTTATCAACTCACTAATAATTTTTCTCATTAAGTTTATAATCCATGTTGCAACTTTCATAAATATTATACTTACAGTTGCAAAGTATAATATCGCTCCTAATATCATACCTATAAATACAAACACACGAATTTCCGCAAAATTATGTATATACAACGCCGTAAACCCAATACCTATACATGATATCCAATATAGTGCATCCTCTGCTTGTACTAACCAATTTGGATGTATTACGATTTTTCTTATAATCCTAATTATATCGTAAATCATCCCCATTATAATACCAATTTCTATCGCTTTAATAAATAAAAGTGTCTGGACATTAACCATCTCATTCATATGATTCACCTTTATCTAAAAAACTTTGATAGCATAGATCCTTTTTTCTTTGTAGAAGCTTGTTCCTCGTATTCTAATGCACATACTCGGCCTTCTACTATCAACTCACCATTATCTAGGTTCATTTTTACAATATGCAAACCAATACCTTCAATATCCATATAACCATCTACTGTTTCAACTTCTATAAGCTCCTCATTGAAAGAAAATACATCTATAATACCTGTCATACTAAGTCTTTGACGATCCACTATATTTACCATGTGTTTTTTTGTTAATTTTTCTTCCATTTTTCTTTTCCCCCTATAAATAAGTTATTATAATTATTTATATTAATGTGGGACGAGTTTTATTCCAAAATTTTAAACAAACTATCTGTTTCTTCTTTTTTTACATGTTCTTTTATTTCTAACACTTCATATTTAGCTTGATTTGTTCCAAATGTAATTTCTATAATATCGCCTATTTTTACCTGTGATCCTGCTTTAGCTATTTTATCATTAATCTTTACACGCTCTTGATCACAAGCTTCTTGAGCTATTGTTCTACGCTTAATAATACGTGTTAATTTTAAATATTTATCAATTCTCATAATTTTTTCTCCCTTTTATAAAAAAGTAGCGACCATATGGTCGCTACTTCTTATTATATATTTTTCACTTCTAAGCATTCACAGCATCTTTAAGTGCTTTTCCAGCTTTAAATTTAGGTGCTTTTCCACCTGGTATATCAATAGGTTCGTTTGTTTTTGGATTTCTACCAACACGTGCTTTTCTTTCAGCAACTTCAAAAGTTCCAAAACCAACTAATTGTACTTTTCCATCTGCTTGAAGCTCTTCTGTTACCGCTTCTTCAAATGCTTTTAATGCTTTTTCTGCATCTTTTTTGCTAATTTCTGCTTTTGTTGCAATCGCTGCTACTAATTCAGATTTGTTCATAAATAATTTCCTCCTATATTCATGCGCTGCATGGATAATATGTATTGGAAATTGAATGTAAACGCCCAATTTCCAACATATCTAAATCTATTTATAAACTTTTCCTTTGTGTTTGTCAAGGCAAATTTATAATTTATTCTATTTTATTCCATGTTTTTATTCTTTTACTTCAAATACAGCAATTAAACTTGTCAAAAAAACTTTTTTTATTGCTCCATTTGTCTTCCTAAAAATCCTGATGCTGATAGTGCTAACTTTTCTTCTACCTCTCCCATGACACCTTCTTTATTTGTTCCAAGAAAAATAACTGCCCCTATAGCATCTCCTTCACAAATAATAGGTGAAATCAACTCTGAATGATAAGTATCTGTTGATCCTTCTGATAAGATTGGTATAAATTTAGAATCTTCTTTACTTGCACTTACGATACTTCTGGCCTCAATAGCACGTTCTAAGCTGCTACTAATGTTTTTATCTAAAAATTCTTTTTTAGAACCACCTGAAATTGCGATAATTTGGTCCTTATCGGTAATACAAGTGATATGCCCCGCCGCTTGTGCCAATGCTTCTGCATATTCTTTTGCAAATGCACTTAGTTCACCTACTGGCGAATATTTTTTCAAAATAACCTGTCCATCATTATCTGTAAAGATTTCTAATGGATCTCCTTCTCTAATTCTTAATGTTCGACGTATTTCTTTTGGAATAACTACACGCCCTAAATCATCTATTCTTCTAACGATTCCCGTTGCTTTCAAGTAAACAACCTCCTTAGTGTCTTAAAAATATCATGCGTAATATGTTGTTTAAAGATTCTATAAGTGTATTATGCTACTTTTTTTTCTATTATATTCATTTTTCTCAAGTCTTTCCAAAAAAAAAGCTAGGATATTAAATATCCTAGCTTTTTTCACTCTATTTTATTCATCTTTAGCTGAACTATCTTCTGTTTCTTCTTTTGTTTCTTCTTCTGTTTCTTCTTCTGTTTCTTCTTCTGTTTCTTCTTCTACTTCTGCTCTAACAATTTTAACAGTTTCATATACTTCTGTTTTTTCAACTACTGCTTCATCAATCATTGTTCTTATTTCTGAATCCATAAATGCCATAGTTTCATTATTTATAAATGCTTCACGCATTTTTTCTTCATCCGCTTCATTATGAGATTCTGTTTTGATAATATGGTATCCATATGATGTTTTTACTAATTCTGGCCATACTTCCCCATCTACGCCATTATATGATGCTTCTTCAAATTCTGGAACCATCTCACCACGTCCAAATGTGTATTCCCCACCATTTGTATTAGAACCACCATCTTCTGAATATTCATTTGCTAATTCTGCAAAATCTTCTCCTGCAATAGCACGCTCAAGTAATGATTGTGCAAGTTCTCTTTTAGCTTCAAGCTCTGCTGCTGGAAGTTCTGCACCACTATCATCTAATGTTCCAATTAAAATATGTCTAGATGTTACTGTTTTGTAACTTTCTTTATTTTCATTTATATACGCTAAAACATCCTCTTCCACTGGAACATAGCTATCCATCATATGCTCTTGCACTTTTTGTGAAATAACTGCTGCTACAAGTACGCTTTCAACATCTTTTTCTGTAAATCCATATGTTTTTAAAATATCTGGATTAATAGCTGCAAATTGTTGCGCGTTTGATTTTGTTTCTTTTTTCTCATCTTTCGTTAACTCAATACCAAATTCTTCCGCTTTTTTCTCTGTTACAACAGATAATATTGCAGAATCAAGAGCATTATCTTTTGCCCATTCTTCAGTAGTTCTTCCTTCAAGTTCCATATCCCAAATAGATGGTCCTGAAATTTGTTCTAAAATTTGTTGTGCACTCCATAAATACGTTCTATAAAGTGATTCTGTTAATTCTACACCGTTAATAACTGCTACAACTTGTTGATTTTTTGTTGATGTTCCTGAACAACCAACAAAACTCATAGTTGCTGTTACTGCAGCTAATGTAATTGCTAATAATTTTTTCATTTTTTTCACGTTTAATTTCTCCTTAATGTATATTAATTTATATGTCTCCCCTATTGCCCCATTTGTATAATCTTTTCTATTATAATCCATTATGTTGTTTTCTTCAATTTTTTAATCGCTTGTAATGTATTCTTAATATAAGTTAAAAACTCTTTTTTTACGACATTTTGCATATCAACTTTTAAAATTGTTTCTTTTCCTGCTGTAAACTTCATCCTTCTTGGATATAAACTCAAAAGTTCTGGTAATTTTTCTGGATTTAGATTTGCATCCTCTTTAAATTTAAAATACAATTCTTTTCCAACTTCTGAAACTAATACTATATCTAGGCTATTTGCTTCTGCTTTAATATACGCTATTTCCATAAGGTTTTGCACACTTTGTGGCAATGTTCCATATCTATCTTCAATTTCTTCTTGAACATCATAATAATCTTTTTCTGTATATATACACGCTATACGTTTATATATATCTAATTTTTCTGTTTCTTGAGGAATATAATCATTTGGTATATATGCACTTATTTTCATTTCTATCGTAGTTTCAAAAGCACTCTTTACAATCTCACCTTTTTCTAATGCAACTGCTTCTTGCAACATTTTGCAATATAAATCATACCCTATTGCCTCCATATGTCCATGTTGCTGCGCTCCTAACAAATTACCTGCGCCTCTTATTTCTAAATCACGCATAGCTATCTTAAATCCTGCCCCAAGTTGCGTAAACTGCTTAATTGCTTGTAATCTTTTTTCGGCAATTTCTTTTAACACTTTATCTTTTTTGTATAACAAATATGCATATGCGCTTATATTTGAACGCCCAACACGTCCTCTAAGCTGATAAAGTTGACTTAAACCCATTCTATCAGCATCATTAATTATCATCGTATTAGCATTTGCAATATCTAGACCTGTTTCAACTATCGTTGTACATACTAAAACATCGATTTCATGTTCAATATATGCAACCATAATATTTTCTAGCTCTCTCTCTGTCATCTGACCATGCGCAAATGCAACTCTTGCGTTTGGCACCATTTTTTGAATTTGTATAGCTTTTTCTTCAATATCTTTTACTTGATTATGCAGAAAATACACCTGTCCATCTCTCGCTAATTCTCTGTGTATTGCATCTTTTATAAAATCTTCACTATATTCTAATACATACGTTTGAACAGGGCGTCTCTCTTGTGGTGCTTCTTCTAAAACACTCATGTCACGAACACCTATCAAGCTCATATGAAGCGTTCTTGGAATAGGTGTTGCTGTTAACGTCATAACGTCTACATCTGTTCTAATTTCCTTTAACTTTTCTTTATGTTTTACACCAAAACGTTGTTCTTCGTCTATTATAAGTAATCCTAATTCTTTAAATTGCACGTCCTTAGATAACAAACGATGTGTTCCTATTACAATATCTACTGCACCTTTTCTAATATCTTCTATTGTTTGTTTTATTTGTTTTGGTGTTCGAAATCTTGATAACACCCCAACTTTAATAGGATAGTGTTGCATTCTCTCCTCAAATCGTTGATAGTGTTGTTGCGCTAGTATTGTCGTTGGTACAAGATATGCTACTTGTTTACTGTTTTGTACAGCTTTAAAAGCACCTCTAATTGCTACTTCCGTTTTTCCAAAACCAACATCACCACATACAAGTCTATCCATAACTTTAGTGCTTTCCATATCTTTTTTAACATCTTCAATAGCTTCAATTTGATCATTTGTTTCTTCATAAGGAAATAATGCTTCAAATTCTTGTTGCCATAATGTATCTTCACTATAAGCGTAACCTTCTGTACGTTCTCGTTCACTATATAGTTTAATTAAATCTTTTGCTATGTTTTGGATAGCACCTTTAACTTTAGCTTTTGATTTTTTCCATTCTACAGTACCTAATTTGCTAAGTTTAGGTGGTTTTCCTTCTTGTCCCACATATTTTTGAACCATATCCATTTGATTGATATTTACATATAAAATTGCTGTATTATCGTACTCAATTTTTAAATTATCTCTTCCAATACCTTCAACAACAATTTGTTCTACACCTTTAAAAACTCCGATTCCATGATTTTCATGAACTACATAATCTCCAGGTGTTAATTCTAAGAAACTTTCTATTTTTGCACCTTTGAATTTTTTACGTTTACGTTCTAATTTTTTTTCTTTTCCAAAAATATCTTTATCCGCTACAACATGAAGACCTATATCTTCATAAGTAAAACCTTTATTTAACGAGCCTTTGGTTACTATAAATTGACCTGCCTGAATTGGAGTTTCTAGATTTTCACTATAATTCCCGTATACTTCTCTTGCTTCTAATTCATCTAAAATCCGTTCACCTTTTGCTTTTAATCCTGCTAACAAAATAATTTTTTGCCCAGTTTGTTTCCATTTTTTTATATCCGCTTCTAAAATTTCAACGTTATTATAAAATGTCGTATGCTCATATACTTTCAATTCTAGCGTATTTTCTTTCACTTCATAACTCTTATTTTCAAAGTTCATAAATCCAATACTTTTGTATTTTTTAACATTTTTGAAAATATGCTCTGGTGAAAAAATAAATTCTGTTTGCTTTGGTAATATGTGACCATACTCTAATCTATCTTTCATACTTTCTTCGTATTCTTCAAAAAGTCTTCCACATTTTTCTTGAATTTTTACAGGTTCATCAACAAATACAACTGTTTCTTTGGGGATATACTCCAAAATACTTACTGTTTGCATGTTAATATAAGGCACATAAGCTTCTAATCCTTTAGCTACAATACCTTCCATAATTTGTTCTATATGCTGTTGTACTTGTATTTCTATCGTTTTTGCACTATCTTTTTTGCCTTCTTCTCTCAATTGTTTACTAATCACACCTAAATCTTTTTGTATACTAGGTACTGCTTTTTGCATTTCTTCAATCTTATATACAACTTCTTGATTAGAACAAATTTCAATTCTTTGAACTTTATCTATAGACCGTTGTGTTGATGGGTTGAACGTTCTAATTGAATCAATCTCATCATCCCATAATTCAATACGGTATGGATTTGCTGCACTTGGTGGATAAATATCAATTATTCCTCCCCTAATTGCATACTGCCCAACCGCCTCTACTCTACCTACTCTTTCATAGCCTATTTCAAGTAGTCTTTGCATTGTTTTTTTTACATCTATAGTATGTCCTTCGGTTACTGAAAACTGATAACTTAACCATGTTTCTTTTGGACTTAAAGGATTCATAAGTGCCGCTGCTGGAATAATAACTATACAATCTTTTTTTTCAATCAGCATTTTTATAATTTTCATACGTTCTGCTGTAATATCCATACTATGAACATCGGCATTGTAGAATAAAATATCTCGTGCTGGATAAATGTATACTTCTTTATTTTCATAAAAATACGATAAATCTTCATGTATTTTTTTTGCACTTACTTCATCTGTTGTTACTATTATTGCATTTTTTTCAATAAGACTTGCAATGCTATACACCAAATGCCCTTTACATGCATCTACTGTATGAAGAATTTTACCTTTACCTAATTTTTTAAACTTATTTATAAAATCATTAAACCCATTTATTTCTTTAATACCATCTATAAATGCCTTTTTTTTATAAATCATTTGATTACCGTCTCATTTTCCCATTGTATTTGTTCATTGCTTTATCAACATCTTGTTCTACAATCATTGTTACTGCATCATTTATATCTTCTAATCTTTCTTTTAAACTTTGAATATCTTCTTCTGAAAATTTGCCTAAAACATAATCTGCTAATTGCCATCCATTCGGCTTTTCTCCTACACCGACTTTAATTCTATTAAAAGTATCTCCACCTAAATGCTGAATAATACTTTTAATTCCATTATGCCCTCCAGCACTACCTGTTTTTCTTATACGTAATTGTCCAACTTCAAGCGTAACGTCATCATAGACTATAAGTATATCACTTGGTTTTATTTTGTACCAATTACAACAAGCACTCATAGCTTCACCGCTAAGGTTCATATATGTTTGCGGCTTCATTAAAACAACTTTTTCTCCTTTTATAACACCTTCACCTATAAGTGATTTAAACTTATTTTTAGTAATATCTATATTGTTATAATTTGCAATATAATCTAACACTTCAAATCCTATATTGTGGCGCGTTAAATTGTATTGCATTCCTGGATTTCCTAATCCTATAATTAATTTCATCTTAATTCACTCCTTTAAAATCATTTTTCTAACTATATATTTTTTTACTCATTATTATTTTTTATTCTTTCATTAACATATTATACTATTTTTATTCAATCTACAAATCAGGTTATTTTTATTTTATAAAAAAAGCCCTCATTTAATATAAAAATGAGGGCTTTTTATTAATCGAATAATTTAGAAACTGATAAATCTTCATGAATACGACGAATTGCATCTGCAAAAATAGGTGCAATCGAAATTTCTTTAATTTTATCAATTTTTTTATCTTCTGGTATCTCAATCGTATCAAGAATAACAAGTTCTTCTATTGCAGATTGTTCGATACGTTCCATAGCTGGTCCTGAAAGAACACCATGTGTGCAACATGCATATACCGCTGTTGCTCCGCGCTCTTTTAATGCATTTGCTGCATTACAGATTGTACCTGCAGTATCAATCATATCATCAATTAAAATAACACGTTTTCCTTCAATGTCACCGATAATATTCATAATTTCTGATACATTAGCTTTTGGTCTTCTCTTATCTATAATCGCAAGTGGAATATCAAGTTTAGTTGCAAAGTTTCTAACTCGACCTACACTACCTAAGTCTGGTGATACAGCTACAACATCTTCTGTGTTTCCACCAAATTTTTCAGTATAATATTTAGTAAGTACTGGCATACCTACTAAGTGGTCTAGTGGAATATTGAAAAATCCTTGAATTTGTGCGCAGTGTAAATCCATAGTTAAAACACGATTTGCTCCTGCTGCTTCTAGAATATCCGCTACTAATTTTGAGCTAATCGGGTCTCTTGCACGTGTTTTACGGTCTTGTCTTGCATATCCATAATATGGAATAACCGCTGTAATTCGTCCAGCTGAAGCTCTTTTCATTGCATCTATCATAATAAGTAGTTCCATAAGGTGTTCATTTGCCGGTGTTGATGTCGGCTGAATAATGTACACATCAGTTCCTCTAACTTTTTCATCAATTTTAACTGAAACTTCTGCATCGCTAAATCGAAGAATTTCTGACTTCCCCAAAGTAACATCTAAGCACTTTGCAATTTCCGCCGCAAGTTCAGGATGTGCATTTCCAGTAAACACTTTAATATCAGTGTAATTTCTAATCATATGATTATGTCCTCCTTAAAATATATACGTCCAATAAAGTCTCCGTCATTATATCTCATTTCAGAGGGCTAATGCAACTTTTTATCAACATTTTCATACATTTTTTTGTCATTTGCTGTATTATTTTATTTTTTTTTCGCCATCCAGCCTTCTTTATTCTCTTGGCGAACACGTGCAATAGCTAAAGATTTTTCAGGTACATCTTTTGTAATTGTAGACCCTGCCGCTGTATAAGCACCTTCTTCTACAACTACAGGTGCAACAAGATTTGTATTACACCCAACAAAAGCATTATCTTTAACTTCTGTACGATATTTATTTTTTCCATCATAATTAACTACTACTGTTCCACATCCAAAATTAACATTTTTTCCAACATCAGCATCACCAATATAAGTTAAATGCGAAACTTTAGTTCCTGCTCCAATATTTGCATTTTTGACCTCTACAAAATTTCCAATTTTTACATTTTCACCAATGTGACTATTTGGACGAATATATGCAAATGGTCCAATATGTGTATTTTCATCAATTAAACTGTCTATAATAACACTAGATTCTATGCATACACCATTGTTTATTTTACTATTTTTTATTTTTGAATTAAATCCAATGTGACAATTTTCACCAATACTAACATCGCCTTGAATCATACAACCAGGCTCTATAATTGTATCTTGCCCTATTTGCACATTAGACTCTATATAGGTGTTTTGAGGGTCCATCAACGTAACACCATTTTCCATATGTTTATCATTTATTCTTTGTTTCATAATTTCTGTAACTTCTGCTAGTTGCGCTCTTGAATTAACTCCAAGTATGTCATTTGGTGTCGTAATAGCAACTGCATCAACATTATGACCTGCATTTATTAATATTTCAATCGTATCCGTTAAGTAATATTCATTTTGATTATTGTTATTTGTAATTTTACTTAATGCATATTTTAATAATCCTGCATCAAATACATACATTCCACTATTAATTTCTTGAATGCTTTTTTCTTCATCGGTAGCATCTTTTTGTTCAACAATTTTTACAAATAGCTTACTATCATCACGAACAATTCTTCCATAACCATGTGGTTTTTCCAAAATTGCTGAAAGTACTGTTACCGCATTATGTTTACGTCTATGAAATGCTAGCATTTTTTCAACAGTTTTATCTGTTATAAGTGGTGCATCACCTGATAAAACAATAACTTCACCTTCATCACCTATGAAATCAAGTGCTTGCATAACTGCATGCCCTGTTCCTAATTGTTCCGCTTGTAGTGCATAACTTACACAATCACCAATAGCTACTTTAACTTCTTCTGCTTTATGACCTACAATCATCCGAATACTTGTAGCGCCTGCTTTTTTTGCAGCCTCTATTGGATAGTATACTAACGGTTTACCAAATACTTCATGCAATACTTTAGATGTATTCGACTTCATTCGCGTACCTTTGCCCGCTGCAAGAATAATTGCTTTTGTTTGCATTAACTTCACTTCCTTTTCAAATCATAATAATACTGTTATTTTCGCATGTTATACAAATATATGCAATATACAAAAAAAAGAAAGTGTATAAAAAACTAATTGAATAGTTTTTTATACACTTTCTTAATATATTTTTATTCTTCGTATGCCGCAACTTCATCTTCTGTCATAGCATCATCTGAAAGAAGTATCATGTCATATTTTTCAAGAACAGTCTTTTGAATACGATCTCTTGTTTCAGAATTAATAGGATGTGCAATATCTCTAAATTCGCCATCTAATGTTTTACGACTTGGCATCGCGATAAAACTTCCTTTGTCACCTTCAATTACTTTAATATCATGAATTACAAATTCATTATCAAATGTAACTGACACAACCGCTTTCATTTTTCCATCTTTGTTAATTTTTCTTACACGAATATCTGTAATTTCCATGAGCTAAAACCCTCCTGTTTTTTCATTACAGCTTAGGCATCCCCCTCCATAAGCTTGTATGATATGATATTTTTTGATTATAAATCATTTTTACAAAATAATCAACATTATTTTGTAGTTAAATTATGATTTTTTCACTCATTTCTACATTTTTCTATCATTTGTGTTGTTTTTTTTGAAAATTTTCTCGAATTAACTATAGTATACTATTTTTTGAAACAACTGCTAATTTCTCTGGATTACCTATAATACGTTGTCCTTCTGATATGTAAACTGATTTATCTAAAATAGCATTTTCTATAATCGCACCTCGCCCTATCATACACCCTTCCATTATAATGGAATTTTTAATAATAGCATTTTCTCCAACAAATACTTTTCTAAAAAGCACTGAACTTTCTACTGTACCATTAATGATATCGCCACCACTAATAATGCTATTTGAAACCTTTGCACTATCATTAAACTTTGCTGGTGGCTCATCCTTCGCTTTAGTATAAATATATGGATATGTATTAAACAACATTTTACGAATTTCAGGATTTAAGCAATCCATATTTATTTTGTAAAAAGATGAAATATCTTTAATAGTTGACCAGTATCCTTCAAACTTATAACCATATATATTTAATTTACGACGATATCTAATGATAATATCATTAACAAAACTATGTCGTCCTTCTAACTCTAATTCTTCTATCAATTTGATTAACAACTCTCGGCCTATAACATATGCACCTAGTGATACTGTCTTATGTTGTGGCTCTAATGGTTTTTCTTCGAAATCTGTCATTTTATTATTTTCATCTAATCCAATAACGCCATAATCTTTAACATCATATTCCACATCTTTACAAACTACTGTAATGTCTGCATTTTTTTCTTCATGATATTTTATGATATCAGAAAAATCCATTTTAGTAATTTGGTCACCAGAAACTAATACAACGTAAGGTTCATTACTTTTCTTCAAAAATTCAATATTTTGATATATAGCATCTGCAGTACCTTTAAAACTAAATGTCTCCGTATTAATCATATGAGGTGTGAATAAATACAATCCTGTTTTTTTACGTCCGAATCCCCACCATTTTGATGAACTAATATGGTCTGTTAACGATCTTGTATTATGTTGTGAAATTATAGCAACTTTTTTTACACCAGAATTACTAAGGTTACTAAGCGCAAAGTCAATTGCACGGTATGTCCCACATACTGGAACAGCTGCAACGTTTCGTTTTGCGGTAAGTTCCCCTAGTGTATTTCTCTTTCCGCCTGCTAAAATAATACCTACTGCTTTCATATTTACTCCCCCCTTTTACATAATTAGCGAATGTCCACTTTCTAATTTTCCATTTATGTAATCTTTTTCTTTTGTATCACCACTAACTTCACAATTTTTTCCTATTACAACATTTGACGGTACGTTTGTATAAGCACCGATTGCAGTAATTCCACTATAATAAATATGTGGTTTAGATTCATGTATTTTGTTTTCACCTTGGCCTATATATGTATTTTCACCTACTACACTTTTTTCTGATACGATACAACGTTCTAATATCGCACCTTTTCGAATTACAGTATCTTGCATAACTATAGAATCTGTTACAATTGCACCTTCTTCTATATGAACTCGCGGCCCTATGACAGAATTGTAAATTTTACCTGAAATTTCACATCCTTCTGAAATTAAAGATTTTTCGATAATAGCTTCTTCATTTATAAACTGTGGTGGTTGATGATCTATATTCGTATATATTTTCCAAAATTCATCATATAAATTAAATTCTGGCAAAGTATGAGTTAATTCCATATTTGCTGTCCAGAATGCTTCTATTGTTCCAATATCTTTCCAATAGTCATTGTATGGATATGCATAAACACTATTTTCACTATTTAACATTCTAGGAATAATATGTTTACCAAAATCACTATCTTCATGAATTTCATGGTCATCTATAAGAGCTTGTCTTAAAACACTCCATGTGAAAATATAAATCCCCATTGAAGCCAAATTACTTTTTGGTTCTGGTGGTTTTTCTTCAAATTCCACAATACGTGCTTCTTTATTAGTATTCATAATACCAAACTGCTTAGCCTCTTCCCAATCAACTTCTAGAACAGCAATAGTTGCATCTGCACCTTTTTGTTTATGATATTCCAACATCTTACTATAATCCATTTTATAAACGTGATCACCTGATAAAATAAGTACATATTCAGGGTCGTATGTATCTATAAATCTAATATTTTGATAAATAGCATTTGCTGTTCCAGAATACCATTCCCCTTGGTTTCCTTTTACAAATGGCGACAATACTGTCACCCCTTCATTACTACGATCTAAATCCCATGGTATACCTATACCTATATGTTTCGTTAAAAGTAAAGGCTCATACTGCGTTAAAACACCTACTGTATAAATCCCCGAATTAATACAATTGCTAAGTGGAAAATCTATAATTCGATACTTGCCCCCAAACATAACCGCCGGTTTTGCTATTTCTTTTGTCAAAACTCCTAGCCTACTACCTTGTCCACCTGCTAATAACATCGCCATCATCTCTGTTTTACTCAAACTATCCCCTCCTTGTATTTTTATAATTACACAATATTTTGTTAACTGACTTTAATTTTACCACTATTCTATTTATTTTACAATATTTGTTATTGGAATAAGTTGGTATTTTTTCATTTTCAGCATCATATACTATTTTTTTTCAAAAAAAAACTATGCATTTGCATAGTTTTCCTAATTTATTCAAATGAACTATATACATTTACCTTTTTATTTACTGTATCCATCGTATCTAACCATAGTAAAGTTTTAAAATCACTAACAAGTTTATCATCTGGTTCTTTTGTTGCCATCAACACACCAACTCCAACCATCTCTGCTTGAAATTCTTGCATTAAATCTATAATACCTTTTGCCGTACCTCCAGCTTTCATAAAATCGTCTATGAATAATACTTTTGAACCTTTTTTTATAGCGCGTGTCGAAAGACACATAGTTTTAATTCTATGATTACTACCTGTAATATAATTCATATATATAACAGTACCATCTGTGAGCTTACTTTGATTTCTAACTACAACTAATGGTTTATTAAGCGCCTGAGCTGTCATAAGCGCAATAGGTATACCTTTTGTTTCTACAGTAATAATGTAATCAATTTCACAACCATTAAACATGCTTGCTAATGCCATACCAATTTTTTTTGAAAATTCCGGCGAATAAAGTAAATCATTTGTATAAATATACCCACCTGGAATTACACGTTCCCATTGATCTATCATCATACATAATTCATTTGTAAATTTTTTCATTTGTTCATTATTCATAAGTGGATTATATACAACTCCACCTGCAGCACCTGATAACGTTTCAATTGTACCTAATTGATACTGCGCAAATAATTCTTTTATAACATCTACATCTTCACTAATAGTTGATTTTGCACAATTAAATAATTCACAAAAATAAGTTAGTGTAAAAATTTTATTTGGATGATCTGTAAGTATGTTTGAAATAACGCCAATTCTTTCATTTTTTTGTACTTTTTTCATTACGAATCATTACTCCTTTAATATAACGCTTTTTATCATTATACTCTAAAATCCGAATATTTCAACTTTTTTACACTTAAATATTCGTCTTTTTTCATTTTTTTGTTTTTTACTTTATACTATTTTAAGTATATTATCCCTATATTTTATAGTATAATACATTGAAAGTATTATTCGATTTTAAAGATTGGAAGGTTATAAACTATGATTGATATTAATTTATCTTATACAAATAAACAAATTTTCTTTATAGGTATTGGTGGCATAAGCATGAGCGGACTTGCTGAAATAATGCATAATCGCGGTTTTAAAGTAAGTG
>JBOFDK010000077.1:0-1692 GCA_051646925.1 Cellulosilyticaceae bacterium | reverse complement strand
GTTTGCCATTCTTGATTATTTTGGTTATTTTATTAAAAACTTTTAGTTTTATGGTCATTTGAATAGAATGTCCCCGAACGGGGGCAAATATGAATAGCCATGTGCGATAGCGCATGGTAAGATTAAGGCAAAAATATTGTCCCCAAAGGGGGCAAACTTATTAGTAATACCTGTTTTATGTTCGCCCCTATTAGGGACGATGTTAATGGTTGCAATTCCGTCGGTTATACCGACGGCTATTCACATTTGCCCCTTTTAGGGACACATTGCTAAATCAGTCATATTTTATAATTGGTCTATAGGTTTGGTATAAAAGTTTTCGGTTAAGGTTTTGTCGGTTTCGCTCAAAGCATATTTCGCATCGTGCAATTCGCTTGCGTTCACATAGAGTTGATTAAGGTCAAGCATCTTGATGGCTATTTGCTTTTGTCGGTCAAGCGATAGGCTTTTAAACTCGGGTGCAGACAATATTGTTTCCTTAAAGGCTTTTATCTTGACATTATAATGCAAATAGTATTCCTCAAAAGTCTCCTCAAATATGCCTACAAGACTGTCATAATCCGCCGCATTTAGAATATGGTCAAGGGCAGTTTGATTATAACGCGCTAATTCAAGATACACAAACGAGCCACCACCAAACCAGTTCACCGACTTTGAAATGCCGCCCTCATCAAATACTAATTTTTCTAATAACTCATTATCTGGTTTTTGATAAATCCCTATCACTTTCCGTAATCGTTCCACCGAAATAGTTTCTATATAATCCATCTGCTCCACACCTATATAGCGTCTACCCATTTTATGTGCTACGGCAGCGGTAGTGCCTGAGCCGAGGTGAAAGTCAAGTACGAGGTCGTTGGGGAGGGTCGAAATTTGTATTATTCTTTCTAAAAGAGCTTCTGATTTAGGAAAACTGAAAATAGAATTTCCAAAAAGTGCCTGTAATTCTTTTGTTCCTTTATTTGATATAAATTCTGTTTCAAACCATACAGTTTTAGCCATAGTTGTATCAGATCTATATTTTTGAAATATTCTAATAATACCATCACTACCTTTTCTTGCTGCCAAATTTGTTTCAATATTATCTTTAGATTTATCTTTTCCCCATCGCCAAACACTTTTTAGATTATTTATTGTAATAGGATAAACTTCAACAAGTCCTTCTTTTTTCTCTAAATAAACTTTACATAAAGAATCTTTATCTTTACTTTCTAAATCTACATAAAACGGATACCTTAAATTAGGTCTGTTAGTACTATTAAAAGCAACCGTATTTTGATTTCTTAAATCAGTTAAGTCAAATCCTGCAGTTGAGTCTTCAAATGAAAACTTTTTATTTTTTATTTCTATTTCATACATTTCACATAAAGACCTATCTTTTGCATAAAGTAAAATATACTCGTGTGTTTTGGCTAAATTTCCATATCGTCTTCCTTCTGTTTTTACGATAGTAGTAATATTAGTTTCAAAATTTTCTTTACCAAAAATTTCATCCATTAAAACCTTTAAATAGGCTTGTTCATTATCATCACATTGCACAAAAATACAGCCATCATCGCTTAATAATTCTTTAGCGGCTTGCAGCCTATTTTTCATAAAGACCATCCAAGTGGAATGGTTAAAGTTATCGTTATAGGCGAAAGAGTCGTTGCCTGTATTATAAGGCGGGTCAATATAAATGAGTTTTACCTT
>JBOFDK010000076.1:0-1749 GCA_051646925.1 Cellulosilyticaceae bacterium | reverse complement strand
CAAATCATCAACTGCATAATCTATCGAACTTTGAACTTTTTCAGCAATAGTTCTCCTCTAATGAAACTTCCGGCGTCTTTTACAGTTACATCGCACTTGTATCCGTCTCCGTTTTTAGATATTGTAACTTCAAACCCTTATGTATCTGATAGCATCCTTTCGACTCTTTTTAATTCTTTCTGTATTTCAACTTTAGTTCCTTCACTTAAACTAAAGCCCCTAGCTGTAATTGTAATCATTAAAGCATCCTCCATTTAATCTTAACGTTTCCGTAAATTATATACCAAAAAAATATTAATATAAATACCTATATTTAAAGACTTTTTATAAATTTTAAAATTATTCAAAAAATGAAAAAATATTAATGAAAATATGCGGAATAATTGCAGGTTACAACCCTTTACACAACGGACATTTGTATGATATAAGCCAAGTACAAAAAATATCCGATGCAATGGTAATTGTAATGAATGGTCACTTAATGCAAAGAGGCGACTTAGCAATTTACGACAAGTGGATTAGAACAAATGCAGCTTTAAGTTGTGGCGCAGATTTAGTAATTGAGCTTCGGTAGCGAATCTGGGAATATTCAAAAACTAGTAGATTTAGCTAAAACTTGTCAAAAAATAGACAAAAGCAAACAGATGAAATACTATTTAAAAAAGGGATATAGCTACCCTAAAGCTCGTCAACTTGCTATCGAGTCAAAATCAGTTTTATTAAATCAACCCAATAACACGCTCGGAGTTGAATACATAAAAGCATGCCTAATCATGAATTACAAATTAAATTTCTACGCATTAAAGAGATTTGGGGCATTACATAATGATGGGTACTAAAACAAACTACAAGTTCACATTATATTAGAATCACATTAACAAAATTGCAGATTATTTTCCAAACCACAATTTAGAACTGTACAAAAATCCTGTGAAATTTCAGCAAGAATTATTATTTTACAATATAAGAAATAAACAACTACAAGACTTTTCAAAACTTCTTGATGTAACAGAAGGCTTAGAAAACAGATTATTTAGAATTACAAAAACCTCAACAACATTAAAATAATTTTTCCAACTAGTAAAAACTCAAAGATACACCTTGTTACGCCTTAGTCGTATTACTTTTTACTCGTTAATGAACATAGAAAAACAACACATTCCTTCATTTCCAGAATACGCACACGTTCTTGGATTTAATAAAGCAGGACAAGAAATATTAGCGCAATTAAAAAAACAAGTAACATATTAGTCATAACAAATTTCAAAAAAAATTCAAAAAGTTTTTCATTACCGCGCACAATTAGACCCAAAATCAACCGATCTATTTACGTTCTGTCAAACACCAAAAAAACCTTGTGGAATGGATTTTATACAAAAATCAATCATCAAACTTTAGTTTCTATATTTTGTTTCCATCTTGAATTAACACTATTCATATCTCTAACAACTTCAAAAATTACATTAGCTTGCTTATTAGCATCTTTACCGTAAGTCTGTTCTATTTTTCAAATCATCAATAAACACAGCTCAAGTAATTCTTTTACGTTATCAAAATCAACAACATCTTCTTGTTCAATTTTAGAACTATTTTTCAAAAAATCAGAGAACATATTATCTATATTTTTATACAAATGTCTATAATCAACCTCACAATCATCACTAAAATCAAAATTTGAAATAAGCTTTTGCAAATCATCTATATTTATTTTATACTCATCGATAAAGGCATTCCTTAACAATACATAAT
>JBOFDK010000075.1:0-2919 GCA_051646925.1 Cellulosilyticaceae bacterium | reverse complement strand
TACTGAGAAATCGATAACCCCCTTTTCCTGAAAGATAATCATTGACAACTTTTAGTTTGAACTCGAAAGAGTATTTTGCCATAAGAAAAGACCTCCAAATGTTAGTTTTTTTGTCCAACTTTTGGGGGTCACATCATTTTGGATATTTGGTCCAGATTATGGGGAGCACGACATTTTTAGTCTATATTTTGGAGGTCGCATCACTTTAGCAAACCTCTTACTAGTGTATTTTAAAATATATTGACGTTTCCTTATTTTATAGGCCTGTATTGTGAATTTTCATACTTCCCAAGTATTTCAATGGTTGGTTGAATATTAACAAAAGCTTCCGGGTCAATATTATTTATAATTTTTTTTACAAAATATATATCATATTTTGTAACAATTGTTGTAAGGCTATCTATTTTTTCTTTTGAAAAACCTCCGTAAGCATTTTCAAATACCGTGACGCCTCTGATTGAATTACTAATCAATCCTTCTAATAGCAACTCTGTTTTCCGAGTATAAATTGTGACTGTAACTTTTGATTGATGGATATAAAATACATCAATCATTTTGGTAGCTACGTAAATAGAGAGTAAACTAGCAATCGACAATTCCCAACCATAAAGGCTTCCTGCGATTAAAAGGATTATTCCATTAATACACATACCTAGTTGGCCAACGGATTTTCCATTACGTTTTTGCATCACTAATGCAACAATATCAACTCCACCGGTTGAAAAGCCATATCTTAAGCAAAGCCCAATACCAATACCCGTTAATACTCCCCCAGCAATTCCTGATAGTACTAGATTATCTGTCACTTGCACTACTGGTAACAGGTTGATAAAAAAAGAGGATGCAAATATTGTAAATAAGGTAATGAGTGTGAAATCTTTTCCTAGGTTCTTCCACGCTAATATAATTAAAGGGACATTGATAATGAAGCTCCAAGCTGCGACTGCTGAAACACCTAATAGAACTGGATTCGAAAGAGAACTTAGGAGTTGCGCAACTCCAGTTACACCACTTCCATACAAATGAGATGGTGTAAGAAAAAAGTTTATACCAGCACTATTCAATAATCCAAATATTAGAGCAATAAGAAATTGGTATATTATTTTTTTATTAAATTTCATATTTCTTCTGACATTCTAAATTTTAATTTTTAAAATATTCCTTTGCAATTTTTTTATATATATCAATCATTTCTAAATAGTTATCAACTTCAATATATTCATCCACTTGGTGAGGGGTATCATTACCTGGTCCGAAAATAATAATAGGGAACTTCTCTTTAGCTTTTGAAAACTCTGATGCATCTGTTCCTGCAGGTACACCTATAACAGGAAGTTCTTCCCCGGTTACTTCTTTTGCAACTTTAGAGGCAATTTCAACGATTCTTGAATCTTTTTCGCTAAACATAGGTGCAGTATCTTGAGTAATATTAAGTAAAAGTTTACTTGAGGTATCTTCTGAGTTTATTTTTTCAATAATTCTTGTTAACATCTGAGTCATTTGTTCATTATTAAACTCAGGGATTGTACGAACATTGGCAGTTAATGATGCCCTCTCAGGCACACTGTTAATTTGAACCCCGCCATTTATAAGGCTCATATTATGAACAAGGGGGCCAAGTGCCTTATTTTCTACTGTTATTTTTGATAATTCTTTTTGTAATTGATTATAGAAAACAATTAATTTATCGATAGCATTTACACCTAACTCAGGCATGGAGCTATGGGCACTTATTCCTTCAGACACCACTTTATATGTATAGACGCCTTTGTGAGCGTAAACTATATTGTTCTGGGTTGGTTCACCGATAATCATAGCTGATAAACCATCCGTATAACCTTCTTCAGTAAGTTGTTTTGCGCCATACAATCCAACTTCTTCGCCAGCAGTCGCTAAGAGTCTAATCTTTCCATTTAAATCTCTCTCTTCAAGAAGTTCTAACATAGCAACAACCATGGCGGCTAACCCCCCTTTCATATCTGTTGCTCCACGACCGTAAACTTTTCCATCGATTTCTAATCCTGAAAATGGAGCATAAGTCCATTGTGTCTCATCTCCTGCACTAACGACATCCATGTGGCCTGAAAAACTTAATGTTTTAGCTCCAGATCCAATTTCTGTGATTAAGCTTGAACGTCCATTTGTATAATCTAGTTGTTTACTGGAAATACCATGTTCCAAAAATACTTTTTCTAAATAATTAGCTACTTCTTTTTCATTATCATTCGTTGAGTCAATTTTGATAATGTCTTGTAAAAGTTTAACTTTTTCTGATGCTTTCATTTTGTTCTCCTTGTTGTATATAAAATGTTTTTTAGTTTGATGATGCTAATATTTCAAACGAAAGTAAAGAATACTTCAGTATTACTGAAATAACGTATTTGCTTGGTGATATTTTTTTTCTAAATGGTTGTAAACAGGAAGACCAATTAAAGTAAAGACAACACCAACCAAGGCTGGAACTTGGTTACTCATATAGTCTGAACTAATCAAGGTCATGACTAAGATAAAGACACCACCAATGATTGCAATAATTGGAATCACAGGATAAAGTGGTACTTTATATGGACGGACTAATTCTGGTTCGCGCTTACGTAAGATAAAGACCGTTATGAAAACCATAGTGTAGAAAATCCAAATTACAAAGACCAACATATTTGTTAAGAAGTCAAAAGCATCGCTTGAAAGCATTGTTACAACTAACATGATTGCTGCAATTGCAACTTGCAGAATACCTGAGTTTACGGGCACGCCGCTCGCTGAGAGCTTTTTAAACGTTCTCCAGAAAGGGAAAGATTTCTCTGTTGCCAAAGCGTATGAAGCACGCATCCCTGTCATCGAGTAACCATTAATTGTACCGTAAACAGAAATCAAGATACCAATTGTGACAAGTTTGCCACCCATCCCACCAAATATTGT
>JBOFDK010000074.1:0-1822 GCA_051646925.1 Cellulosilyticaceae bacterium | reverse complement strand
AATCACCTAATTCATAATCAAATGAAGCATATCCTTTAGTTTGTGATTTTAATCTATCAAAAAAATCATATACAATTTCTAACAAAGGCATATCATAATGCAAAACCACTCTAGATTCTTCCATATATTTCATATTTAAAAACGTTCCACGCTTCTTTTGACAAATATCCATAACAGCACCTACATATTCGTTAGGAGTCATAATAGTAGCTTTAACAAAAGGCTCAGAAATAGATTTAATAGTTGTTAAGGGTGGGAGTTGAGCAGGATTATCAATAGTTACATTTGAACCATCCGTTAAGCTAACATGATAAGAAACAGATGGAGCTGTCGCTATTAGTTCAATACCAAATTCTCTTGAAATTCTCTCTTGGATGATATCCATATGTAATAGTCCTAAGAATCCTGTTCTAAATCCAAATCCTAGTGCTTGTGATGTTTCCGCTTCATAAATTAAAGCAGCATCACTTAATTTTAATTTATCTAATGCATCTCTTAATTCAGGATATTGTTTTGAATCAATAGGATATAATCCACAAAATACCATAGGATTTAATTTTCTATATCCTTCAAGTTGTATTTGTGAAGGATTTTCAATTGTAGTAATAGTATCTCCGACATGTACAACATTAATATCTTTAATGCTGGCAGTAATAAAACCTACATCACCAACTGTTAAAAATTCTCTAGATACTTCTTTAGGAGTCCTAACACCTAATTCAACAACTTGATATGTTTTGTTAGTAGCCATTAATTTAATAGTATCACCACGTTTAATAGTTCCACTTACAATTCTTACAAGAATAATTACACCTCTATAAGAATCAAAAGCACTATCGAAAATTAAAGCTTGAACCTCTCCCATTGGATCGCCTTTTGGAGCAGGAACATACTTAACTATTTGTTCAAGTATTTCTTTTATACCTATTCCGGCTTTTGCACTTGCTAAAACTGCTTCATCTGAAGGAAGACCTATTACATCTTCTATTTCTTTTTTTACTCTATCAGGGTCAGCTGACGGTAAATCAATTTTATTAATTAATGGTAGAATTTCCAAATCATTATCTAATGCTAAATATACATTAGCTAGAGTTTGAGCTTCTATACCTTGTGATGCGTCCACAACTAAAATGGCTCCTTCACAAGCAGCTAAACTTCTTGATACCTCGTAAGTAAAGTCAACATGTCCTGGAGTATCGATTAAGTGAAAAATATATTCAATGCCATCGTCTGCTTTGTAATTTAATTCAACAGCATTTAATTTTATAGTAATCCCTCTTTCTCTTTCAAGGTCCATACTATCTAATATTTGATCAACCATTTCTCTTTTAGTTACATTATCACATAGTTCTAATATTCTATCCGCTAAGGTAGATTTACCATGATCTATATGTGCAATTATTGAAAAATTTCTTATTTTATTTTGTCTTTTTAGTAGTTCTTCTTTGTTTAATATTACACTCATTTTAATCACCTTTTATCTTATTTATTTTACATTAAAATTAACATTAAAACAACATAAATAATATCATACTTATTTGATTAGTATTTATTAACAAAAAAATAGCATATAAACAAAAAAAGAGACGGGTAGTCTCTTTTTTTTGTTACTTAGTAATCTATAAGCCATGTTTTGTACCTTGTAAAAAGGTGGTAATTATCTATCTACGAAATTAATCGTCCTTTGTTAAGCTTCTTAGTTTGCTTTACAAAAGCTCCCCTACCAAATTTGGGTTTCTAGCTTGAGGGGTTTACCGCGTTTCACTCTTTCATTTCTAAAAGTATCGTCTCTGTGGCACTTTATGAATAAAACCATATCAAA
>JBOFDK010000073.1:0-53325 GCA_051646925.1 Cellulosilyticaceae bacterium | reverse complement strand
CGACAGGAACAGTGTATCTAGTTTTCTTAATTTGTAGCGATTATTGTCTCATATCGATTGACTCTTTATCTTTTTGGTGCATAATCTTATTTTTTTCTCCAAAAAGTGTTATAATACCCCTATATACTTTTTAATAGAGATTAGAAATGGGGATCGGATACATGCTACGCAGAATCAAAGCTTTTTTTGTGAAAAATGATGATTTTTATGAACATGAAATTTTGTACCATAAAAATGGCAATATAATGTATGAAGGCTCTATGAAAGGCACTCTTTATCATGGCACTGGCAAACTATATGATGAAAATGCAAAACTAATTTATGAGGGCGCATTTAGTCTTGGTATGCCTCATGGTAAAGGACAGTCTTATTTAGATTTGGATGAACATTACATCGGCGACTTTTATAAAGGTGAAGCTACTGGTTATGGGGTACACTATTGGCCTAACGGTTCATACCATGAAGGTCACTTCTTAAATGGCGTTCGCGAAGGACGTGGTAAATTCACAAATATTAATGGCATAGTTCTTGAAGGTAATTTTATGAACAATAAACTTCAAGGTTATGGAACTTGCATATATGCTAATGGTGATTTTTATGAAGGTGAATTTAGAGATGGAATAGCCACTGGCCGCGGAAAACTTACACGAATCGATATCGGTGTTTATGAAGGTGAAATCGAAAACGGAGTACCTCATGGTTCAGGAACTTTTACTTATAATGACCATACTATGTATCGTGGTACTTTTGTTCATGGTAGTATTACTGGTAAAGGTCTAAAGGTTTTTAGCAATAACCACCGCTATATCGGTGATTTTGTTAATGGCCAAATGCATGGTATCGGCACTTACGAAGATGCAAATAATGAACGCTATGAAGGTATTTTCGAAAATAATGTAATGATTAAACCAACATATGGTGCAATGTATATTACTAATATGGGCCATTATGAAGGCGACATCGTAGACCAAGTACCTCATGGTAAAGGAAAATATACTCTGTATAACAATTGCGTATATTTTGGCGATATCGTACAAACAAAAATTATCGGTAAAGGTATTATGCACTATCCAAATGGTCATAAGTATACTGGTTCTTTTCTAAACGGAAAAAAACATGGTGAAGGTGTTTATGAGGACGAGCTTGGTAATCAATTTATCGGTATGTTTGAAGATGACTTCATGATTGAACGTCATTCTTAGACAACAAAAAAAGGCACTTATTTACAAGTGCCTTTTTTGTTATATTTTTTTGTGTAAAACCAAATACAACTTGCTATAAACGCCAAACTTAAAAAACCATATAAAGGATATAACACCTCCACTAACTTTGCAAATCCCAAAAATGAAAATGGTACTGCAATAGCCAGAATGATAAAAATACCTTTTTTGTAAGATATATTAAATTGCGTTTCCATACTTTTTGTAAGACTGTATATATTAGAAATTTGCGTTGAAAACATTTCTAACCATACTACACACATAAGTCCAAATCCTATAAATGGTGATAGTGATTTTGCAACAGCTAAAATTGGAATATCATATTCTGCAACATACTGCGGATTTAAAAGCATTAAGTATGCTATGAAAAAACTTATAACAGTTAATACGATTGTCCCTAATGCAATACCTTTTATCAAAACATCCTCTTCTTCTATTTCTAAGCTAAGTGGCACTAAAATACCAACTATCGAAACTATGTTAAAACTTGCATATAAAACAGTTGATGGTAAATAATGCTCTTTCAGTGTTGGTAACTGCATAATATAGTCGCTATGTAAAATAAATTCATTGCGTGCTGCGTATCCTCCAAAAATCAACGTCATCATCACAATTAAAAATGGTACTACAAAAATATTAACTTCATATAAACCTTTTGTGTTTCTTAAAAGAAACATAGTGCTAATCACAAGCATCAAAATTAATGCTGCCCACCTCGAAACTCCAAAGTACTGATGAAGCAATGCGCTACTTCCTGCCAAAATAATAGATGTGCTACAAATCAAAAATAAACTTAGTGTTATGTTTGTAAATGTTGCTATTGATTTTGGACATACAAGTTGTACAAATGAACTATACGAACTAACCTTATACCTCTTACTTAACCTCACTATCATTGTCCCAATCACTATGTAGGCTAATCCACATAAAATTAATCCAAAAAAACTTTTAAATCCATATACCGAAAAAAACTGGTTTAATTCTCGTCCAGAAGACAAGCCAGCGCCTACGATACTACCTACGAAAACCGTTGCCATTTGGATAATCTGCGTTGTTTTCTTCATTCTATTTTCTCCCTTCTTTTAGACACTTGTCCTTCTAATTATTTATATGCCATATAAAATTTTTTATGTTTTTTTGCAATTTTTAAAATGAAGACTAGCCCTACCTGCATAGTATATTAGTGTATCAACATTAACCTTAATTTTAAACTTTAAATCCCAAGGAGGAATATCATGTCTTGTAATTGTAAAAAACCAACAAATAATTCTTATGAATGTGGATGTAACTGTGGATGTAACTGCGGTTCTAGCTGTAGTAAATGTGAACCTAATAAACATGTAAACATCTATAACTGTGCTGGGTATGGGTACTTAAATAAATGTAACTGTGCTTGCCCACCATCTCCACGTCGTCCTGAGCCAAGAGGTTATGAGTGCGAATGTTGCTGTAATTGCTGTTGTTGTGAATGTTGTTGCCCACCAACACCACCAACACCACCATTCCCACCATCTCCATGTGCTTTCTACGAAAAAAGCGTAGCTCTTTGCATGATTAATAATATCGCTACTGGCGTATTTGCTGAACTTGATGACATGCAAAAAAGATACAATAGCACTTGTGTTAACAACGCATTCATCGATGCTGATGAAAAAACTATCGCACATTGTAAAAAAGCTGTTAAAAAAGTTGCTAAAGATGTAGCTTCTGATTTAACAACTGAAATTGGTTATGCTGTTAATAACATTATCAATGCTTACAAAGAATTATACGGTAGTCAAGTTCAACCTCGTGCTGGTGTTGAAGCTCGTGGTAAAGTTGAACTTCGTTCAACTGAGGAACATTTTCCTACAACTTTACCAATTTTCCCACATTTAGAAGGACACAGACCTCATCCAGGTCATTGCTGCTGTCCATGTGACCATTCTCATTCTCACAAACATCATTGTGTAGATACAGGTGTTAACTCTACAACATGGGGCCGTTGCCAATAATCTTTTTTAAAAAAACACGAGAAAAGGTGAAATAATCCTTTTCTCGTGTTTTTTTTATATCTAATTTATTGTATTTTTTTTATTAATCTTTCATATAATAAACTATCAATAGTTTGAAATACGGCTCGAATATTTATATATTCAAATAAAATCATAGTATCATATCCTAAAGGAGAACATTTTATGGCTATTACTAAAATTCTTGTACCTATTACAAACGCTATAGATTCAGAGTTTCTGAACTATACTCGTGACCTTGCTTGTGAACATAATGCTGATTTAATCATTTTATACATTACTAGCCCTTTGTCTCTAGCAAACTACTATACTTACCCAAGTATGTTATATTCAATAGCATCTGTTGATATGGATAATATAAATATTGCTCACGATAGCCTTAGACGCCAAATTGATACTATTTTAGAAGATTTTCCACATGAAACAGTATGCCTAATTGGAGCTACAACAGATACTATTATAGATGTAGCTACTCAAAAACAAGCCGACCTTATCGTTGTTCAAGGTCCTCCTGCTACTCATTCTGCACATTTTCTTTCAAAATCAAAAGCAGATAAACTTTCTAAAAAAGCAAATATACCTGTTCAAGTATTTCACAACTAAAACAAAAAAAAACTATTGCATAAGCAATAGTTTTTTTGTTTATATATTTTTAGTTGAATATTTTAAAAACTAATACGACTAATAGTATTTGAATAATTAAAATTAGTGGTAAACCAAATTTGAAATACCAATGTTTTGTCTTATGACGAAATTCATTCATCCCTGCTATACTCCCTAAACTTCCCCCTAATATTGCAAACATGAACAATGTCTTTTCTGGAATACGATACAATTTTTTTATTGCCCTCTGCTTATCACTATACATACTCCAAAAAGCAAGTATATTAATAACCACGAAGTAAGTTACTACATATTTCATCTAAATGCCCTCTCTTAAATCATACACTTTATTTGTTTATATTATCGCATTATAGATTATCATATTCCGCTTCATTATACTACCTTTTATTATAATAAGCTTTATTACATCAGCCTCTATTATATCAATCTCTATTAATTACATTTTAAATAACACCCCAACTATAGCTCCTATAATAATATATGTCACCGGATGCCGCTCCCAATTATTAATTAAAATAATCATAATAGCAAGTACTGCCCATGCTTTTTGATTGAATTCTGCACCTGTAAATAAACTAACTTTTGCAACTTCCATACCTGCTGCACCTATAAGTCCTGCTACCATTGGTCTAATACAAAAAAATGCATCTTGAACAATTTTTGATTCTTTAACTTTGTTAAAATAATGCGCTACTACTATAATAATTATAAGTGATGGTGTTACTAATCCTAATACTGCCATAATACTTCCAAGTAAACCATTTGCATCAAATCCAACGTATGTTGCTGCATTTATCCCTATAGGTCCTGGTGTTGATTCTGCAACAGCTATAATATTTAAAAGTCCTTCATTTGTTATCCAAGTGTACTCACTAACAAGTTGTTGCAAAAAAGGAATTGTTGCTAATCCTCCACCAACTGAAAAAAGTCCAATTCGAAAAAATTCAAAAAATAAAAGTAATATATTAGGCATTATTTCACCTCTTTCTTTCTACGCCCATTTAGCATACCTATCATAGCTGCCACTGCTACAAGCCACATAGGTGATATTGGCAATGTGATAAGTAATACAAATCCAACGCAAAAAATAAAAAATGTCAATCCATCTTTAACTGCTTTTTGAGCCATCTGATATACCGTTTGAACAATTAATGCAATTACGACTATCCTTATACCACTAAAAGCGTGTTGCACTATTTCGTACTCTGCAAAATGATTAAAAAACATTGCTATTATCGTAATAATTACGATAGATGGAAATACCATCCCTGCTGTCGCTGCTAATGCACCTTTAATGCCTTTTAGCTTGTACCCTATAAATGTTGCTGTATTTATAGCTATAATTCCTGGTGTTACTTGTCCAATAGCATAGTAATCCATAACTTCTTCGTTTGTTGCCCACTGCCTATTTTCTACAATTTCTTTTTGAATAATAGGTAGCATGGCGTATCCGCCCCCAAACGTAAATGCTCCCATTTTAGCAAAAATCCAAAACAATTCACCTAACATATATCCACCTCTTATAATTATTTTATCTTAATAAACCTCTTTATTTTATTTTTTATCCACATAACACTCTTTACTTTTATCCATTATCCACATAATGCTCTTTACTTTATCTATTATCCACATAATACTCTTTGCTTTATCTATTATCTATTTTACACTATCTTCAATTTTTCATGTAGTTTTTTTGAACTTATTATTATTTCATGCTATTCTAATGTTAATATACTTTTACAAAGGAGAATTATAATGCTTAAATTAATAGCTGCAATACTTATGTTTATGGATCATTTTGCATTAGCTTTTTTTGATTCAGCGTCACTATTATATTTTATTTTTAGATTGCTAGGTAGATTAGCTATGCCTATTTTCGCGTATAAAATTGCTTGTGGTTTTTACTATACACGCGATATAAAACGATATGCGAAACGTATAGCTATAATGACACTTATGGCTCAAATACCTTTTACACTTCTTGTATATACTGATTCTTTCTTCTCTATGGTATCTGAAACAAATGGTTTATGTCTATTGTATTTTGGAAATATAGGTCTTACTTTTTTATGCTCACTTGGAATTTTGTATAGTTTTCAAAAATGCAAAGAAATTATATCATCAACTTCTAGTATTTTTTCAACTTTTCCGTATATCGTACTAACTTTTATATGTTTAATTTTAGTCTCTTTTGGAGATTATGGTATGTATGGTTTATTAATGGTTATCTTTTTTTATCTTTCAATACAACAAAAATGGAGCATTACAAAAACATTCCTCACACTTTTTGTGTTGACTTGTTTTGTATCTGCCCCACTAGGTTTAGACTATCTTGTTTCTGCTCGATTGCCAGCTCTGCTTAGTATTGTTCTTATATATAATATTGATGATAAAAAAGAAATACTTAGTTCTTCTTTTTTCTATTATTTCTACCCATTACACATGTTTATTTTAGGAATTTTAGCTTATATATTTTAGATGTATAGTATTTATTGTTTCATAAACGCTATAAGTCCACCTACAATATCATTGCTATAATTACCGTTATTGTAACGCATATATAATTCTTCTTTATCTTCATCATCCAAACGTTTAATACGGTTTTTGAAACATACAGGATACTGTTCTAGTACTCCTGTTTTTTCTTTTTTTGCATTATAACAAACTATTACCGGCTCTAGTAACTCATCTGATTCTAGTACTATGCTTTTTAGTAATTCATTATTATTGCCGTTTACTATCGTATATTTAATTTTATTATTAATTTCATTCATTACTTTTAAGCCTTCTCTAATAATTTGAGAATTAGGCCGTATATCACTTATAAAACCAATAATAAATACATCATCTATTTCTTCAATTTGCATTCTATATTCTTTTTTGAAAAACATTTTTCGAAACTCTTTTTCATTTATTTTTTTATTATCTTTATTCTCATAATTTTTCATTATAGAGGTCTCCTTTTCTAGCATAGTTAAAGTATCTTATATATATATGCTAAAGCCCTCTAATTTGTTAATCTATTTTATTAATTTTTTACAAATATTTTTAAATTCTCGCTCAAAATTATCATTATCTTCGTTTGTTCTTTTTCTAGGACCTTTAGTTCTTCCGCCTTTTTTTCTTACTACTTGTGCAACATGTCTTCTAAATAGTAGTTGTTCGATATTATTTTCAGTGTATAATAAACCGTTTTGATTGATTGGATAGCCCCGCTTTGCTAAAATCATTGCTGCTAATCCATAATCTTGTGTTACAACTATATCTCCTTTTGATACTTTGTTTGTAATTACAAAATCAACTGCATCAATACCTTTTTGCACAACTATCGTTTCTGCATTTGTTCGTTCAACAAAATGTGCTGTATCACATACTATCGTAACTGGTATTTTATATTCTTTTGCAACTTTCATTATAATGTCAACTACTGGACAAGCATCTGCATCTATAAATATTTTCATAAATTCCCCCTATTTATCCAAAATAAAAGACAATCTCACACGTGAGATTGTCTTTTATACTAGTCAATACGCTTAATATCTGCGCCTAGCTGTGTTAATTTCTTTTCGATTGTTTCGTAACCTCTATCAATGTATTTGATATCGTGAATGATTGTTTCGCCATCTGTTGCTTTCAGTCCAAGCAGAACCATCGCAGCGCCTGCTCTTAAGTCTGTTGCAATCAAATCTTTTGCGTGTACTTCTTTCACACCATTAATAATTGCTTTGTTACCTTGTACTTCAATATCCGCACCTGCTCCAACAATTTGGTTAACATATTGGAAACGGTTATCAAAAATACTTTCAACAATCGTGCTTTTTCCACAAGCAACACTAAGTAAAACTGTCATCTGTGGTTGTAAGTCTGTCGGGAATCCTGGATGTGGTAATGTTTTTACGTTTGTTGCCATAAGTGGTTCATCAGCTACAACGTGTAAGTAATCATCACCTTCCTCGATTTTTACACCCATCTCTTGAAGTTTATGCGACACAGATTCCATATGCTCTGGTGTAATGTTGCGAACAAAAACATCTCCGCCTGTTATCGCTGCAGCAATCATATATGTTCCTGCTTCGATTTGGTCTGGAATTGTTGAGTATTTTCCGCCACCTAGTTTTTCAACACCTTTGATACGAATAACATCAGTACCCGCACCTTTGATATTTGCTCCCATGTGGTTTAGGAAATTTGCAACGTCTACAACATGTGGTTCTTTTGCTGAGTTTTCTAATATAGTTGTGCCTTCTGCTAATACTGCTGCAAGCATAAGGTTGATAGTTGCTCCAACACTTACAACGTCTAAGTAGATTTGCGTTCCTATTAGTCTCTCTGCTTCTACATAAATTGTATCTTCTTGAAGTGTTACTGTTGCTCCTAACGCTTCAAATCCTTTGATATGCTGGTCAATCGGACGCTTACCAAAGTTACAACCACCTGGCATAGCAACTTTTGCTTTGCCAAATCGTCCAAGTAATGCCCCTATAAGATAATATGACGCACGCATTTTACCAATACTATCTTCAGTTGCTTCATGACTCAAGAGCCTTTGTGCATCAATTTTAACTGTATGCTGGTCTTGAAACTCTGTTAAAGCACCTAGTGAACGCATAGCGTCTGTTAGTAAAATAACATCATTTATATAGGGTAAATTTTCAATTTCACATATACCATCTACTAAAAGTGATGCTGGCAAAAGAGCTACTGCTGCATTTTTTGCACCACTGATTACTACGTCTCCATTGAGGCGGTTTCCACCTCTTATACTTAGCTTGCTCAAACTAAACACCTCTTAATTTGTATTTGTACTCTATTGTTATGATTTCGCTAATTCGTGATTTATACAAAACTTCGTCTTAATTCATCGAGTTAATTGCGTAATAAGTCATTTTAGATTATATCACTAAATCTATGAAATAAAAAGTTTTATTTTGTATAAGCATCGACAAATATTGGCTCATTTAAACCTTTAATAACTACTTTTAAGACAGGAAACGCTTCTTCTTCAAGAATTTGTATCCCTTCGTTTAGGTTCATACGATAGCCAAACTGAATATCTTCAAGTGTAAACGGTGGGGCAATATCCAGTTGCGTGTCAATATCAAAAAGTACATAATCGATAGGATAAAGGGGTTTTTTAACCCCTATTTTATTTGAAATGCTCGCCCCGTATACTTCTGCATAGGCTACGCCATGAGGAGTAACTTCTAATTTTACGTAGCTGTCAAAAACTGGTAATCTGTTGTATATCTCATAATATGTCAGTGTAGCTTGTTTTGCGCCTATTTTTTTAATATTTTTTTCTTTTTTATATTTTTTTTTCTCCATCTTCTTTATAAATGCATTTCCAATACGCATCGCTTCATTTTTTTTAAAGGTTGTACCATCATCTACAATGCCATGATTTATATACGTTATCTTACTTCCCATAAACTGAATCTCTTCGGATTCTAGTGTATATATAAGCACTGGCTCTTTATACGGTTCACCTAAAACTTTTTTTGAAACAGTTGCTTGTTTGTAGTTGTCTCCAAATAAATTTTTAACTATATGGTCTCTTGTTGTTGTGTCTATTTCATCTGGTTCTAGCCAAATTGTTTCTATTGGCCTAAAATATCTTGGCAATTCACATTCTAATAAAATACCTTTGTCATTTAAAATTCCTGTGATGTTTTTTATCCTTTCTTCTGAAACACGATACAACTCAATATTTTTTTTGTAATTACCTACACCTAGCATTATATTTAAAATTACAAATATAATAATTAGCGCTGTTAATATTCTTCCCCATTTCACAATTTTTCACCCTCCATAAATTATTCGTACCACCTACCATTTATTAACACTCCTCGTGTCATCATAATACTTCCTGTTAATCTTCTTATATAGTACATTGCTTTACTATTTTCAAACTTAGATGTATTATTTCCATCTTCTTTTAATTCTCCAAACCATTTATTTATTGGGTCTACATATTCTGTTATAAGTGTTTGTTCATAAATCTTTTTGCCTAAATATTTAGGTTCTAATTCTAATGTCATAACTTTTACTTCCATAACTTGGTCGTTTCGAACTGTGATTACTGCCCACGCATCCATACCTAACTCACGTTTTAGTTCGTAGTCTATCTCTACAGCATATCCGTTATGTTTTAAATCATAATACAGCACTGTTTCATTATTTTTTACATTTATTTTTGATAAAAATAATTTTTCTTTCATCGTATCTGTAATCACATCTGTATTTTCTAAAAATTTGCTAGCTTGTTCGTATGCACTTAACCTTGTCGTTGATTTCGCCCCTGTTTTAGGTGATAGATTAATGTACTCTACTATTCCCCTCGGGCTATAACTTACCATACATTTCATTTCTTCTGTAAACATTACTCCGCCATCTTCTGTATACTCTAGGTCTTTTAATAATGGATTTACAAAAAAACCGTTTATACGGCGTTCTAGTTCTTTCGTTCCATTTTCTGTTATTAGATTTATAGGATTGTGTAACGTTAAAACTTCATATTCTAGCGGTGCATTACTATCTGCTATAGATAAAAATTTGTTGCCTTCTATATAGTCTTTTACATTCGATACAGCACTTGGTTGATACGCTCTAATATCTCTTAATCTATCTGGCGATGTAAAGTATGTGTATAGTTTATTTATTTCTTTAGCCGTTTCATCTACTTTCACTTCATACATAACATCATCTTCTGTACTTACTAAATATAATTTAACACCTTTTGTATTTTTCGAATCAATCACCCAAAATACAGTATCTATATTTTGCATATTCATCAAACCACTTTCAATACCACCTATTTCTCCAAAACTAAAACCTTGTACGTATTCATAACAAACACTAGGTGTTCCAAGTAACTTTTCCCAGGAAACATCTTCTACTTCTTTTATTTGTTTTGCATCTATCAATCGCATAACTTTTTGAAGTTGTAATGTTAGTCTATCAAACTCTCTTTTTGTTTGGTCGACTGATGGGTCAATAGGGTATCCAAACGCTCCTAGTGCCCCTCCATTACTTGTATTTGGCTTAATCATCCAAATATTATCAGGTTCTATTACTTTAGTTTTTACTGTTTTTTCTTCAAAAAAACTTTGACCAGGTATTTCTCCTAGCCAAAGCACTGTAGTTTGTATAATACTCATAAAAATCAATAGACTCAAACAAATCGTTTTGATTATTTCATTTTTTCGCATATTTTTTTCCTACTATCTATTATTTGTCGCTGAACCATTCGCTTGAACTTGAATACTAAACGTTTGATTCGTTGGTGTCATAATTTTATCTACAATAGCCTGCGGACTAATTAGTGACTTAATCATTTTTTTCTCTACTTCAGATTTTCTATAAATACGAATTACCAAAACATCTTTGGCATCTTCGTTTACAAATTCATATTCTAAAATAACATTGTTGTTACCTTCTTCTAACGCAATCAACTGATTAAATGTACCCGTAGCACCTACTGCTTTCAAAAAATACTCATCTCGTTTAATCGTATCTTTTCCTGATTTCAAAAGCTCCACTTCTTGGTCTTTATTTTTTGATAGTGGTTCCCCATAATACACTTGCATATGAATGCTAGTACCTACTGTAGCTTCACCCATTATGTTAATTTGAGCATCAAATGTATGCAGATTTTCTTCTTCATTCGGTCCGGCAATAGGTTGAGTGATTTTTACATAATTTTCAGTTTCGGTCGCGTAAACTGCGCTACTTTTTAAAATAATTGCACTAATTACGATAGCCATTATATAACACTTACTAATTTTCAATGTATAACCCTCCTCTTCCCTTAATTTTAGTTATACATTTATTATATATGAAAATTATTACAACCATATTACAGCTAACTAACTATCTTTTTACATTATTTTGTATACTCGTATAATTTTCCACTATTTAACTTTTTTATAATTTAATGTTTGTTTTTATCGTCTTATTTAAGCGTTTCTTTTGAATTTAAGTGTTACTGTTGTTCCTTTTCCAACTTTACTATTCATAGTAATAGTTCCACCATGTAATTCTACCATCTCTTTTGCAATCGCAAGTCCTAACCCTGTTCCACCTAAATTTCTCGACCTAGCTTTGTCTACTCGGTAAAACCTTTCAAAAATACGGTCAATATCTGGTTGTGCAATTCCTATACCTGTATCTTGTACTTGTACTACTACAGCATCATGATTATTATATAATTTTAGTGTAATACGACCTGGGTCAATACTATATTTTATTGCATTTGATAGTATGTTATGTAGTACTTGTCTTATCCGCGCACTATCTCCTACTATCGTGTAATCACTTTTTTCTTCACATTCCATAACAAGTGCATGCTCTTTTTTCTCTGCATGTATACGCTGCGCTTCTATCGTATCTTTTACTAATACTTTTAAGTCTATAGGCCGCATATCTAATTGCATTTGTCTATTGTCTATTCTTGATAATTCTAGTAAATCGTGCACGAGTGTAGTCATACGGTCTGTTTCTTTTTCCATAACTGATAAAAAGCTCATAGCTACTTCTCTATCATCTATCGCACCGTCTATAAGTGTTTCTGTATAACTTTTGACTGTAGTTAGTGGTGTTCTAAGTTCATGTGACACGTTTGCTACAAACTCTTTTCTCATAAGGTCTAATTTTTGCTGCGTTGTAACATCTTGCATAACTGCTACAAGCCCTTCACTTTCGCCTAAAACATTTGTATATGATGCAAAGTGTAAGTTGAAATATTTGTCTTCTACATGAACAGTAGCCGCATCATCGCATTGTTCTTTTCCCGCTAGTAAATCATCAAATGAAATATCTACTCCCATCTTTGGAAATATATAATCAAATCTATGGTCCATATTGTGATTTCCAAGCATTTCATAACAAACTGAGTTTGCATGCACCAAAACACCTTGTCTATTAAATGCCATAACACCATCTGCCATGTTTTCTAAAATCTTTTCTAATTTGCTTTTTTCACTAGATATATCTGCCAAACTTCTACTTAATTCTGTTGCCATGTAGTTAAAACTTTGTGTTAACTGTCCTATCTCATCTGTTGAATAAATTGGAATACGATTAAAAGAACCTGATGCTAATTGCTTCGAACTTTTTGTAAGTTGTTTTATTGGAACTGTAATCATACGCGAAAAAATAGCACTGAAAATAATTGCTATACCCATTGCAAGCATTGAGGATACACTAATTGCCCTCATAACACTAATAACGTTATCATATACTTCACTCGCATCTGCTTCAACGTATATAATAAGTGCAATTTCGCCTGTCAAACTATTCATAATAGGCTTTGCATAATCTATCACTTGATTTTCACGCATCTCACTACTACCAAAATGGACCCATTTCGCAACTTGCGCACTTCTAGTTGATATAGCCGCTGCTACAACTCCTGAAGTTGGATTCATCCTCTCTCCAATTCCCCACTCCGTTGACGTTCCTAGATGCACTTTACCCGCTGCATCTAGTACGTAGATTTTATGTTTATTTAGAGATACAACTGTTTTTAATTTACTTGCAACTTCTTCAAGGTCTGTTTGTAAATCAAGTCCTACTTGTGCACCTAATATACGTTCTATCGTATCTACTGAACTTTCTAATTCATTTTCTATTTTTTCATACTGCGACGTTTCTATATTGTAAATAATAAAACTTCCACTTGTAATCATAATGATTAGTACTACACAAAGATAAATACCTACGATTTTCCACTGTATACTCGTTTTCATAATTTTATCCTCTAAAATAGTATCCTACACCACGTTTAGTTAATACATATGTTGCTTTTGATGGGTCATCTTCTATCTTTTCTCTTAGTCGTCTTACTGTTACATCAACTGTTCTAACATCACCGTAGTATTCATATCCCCATACTTTTTCAAGTAATGTTTCTCTTGAGAATACTTTGCCTTTTTCAGCTACTATAAATTTAAGCAGTTCAAACTCTCTTAATGTCAAATCAACAACAACACCATTTTTCATAACTTCGTATTTAACCAAATCAATACTTAAATTACCTTCTACAACTGCTCCCTCATCTTCTCCTGCCATTTTATCTCTAGACACAGTTTGCATACGTCGTAAATTTGCTTTGATTCTCGCTATAAGTTCTCTCATTCCAAATGGTTTTGTCATATAATCGTCTGCACCTAGTTCTAATCCTACGACTTTATCAATTTCTTCTGCTTTTGCCGTTAGCATAATAATAGGTGTATCTTTTGTTTGGCGCACTTTTTTGCACACTTCTATCCCATCCATCTTCGGCATCATAATGTCTAACAAAATCAAATCAGGATTTAATTTCTCTATTAGTTTTAGCCCTTCTTCGCCATCATATGCCGTATATATTTCATAACCTTCTTTGGCTAAGTTATACTTTATAATATCTGAGATAGCTTTTTCATCTTCTATAATCGCTAATTTTTGCATATAATTCCCCTTTTCTAAACTTTAATTAGTTTAAGTACTTGTCTATTTACAATATATCATTTTTTAGTAACAATTATAGCACCATATTCATAGTATATAATATTATTAAATTTTTAATTCATAATGAAATCTATCTCAACATCTTAATTGAAAACGAAGGGAGCATACTATGCTATTTGATAATATTATATTTTCATCTAATTCCAAAATGGAAAAAACAATAAAAGAACTAGAACATCATATAGAATGTCTTTTTGAAAACTACCGTAATGCTTGGAATGATTTTTGTCAGGTTTCAGACCCAAACAATACTATTCCACGTCTTAAAAAATCCATCAAAGAAAACTCTATAAAAGATTGCCTTGAGGAGATGGACCATAATAAAAATGTAATTCAACATATGATAACAAACTTAAGTGAAAAAATAAATTTAACTAGCTTACTCCAAAAAAACAATTACAACCTCAGCGCCGTACAAGGAGACCTAGTACGCAATATTATAAAATACCTTCCAGCTGGATTCGCTACACTTGGTAGTATAGGTGCTATAGTTTATTCTTTCAAATCCGTATTTTCCCCAAAATCATTAGCTTTATTACTAAAAAACAACTTTAGTCAAGAATTAGATGAATATGTGAATAATTTCACTTCTGCTCTAGTCATTTCATCTAAGAATAATTTTTCAAACTATGAAGTTCAATATAATAACGATATATGCTTTATAAATTTTAAGAGTAGAGTTATGTTTGAAAGTCTAATGTCTAAAAGTCTAATGTCTGAAAATATCAATAAGTTAACACCACTATCTATAATATCTTGTGCTGAAGATGATATGATAACTCATTATAGTACGTATTTTGATCAAATATCCAATCTTCGCGCTATGGATAATACTATTGGGTCTCATTTACTTGATGATATTTTTTTTGATAAAACCTTGGCTATGGAAACAAATTTTTTAAATACTTTAAACAATCATATAACTACTGCCAACAATACTTTACCTACCATACACTCCACTTCTCTGCTTACGTCGCAAGCTGATAACGCTACTCTTATTCGTCGCCTTATTGAACACTCTCCACCTAATAACACAACTATGCGCATAGTTCTGCTTGGTTCTTCTCCAAACTCATTAGCTACAGCCCATATACAGTCATTGTATTGTCCTCCTCATAGCACCACGATTACCGTTGGTACTATTTCCACGGCCTCTCCTAAGTATGGTTGCTCTCCTGATATGTCTATAATATTGCCCCTTGATGATTTTTATAAATATAGCGTTCTACGATCGTATTCTTTACTTGATAAGTCAAATGTTTTTCATTATTTGAAATCTACTAAAGAAGAAACTATAACTGCATTACAGAATTATATAAATAATATGGCTTTCCTAAAGCCTAAAAATCCTCAACTACCTTCTTTTAATAATTCTAAAAGTAAATTTTTTTGGTCATCTCTAATTGGAGTTGGAATAGTAATAGCTATTACCGTTTTAATAGATGCTATTATTTGTTGCATAGAGGGCAGTATATTGCATAATCAATTATCAAAAAAAGTTAATCAGTTATTCTCCATCTCAACCCAATTGACAAAAATAATGCAAAAAGAAACAGCTGACCTTATCGCTTTAACTCAAAACATCAAAGATGGCGCTGTTTTTTTAGATAAAAATACTATGTTACTAATCGATAAGAATACTGATAAGATAGTTATAATAAATGTTCATGATTTAGAGTAACGCACTTTTTTATATACTTCTATTTCATTGATATTTGGCATAATAATATATAGATTTAATCAGCCTTAACCTGAGATGTTGGTAATTCTATAAGAGTAAGCCCAAGTAGTGGTTTACGTACTTCAACATTTAGCTCTTGACCTATACGAAGAGGTGTTTTTTCTGTCATACCTTCATTCGCTTTCAAAACATCTGTAATATTAACACCAAGTTTACTTGCTATACCCCACAAACTATCACCTGGCTGTACTTCGTATGTAATAATCTTTTTTTGACGTTTTGTACACGTTGCTACCAATTCATCAAATGTCATTATTTCTTCTTCTTGTGCAAATACAGGCACTAGTTTTATTTCACTACTAAAATCTGCCTTAACATTTGTATCATCATAATATTTTTTCTTTAGTTCTGTTTTTAATAAATCAAGTTGTTCTTTAGATTCTATAATACCTATTAATTCATCATCAATAAAAAACTCTTGTACTTGAAGTTTTATATCTAATAAATTTCTAAAATGTGCTGGTAATTTATTTGGGTCTATCAAATCTTTTTTTGATGCTCTTACTTTTTTGATATTTTCAATAGGTTCAATTTGAACTTCTGTGTTATATTGTTTTTCTAACTGAACTTGCACTGTTTCTAATGCCGAGTCTATGTATTCTTTCTTTTGCACAATTCCTATTTCTTCATCTTCTATCGTTATACGATATGCATTAGGAAGCATAGTCAAACCAATTCCACCACACAGGCATATTGCTACAACAGCACCTACTACCGCACCTGCATCTCCTCTACGTCTTCGTTTTTGTCCTTGCAAATAAATCATTTTATTTTTTTTTCTAGCCATGTTTTACCTCCTAAGTGTTTAAATAACTATCTCTTTACAATATATCAGTTTATACGTGTTATTAAAAGCATTTGAGCCTTAAATATACAAAAATATCTATTCCTTATTATGGAAATATATCTAATATACTTCATACACTCTCTTTTTTCAGCAACAAATACACTATGTTTTTCATACTATACTGTATTATCTATATTTATAATTTTATCATTTTAAACTTTTTATTTATATTCTAAAGGAGGCGTAGCACATGATATTTGAGCATATTATATTTAATTCAAATTCACAAAAACAACAATCTATAAAACACGTAGAAAATCATATAGTAACCCTTTTTGAAAATCATCGCACAGCGTGGAATAATTTTTGCAAAGCAATAGGTTCTAGCACTAATATTCCAAGGCTAAAAAAATCTATACACGAAAATACAATAGATGAATGTCTCCAAGAAATGAATGATGCTAAAACTAAAGTTCAAGCTCTAATTACTAATATCTGTGACAAAATCGATTTAACTAGCTTATTTATTGAACACGACTATGACCTCGAAGCATTGCAAAGTGATTTGATTCGTAAGATTATAGCATATGTTCCAACTGGAATAGCTTGTGTATTTTCTTTAGGTGTTGCAGTTTTCGCTTGTAAATTTATGCTAAAAAAATCAGTTGTATTATGTGGAGTTTTAAAAAACACTAAAGTTTTATTTGATTGTACTCTCTCAACTATATACAATAATACTCAGAATTTATACTCCCATATTTTAAACCCCCCAAAATTAAATTCCCCCAAAATAAATATCTCAAATTTGAATATTTCTAAAAAAAACATATTAAAATTAAATACCTCAAAATTAAATAAATCAAAGTTCGGCCAAAGCAAACAGTTATCTGGTTCTTCTTATATATATTCCCACGAATATTCTGATTTTGTAATGAACAATACCTCCGCTAATGAATCTCAGGCTGTATCATTCTCTACGTTAACTTTAGAATCAGAACAGAATTTGACGAATATATATTTAGACGCCTATCATAAATTAATACTTGTTTCCAATGGTGAAAATATAGAAATAAAACCTACAAAAGCTTTACTTGATAAGATGTTCTTAGACGAAACTATTAAGATGAAAAATATATATAACACTTTGATTGAATCCACTTATCAAAAGATTAGTACTGCACTATCAAACACCCAATCATCCCAACTATATACTAATACTAACCTTAATGATGAAATTATATCCCTAATTAAAAGTCAGCTCGCAAATATGAGTCCTAATATTGATAAGATTGTTATCAGTGTAGGACCTTTAACTAGTCTCAAAAAATCTAATCTAACTTTTCACAACGATTCTTCTACTGCTTTTTTTTCTGTTGGCAGTACGTCTGAGTCAACTACCATTTACAACAGTACTAAAGATTTATCTATGATATTACCTGAGTCTGAGTTTAAACATTATATCAATGCAGTAGCCGTAAAAGACTCACTAGAACCAAATAATTTTAATTTCAAATTTATAACTGATGATTTCGCCGAAACTCTTAGTAATCTCGAGACATTTTATCACTCTACTTTTAAAACTTCTGCCTCTAATCGCAATAATTACCTACCTTCTTCTTTTGCAACAGAAATTTATAATAAAAGTTATTGTTTAGCAACTCTACTTGGCATTGGAATTGTTGTAGCTATTACAGTTTTAATAGATTCTATTGTAGCTTTTATTGAATTAATTGTATCTAACACTCAATTAAACAAAAAATTTGATTTCTTGCTTTCAATATTAAACCAATTAGACCAAATAATGACAACCGAAACAAATGAACTCACAAAATTAACCCAAAACATAAAAGATGGTACTATTTTGCTCGATAATAACCATATGTTAATAACTAACCCATCTACGAATAAAATAGACGTAATAACTTTTTCAGAGCTAGACTAGTAGTTGATATTTAAAATTTTTTCAATAAAAAAAAAGATGCTGTCGCATCTTTTTTTTATCTTTTATTTGTATTTATTTTAAAACCTCAATAGTTGTTGGATATAAATCTTCACTATATGCAAATTTCACAAGAACTTCCATATCTTCTTCTAATTGCATTCTATGAATTTCTTTGTTTCCACTTTTAATGATTGTTTCAACTGGTACATTTATGCGTTTAATAACCATAGACTCACCTGTCACTGTATCATATTCTACTAATACATCAATAGAACGTGCACCTTGTCCTACTTCTTGAATTATACCTTTGTATGTAACTTGCGTTGGTGATTTTTCAATAACTACTGATACTGCTTCTTTGCTCTCTGCTTTAATCTCTACTTCCATTCCTAGTAGTACGCTACGAATAGTAACATCTTCACGTTTATTACTATCATATATTTCTGTATCTTTTGTAATCGCAAAACTAATCATTTCACCTGTTTTTGTCTCAATTACAATTTCTGGTATTTCTGCAATTATAACTTTTTTTACTTTTCCTGTCGCTTTAGACTGTGTAGTCACAACATCAACTTCTGTTACTTCGTTATTTTGCATAGTAAATGTTAACTTATCACCTATGCGAATTTCATCAGCACCTATTATTTTACTATCTCTGAAAAAAGTAACATCTTTGTCTATAATCATTTCTTTTTCTTTTTCACCTTCTAAAACAGTGAAATAGTATTTATCTTTTTTGTTTATTAATTTAACAAATTGAGATGCCTTTTTTTCAACAGTTTCACGTTTTGTTATAATTATTTTTGTAATTTTTTCATCTTTTACTGTAATTGTTACTTCGTCTTTTAATTTAACATCGTCTATATTTAATTTTTCACCTTGATATGTAATATCACATTCTTTTGCTACATCAAACGTCACCGAACCTCCGTCTGTGTAAATACTCATATTTCCATTTCGTCCTATAAAATCTACTACACCTTTATACGTATCTACTACTTCTGGTAAATTTTCAGGTGTGTCTATACCTGGGTTACCTGTTTCAGGTGCTATAGCTTGTCCTAGCTGAATCATAATTATATTATCTTGCTTTTCTTCAAGCGTAAGAGTTATAACTTGTCCAAGCTCTATATCATCCATTTTTAGCGCTTTTCCATTTTCATCTATAATTTTAGTTGATTTATTCGCTGTATAAAATTTGTTTTTTCCTTCAATTTCAACTAATACTAAAGTTTCACCAGCTTGGTTATTTCTATCTACTATATTGTATACTTTTCCTGCAACTTTTCGCACATTTTGATTTTCTAGTTCTTTTTTGTGCGCTATTGATTTTTGAGTCATATGTGCACATAATGCACGTGTTACTGAATCATTTGCTCCCATAGCTGGGCTTGTCCCTAAAATACCAACTGATTTTAAGTATGCAACATGTGGTCTGTTTGCCTCTTTTATAATTGACTCATCTGTATACCCTGTCGTTTTATAGTTTTGTTCTGCCGTAGTTTGTTTTCCTATTAGGCGTACTAAAAAAACTGATAAATCTTGTTTGGTCATTACATTCATAACTTCTTTTCCATTTGCCGCTTTTGTCATGAATTTACTTAAATCATTTTCTGTTAAATACCCTCTACCTAACAAATATGCAATTTCTTCGTTTGCCGAACTTTTCCATGTAGTGTATTTAGATGCATTATCGTATTTTTGAATTTTTGAAATTTGCTTAGTGTAGTTTTGACGAATTTCTTGTTTAAATGCTTCATCCATATCTTTAACTATAAGCTCATCTTGGTATCCTGTAACCTTTGCAAGTATTTCTGCAAAATCAAAATATGATACAGTTTCATTTGGTTTGAATTCCCCTGCACTGTTCATCATCATATAACGTTCTTCAACCATATACTCAATACCTTCATATGCCCAATGTCCACTAGCAACATCTTTTGCTTGAAGCGCTGCAAATGTATTGACTGATAACATCACCGTTAAACCACATACTATAGCTAATTTTGTAAATTTCTTTTTCATATTATTCCTCCTACCATTTACTCTATTGTTAATATTTACTATTTTAGAAGAAAATACAAAAAAAAACAATCCATATTGCAATCTGTAATAAGATTGCAATATGGATTGTCTATATTTTATACGTCTAAATCAACTTTTTCAATTTCTTGAATAACGTATTTTGCACCTTGTATTGAATCAGGCGATACAATATCCCCCATAGCATTACTCGCTATAATCGCTTCCATAGCCGTCTTTATCATAGCTCCATCAAGCAGTGCGTTTGGCTTTGTAACCGTTAAGTCCATCGTAGTCTTTAATGGCGTTCCAAATGTTAATACCAATTTACGTGTCATAATTTCCATATATTATTTCCTCCTTGTATTAAACCCTAATTTTCAAAACAATATTATTCCATTACTAATATAGATTCTTCAATTTTAATAATTCGGTCTACTGATTCTGCTTGCAACGAACCTACTGCTTGTCCTAATGCATAATATGCCGTATCATTTGCTACTTTGCTGCATTTGGAAATTGTCTGAGACCCTCTCCCCATTTTTAAAACAACTTTAACCTCGTCTAATGTTTTTTCAACTGCCATGTTTATTCCTCCTTGTATTTTTTTTGTAGCGTTGCAACTGCTTACACTACTATATATAGCAACTTTATTATCTATCCGTCGTTTTATCGTATATTTTTTTTAATTTTTTAATCATTCTTTTTTTTCGGCTCTCAAGAGCTGACGCACTACAGTTATGAATAACTGCAATTTCTTTAGCTTTTTGCCGATGAAAATAAAATCTATATAGTATGTCCTGCTCATCTTCTGTAAGCTCTGTTATTGCCCTCCGTAATCGTCTTCCATCTTCTAATAGTGTCATACCGTATATCACATCATCTTCTAACTTCCATTTTTCCTCATCTGCTACTTCTTCTGGCATATCATCTTTATCAAAAACTGTAAGTTTTGGCGTCTTTGATATCGTTCTTGTCATGTATCTCTTGCCTTGTCTGTATAGTAACATTCGAAAATATGCTCCAAATCCTATTTGGTAATCTCCATTAAATGTTTCATATGCTTTAATGAAAATTAAATATGCTTCTTGCTCCCAATCTTCTTTTGTATAATCAATTTTGCTCATCTGATAAGACCACTTATTAACTAGTGGTGCATACTCTTCCCAGTATTTTAAAATCTCTTTCATATTAAGAACCTTTTCCGCTGCAGCTCTTGTATTTGCGCATCTTTAAATTATCATATTTGAGATAATTGTCAGAATTAGGTGTTAGTATCAACTCTCTAAGGAGTTAATTTAAATCATTTTGTACTTGATATTATATTCTAACTATTTTATAATATTTCCACAAAGCGTTAAACGCTAGTTCCTAATTTTTATTATTTTTATTATTTTTTTAAAAGGGGGCATTAGATGATTTTTAATAATTTACAAGCAATCATTCCTTATTACACCGACTGTGGTGAAAATTTCACCAAACTAATCGACCTCTCTGGTAACGTTACTATCGACAAAAGAAAAATCACAACTTTTATTCGTGCACTACATTTTGAAACACACATTGACCCGCGAGCACGCAAACATTGGAGCTCACAACTCGTAGGTTCAAAACTTACGCCACCTCTGCTATTTGACGAAAACGTGATTTTTTTACCAATTAAAATGCGTCGCAATGTTGGTAAAAATGATGCTGCATATGGCTATTTTTTATTAAATAGCATAACTGAGCTTGACAATTATAGCATTACACTAAAAGGTAATATTACTATCAATACATTTTCTTCAAAAGATTATCTTTTAAACAAAAGGCGAGAAGCTTTACTCCTCCTCCTTGCCTACAATGAATATAAAAAAGGCAACAACATTATAATGAATTCTATGATGTAATAAATGTTTATACATTGTTATACTTTTCTAAATTTTTTGTGCTATAATTATTTTTATTCTTATATTTAAAAATAAACCAATTTCAGGGAGGGGATTTATTTTGAACCAACAAGATCCTAAAGACATTATTATTGATATTCCACTTAGTAAAGCTCTACAAAACATAAGAAAATACATAAAAGGCATTGCATTTTTTTTCATATTAGCAATACTATTTCTAGCTTCTATTTATAGACTTGAAACAGGTACTGTAGGTGTCATTACACGTTTTGGCGCAATACAACAAGTAAACGAGAGTGCCGGTATTCATTTTCGTCTACCTTTTATCGACCAAGTACAAATAGTCGATGTGCAAACTGTTCACAAAATGGAGTACGGTTACCGAACAGCTGAATCTGGTGATACTCAGTATTCTCCTGAATATACAGACCAATCAATCGAAGAACAGGTAATTGTCGAGGCCGAACAAAATAATGCCTCTATAATTCTTCTAAATCTAATCGTTCGTTTCCAAATTGACAATCCTGTGAACTTTCTATACCAAGTTGATGATATAGAAGGCACTATGCGTCTAGCACTTGAAGACGTTATTAGAAGCACTTTACCTGTTTTTAGCATAAATGAAGCTCTTGCAAACAAGGAACTTATTGACGAGGCAATATTACCAAAACTTCAAGCAAAACTTGATAAATACAATACTGGTATAAAAATTGTCCAAGTTACTACGCAAAATGTATCACTTCTTCCAGCCGTTGAAGAAACACGCCAAAAAGTTGAAGAAGCTAATCAGTACAAAAAAGGTCGCCAAGAAGAAGCTCAAAAATATGCAAATACTATTTTGCCAAAAGCAAATGCCGAAGCTACTAAATTACTTGAAGATGCAAAAGGCTATAGCGCTGAAATTATCGCAAGTGCAAACGCTGACGTTGCGGAATTTGAAGCTCTTTATAGCGAATATGTTAAAAATCCACAACTTGTAAAAGAAAAATATTATATCGAAGCTATGCAAGAAGTATTAAACAATAACCAGCTAGTTATTGACCAAACTAAAGATGGTAATCTTCTTAAATTCTTTGATGTAAATAATGGAGGACAGTAATTATGAAACAACAAAAATCAATAACACTCACTGTTATAGTCCTTGTATTTGGCTTTATATTTCTAAACAGTATTTATATAGTTCAACCAGATGAACTAGCTATAGTACAACGTTTTGGTGAACTAGTTACCGCTGTAGTTACTGAAGGTAACGCTCAGTTTGTCCAAGATGGTCTAAATCAATTTGATATTTTAGATGATGTAAAAGTTATTGATAAACGTGGGCTTTTGTTCAAAATTCCATTCATTGATAACATAGAAAAATATAGCTCAAAATATTTAACGTATACATCAAGGCAAGAAACTATTAATACTAGCGACAAAAGAAAATTAGATATACAAATGTATGCTCAGTACAGCATCAAAAATCCTGCTGTTTACAAAATCAAAGTAGGCTCTATGAATCGCCTAAACCAACTTATGGACGATAATGTATACCCTGTAGTTATTCAGTCTGCAAATAAACTTACTTTTGACCAGTTCTTCAACGATACAACTATGTTTAACATGATGGAAGAACGCCGCAATGAACTGAATAAAACACTGATTAATCAGTACGGTATAGAAATCGCTGATATCGGCATATACCGAAAAAACTTTCCAAAATCAAATATTACAAGTATCGAAGATAAGATGAGTAAAGAAATTCAAAAAGAAAGCGAACAACTTCGCGCCGAAGGAGATGCGTACTATACAAAATCTTCTTCAGAAACAGACCGTATCGGAACAGAAATCATAGCAAAAGCTACTGAAGATAGCGCTATACTCCGCGCTGAAGCTGAACGCCAAGCACTAGAGATATATCAATCTTCTTTAACAAAAGACTTAGAATTATACCGCTTCATACAACGTATGACTGCTTACAAATCAATGGAAGGGCAAACAATCTTCTTAGATTCTGATAACGCCTTCCTAAAATATTTAGATGGGTATTAAGATATAGTTATTAAACTATTCGTATAAACATCTATGTATAAAGAAATATTTATAAAGAAAAAACCTATAAGATGTGCTCTTTTATAAAGAGTATCTTATAGGTTTTTTTTAGCTTTATATATTTAAAAAGTATTGTAAGTCTATTTTAGTGGCAACGTACGTCTTTTTGCTTTTTGCATTTTTATGAACATTTTTTGGTTCATATGACTTACTTGTTTCTATATCGTACCACTCACCGTCAGCGCCTGGTATATTGTCTTTATTCGGTATAGGTAAAAATGAATTTTCCCCTTTGAATTTAAATTTTTCTCCAAGTGTAATTTTTTTTAGGCTATTTAATTGTTTAGGCTCTGGCTCATCAAAACATCTATCGTCATCTTTAACCGAAAACATAAATTCCATACCGTGTATGAATTTATTATTTGGTATCTTATGACAAAATATTGCGTCTATCATATCTACTTCACTTTCTGTCTCCATCCTAATAGATTTTGTATTAAAATTATCTAAACAAAGTGTTTTTAATCTACTACACCCACTAAACATTCTGGACATATCTTCAACTTTCGAAGTGTCAAAAGTACTCAAATCAAGTTTTTTTAAACTACTGCACATATAAAACATCTGGTGCATATCTTTAACATTTGCAGTGTTAAAACTTTTTAACCTAAGTTTTGTTAAGCTGCTACACTTATAAAACATTTGCCACATATCTTCAACATTTTTAGTGTCAAATTTTCTAACATTAAGTTCTTCTAAACTACTGCATCCCGCAAACATTCTCATCATACTTGTAACTTTTTTAGTTTTAAACCCACTTACATCAAGCTTTTTTAAACTACTACATTCGCAAAATGTTCCAACCATATTTTTTACTGCTCGTGTCTTCAATCCACTTATATTAAGCTCTTTCATACTAATACAGTCTTCAAACATATTACTCATATTTTCAAGTTTCGGAGTATGAAATGTACTTAAATCAAGCTTTTCAAGACTTCTACATACTGCAAACATACACTCCATTGACTTAACATTTTGAGTGTCAAATCCACCTACATCAAGACTTTCTAGTTCTCTACACCCTGCAAACATACTAGCCATATTCTCAACTTGTGGCGTCTTAAACTTGCTCAAATTGATATTTTTCAACTTGTTACACCAACTAAACATATTACTCATATTTTTCACCTTAGGATTGTTGCAGCACTGTAAATCTACATATAGTAATTCATGACACCCATTAAACATATCTGACATATCTTCAACATTATCTGTATTGCACTCTTTAAGGTATGCTTCTTTAAGGCTTCTAGCATCAACAAACGAGCAACGACCAACACTTGACCCTTTTCCCGCAAAAATAGATATTATATCACCATTCAAACATCTACCATCACTTCCAAGCGTGTATATCTTTGACTTATCATCATTTTCTATTATCTCATCCGCTCTACTAATAGTTATTGTTGCCTTCCTCTGATGTTCAGGATATTCATAAGTTTTTGTAATTGCATTCATAGTAGTTTCTAATATTTCTGTATCACCACCATCTCCCCAGTTTATAATAAGTGGTTTTCCTGTATCATTTTTAATGTATAACGTAGGTTTTTTAGTCATTGATATATCCATTGTTAGTATTGTTGGGTTTTTTGATATTTTTTTACTTTGCAATTGTCTACACTCCCTTTTAAAAATTATTTACTGGCAAAACAGCTACGTATGTTTTTTTACATTGCACATTTTTATGAACCTCACTTGGTTCATATGCCTCGCCATTTTCAATGTCGTACCATTTACCATCTGCACCTTCTATATAATCGTTACTTTGTTTAGGCAAAAATGCATCTTTTCCTTTAAACTCAAAATCTTTTCCAAGTGTAACTTCTCGTAACTTATTTGAAGGTCTAGGCTCATCATCTTCATACTTATCTTTGTTATTTACAGAAAACATAAACTCCATATCTTTAATAGAAGTTTCTTTTTCAGTATTCAATCTATATATCACCGAAATTGCATACCAACACATATCGTTCCTTACTTTAATCGACTTTGTACTGAAATTATCTAAGCGAAGTATTTCTAAACTACTACACCCACTAAACATATCTGACATCCTTCTAACATTTTCAGTTTCAAAATTACTTAAATCAAGCTCTTTTAAACCACTGCACATATAAAACATACCACCCATTTTTGTAACGTTCTCTGTTTTAAACGCGCTTACATCTAACTTTTTCAAACCACTACACCTATAAAACATATTAGTCATATTTGTAACATTTTCTGTATTGAATTTTTTTAAATAAAGTTCTTCTAAAGTACTACATTCATAAAACATAGCACTCATATTTGTAACATTTTCAGTATTAAACTCTCTTAAATTAATCATCTTTAATTTTCTACACATAGTAAATACTCCTGACATATTTGTCACTAGTTGAGTATTAAATCCACATAAATTAATATATTCTATACTCGTACATTCACTAAACATCGACTGCATATTTTTTAGTTTTTGTGTATTAAATGTTCTTAAATCAAGTTGTTTCATACTTCTACATTCACTAAACATAGAATCCATACATTCAACATTTTGCGTATCAAATCCACTTATATCAATATTTTCTAATTTAGTACACCCGTGAAACATCTGTGACATAACCTCAACTTTTGGTGTCTTAAATCCTCTTAAATTAATATTTGTTAATTTTATGCATCTTAAAAACATAGCTTTCATATTTTTTACCTTCGGATTGTTGTATCCTTGTAAATCAACCGTTTTTAATTCACTACATCCCGAAAACATATATGACATATCTTCAACTTCATCTATATTGCACTCTTTAATGTCAACTTCTTTAAGCTCTCCGCAATTATAAAATGAACAACTAGTAATACTTGAGCCACTTCCCGCTATAATAGATATCACGTTGTCATTAATAGACCTATTACCATCACCAAATGTATATAGCTTTGATTTATCTCCTTTTTTAATTACATCTTTTGACCTACTAATAGTTACTACTGCTACAGTCTGGTCTTTTGGATAGTTATATGATTTTGTAATATCAGATTCATTATTAGCTAATGTTTCTAACTCACCCTCTCCCCAGTTTATAATAAGTGGTTCTCCTGTAGTATTTTTAATACATAGCGTAGGCTTTTTAATTCTTGATATATTAATGTTTAATGTTGTCGGAATTTCTTCTTCTATACATATATCTGTAACTTCTATGCTTTCTACAAAATTTATCATTTTTGTCAATATATCTTTGCATAATTTTACAATTTTCGCTTTTATACGTTCCATTTATTTATACTCCTTTAAAATATTTATTTATACCACTATATGTTTTATACTCGTCTATTGTTACAACAAAAAAAGAAAGTACACAATAAAATTTTTGTGTACTTTCTTTTTCTTTAAATCTCTGTATTATCACTTTCTGTATGCTCCGAATTACAAACAGCAACATATGTCTTTTTAATGTTTGCATTTTTATGAACTTCACTTGGTTCATATGGCTTATTAGTTTCATTATCATACCATTTACCATCTGCACCTTCTATATATTCGCTATTTGGTATAGGTAAGCATGCGTTATTTCCTATGAATTGAAATTTTTCTCCAAGTGTAACTTTTTTTAGTTTGTTTAGCATATTGGCACCACTTGTATTATCTGCATTGTTTTCGGAAAATGCAAACGCCATACAGTTTACTTCATCTGTATCAAACTTATCTAAACAAAGCGTTTCTAAACTACTGCACCCACTAAACATATTAGTCATTTCTTTTAAGCTTTCTGTGTTAAAACTACTTAAATCAAGCTCTTCTAAACTACTACATTCACTAAACATAGCAATCATACTTACAACATTACTCGTATCAAAAGCTTTTAAATCAACTTTTTTTAAATTAATACACTTGTGAAACGTATAACTCATACGTCTAATATTTCGTGTTTCTAATTTGCTTATATCTAGTAATTCTAAATTACTACACTCACTAAACATATTACTTATATCTTCTAGTTGTGGAGTGTAAAAATTACTCAAATTAAGCTCTTTTAATGCACTACACTTATTAAACATATAATTCATACGTCTAACATTTTGTGTGTCAAATTCACTTAAATCAATCGTATTTAAACTGCTACACTCATTAAACATCTCACCCATATGCTCAACTTTTGTTGTCTTAAATCCACTCAAATTAATACTTTGTAAACTACTGCATGCAAAAAACATACCATTCATAATTTTAACTTCTTTATTATCCCATCCTTGTAAATCAAGTAACTTCAATTCACTACATGATGCAAACATATATGACATATCTTTCACATTATTTGTATTGCACTCTTTAAGGTCCGCATTCTCAAGTTTTTTACATTTGCAAAATGCTAGTCTATCAACACTTGAACCTTTTCCTGCAGCGATAGATATTAACTCTGTATTAACTGCATTATCTCCATCTCCAAATGTATATAACTTTAATTCATTATCTTTTTCTACTATATCTTTTGACCTACTAATAGTTATTAATGCTAATTTTTGATCTTTTGGATATTCTTCAGTTTTTGTAATCGAAGTATTTGTAGTTCCAAATAACTCCGTATCACCTCCACCATATCCCCAATTTATAATAAGCGGTTCTCCCGTCTCATTTCTAATATACAGTGTAGGATTTTTAATACTTGATATATCAACTTGTAATGTTGTAGACATCTCTTCTTTAATTACTACTACTTTATTTTCTGTAGTTTCTTCAATGTTAGTTTGTTTCAACTCTTTACCCTTAAATACATTTGTAATTGATGACAATTTTTGTTTTACTTTTTCTTTTAAACTATTCAATTTTCTACACCCCTTTTTGATATATACATTAGTATATTCTAGCAACTTGTACTTTGTGCTACATGAAAAAATATATTATTTTATAGCTACATAATAATATATGCTTATAATTTGTCCATTGTGCAAAAAAAAATGAAGTGCACAATAAATTTTTGTGCACTTCGTTTTTTTAAAATTGTTATTTGTTTTTATAACAATAATATTTAATTCAAAAATAATAATCTACTTTTTTTAATACTCGTGCGTATTTGATGCTTCATAAATATCATCGTATGCCAAATTAGATAGTGTTACATCTGTATAAACATTTGAAGTTTCTTCTAAATGTTCTATTATAAACTCTTCTGCACAATTTCTTCCTAGCATACGATTTACTATCGTTACAGCTTCTGCCCTTGTAATAGTTTGCCCCGGTCTAAAAGTATTATCTTCATAACCATTTATCCATCCTTTAGCAGTAGCTGAAGCTATAGCATCACTTGCCCAGTAACTACTATCTACATCTGTAAATATTAATTCACCTTCTTCTAAAGGCATAAATCTACTAGCAATAGTAATAAACTCTGCTATAGTTACAGGCATATCTCCTCTAAATGTTCCGTCACTATATCCTTTAACAATACTGAACCTTTCCATATATCCAAGTTCATTTGCATACCAATTACTACTATCTACATCTATAAAAGAAGAAGCATAAACTTTGCTACTATTCATAGGTAATTTCATAAGTCTTGAGAACATTACTATAACTTCTGCTCTTGTCATATTGTTATTTGGTCTAAACTCATTATTTCTGTACCCTTTCATATAGGCATTATGATTTAATCTGTTTAACAAATCATCATTTTGACCTGATAAATCATCAGTTTGACCTGATAAATCATCAGTTTTTTCTTTAAATATAACTTCAATAGTATGATTATCTCTAACATTTGTAAAAGTGTAGTCTGTGACAGGTTCTACGCTAACTCCATCTATAATAACGTCTGCAATTTCAAAGTTACCATCAGGAGTGATTGTAATTGTAATAGACTCACCTTCTTGAACTTTTCCGTTGTTTGGAACATATATAGTTCCACCCTCAATTTCTGGGATTTCTATTTGATAATAATGTGGTTTTGTAGAAGTGTTATTTCCATCTCCCCCATCTATATAAATTTCCTTATCTGTATTATTTTGAATATGAATGGTTGGAGTATTGTCTTCACCATAATTTAGTTTTTCTAAATCAATATCCAATACACTACCATCTCTAATACTAACTTTTATCATATCGGTCGAAACATCACTACAATCTGGAGCGCTAAGTTCACAATAGTAGTAATACTCACCTTTTGCTAAATTATTTGGTAATACACATTCCGGAGATTCTGACTCTTGTATAAGTATAGAGTTGTCTTTATCTTGTGTTTCACTCTTATACCACTTATAAGAAATTTCCCGATTACCTGATACTGTAGCATCAACAGTTATAGGACTCGGAGGAGTTCCTACTATTTCTACTATATCTGATGAATACGAGTTAATCTTAATCTCAGGCGTATAATTAGGATTAGTAGCAAAATATGTTTCTGCAGTTGTTGCCCCTTCATGAACCTTGGATGGTTCATATGCGTTTCCATCTATATCGTGCCATTTGCCATCGGCCCAATCTATATCGTTTGGATTAGGCGCAGGTAAGGCTGCCTCGGTACCTTTTAATATAAAATTTGCTCCCAATGTTAATTGTTCTAACTTATTGCAATTTTCAAACATATTGCTCATTGTAGTATCACTCTTATTGCTAAAGTTCATCAAGTCAACTGTTTTTAAACTTGTGCAATTCTTAAACATTTCATTCATATTAGCAATATTTAGCGACTTAAATTCACCCCAATTAACCGTTGTTAAAGCAGTACACCCCTGAAACATTTGTTCCACATTAGCATCAGATTGACTATATGAAGGCATCTTAACATCTGTTAATTTTGCGCAGCCGTTAAACATTGATGACAGATTGGTATAATCACAAAATTTTGGAAACACAACCTTATAATTAAAGATGCTACATTTTGTAAGGTCAGCATTTTCAAGTTTTTCACAACCATTAAATGCATTTGTACCAATAGCGGAGTAAGTTCCAGCCTCTATAGAAATTAAATCAGTACTAATAGGCTCATATATTCCCTCCACATATCTGCCTAATCGGTATATCTTATTGGCCTCTGAAGGCACAGTACCTTCAATACTAATAATTATTGATGCAGTCGTTTGGTCAGCATGGTATTCTGATGGTTTTGTTAGAAAGCAACTCTCCGGATACTCACTCACATTATAAATGCTCTCCTCACCATCTCCCCAATTAACTTTAAGCTCTGCTGTAGTTCTATTATTTATAGTAATTGTAGGCTGCTTATTGTCCGATACATCAATCACTAATTTTGTAGGAGTCCGATTAATAAACTCTTTAAGCTCTTCTTGTTCTAGAAGATGGGAGTCTGTTTCTAGTCCCCATTTCGTTGTATCTAATGTATAGCCTTCTTTCGCTCCGCAGTATTCTTCTGTAATAGCTATTAGAGGCATTCCCTGTATTGTCATTACACACATGCATAACGCTAAAAATAATGAAAGTTGTTTTTTGAATTTTCGTTTTATACTTATCAATTATTCACTCTCCTTTTCTAATAATTTTTCGTATCACTATCATAATATGCAACTTTGTAATAAATAGTGCATTTTATCTTTTTCAATATAAATAAAAATAACGACGTATGTAAGATTTCTCTTATACACGTCGTTATTTTTATTATTTCAATTGTAATTACTAATTCTTATGATTATTTATTTCCTTACTTATTATTAATAATCATGAGAATTAGATGCTTCATAAATAGCATCATATGCCCAATTAGATGGTGTTACATCTGTATAAACATTTGAAGTTCCTTCTAATTGTTCTAGTATAATGTCTGCTGCACAATTTCTGCCTAACATACGATTTACTATCGTTACAGCTTCCGCCCTTGTAATAGTTTGCCCTGGTCTAAAAGTATTATCTTCATAACCCTTTATCCATCCTTTAGCAGTAGCTGAAGCTATAGCAGCGCTTGCCCAGTAGCTACTATCTACATCTGTAAATATTAACTCCCCTTCTTCTAATGGCATAAATCTACTAGCAATAGTAGTAAATTCTGCTCTAGTTACAGGCATATCACCTCTAAATGTTCCGTCACTATATCCGTTGACAATACTGAACCTTTCCATATATCCAAGTTCATTTGCATACCACTTACTACTATCTACATCTATAAAAGAAGAAGTATAAACTTTGCTACTATCCATAGGTGATTTCATAAGCCTTGAAAACATTACTACAACTTCAGCTCTTGTCATATTGTTTTTTGGTCTAAACTCATTATTTTTGTACCCTTTCATATAGGCATTATGATTTAATGTGTTTAGTAAATTATCATTTTCACCTGATAACTCATCAGTTTTTTGTACTTCTGTATCATCTTTTTCTTTAAATATAACTTCAATAGTATGATTACCTCTAACATTTGTAAAAGTGTAGTCTGTGACAGGTCCTACGCTAACTCCATCTATAATAACATCTGCAATTTCAAAGTTACCATCAGGAATGATTGTAATTGTAATAGACCCACCTTCTTGAACTTTTCCGTTGTTTGGAACATGTATAGTTCCACCCTCAATTTCTGGGATTTCTATTTGGTAGTAAGGCGGTTCTGTAGAAGTGTTATTTGAATCACCACTTCCATTACCCGGGTTACCACTTCCATTACCTGGGTTACCTCCTTCTAAGTCTCCATCTCCACTTCCATCTCTTTCAACATTCATAAATGCAAATGTTGAAAAGCGTTTAACTTTTAGTGTCAGAATACTATTATCATCATTTAGCTCTATATATTCACCATGTTTATTTCTCTCAAGTGTTAATTCTTCAGCTTTATCATCGTGAACTCTGAAAATACGTAAATTTTCACTACGATATTCTTCAGGCACTTCTATCCTAATGTCTATTAGCACACCTAGATTTGATAACGGTGTAGAAGACAAAGCACTATTTAAAGGTGTAACATTTTTTAAAACGTTTAAATCAATAAAGAAATATTTTGCATTTGTACTATCTGTGTCTGATAAATCTGCAAACTCTTTGATTTTTTCTGCGTCACCAATCACCGCATCTTCATCTTTTTTCTCAGCTATTAATTGAATTTCTACTGTTCCCCCATTACTTATAACTTCTCTATCTTCAGTTGTTATAACAGGGTTTGTAGTATTGTTATCTTCTTTAAATAGATAATTTAAATCTGATGCAACAGGCGGAGTGTCTGTGCCTATAACATCTACGATAGTATTTTGATTTCCGTTTGTGTTTGGAATTGATATATCTTTTTTAACAACTGAGTTATTAATAACAACTGGTACTGTAACTATTTTGTCTCCGTTTGTAGCTTTTAAGTTATATGCACCAAATCCTAGCGTTACACTATATTTACCATCTTTATCTGTCGTGTATTCATTTCCTATTTGATTAACACCTCGCCAAACAGTAATTTTTGCACCCTCTACAGGTTTGTCATCTTGAGTAACTTCACCTTCAACTGTACCAGCGTCATTAATTATCGTTACCTTTACTACTTTTGTAGTTACATCATCGCAACCATTAGCACTTAATTTGCAGTAATAGTAGTATTCTCCTTTTTCCAAACTATCAGGAAGATTATACTCTGAAGATGTTCCACCTATAATAGGTTTTGCATTATCTATAGTACCATCAATACTGCTATACCATTGATAAGAAACTTTAAGTCCATATGATGCTACCGCATCAACAGATAACGATTTATTACTCGCACCAACTCCTACTTGCATATTTGATGGTTGTTTTTCAATAGTAATTTTCCCTTTAGGCTTAGTTGCCATATAAGTTTTTGTAGTAGTAGCATTTTTATGAACTTCTTTTGGAAGGTATGCGATAGTCGTATCTACATCGTACCAAACCCCATCCGTACTCGGTACAGGTAGGTATGATAATTCTGTGTTGAATTTAAACTCTGCTCCAAGTTTAACTATTTTAAGGTCACTACAACCTTTGAACATATTATCCATTTTTGTAGTATTTGTAGTATCAAACGCACTTAAATCAAGTATTTCAATAGTACTACACCCTTCAAACATAGATTCCATATTACTAACCTCTAAAGTATTAAAACTAATTACATCAATACCTTTTAATTTACTACAACCTGCAAACATATTTTTCATACTTATAACTTTTTTAGTGTCAATTTTATCCCATACAATGTCGTTTAAACTACTACAAGAATTAAACATATATGACATATCAGTAACTTCTGAAGTATCACAAGCTGTAATATCTACACTTACAAGTTCGTTGCAACCATTAAATGATGAAGCACCAATTGATGAACCTTTACCTGCAACTATACTTGTTAGACCATTATCTTTAGAAGTAGGTGCGCCCAATGATAAAATTCCAACTTTTGAGTTCATTACTTTTGCACCCTTAACATCTACTCCTCCTAGTACATATGACCCACTCGCATTGGCTGTTTTAGCAATTGTTACAGTATATATACCTTTTTTGTATGGTGATGGTTTTGTGATACTTTCTTCACCATCTGATATTGTGCTTACATCACCATCACCCCAGTCAATTATGATGTTTTGATTTGTATTGTTTTGAATGAAAATTGTAGGTTTTAACGATGTTTTATTTCTCAAGTCTATTTCTAATTTCGTAGCATAATTTCCATCTGAAGATTTTGATGAAATATGCGCATATTTTTGATTAGTATAAACACCATCAGTAGCTGTAAGCGCTGAATCTCCAACTTTTACGCTAGCACCTTCAGGTGTTAGCGGTACTTTGTTGTACGCACTTTGATTACCTAATGTTTCAACAATACTATCTAAAATATAAATATTATCGTTTGCAAAAATAGCTTCACTATCTTTACTATCTACTCTCATATCTAAATTTCTAAATACTAGATTATCCCCTTGTATACCATTGCCTACCGAATTGATAGTTAATTTGTTAGAAGGTAATCCTTGTATCAGTAATGATTTTCCAACAGATAAAATAGCATTATCAGTATTAGTATCACTACTTCCTTGCGTCGTAATATTTACGTTACCATCTACTTGAACTATACTTATATCTGAAGAAGCATTGCCAAGTTTAATAGCATCACCTTCAAGTACGTTGAAAGTAGCATTATTTAGTAATAGCGTACCTTCACCATTATTCCAAGACCAGCCTTGAGCTGCGTTATCTTGATTATTATTTAAGTCACTTAAATCAAGTTTTTCTGTACGAACTGTTCTTTGAACTGAATTTTTTGATACAGTCCATTTAGCGTAAACAATTAGGTCAATACCTAATTCTTTAGCCTTATCTGCTGTAATAAGAGTACCTTTTCCATCAATATCTGTATACCATCCTTCAAAAGTGTAGTTATCTTTAGCGGTATTATCTCCCCATTTTATTGTTGGAAGTTCTTCCATCTCTTCATTAATAATTACACTAGCTAAAGTATCAGAATTACGTGTATCAAAACTTACTCTTTTGATTGTTGGTTCTAGTACAACATATGTCGTTTCTTTAGTTATTTCTTTATGCACATCTTTTGGTGCAAATTCATCACCAGTAACTTTGTTGTACCACTTCCCATTAGTTTCTGGGAATTTACTACTATCTGGAACAGGTAAATATGAATCTTCATTGTTAAATTTGAAATCTTTTCCGAGTGTAATCTCAGCAAGCGAAATACAGTCATCAAACATATTAGACATAATTGCTTCGAGTGTTGCGGACACTGTAATAAACTTACTTAAATTTAAAGTTACTAGATTTTCGCATCCTTTAAACATATTAGACATATCTGTAACGCTTGAAGTGTTAAACCAACTTACATCAATACTTACTAATTGACTACAACCTGCAAACATGTTTTGCATACTTGTAACTTGTGTAGTATCAAATTTATTCCAAAGAATATTTGTTAAACTACTACATGAATCAAACATATATGACATGTCAGTCATGCCTGAAATATCACAAGCTGTAATATCTACACTTACAAGTTCGTTGCAACCATTAAACGAAGAAGCTCCAATTGTTGCGCCTTTACCTGCAACAATATTTTTTAGACCATTATCTTTTGAAGTAGTAGCATCTAATGATAAAACCCCTACTTTTGAGCCCCCAACATCTACTCCTCCTAATACATATGACCCTGTAGCATTTGCTGTTTTAGAAATTGTTACAGTATATATATCTTGTTTGTATGGCGATGATTTTTCAACTTGGTTTAGTCCTGATGATATTGTGCTTGCTTCGCCATCACCCCAGTCAATTATGATGTTTTGATTTGTATTATTTTGAATGAAAATTGTAGGTTTTAAAGATGTTTTTGTTGTTAAATCAAGTGTTAATTTCGTAGCATAAGTTCCATCTGAAGTTCCTAAAGAAATACTTGCATATTTTTGATTAGTATAAACCCCTTCAGTAGCTTCCGAAGCTGAGTTGCCAACTTTTACGATAGCACCTTCAGGTGTAAGCGGTACTTTGTTGTACGCACTTTGATTACCTAATGTTTCAACAATACTATCTAAAATATAAATATTATCGTTTACAAAAACAGCTTCACTATCTTTACTATCTACTCTCACATCTAAATTTCTAACTATTAAATCTTTCCCTCGTATACCATTGCCTACCGAATTAATAGTTAATTTACTAGAAGGTAACCCTTGTATCATTAGTGATTTTCCAACTGATAAAATACCACTATCCGTATTACCTTGCGTCGTAATGTTTACGTTGCCATCCACTTGAATTACACTACTATTATCTAAATCTTTGCCAAGTTTAATAGCATCACCTTCAAGTACGTTGAAAGTAGCATTATTTAGTAATAGCGTACCTTCAGCATTATTCCAAGACCAGCCTTGAGCTGCGTTATCTTGATTATTAGTTACATCACTTAGGTCAAGTTTTTCTGTTCGAACTGTTTTTTGAACTGAATTTTTTGATACAGTCCATTTAGCATAAACACTTAAGTTAGTGTCTAATTTTTTAGCCTCATCTGCTGTAATAAGAGTACCTTCGCCATCAATACCTGTATACCACCCTGCAAAAGTGTAGTTATTTTTAGCTGTATTATCTCCCCATTTTATTACTGGAAGTTCTTCCATAGTGTCATTAATAATTACACTAGATAAAGTAGTAGAATTACGTGTGTTAAAGTATATTCTTATTATTCTTGGTTTTTGTACGACGTATGTCGTTTCTTTAGTTATTCCTCTATGCACATCTTTTGGTGCAAATTCATCACCAGTAGCTTTGTTGTACCAATTCCCATTAGTTTCTGGGAATTTACTATTATCTGGAACAGGTAAATATGAGTTTTCATTATTAAATTTAAAACTTCCACCAAGTATAACTTCACCAAGCGAAATACATCCATCAAACATATTAGACATATTTGCTTTGTGTGTTGCGAACTCTGTAATAAACTTACTTAAATTTAAAGTTACTAGATTTTCGCATCCTTTAAACATATTAGACATATCTGTTACTTGTTTTGTATCAAATTCTTTTACATCTAACTCCGTTAAACTGCTACAAGCTTCAAACATACTAGCCATATTTGTTACTTGTTTTGTGTCAAATTCTTTTACATCTAACTCCGTTAAACTGCTACAACCTGCAAACATATATGACATATCAGTAATAGCCGAAATATCAGAAGCTTTAAGGTCGATTTTGCTAAGATTATTACAATTATAAAACGAACCTTTTCCAAATGTTGAACCAACTCCAGTTATAACTTCAGTTAAAGCATTTTTTTGGCTACTAAATGTTATTATTGGCATTAAATCTTTCACATCCGTTGCACCATTTCCAAATATATACGGTTTAGTTGCACCCTCTTCACTAATGATTTTTATTTCATATTCCTTTTTTGCAGAATACGCAGAAGGTTTTAGTAATGATGTTTGGGTAGTTGGATATGACGAAGTAGTACCATCTCCCCAATCTATATAAATTTCCTTATCTGTATTATTTTGAATATGAAGGGTTGGAGTATTGTCTTCACCATCATTTAGTTTTTCTAAATCAATCTTCAATACACTACCATCTCTGATACTAACTTTTATCATCTCGGTCGAAACATCACTACAATCTGGAGCGCTAAGTTCACAATAGTAGTAATACTCACCTTTTGGTAATTTATTTGCTAATATATATTCCGGAGATTCTGACTCCTGTATAAGTATAGAGTTATCTTTATCTTGTGTTTCACTCTTATACCACTTATAAGAAATCTTCCGATTACCTGATACTGTAGCATCAACAGTGATAGGGGGCAGAGTATTTCCTACTATTTCTACTATATCTGATGAATACGAGTTAATCTTAATCTCAGGCGTATAATTAGGGTTAACAGCAAAATACGTTTTTTCAACTGTCACCCCTTCATGAACCTTGGATGGTTCATATGCTTTCCCCTCGATATCGTACCATTTGCCATCGGACCCATCTAGATCAGTAGGAGTCCGTAAGCCTGCGTCACTTTGTAATTTGAACGATGCTCCTAATGTTAACTGTTCTAACTTATTGCAATTTCCAAGCATAGCGAACATAGTAGTCTTAACTGAACTATTAGCCTCAGTGTTAACCTTACTCAAATCAAGTATTTTTAAACTTGCGCAATTATAAAACATTTGTTTCATAGTAGCACCGCCTCGGGTATATTCAGGTATCGTAACATCTGTTAATTTTGTGCAACCATTAAACATGAATGACATGTCGGTATTGTTATACTTAAAGCTGCTACTACTAGTAGGAGCATCATTATATATAATACATTTTTCAAGGTTAGCTTTTTCTAATTTTTGACAATTTAAAAACGATCTATTACCAACAGCTGAGTAATCTCCAGCCTCAATAGATATCAAATCATTACTAACAGGCTTTATCTTGTCAATCGACTGCATATCAGCATAGCTACCGAATCGGTAGTACCCTTTTATTGCTTCAGAAGGCTTAATATCATAAATGCTAATACGTATTGACGCTGTAGTTTTATCAGCTGGGTATTCACTCTTTTTTGCAACTATATCTTGGTCAAAATTTGGAAGAACACCTGGGGGAGCAGTAGCTAAAATAAATTCCGTGCTACCATCATCCCACTCAATTAGAAGATTTTTGTTAGACCTATTTTGTATATAAATAATAGGACTCTTCTCCGTTGATACATCAATCACTAATGTTGTAGGCATCAATCCATTAAACTCTTCAAGTTCTTCCTGTTTTTCAAGTTCGTCTACCTCCCATACAGCATATAGCACTGTATCTTCTTCTGGCATATATTCGTTTTCAGCATATACGTATATATCACCATCTGTTTCTAGTCCCCATTTAGTTGTATCTAATGTATAGCCTTCTTTAACTCCGCAGTATTCTTCAGAAGGCGCCGGAATAGTAATCGCTGCCCCTGTCGTTTGTACTATAGGTTCAGGAAGCGTACCTCCTTCACCTCCGTTTGCATCAAATGATACTGTAACACTAGAAGGCGCCGGATTAGTATCATTTGTAATATCTTCTGTTACCGCTATTAGAGGCATTCCCTGCATTGTCATTACACACATGCATACTGCTAAAAATAATGAAAGTTGTTTTTTGAATTTTCGTTTTATACTTTTCAATTATTCACTCTCCTTTTCTAATAATTTTTCGTAACACTATCATAATATGCAACTTTGTAATAAATAGTGCATTTTATCTTTTGCAATATAAATAAAAATAACGACGTATGTAAGATTTCTCTTAATACACGTCGCCATAAATATTATTTCAATTATAATTACTACTTCTCATAATTATTTCCTTACTTACTCTTAATAATCATGAGAATTAGATGCTTCATAAATAGCATCATATGCCCAGTGCTCAGGTGTTACATCTGTATACATATTTGTATTACCTGCAAAATACATTCGTAGAAAATCTATATATATATTTGCATCACCTTCTAAACAACCTCGCATAAAATCTTCTATACATTTTCTTCCTATCATACGATTTACTATCGTTACAGCTTCAGCGCGTGTAATCATTTGACTCGGTTTAAAAGTATTATCTTCATAACCGTTTATCCATCCTTTAGAAGTAGCTGAAGATATAGCTCCACTTGCCCAATGTTTAACATCTACATCTGTAAATATTAACTCCCCATATTCAATAGGCATAAATCTACTAGCAATAGCAATAAACTCTGCTCTAGTTACAGGTATATCAGCTCTAAATGTGTTATCACTATATCCATTAATAATACCGAATTGTTCCATATATCCAATTTCATTTGCATACCACTTATCACTACCTACGTCTACAAAAGATGATTTGTAAACTTTACTACTATCCATAGGTACTTTCATAAGTCTTGAAAACATCACAACAACTTCAGCTCTTGTCATATTATTTTTTGGTTTGAACTCATTGTTGTTGTACCCTTTCATATAAGCATTATGATTTTGTGTTTTTAGTAAATTATTATTTTGACCTAATAAATCATTTATTGACTGAGTCACTATACCATCTGTTTTTCTAAATATAACTTCGATATCCGGAGTAAATGTAAGTTTTTCAAACGTATATTCTGTAACAACTCCTACACTAACACCATCTATAATAACATCTTCAATTTCATAATTTTCATCAGGTGTGATTATCATTGTTACTGTATTATTTTCTTCATCCTTTGTAATACTTATATTACCCCCCTCAAATTTAGGAACAATTATTATAATATAATCTTCATCGTCTTCGTCTTCTTCATCTTCTTCATCTTCTTCATCTTCTTCATCTTCTTCGTCTTCTTCGTCTTCTTCATCTTCTTCGTCTTCTTCTTCTTCGTCTTCTTCGTCTTCTTCGTCTTCTTCATCCCATACTGCATATAATGTAATATCTTCTTTCAGTGTGTATTCACCTTCTTCTATATAAATACCACCGTCTACTGCCATTGCCCACACAGTTGTATCTAATTCATAACCTTCTTTTGTTCCGCAGTTTTCTTCTGAAGGTGCTGGAATAATAATTGCTGCACCTGTCGTCTGCACTATAGGTTCTGGCAGTATTCCACCTTCGCCACCATTTGCATCAAATGATACAGTTATAGTCTCCGCTTGTGGCATCGTTTCATCTATTGTATTATCTGTCATTGCTATTAATGGCACCACCTGTATTGTCGTGAAGCACATACATATCATTAAAAATAATGCTATTTGTTTTTTTAATCTTTGCTCTATACTTTTCAATTATTACAACTCCTTTATTACAATTTTAAAATACGTTATATATTATGCAAATACTTCTTATATGGGAACTATATTTTAAAAAATAAAAAAATAACTATGTATACATCATCTTGTATACATAGTTATTTTTATTGTTTTAATTATAGATTTGATTATAGATTTGATTATAGATTTGATTATTCTTATAATTATCCATTTGATTAATTATTTGCTTTTAATACTTGTGATTATTTGATGCTTCATAAATAGCATCGTATGCCCAGTAAGAAATCATTACATCTGTATAAATATTTGAACTCCCTTCTAAATGTTCTAATATAAAGTCAGCTGCACATTTTCTTCCTAGCATACGATTTACTATAGTTACCGCTTCAGCTCTTGTAATCGTTTGCCCTGGTTTGAAGGTATTATCTTTGTAACCGTTTATCCATCCTTTAGCAGTAGCCGAAGCTATAGCTTCACTTGCCCAGTAGTTAGAATCTACATCGGTAAATATTAACTCCCCTTCTTCAACAGGCATAAATCTACTAGCGATAGTAGTAAATTCAGCTCTAGTTACAGGCATATCACCTCTAAATGTTCCATCTTGGTATCCATTAATAATACCGAACTGTTCCATATATCCAAGTTCATTTGCATACCACTTAGTGCTATATACATCCGTAAAAGATGAAGCGTAAACTTTGCTACTATCCATAGGTGATTTCATAAGCCTTGAGAACATTACTATAACTTCAGCTCTTGTCATGTTGTTATTTGGTTTAAACTCATTATCTTTGTACCCTTTCATATAAGCACTATGATTTTGTGTGTTTAGTAAATTATCATTTTGAGCTAATGAATCATTAGTTGGCACTAGACTTACTAATGGCAAATACGGAACAGTTATAAAATTATTATTGTCACTCTCAGAGTCATAATTATTTCCGTTATCTGAACCATTACCTACATTACCATCTCCTAAGTTACCATCTCCTAAGTTACTATCTTCTGCAACAGTCATAAATGCAAATGTTGAAAAACGTTTAACTGCTAGTGTCACTATACTATTTTCATCATTTGTCCTTATATATTCCCCATGTTCATTTGCATAGTGTGTTAATTCTTCAGCTTTACCTTCGTGTACTCTAAACATTCTCAGATTTTCACTACGATATTCTTCAGGCACTTCTATACTAATGTCTATTAAAACACTTAAATTTGATAAAGTATTAGAATATTCATTGCTGTCTATCGGTATAACATTTTTTCGAACAGTCAGATCAACAAAGAAGTAGTTTGTATTTTCGCTATCTGTATTTGATAAATTTGCAAATTCCTTGATTTTGTCCGCATCTTCAGCAACTGTATCTTCCTCTTTTTTCTCAGCTGTTAATTGAATTTCAACAGTTCCACCATTATTTATAACATCCCTATCTTCATTTGTTATAACAGCGTTTTCAATATCATTATTTTTTTCATCAAATAGGTGATTTAGGTCTGCTGCAACTGGCGGAGTATCTTCACAAATAACATCTACAGTAGTATTTTGGTTCCCTGCTGTACTTGGAATTGATATATCTTTCCTTACAATCCCGTTGTCAATAATTATTGGTACTGTAACTACTTTGTTTTCATATACAGCTTTTAGGTTATACGCACCAAATCCTAGCGTTATACTGTATTTACCATCTATATCTGTTGTATATTCATTTCCTATTTGATTAATACCTCTCCAAACAGTAATTTTTACACCCTCTACAGGTTTGTTATCTTGAGTAACTTCACCTTCAACTGTACCCGCGTTATTAACTATCGTTACCTTTGCTACTTTTGTAATTACATCATCGCAGCCATTAGCACTTAATTTGCAGTAATAGTAATATTCTCCTTTTGTCAAACTATAAGGAAGAATATACGCTGAGGATGTTTCACCTAAAATAGGTTTAGCATTAGCTATAGTGCCATCAATACTGCTATACCATTGGTAAGAAACCTCAATCCCATAGGATGCTACTGCATCAACAACTACCGATTGATTAATAGCCCCAACCGCTCCCTGAATATTGGATGGTTGTTTTTTAATAGTAATTTTCGCTTTAGGCTTAGTTGCCATATAAGTTTTTGTGGTGGTAGCATTTTTATGCACATCTTCAGGAATGTATGCAATATTAGTTTCTACATCATACCAAACTCCATCCACACTTGGTCTAGGTAAATATGACAAATTAGTGTTAAATTTGAAATCTACTCCCAGTGTAACTGTTTGGAGATTATTACATCCATCAAACATATGATCCATCTCTCTAGTATTTGTAGTACTAAACGAACTTAAATCAATAACCTTTAAACTAGAACAATTCATAAACATTGATTCCATATTTGTAACTGCTGAAGTATTAAAGCTAGTTACATCAATATTTGTTAGTTGACTACAATCTGCAAACATGTTTTTCATACTTGTAACTTTTGTAGTATCAACTTTATTCCAAAGAATATCTGTTAAACTACTACAAGAATCAAACATATATGACATATCAGTAATACCTAAGTTATCACATGCTGTAATATCTACACTCACAAGTTCGTCGCACCCCGCAAATGAAGAAGCTCCAACTGTTGCACCTTTACCTGCAACTACACTTGTTAAACCGTTATTTTCTGAAGTTAAACCATCTAATGATAAAACTCCTACTTTTAAACCAACAACATCTACTCCTCCCAATACATAGGCTCCAGTAGCATTTTCTGTTTTCGAAATTATTACAGTATATACACCTTGTTTGTATGGCGACGATTTTGTAACTTGATTTAGACCTGCTGATATTGTACTAGCATCACCATCGCCCCAGTCAATTATAATGTTTTGATTTGTATTGTTTTGAATGAAAATTGTAGGTGTTAAAGATATTTTATTTCTTAAATCTAATTCTAATTTCGTAGCATAAGCCCCATCTGACGATTTAAAAGAAATATGCGCATATTTTTGATCAGTATAAACACCATCAGTAGCTGTTAGAGCTGAGTCTCCAATTTTCACAACAGCACCTTCAGGTGTAAGAGGTACTTTGTTGTATGCGTTTTGATTACCTAAAGTTTCAACAATACTATCTAAAATATAAATGTTTTTGTTTGCAAAAACAGCTTCAGCATCTTTGCTATTTACACTCATATCCAAATTCCTAAATATTAAATCATTTCCTTCTATACCATTTTCTACCGAATTAATAGTTAATTTATGAGAAGGTAATCCTTGTATCCTTAGTAATTTCCCAACAGATAAAACACCATTATACTTATTACTTTGCGTCGTAATATTTACATTTCCATCAACTTGAATCATATTCATATTATTCAAATCGTTTCCAAGTTTAATAGCATCACCATCACGTACGTTGAAAGTAACATTATTTAGTAATAGCGTACCATCGTCATGATTCCAAGACCAGCCTTGAACTGCATTTTCTTGATTATTAGTTAATTCACTTAAATCAAGTTTTTCTGTACGAACTGTTCTTTGAACTAAATTTTTTGATACAGTCCATTTAGCATAAACAATTAGGTCAATACCTAATTCTTTAGCCTTATCTGCTGTAACAAGAGTACCTTTTCCATCAATATCTGTATACCATCCTGCAAAAGTATAATTATCTTTAGTAGGATTATCTCCCCATTTTATTGTTGGAAGTTCTTCCATCTCTTCATTAATAATTACACTAGCTAAAGTATCAGAATTACGTGTATCAAAACTTACTCTTTTGATTGTTGGTTCCAGTACAACATATGTCGTTTCTTTAGTTATGTCTTTATGCACATCTTTTGGCACAAAATACTCACCCGTAGATTTATTATACCAAAAACCGTTATTTCCCGGGAATTTTTCAATATCGGGAACTGGCAAGTATGAATTTTCATTGTTAAATTTGAAATCTTTTCCGAGTGTAACCTCAGCAAGCGAAATACAGTCATCAAACATATTAGACATACTTGATAGTGGTGTTGTTTTCGCTGTAATAAAATTACTCAAATTTAAAGTTTCTATTTTTTTACATCCTTGAAACATACTAGACATATCAGTAACGCTTGAAGTGTCAAACCAACTTACATCAATACTTATTAATTCACTACAACCGGCAAACATGTTTTTCATACTTGTAACTTTTGTAGTATCAACTTTATTCCAAAGAACATCTGTTAAACTACTACAAGAATCAAACATATATGACATATCAGTAATACCTAAATTATCACACGCTGTAATATCTACACTTACAAGTTCGTTACAACTAGCAAATGACGAAGCTCCAACTGTTGCGCCTTTACCTGCAATAATATTTGTTAAACCATTGTTTTTTGAAGTCAATGCATTTAGTGATAAGATACCTACCTTTACACCCTCAACATCTACGCCTCCTAGTACATATGACCCTATAGCATTTACTGTGTTATAAATTGTTACAGTATATATGCCTTGTTTGTATGGCGATGATTTTGTAACTTGGTTTAGACCTGCTGATATTGTGCTTACATCACCATCTCCCCAGTCAATTATGATATTTTGATTTGTATTGTTTTGTATGAAAAGAGTAGGTGTTAGAGATGTTTTAGTTGTTAAATCAAGAGTTAATTTCGTAGCATAATTTCCATCTGACGATTTAAAAGAAATATGAGCATATTTTTGATCAATATAAACACCATCAGTAGCTGTTAGAGCTGAGTCTCCTATTTTCACAATAGCACCTTCAGGTGTAAGCGGCACTTTGTTGTATGCGTTTTGCTTACCTAAAGTTTCAATAACACTTCCTAACGCATATATATTTTTATTTGCAAAAACAGCTTCAGCATCTTTGCTATTTACACTCATATCCAAATCTCTAAATATTAAATCATGCCCTTGTATACCATTACCTACCGAGTTGATAGTTAATTGATTAGAAGGTAATCCTTGTATCGTTAGTACTTTTCCATTCAATGAAATACCATTATCATTATCCCCTTGCACCGTAATATTTACGTTACCATCTATTTGAATAACTCTAGTTTCATTAAAATCGTTACTAAGTTTAATAGCATCTCCATCACATACATTGAACGTACTATTATCTAGTATCAGTGTCTTAGAATCTTTCATCCAAGACCAACCTTGTGATAAGTTTTTTTGAGTATTAGTTTCTTCCGTTAACTCAAGTGTTTTTGTGCGAACTGTTCTTTGAACGGAATTTTTTGATACCGTCCATTTAGCATACACCTTTAGATCACTATCCAATTCCTTAGCTACATCTAATGTAATGCTTTCGCCTTCGCCATCAATTCCTGTATACCAGCCTGCAAAAGTATAGTTATCTTTCGTTTCATTATCTCCCCAAGCGGGTTTTGGAAGTTCTTTTAAAGCTATATTGACACTGACATCAGACAAAGTAGTTGAATTACGTGTGTCAAAAGATATCTGAGGAAATACTGGTGGTTCTACGACGTATGTCTGTTCTTCATCTTCGCCATAATGAACATCTTTAGGTTCATATGACTTCCCTGTGGCTTTGTTATACCAAAGACCTTTAGCTGTTGGAAATTTGTCGCTATTCGGAACAGGCAAGTATGAGTTTTCATTGTTAAATACAAAATCTTTTCCAAGTGTTATCTCCCTAAGAGAAGTACATCTAGCAAACATCTCCGACATAATAGCTATAGATGTTGTTTGCGAGGTAACAAATTTATTTAAATTTAAAGTTGATATATTTTCGCATCCTTTAAACATATTAGACATATTAGTTACATTTTTTGTATCAAATTCTTCTACATCTAATACTTTTAAACTACTACAATCTGCAAACATGTTTTGCATACTTGTAACTTTGGTAGTATCAAATTTATTCCATATAATATCCTGTAAACTACTACAAGAATCGAACATATATGACATATCAGTAACTCCTAAAGTATCACAAGCTGTAATATCTACACTCACAAGTTCATTGCACCCCGAAAATGACGAAGCTCCAATTGTTGAACCTTTACCTGCAACGATATTTGTTAGACCATTATCTTTTGAAGTATGATTATTTAATGATAAAACACCTACTTTTGAGCCATTAGTCTCTACTCCTCCTAGTACATATGACCCTGTAGCATTTGCTATTTTAGAAATTGTCACAGTATATATACCTGGTTTGTATGATGACGATTTTGTAACGTAATTTAGATTAGGTTCTATTGTGCTTATTTCGCCATCACCCCACTCAATAATAAGGTTTTGAGTTGTATTATTTTGAATAAAAATTGTAGGTGTTAGAGTTGTTTTATTTGTCAAATCTAATTCTAATTTTGTAGAATTAGTTTCATAAGACGGATTAAATAAAATATGCGAGTAAGGCTGATTTGTATAAACACCAATTACAGCATCCTCATACGAATTTCCAACTTTCACCTGAGCACCTTCTGCAATAAAAGGGACTTGGTTATAAGAATGCTCGCTACCACAAACCTCAATAACACTACCTAGGATATAAATATTATCAATTGCAACAATAGCTATCTCATCTTTACTATCTACGCTAATGTCTAAATCTTTAAATGTTAACGTATTTCCTTGAATTCCCTTATCTACCGCATCAATATTTAATTTATGAGATGATGATCCTTGTAATAATAATGGTGCTGAAGTTAAAATTCCATTACCATTATTACCTTGTGTCACAATTCGTACATCTTCAGATACTTGAATTGTAGCGGAGTTATTACCAAAGTTAATAGCATCGCTATCATATACGTTAATTATTGTTCCATCTAGCGAAAGCGTGTTAGATTCATAGTTCCAAAACCATCCTTGAGAGGTATTTTCTTGACTATTAGTTTCGCTGCTTAAATCAAGAGTTTCAGTACGAACTGTTTTTTCACCATCAGACACAGTCCATTTTGCATACACCAAAGTATCAGATTCTAATTGCTGCGCGGTATCTTTAGTAATATGCGTACCTTCACCATCAATTCCTGTATACCATCCTGCAAAAGTGTAATTATCATTGGTTGTATTATCACCCCATATCGGTTCAGGAAAAGTCATATCATCACTAACTGGTACATCAGAAAAAGTAGTAGTGCTACGGGTATCAAAAGATAAAGTTGTCTTTTTAGGAAGTACCGCAACATATGTCTTTGTTTCGGTTACTCCTTTATGAACATCTTTAGCCTTATAACCTATTCCTGTTTCTATATCGTACCATAACTCCGTTGCACCAGGGATCTTATTTGGGTTAGGGGTTGGCAAGTAAGAGTCTATACCACCAGGCGAAGGCTCCTGAAATTTAAAATTCCCACCTAGTGTAATTTTTTGAAGTTTATCAGTTCCGCTAAATGCATATTTCATTTCCAATGCTGGTTTGTTGAAACTGCTTAAATTAATTTCTTTTAATTCAGTACAATTTCGAAACATGCCACTCATATTGCTTAACTGAGTAATCTTAAATGAACTTAAGTCAACGGATGTTAAATTTTCACAATTATCGAACATACTATCCATAGATCTGACATCATTAGTATAACAGGCTAAAAGATTAACATTTGTCAGCTTCCTACAATTCTTAAATGAAAAAGAACCAAGAGTGGTTCCCTCGCCAGCTGTAATAGAGATTATATCTGTATTAAAACTATTCTGAGCATTACTTTGACCTGCTATATACCGTCCTAATCTATAAAAGCCTCTTGCACCTTCTGATCTTCTAATAGTTATTGTTGCTGGGCTAGGAGTATCTGTATATGAATCCGACTTTTCAATGGTTTTTTCGCTATCAGCTAGTAGTTGCGGATCTTTACCATCTCCCCAATCAATAATAAGAGGTGCTCTAGTGTTATTCTCAATATAAAGTGTAGGTTGCTTGCTTTCCGAGATATCAATTTCAACTATCGTCGGCTTCTCGTCTTTAGGTATTGCAAATCCTTCTATTTTATCTAGTTGCCACACTGCATATAAAGTTATATCTTCTTCTAATATATATTCATTTTCTGAATATACGTATATATCACCATCTTTTTCTACCGCCCACTTAGTTGTATTTAGTGTATAGCCTTCTTTGATTCCGCAGTATTCTTCAGAAGGTGCTGGAATAGTAATCGCCGTTCCTGTCGTTTGTACTATAGGTTCCGGAAGCGTTCCACCTTCTCCACCATTTGCATCAAATGATATGCTTACAGTTGTAGGTTCTATTTCATCTTTTATCATTTCACCTGTAAATGCTACTAAAGGTACCACCTGCATTGCCGTCACACACATACATAGCGCTAAAAATAACGACAGTTGTTTTTTGAATTTTTGTTTTATACTTGTCACATATTTGCACTCCTTTTTAGTGATTTTTCGTGCAATTACATTGTATGCAAATATGTTATAAATGGTGATATATTTGATTGATTAATTATTTATTTTTCATTTTCATGAGTATTTGATGCTTCGTAAATAACACCATATGCCTCATGCTTGGGTGTTACATCTGTATAGATATTTGAGCTAACTTCTTCATTGTCTAATATAATATCTACTGTGCATTTTCTTTCTAACATATGATTTACTATAGTTACAGCTTCCGCTCGTGTAATCATTTGATTAGGATCGAAAATATTATCTTCATCTGTAAATATTAATTCCCCTTCTTCAACAGGCATTAATCTGCTAGCTATAGTCGCAAACTCTGCTCTAGTTATAGGCATATCACCTCTAAATGTCCCATCACGATATCCATTAATAATACTGAGACTTTCCATATACCCAACTTCATTTGCATACCATTTATCACTATCTACATCTATAAAAGATGAAGCGTAAATTTTGCTACTATCCATAGGTGATTTCATAAGTCTTGAAAACATCACGACAACTTCAGCTCTTGTCATATTATTTTCCGCTTTAAACTCATTATCTTTGTACCCTTCCATATAAGCATTATGATTTTGTGTGTCTAGCAAATTATTATTTTGACCTAATAAATCATCTATTTTTCTAAATATAACGTCAATAGTCGGAGCATATGTAAGTTTTTCAAACGTATATTTCGTAACAACACCTACACTAACGCCATCTATAATAACATCTGCAATTTCATAATTCTCATACGGTGTAATTATGATTGTTACTGTATCATTTTTTTTAATTTTTTTACCATTTACAACAACTACATTCCCACCCTCAAATTCAGGAATATCTATTATGATATAATCATCAGTCTCCTCTTCCTCGTTATCGTCGTCTTTGTATTCATATTCGTCATTATTATCATCATATTTGTCGTCATCTTCCTCATTTTTGTCATCTTCTTTGATTGTCACCTTTGCAACCTTTGTCAGTGTAGGTTCTGCTTCTTCTTCAACTATCAATTCGCAGTAATAGTAATAGTCACCTTTTGCTAAATTGTTTGGTAAATCATACTTTGAATAGGTTGCACCTTGAATAGGCGTCCCTCCCACTGTACTTGATATCGTATTTTTATACCACTGGTAAGAAATTTCGCGATTATACGTTGCTTTAGCACTAACACGCAAAGATGGCGGAACCTTTCCAATTATTCCTACTGCATCCTCTAGGTCTTTACTAATGGTAATTGCAATATCATCAGATATAACAGCAACATAAGTCTTTATACTATTTTCATTTTTATGAACATCTTCTGGTGCATATCCTTTACCATTCACGCCCTCTGATATAGCATACCATCGACCCGTTGCGCCTGGGATGCCTGGTACACCATAATTATCTTGGTCTGACGGTTCAGGTAGGTGAGACAACACTCCCCTAAATTTAAACTTCTCTCCCAGTCTAACTTGTTGAAGGCTATAACACCCAGCAAACGTACAATACATACTATACATATCATTTTCACCAATTATTGTATTATCAAAATTTCCCATATCAAGTTTTTCAATAAACTTACATTCTAAAAACATATTACTCATATTTGTAACTTTTGAAGTATCAAATCCACTCACATCAAGTTCCTTTACTTTTCTACAAGATGCAAACATAGCCCTCATACTTGTAACGTTTGAAGTATCAAATCCACTCACATCAAGTTCTGTTAAGCTCATACAAGCACAAAACATATCTGCCATATTTGTAACATTTTTAGTATCAAAGCTACTCACATCAAGTTTTGTTAAGCTCATACACTCTTCAAACATCCTAGCCATATTTGTTACATTTGCAGTATCAAATTTTCCTAACTCAAGTTTTATTAAACTCCTACACTCCAAAAACATATTGCTCATATCTGTAATACTTGAAGTATCACATTGTGTAATATCGGCTTCGACAAGATTGATACAACCTCGAAACGAACCTTTTCCAACAGATGAATTTGGTCCAGCAATAACGTTAGTTAATGCATGGTAACTATCACGTTCCCCCTCAAATACTATAATAGGTATAGCATTATCATTATAATTATCATTAGGATTATCCGCACCACCACTCCCTAATATATATACTCCATTTGCATTAGTTGTCGGAGTAATCGTTATCGTAATTTCTGTCTTACCTATCTTATCTACGTTGTAAACTTCACTTTTTTCCAATGATAACCTATCTGCTTCATACAAATCTTTAGAACCATCGCCCCAATCAATATCTAGTGACTGACCTGTCTTATTTTGAATATAAAGCGTAGGTTTATATTTCGAATAACCACCTTCTACATTTTCCAAATTAATTGTCAATATCGTTGATGTCTTTGCCGATAGCGCCGGGATATCAATAGCTGCACCTGTTGTTTGCGTTACAGATTCCGGAAGCACGCCATCTTTACCGCCGTTTGCATCAAATGCTTGTATATGCATTACCTGTATTGTCATTACACACACGCATAGTACTAAGAATAGTGATAGTCGTTTTTTGAACTTATTTTTTAAATTTTTCAATTATTTCTCCCCCTTTTTTTATACCTATTTAATATACTATGCTTGTCTCTCGTTATTTGTGACAAAAAAATGAAGTACACCCTAAAATTTTGTGTACTTCATTTTTAATTCTATTTTATTTGTTTTTGTAAAAATAATGTTTAATTTAAAACGGTTGTTTAATTTTTTTAATACTTGTGAGTATTTGATGCTTCATAAATAGCATCATATGCCCAGTTAGAAGGTGTTACATCTGTATAAATATTTGCATTACCTTCTAAACTATCCAGTATAACATCTGCTGCGCAATTTCTTCCTAACATACGATTTACTATAGTTACTGCTTCAGCTCTTGTAATCGTTTGCCCTGGTTTGAAGGTATTATCTTTGTAACCGTTTATCCATCCTTTAGTAGTAGCCGAAGCTATAGCTTCGCTTGCCCAGTAGTTACTATCTACATCTGTAAATATTAATTCACCT
>JBOFDK010000072.1:0-13685 GCA_051646925.1 Cellulosilyticaceae bacterium | reverse complement strand
ATCGATAGTTAACTCCTTACCTGTATTGTTTTGGATATAAATCGTCGGGATATACTCCGTAACAGTACTCTCTAGATTACTTAAATCTATTGTTAATTTAGTTCCATCTTTGATAGATACTTTTGCAACTTTTGTATTCGCAGGTTTATATCCTTCAATACTTAATTCACAGTAATAATAATAGTCTTTTTTTGTTAGGTTATCATCTAAAGTATACGTATTATCTTTTGCATCCTTAATAGGTGTACCTCCGTCCGTACTTGATATTGTATTTTCATACCATTGATATGAAATTGGCTTACTCTCTGTTGTCGTAGCCTCCACAGTTAAAGTTAGAGGTGTATCTCCTAATATTCCAACTACATCTGATAAATTTTTTTTAATACTAATTGGATATAGTAACGACTGAGAAGCAACATAGGTTTTTTCAATCCCAATAGGAGTTCCATCTTCATTTTTATGAACCGCATTTGGTGCGTATTCTGTTCCTGTTTGGGTATCGTACCACTTATTATCAACTCCACCATTACTGTTGGGTAAAGATGATTCGGGGCCTTTAAATTCAAATTTTTCACCAAATGTAATTTTCGTCAATTTATTACAGCCTTGAAACATAAAGAACATAGGCATATCGCCATCTTTCATAGACTTAGTATTGAAACTACTAAGGTCAAGTCTATTCAGTACCACACACTGCGTAAACATACTTGACATATTTGTAACATTGTCAGTATTGAAACCACTAAGATCAAGCTCATTTAAGTTCCTACAACCCTCAAACATATTTCCCATATTTTTAACTTTTCCAGTATCAAAATCATCAAGCGTTAACGTTTTCAATGCAGAACAATAATAAAACATATAAGACATATCTTCTACATCTGTAGTATCACAAGCTAAAAGGTCTACTTCTTTAAGCTTCGTGCACTGATAAAATGAACCACGTCCAACAGTCGATTGATCTCCCGCAACGATTTTAGTTAACGCGCCGCTTCCATACGCTCCCCCAATTTGGCTCGGAACTATTATAACATTTTTATACTTGTCATTAGGAGCCTCCGCTCCTCCAAGAGTGTATAGTCCAGTTGAATCATCTGCTGCAGTAATTGTTATTGTGTATTCATAGTCCTTTTTTGGGTAAGGAGTCGGTTTTGGGTAAGGAGTCGGTTTTGGCAATGATGACTCATTTGGAGCAATTTCACCAACTTCCCCATCCCCCCAATCAATACTTAAAGATTTATTTGTATCATTAGATATATTCAGTACAGGTGTCCAACCCTCTTCGCTATACTGAACAGACAATTTAGTTGGAGCATTTTTATTTGTCGTAACTGGTTGTGTATTAATGTCTTCTAAATGCCACACTGCATACAGTGTCATATCTTCTTCTAGTGTGTATTCACCTGCTTCTACATATACATCACCATCTGAATCTACCGCCCACTTAGTTATATCTAGTGTGTATCCTTCTTTGGTTCCGCAATATTCTTCTGATGGCGCAGGAATATTAATAGCTGCACCTGTCGTTTGTGTTATAGGTTCTGGAAGTACTCCACCTTCACCACCATTTGAATCAAATGATACAGTAAATGTAGTCGATAACGATTTTGTTTCGGACATATCATCATCTATTAATGCCATAATAGGCATAGTCGGTATTGTCATTACAATCAGACAAAGCGATAAAAATAATGATAATTGTTTTTTGAGTTTTTCTTTAATATGATTCAATTGGTTTGTACTCCTTTATGGTCTATTCCATGATACATTGCATAATACATTCTATACTATGTCAGCAACCATAAATGTGTGCATAATATTTACTTAAAAGTAAATATTATAGCGTCATATGCCCAATGCGAAGGTGTTACATCTGTCTCCTTTATTTTTCTAAATATAACTTCAATAGTCGGCATAGATGTAATATTCGTAAACATATATTCTGTAACAGCGCCTACACTAACACCATCTATAATAACATCTTCAATTTCGTAGTTTTCATCAAAAACACCCAATTCCAAATTGAATCCACATTTTTTAAGCGTCAAAATATATTTTGCAATAAAAATACCGACCTCCAATTTGCAGAATCTAGCTCTACCTTTTTGGGGTCGGTATATCTATTTATTTTAAATTTTTCTCAAACTTCCAAGCATCACCTACCATGTCTTCCACAGTAAGCACCGCTTTCCACCCAAGTTCTTTCTCTGCTTTATCTGGATTTGCATAGCATGTTGCTATATCTCCTGCACGTCTAGGAACGACTTTAAGCGGAACATCTACTTCATTTACTTTTACAAATGCATTTACAAGTTCTAGTACAGACGTTCCTCTGCCCGTTCCTAGATTATATATCTCTACACCTTTATCTAAATGCTCTATAGCTTTTACGTGTCCTTCGGCTAAGTCTACTACATGAATATAATCTCTAACTCCTGATCCATCTACAGTGTCATAGTCATCTCCAAAAACGCTTAATTGTGGTAAAATACCTTTTGCAACTTTTGTAATATACGGCATCAAGTTGTTTGGTATTCCGTTTGGCTCTTCACCTATAAGTCCTGATACATGAGCTCCAACTGGGTTAAAGTATCTTAATAAGCTAACTGCAAAATCAGGATATGCATAAGATGTATCTTTTAAAATACGTTCACTCATAGCTTTTGTTTCACCGTATGGATTTGTAGTTATCTTCAAGTCCATACCTTCATGTAATGGTGATGGTTGGTCACCATATACTGTTGCTGATGAACTAAATACAAATTTACCTACGCCATGTTTAACACATAGTTTACTAAGTACGATAGTTGAAAAAACATTGTTGTGATAATATTCAATCGGCTTTTCCACAGATTCACCTACTGCTTTATGTCCTGCAAAATGAATAACACCATCTATTTCATTTGCCGAAAACACTTTCTCCATAGCTACTTCATCCGTTACATCTATCTCATAAAACATAGGACGTACACCTGTAATCGTTTCAAGTTTATCCAAAACATTAATTTTTGAATTTACCAAATTATCTACTACTACAACACTATGCCCACCTTCTACTAGTGCTACTACTGTATGACTACCTATAAAACCAAGTCCACCCGTTACAAGAATATTCATTATCACATTCCTCCTAGTTATATATTTATAATTATTTTTGTTTTGGTTTAAAAGCATTTATCAAACAAGCTATACTATACTTGAATGCAATCCCCATCACTACTGCTACATTTGTAAAGACATTGTTCTTTTCTTTATAGTGTTTTTTATAAAAAAGCCACATAGCATTATGAAAATCATATATGATTTTTTTTCTTTTTTTCTTTGAGCTACCACCTTTATAATGCGTAATCATTGCCTCTGAATAATACATTACTTTATACCCATGTTCTTTGATACGATAACACAAATCAATATCTTCGCCATACATAAAAAACTCTTCATCTAATAGTCCAACATTATCTAATACTATACGAGGCATTAACATGAACGCACCTGTTAGACAATCAACTTCTGCTACCTCATCTTCTCCAACAGATAACGCCTGATACGCTCCGTATTTTTCTGGGTTTATTTTGTGAAGTCCAATTAAATAGTACAAAGACGCCATAGGAGTTGGGAAACCTCTTTTGCAAGCGTGGTCTAGTTTACCTGATGCCAATACTACTTTGCATCCAAGTGCACCTATTTTCACATCTTCCTCATTACACTTTTCAATATAGTTTAGGCACTTTTCTAGACAATCCTCTTCCACAACTGTATCTGAGTTTAGTAACAAAACATACTTACCTGTAGATTTTCTAATACCTATATTGTTAGCTTTTGAAAATCCTAGATTTTCCGTATTCCATATTAGTTTGATTACGCCTCTGTCTACCCACATATCATACGTATCTGCAAGTTTTTGCATACTGCCATCTTGCGAGGCATTATCTACAAGCATAATTTCATACTCAAAATCTCTTGGCTTTGCCATGACTGCATCTATCGTTTGCTCCGTTAGTTTATATGTATTGTAATTTACAATAATAATAGATAACAACATTACTGCTTACCTCCATCATAAACAAAAGGACTACCCTCATTACAAAACTGTCTAAACGACTGCTGATTCTTATCTTTATCTGACAACTGAATATCAAACCTATCATCTATTGGCCACTGTATATTTAAGTCTTTATCATTCCAACTAATACCTGCATCATACTCTGGTGCATAGTAATTCGTACATTTGTACTGAAACACAGCCACATCTGATGTTACCAAAAATCCATGTGCAAAACCTTCTGGTACATAAAGCTGACGTTTATTTTCTGCTGATAAAAAAACGCCTTCCCACTTACCAAAAGTAGGTGAGCCTACTCTAAGATCAACTGCTACATCATATACTTCACCCTCTACTACACGCACAAGTTTCCCCTGCGTATACTTGGTCTGAAAATGCAAACCTCTAAGTACTCCTCTTAAAGAACGGCTTTCATTATCTTGCACAAAATCCATCATAAGCCCTGCATCATGAAAATCACGTTTTGAATACGCTTCAAAAAAATACCCACGAGCATCGCCCCATACTTTCGGCTCTATAATAACCAAATCTTTTATAGTTGTTGGTGTTACATTCATATATCTACCTCACCTTTCTATTTATTTCATAATCTTTATCTATTTATCTATTTATCTTTATCTTTATCTTTATCTTTATCTTTATCTTTATCTATTTATCTATTTATCTTTATCTTTATCTTTATCTTTATCTTTATCTTTATCTTTATCTTTATCTTTATCTTTATCTTTATCTTTATCCATTTAGCTTTATCTTTATCTCTTTATCTTTATCTATTTATCTATTTATCTTTATCCACTTATCTTTATAATTCGCTTTAACCTATTTGTTTAATAAACCTAATGTATTTTTTATCAGTTCTATTTGAATCTCCACATAACGACCTATATGATTTTTTTGAAACGGTATTTTTTTTATGTTTTTCAAATTTTTCAGTCCTTCTAATAGACCATTTATATATATACCGCCATGTCCTTTTGCACAGAAAAACATATATTTAATAATACTCCCTATAACAATAAAAGGTAAGTTTAAAATCAATTGAACTGTCGGCATATTTTTATAAATTACATATACATTATTTCTTGCTGCTAATCTAATCTTAAAAGGGTTATGCCTACTACCTGTTGTGCCACTACCTATATGATGTACGCGTGCTGCCGGACAATATACATTTACATATCCATATATTTTTGCTCTATAACTTATATCCACATCTTCCATATATGCAAAAAACGCTTCATCAAAATATCCAATCCTATCAAATGCTGATTTTCTATATAACGCAGCACCTGCGCAAGCACTAAATACAGGTTCTTCCACTGTATAAAACTCTACTGGTTGTCCATCGCCTCTTTTTTTTGCCCAGCCCAGCATAGTGTACTGATCCCCTGCATCATCTATAAGTTTTGTATTACTTGCATTAATCATCTTGCTGCTAACGCCAAAAATCTTATCATTACTTTTTATAGTCTTTAGTAACTCTTCAAAAAAACCATCTTGAACTATTGTATCATTATTTAGAAGCAATACATACTCACCTTTAGCACGTTTAATACCTTCGTTTACCCCACGGCTAAAACCATAGTTTTTATCAAGCTCTACAAATGTTATATCTTTATCATTTTTTATCCACTGATATTCGCTATCTTCGGAGCAGTTATCCACAATTATTACATCGCATTGTTTATAACTATTATTTCTAATTGAATCTAGGCAGTCTTTCAAGTAATGCTCCCCATTATAATTTGGTATAACTATAGTGATTTCTATATTATTATTTTCCATCTATTACACCCCTTAATTTATTTTATATAAAGAAAAACGCATAGCCGAAGCTACGCGTTTTGTGTCTTCTTTCCAAACAACTCTTTTGCTAATGCCAAAATGATTCCAGCTATTAGACCAAATAGCGTTATAACTCCGATATAAAATGTATTTTTTATAAATGCCATCTTAAACGCTGTTATATACCTAATAGGTGCTACAATTTCAACACACTCTTTAAACGCATCTTCTACGTAAAAAGCATCTGTAGTCTCAATAATATCTGATTTTAATATTTGAAGTTGTTCATTAATCAAGTTTATAGTTTCTTTAACTTCTTCTTCATAAATTTTAGATATATCATTTGACTGAGTGTTTGTCATAATTTTTGCTATCAATTCTTTGTAATAATTAATTTGATAGCTTACTACATTTATTTTTGATTCAAGTTCAATTGCTTGTTTTACTAACATATCATACATCGGTAATTCTTCAACTTCACTTTCACTTTCTTTTGTATTAGATATAATGTTACCATTTTCTAATACTACTATTGGATCTTTGCTATATGATTTTAGTACGTTATTTACTACGTCTTTATCTCTTTTTAGCTGATCGCCTTCTCTTGTAAGTGTTACTATTCTATTTTCATATACAGACTGTAATTCTTTTTGGTCATTTGTAACTACAAAAGTATCTACTATCGCATTTACATTTTTAATATCTATATCTTGAAGTAGTTCAACTCTAGCTATTAAGTCACTAAAACCAATTCCAGTTTCTTCTGCTTTGAACGTACGTCCTGCTTGTTCTTTTGCTAACAAATATTGTTTCATAATTTTCAGCTGACCTTCTGCCAGTTGTATGTACTCTGCATAATCATATCGTTCAATATCAATTGGCTGAATACCCATTTCAAAAGCACCTGTATCTGCGTAACGATTAATAAAGTCTGCTCTGTAATTAATACATAATCTCTCCATTACAGCTTCCATATCTTTTCGCCCAAGTTTAAAATCTTTTGTTTTATCAAGTGTTACTACAAACTGAGTTGGATTATACATTTGCCCATCTAACTCTGTAGTTTGTGTATTTTTATCATCTTTTACTTGTGGCATAATTCTATCTAGCACGTCTTTTGGAACGTAAGCTCTTATGCCTATACTATTTGAAAGTATTTCTTTTGTAATACCTTTTTTATCAAGTTCTAAATCTGCTATTGTTTGTTCAAGCACTGTATCGTTTTTAAATTTTTGAATATCAAAAGTTCCTCCGTGTGGATTAAGACCTTCATCTATTCCTTTAAAGTTAAATGCTATAACTGTTTGAACTTCACCTTTTATCATACTAAACAACAAGGTATTACCATAAATACCGATACTGCTTAATATCAAAATAATTGCCGTTACGAATACTATAAGTTTTTTATGCTTCATGGTTCCCTCCTTGTGTTTTTTTCGCTTTGTTTGCTGATGTCATACCTGCTATTAGAACATATATAACTGATATAACTCCTCCAAGTAATGTTGCAATAACTACTGCTAACACACTTCCTTTAATATAATTTTTTGTAAAAGATTGATATAACGCTGGCATATCACGCTTCACACTATTTTTAAAAGCTTCTGTTTCATAATACTCAGAAACTGCAGTATTTACTTGTACTACAAGATTTGATACTTGCTCTTGTATATAGTCAATACTCTCTTCTACTTGTGTTATATACGGTGCTACATTCACAACATTTTCATCAACACTCTCTGTTAATCTCACTAATAAATCTTTGTGATATGCTATGTTATAACGAATTTTACTAACTTCTTGCTCTGTATTTAACGCCTCAGATATCAGTTCATCATATACTTCACTTGATGTTGGTACTTCTACATTTCCAAGCCCATCTTCTTTGCCCATAACGACTAACTTATCTTTTTTATATTCATTAGCTGCCCGGCGAATAGAATTTGCAAGATTGATTTTTTGTTCTAATTCCATCTCCAAACGTTTAATATTATTTTCATATACAGATATCAAACGATCTTTATTTTTTGTTAATACAAACGTATTAATAATAGCCTGCGTATTGTTCACCTCAATATTTCTAAGCATGTCTACTTGCTCACTAAGTTCTGCAAATGTAAGACCTGTAGCTTTTGCTCTATATGTTGGTGCTAACTCTTCATGTTCTTCAATAAAATCACTTACATCTTTTAGTACGTTATCAACCATCAACATATATTCTGAATAGTCATATCTTGTTTGGTCAAGCGTTGTTATAGCTGTACTTAAAAGCTCTTTATCACTATACGTACTCATAAAATAATTTTTGTATTCATTTACGATAGCAGCTAATACTTGTTCTGCTTGCTCGCCTTTGATACCCATATCTTTTGTAATGTTTAACGTAACTTTATACTGCTCTGGATAATATGTAATATTACTTATTTTTTCTAACTGAGTTATATCTTTTTCTGCCATTTTATTGATAAGGTTCATTCTATTTTGAACATCAACTGGAACTACACCTTGTATTTGAATATTTTCTCTTAGAAGTTCTGAACTGATGCCATATTTTGCAACACCTGTACTTGCGATTGCTTTTTCTAAGATGCTTTTGTTTGTCATCTCTTGAATGTTAAATACATCGCCATTTGGATTTAGTCCTTCTTCAATACCTTCAAATTTAAAAGATACGACTGTATCAACTTTTCCAACATCCTTTTTTATTATAAATGCATCAACTCCCGCATATCCAATTCCTATAAGAAAAGCTAATAACGTAATCATAACGATCATTTTTTTGCCTTCCCATATAACTCCAAACAGTTCTCCCAAACTAACCTCATCTTCTTGCGTCTCTTCTTGGGAAATGATAAGCTGCACTTTTGGATGCGTCGCTAATTGACTTATTTGTTCTTCTATCGGTTTTTCTATTATCTTGTCCATAGTCCTCTCCTTCTTTAGTAATATTATTTTTTTCACATTATTCCCCATTATATCATAATCCAACAACATATGCATTGTAAATTGCTACCTCTTATTATATATGTTACACTAATATTAACGATATAATAATTGAATAACAACTTGAATTTAGGAGGATTTAGATGAAACCATTTAGACTTGTATTACATTTTTTACCTGCATTTTTAGTCATGTGCATTATTTTTTCATTATCACTTCAACCAGGTGATGTTTCCACTGAAACGACCGGTACACTTAGTCAATCTATAGCTGATAAACTAGGCTTAGGTAATGGAGATTCCGACACAACTATAGATGACCCAAACGCTTCTGGCATAGGAGGAACTACCATTTGGGCTATCAACTTACTACTACGTTCACTTAGCCGCATTATCGCATTTGGTGGTCTTGGACTTATGATTATTCTTGGTTGCTTGTTATCTAAGTTCCAGATGCGAACACATATTTACCTAACTCTAGGCGCTGGTATTATCATTTCTTTTATAGATGAAGTTATAAAACTTTTCATTCCAGGTCGCCATTTTAGTTTGTTTGACATAGGTAAAAATACAATTGGCCTCGCGCTTGCTTTAATAGGAAGTTACATACTTTATTGGCTATACATAAGAATTACAAAAAAACATACTTCCAATCATCCTCACATTCCGCAATCTCACGATGTGTGATACAATAACAAAAAACTTCAATCCGTTATATATCACTTTAACGGATAAGATTTAAACTTAGGAGATTTATATATGTATTTTTATAAAGGACTACTACTACTTAGCGATATTGTACTCGTTAACTTTGCATTTTTTCTAGCATTGCTACTACGTTTTGACTTTAATCCACCAGCTCAGTATACAGATTTGTTTTTACATCAATGGTTCGTTTTAACTCTTATTCATTTATGTATAGGACTTATATTCAAACTATACAAATGTCTGCTCCGCTATGTATCCACTCGTGAAATCGTATATTTAGTCGGCGCTACTATAATATCTGGCATTACTTTCTTTATATACGGTGCTACGACAAGTTCATTGTTCCCTCGTACTGTTTATGCTATTTATTTATGTGTTTTAATATTATTAATGGTATTTTCAAGACTTAGCTACAAAATTATGGACCAGCTAACACGCAAATCTACAAACAGCTTGTCACAATTTAAATCTCGCCTAAAAGGCATTAGCGCAACACGCGTTATGGTTATAGGTGCAGGTGATGCTGGCGCTATGATTGTCAGAGATATAAAAAAAGGTACTACATCAAAACGAAAAGTAATTTTGGCTGTAGACGATGACAAAAGCAAAATGCTTTCTTATTTGAGCGGTGTCCCAATCAAAGGACCTATAAATCAACTTGAAATATTTGCCGAGGAATACGATATTGATGAAATTATTATCGCACTTCCATCTGCATCACAAAAACGTATATCTGAAATACTAAAAATATGCAACAACACACGTTGCACACTTAAAATATTCCCAGGTATGCACGAGTCTCTTCGTGAAGACTTCTCTCTAAACCAACTTAGAAGTGTCCAGATTGAAGACCTTCTTGGGCGAGATGTAATAAAACTAAATAATCCAAGCGTTCGCGCAAAACTTACAAAACGCACTGTCCTTGTAACAGGGGGAGGCGGTTCTATAGGTTCTGAACTATGTCGCCAAATCGCAGCGTACGAACCTTCAACACTCGTACTTCTAGATATATACGAAAATAACGTTTATGACATACAAAACGAATTACTCAGAAATGGTATCCCACCTGAAACATTGCACGTTCTAATAGGCTCTGTACGTGATGCGGAAAAACTATCTGAAATATTCGAGAAATATAAACCTGACATAGTATTCCATGCCGCTGCACACAAACATGTGCCACTTATGGAAGTTAGCCCTAGCGAAGCTATTAAAAACAATGTTTTCGGTACACTAAACGTCGCAAAATGTGCAAAAAAATACAAAGCACAAAAATTCATATTAATATCAACAGACAAAGCAGTTAACCCAACAAATGTTATGGGTGCTACAAAACGAATATGTGAAATGATAATTCAGTCTATAAACGCTACAACACCTGATACAGACTACGTTGCAGTACGTTTTGGAAATGTACTCGGTAGTAACGGTAGTGTAATTCCATTATTTAAACGTCAACTAGAAGCTGGTGGACCACTAACGGTTACACATCCTGATATTATCCGCTACTTTATGACTATACCTGAAGCTGTTAGTTTGATACTACAAACTATGACACTTGCACAAGGCGGCGAAATATTCATATTAGATATGGGTGAGCCTGTTAAAATACTTGACCTTGCAACTAATTTCATCAAACTTTCAGGACTTAAACCATATGATGATATAGATATTATATTTACAGGACTACGCCCTGGCGAAAAACTATACGAAGAATTACTAATGTCCGAAGAAGGACTTACAAAAACTTCTTCTGACCAAATATTTATCGGTAATCCAACACATCTAGAATTTGACTCACTAGTAGAAAGTTTTGAAATTCTAAAACCTGTACTAAACGATCAAGAAAAACTACGAGAAGCAATCATGCAAATTGTACCAACTTATCACCCAGCTTCTCACTAGTACAAATTATAATTTTACACACAAAAAAGCTCGCATACTTCCAAATAGTATACGAGCTTTTTTTGTATTCAAATATACGTTTAATCTTTTATTATTATTTTTTTCTTACTTTCATAACAATACTCATATTCTTATTGTTGTACTCAAAATTATTTCCAGATACTATTTCATAGTCATCTTCAGAGATTATCGCTAAACTCATTTTAGTACCATATTTAATACCTTCTTTAAACGTTACACTGCCTTGCCTATTAACAAGTTCTTCTTCAAACGTAATCCCCAAATCATTATCCATTAAGCCTACTGATATATGTTGTACGGCTTTTTCTGTATCTTCATCAACTACTTGAACATTTATATAACCTACTTCAATAGGCTCTATAGTAATATTTTTATCTGCTTTATCTATTACTACCTTTTCTGTATTCTTATAAGTTTTACCTTCGTTATTTTTGTATTCTATCGCAACCAAATATTCTCCATCTACAAGTTGCTTTTGTTCAAACTCATCTTCAACAGCTTTTATTGAAGCAACTTCCATAGTCATAAAATTTAAGATTTTCTTTCTTATCTTGATAGTTAGATTTTCTGGTATCTCAACCTCTTCATCGTGTAAAATTTCTCCTTTTAATATATATCTCGGAACATTTGACATCTCTATTGTTTTATTTATCAACAAACCGTCTAATGCTATATTTTCTTTGTAAACTTCAACACCCAACTCACCTTTAATTACAACTTCAACAAATTGGTCGTCGTATTCTTTTGGAATAAATATTATAGCTTCACCATTCACTATATTGCCATATTCTTCCCAACCATCACCTCTAATACACACTTGCTCAATTGCAACATTTCTCTTCCCTACTTGAACTTGCTTTCTATCTACCTTTACAGTTACTAACCGTTTATTAACTGATAGATTATCAAATTCAACTACTATATTGTTTTTGTATACTCCCTCGTATATTTCTATTTCTATTTCTTTTGTTTGTTTTTTTGCTTCATTACCTTCATCAACTATTACTTCAACTATATGTTTTCCTGGTTGCCAATCTTTATTGTAAATAGCAACTTTACCAAAATTATCTGTTTTTCTCTTACGAATACCTGATACATTATTTAGATGAACTTCTGCATCTTTAACCGGTATACCATCTTTATCTTTTACTTCTATATTTAAAACATAATCTTCTTTTGCTACTAAGTCGTCAAAATCAATAAAACGCGCTTCTACTATATCACTAATAACACTATTACCGTTTTCATTTATATCATTTACCTCTACTTGGTATATAGTATTGTTGTCTGGTATATCAAAGCTGTATTTACCTTTTTCATTTGTCTTTACCTCTCCAACTTCTTTTTCAATCCATGAATCCTCTGTTATACCTCTTCTTTCAAACAATTTAACTGTTACGTTTTTTGCTAGTTTACCCTTTTCATTGCGTACTACACCGTTTATTTTCTTTTCAAGTGCATTATTAATATTTATATAAATACTCCCCTCAAACTCACCTTCTTCAAATATAGTTTCTTCTAAATGTCTATATATAAGTTCTGGGCTTGAAGCATTTACTCCATAATTATCATAATATACATTCAATCCAACTTTTGTATATTCATCTATATCTTCATTTAATAAATAACAATATGTCTTACCCAAATTATTAGTGCGAGCTATATCGCCTTCTATGCCGTTAATTACTGGGCGAACTTGAACACCACCTATTTGTACTAATCTATTATCAGTCACAGCTACTTCTATAACGTATTTTTGTTCTAGGTCTAACTCTAATTCTTTATTTTTATCTAATTCAATTGATGATATTTTTTTGTAATATAATTGATTATCTTCATTTATCAATAATGCTTCAACTTTATAAGTTTTGTTTACTTCTAATGAAAAAGAAAATCTTCCCTTATCATCAGTTATATTAGTAGCAATAATTTTTTCTTCGTTGTTTGGTAATTCTTCATACACTGTTACTTTCACATCTTCAACAGGCTTAACCCCATTTGAAACCGTACCAGTTAAATTCTCTACCTTTTCATCTTCTTTCTTTTCTTCTTCTTTATCCTCTACCTTTTCATCTTCTTTCTTTTCTTCTTCTTTATCCTCTACCTTTTCATCTTCTTTCTTTTCTTCTTCTTTCTTTTCTTCTTCTTTATCCTCTACTTTTTCATCTTCTTTCTTTTCTTCTTCTTTATCCTCTACCTTTTCATCTTCTTTCTTTTCTTCTTCTTTATCCTCTACCTTTTCATCTTCTTTCTTTTCTTCT
>JBOFDK010000071.1:0-39182 GCA_051646925.1 Cellulosilyticaceae bacterium | reverse complement strand
AGGAGCAAGCTCCTTTTGGTCCGTTCGACTTGCATGTGTTAAGCACGCCGCCAGCGTTCATCCTGAGCCAGGATCAAACTCTCGTTAAAAAAGTTTGTCTGCTGACAATTTTTACTTCGTACTATTTAATAGTACTGATTTTTTGATTATAACCGAAGTTATTCTCATTTGAATCGACTGGTTTAATGATTGTTATTTTATTTTCAATGTTCGTTAGCGCCTTAGGCACATCTGTTATTATACTTTATGTTGACTACTTATGTCAACAACTTTTTTAAAATTATTTTTTTCTAATTAGCTTGTCCAATTTAGAAGAAAATAATAACGGAGAAGGAGGGATTCGAACCCTCGCGCCGGTTACCCGACCTATACCCTTAGCAGGGGCACCTCTTCGGCCAACTTGAGTACTTCTCCGAATTAATTTGATTTGTTCTTTAACACAAGACTTATAATATCACTTATTTTTATATCCGTCAACTGTTTTTTTGTTTTTTATAATTTATTTTTTATACTCTCATCCAACAAGTTATTTAAACAACAAAAGAGCCACCTTTATACGGTTGGCTCTTTTGATTTATCATTAGTATTGTTATCACTTTTTTGTATTACTTTATTCTATAGTTTCTATATCATCTTCTAATATAGTTTCTATACTATCTTCTATTGTAGTTTCTATATCATCTTCTAATATAGTTTCTACAATATCTTCTATTATAGATTCCATACTATCATTTACTGTAGTTTCTATACTATCATTTACAATACTTTCTGTATTATCTTCATCTTCGAATGAATCACTTAAATGACCTTCTTCTACTTTTTCGATACATACAACTGTAACTTCTTCATCGACATTAATTAACTTAACACCTTGAGTATTACGTCCTACTGTTGAAATTTGTGATACTTGAATACGAATAATAACACCTTGTGAAGTTATTAATAAAAGTTCATCATCATCTCTTACTGATGTAATTCCTATAACATTACCTGTTTTTTCTGTAATTTTATAGACTTTTAAACCTTTTCCACCACGTTTTTGTGCTCTAAACTCATCAACTTGCGTGCGTTTTCCAAGTCCTCGCTCTGTTGCTGCTAGAATTTGTTCCCCTTCTTTTGGAACAGTTGCTCCTATAACTTCATCGCCTTCTGCTAAACGAATTGCGCGAACACCTCTAGCAGTTCTTCCCATTGGTCGTACGTCTGTACCTCCAAACATTATACCTTTACCAAATTTAGTACATACCATAACTACATCTTCTATTGTAGTTTCATAAACACCAATCAATTCATCTTCATCATTTAAGTTTAGTGCGATAAGACCGCCTTTTCTGATGTTTTTGAATGATTGCATATCTGTTTTCTTAATTAGACCATTTTTAGTAATCATAGTTAAGTATCTTGGTGTTTCATCTTTTTCATTAACTGGGATAACTGCACTAATAGTTTCGTCTTTATCTAATTCTAATAAATTGATAATAGCCATTCCTCGTGCTGTTCTTCCAGCTTCTGGTATACGATATGCTTTAATACGATATGCTTTTCCTTTATTTGTAAAGAACATAATATTACTTAAATTACTTGTCGTAAATAATTGTTCTATATAGTCTTCTTCAATTTTATTAATACCTATAACTCCACGCCCACCTCGGTGTTGATTTTTATAAGTATCTAATGGAATTCTCTTAATATAGCCTAATCTTGTCATTGTAATAACAACTTGCTCTTCATCAATTAAATCTTCAATATCGATTTCATCATCATCATGTGTTATTTCTGTACGACGTGTGTCTGCGTATTTTGATCTAATTTCACTAATTTCATCACGAATAACGTTATATAACTTATATTCACTTTCTAAGATTGAACGATAATATTCAATACGTCTTAGTAGTTCTGCATGTTCATTATCTAATTTTTCACGTTCAAGTCCTGTCAATGCACGAAGTTTCATCTCAATAATAGCTTGTGCTTGAATTTCTGTTAATTCAATTGCATCCATTATTTTTTCTTTAGCTTCTTGAACTGTTTTTGAAGAACGAATTAATGATGTAATTAAATCTATTTTATCTAAAGCTTTTCTTAAGCCCTCTACGATATGTGCTCTTGCTTCTGCTTTATTTAAATCAAATTGAGTACGTCTTTGAACAACTACTTTTTGATGTTTTAAGTATTCTTCTAACATTTGCTTTAAATTAAGTACTTTAGGTTCGTTGTTAACTAACGCAATCATATTTATGCTAAATGTATCTTGAAGCTGAGTATATTTGTAGAGTTGATTTAATATTACTGAAGGATTAACATCACGGCGAAGCTCGATAACAACGCACATTCCTATTCTATCTGACTCATCTCGTATATCAGTTATTCCTTCTATTTTTTTAATCTTAACTAACTCTGCAATTTTTTCAATTAATCTTGATTTGTTGACCATATATGGGATTTCAGTAATAACAATTCGTGATTTTCCGCTGTGCATTTCTTCAATTTCAGCACGTGCTTTTACTTTTGCTTTTCCTCGTCCTGTTCTATATGCCTGCTCAACACCATATCTTCCTAACAAAATACCTCCTGTTGGAAAATCTGGTGCTTTAATAATATTCATTAATTCATCAATATCTGTTTCACGTTCTACTTGTTCTTCATTTTCACCAGTATAGTTATCAATCATTTTTAAAACACCATCGATAACTTCACCTAAGTTATGTGGTGGTATACTAGTTGCCATACCTACTGCAATACCTGCTGATCCGTTAACTAATAAGTTTGGAAATCTAGCTGGTAAAACAACTGGTTCTTTCATTGATTCGTCAAAGTTTGGTCTAAAATCTACTGTTTCTTTGTCGATATCTTGAAGCATAGACATTGCCATTTTACTCATTCTTGCTTCTGTATAACGCATAGCAGCTGCACTATCACCATCAATATTTCCAAAGTTACCATGTCCATCTACAAGTAAATATCTTGTAGAAAAATCTTGTGCCATACGAACCATAGCATCATAAATTGATGAATCTCCGTGTGGGTGATACTTACCCATTGTATCTCCGACGATACGTGCGGATTTTCTGTATTGTTTATCTGCCCCTAAGTTAAGTTCATCCATCGCATAAAGAATACGTCTATGAACTGGTTTTAAACCATCTCTAACATCTGGCAGAGCACGTGATACAATAACACTCATGGCATAGTCGATATAACAGTTTTTCATCTCATCTTGTATATCTACGGAAATGACTTTATCATATGTTGTTTCATTGTTATCCATTTTTCATCCTCCTGCCTGTTAAATATCAAGGTTCTTAACTTTTTGGGCGTATTCTTGAATAAATTCACGTCTTGGTTCTACTTTATCCCCCATAAGAGCTGTAAATACTTCATCAGCTAACGCTGCATCATCTAAATTAACTCTTACAAGCGTTCTTGTTTCTGGGTCCATTGTTGTATCCCAAAGTTGATCTGGATTCATTTCTCCTAGACCTTTGTATCGCTGCATTCTAGCAATACCTGTTCGCCCAATTTCTTCTAATAACTTATCTAATTCTCTATCATCGTATGCATAGTATTTCTTTTTATTTTTTTCAATCAAGTAAAGTGGTGGTTGTGCAATGTATATATAACCTTTTTCAATCAATTCTTTGAAATATCTATAAAAGAATGTCAGTAATAAAGTACGGATATGTGCACCATCCACGTCGGCATCTGTCATAATAATAATTTTATGATATCGCATTTTTGCAATATCAAAATCATCGCTAATACCAGCTCCAAACGCTGTAATCATATTACGAATTTCTTGATTTTCTAAAATAACATCTATTCTTGCTTTTTCTACGTTTAGAATTTTTCCTCTAAGCGGTAAAATAGCTTGTGTTTGACGTGATCTAGCACTTTTTGCAGATCCACCCGCCGAATCCCCTTCGACAATGTAAATTTCACATTTACTTGCATCTTTTTCAGAGCAATCTGCTAATTTACCTGGTAACGCTGTACTTTCTAATACGCTTTTACGTCTAGTAAGTTCTCTAGCTTTTCGTGCTGCATCTCTTGCTCTTGCCGCCATAGTAGCTTTTTGAACAATAATTTTAGCTACATTTGGATTTTGTTCTAAGAAATATGTTAGTTGCTCACTAAGTACTGTATCAACTGCACCCCTTGCTTCGCTTGTCCCAAGTTTTGTTTTAGTTTGTCCTTCAAATTGAGGTTCACTAACTTTTATACTAATTACAGCTGTTAAGCCTTCTCGTACATCTTCGCCACTTAAGTTTTTTTCCGCATCTTTAAGCAATCCCATTTTTCTAGAGTAATCATTTAAAGTTTTAGTAATCGCATTTCTAAATCCTGATAAATGCGTACCACCTTCAACAGTATTTATATTATTAACAAAACTAAATACATTTTCTACATAACTGTCATTGTGTTGGAAAGCAACTTCTACAAGTATATTTTCTTTTTCACCTTCGCAGTAAAATGTTTCGTTGTAAATTGGTGTTTTGTGTTTATTTAAATGTTGTACAAATTCACGTATTCCGCCTTCGTAGTGAAATACTTTTTGTTTTTGTTTATCGTCTCTTAAATCAATTAATTCAATTTTAAGGCCTTTTGTTAAAAAAGCTGTTTCTTGTAATCGTTTTTTGAGAACTTCAAATTCATAAATTGTTGTTTCAAATATCTCAGCATCTGGTTTAAAGTGTACATAAGTTCCTGTTTTATCTGTATCTCCAACGATAGTTAGTGGTTGTACCACATCACCTCGTGAAAATTTTTCTTCATGTATTTTTCCATCTGTGTAAACTTTTACTGTAAGCCATTCTGAGAGAGCATTTACAACTGATGCTCCTACACCATGTAATCCACCCGATACTTTGTAACTTCCACCACCAAATTTTCCTCCTGCATGCAAAATTGTAAAAACAACTTCTACCGCTGGAATGCCTTTTTGAGGATGAATACCGACTGGGATACCTCGTCCATTATCTAAAACTGATATAGAGTCATCCGGATGTATAGTTACTTTTATCGTATCACAACGTCCTTCAAGCGCTTCATCTACGGCATTGTCTACTATTTCATAAACTAGGTGGTGAAGACCTTTTGATGAGGTACTTCCAATATACATACCTGGTCTCTTCCGTACCGCTTGCAGCCCTTCGAGAATTTGTATTTGATGTTCATCATATGTTGCTGCCATAATAAGATCTCACTCCTTTTAATTTTAATAGGTACAATATACCAACTTTTATTATATACCAAGCAGTGTTAAAAGGCAAACTCTTACAAAGCTTATTGACTACTACATTCATCGATTCCACCATTCTTCACTACTATTAGTTTACCAATTTTTTGGGTATCCCATACACTTTGTTCAATTCCTGTACATGTAATTAATGTTTGAATATTTTTTGTATAGTTAAATAAATAGCGTTGACGTTGATCATCTAGTTCAGACAAGACGTCATCTAGTAATAAAACAGGGGCTTCTCCTAGATGTTGTTCCATCAAACTTAATTCTGCAAGTTTCATCGATAATACAACTGTACGTTGTTGACCTTGTGATCCATATAATCGTACATCCATATCATTAATTAAAAATTTCAAATCATCTCGGTGTGGTCCTACTGATGTACTTTGCCTATAAATATCTTTTTGCCTATATTTTTTTAGCTTATCTGCTACTTCTTCTAACTTAACATTCGGTTCATAAATTACTTCCAGTACTTCTTTGCCCCCTGAAATATCTCTATGAATTGACGTTGCTATATCATTTAGCTGCTTAACAAACCTATGCCTTTTATCAATTACTTCTTTCGCATATGATTCAAATTGCATATCCCAAACTTCTAACATCGCCTCATCTACTTCCCGATTTTTAAGTAAATTATTACGTTGCTTTAATACTTTGTAATATTGTTTCAATGAAAAATAGTACATTTTATCAAATTGACATAATTCAATATCTAAAAACCGTCTCCGCTCTTTAGGGCTTTTTTTAATTAATTGTAAATCTTCAGGTGAAAACATAACAACTGTTAGTGTACCAAACAAATCACCAAGTTTATTTACTGGTAATTTATTTATTGCTACATTTTTTCCTTTGCTTGTTAGATGAAAATCTATTTTATCTTCGTAAGTTCTTTTTTTAATCACCAAAAAAACATGTGCTGCTTCTTCTTGCCACATAATAACTTCTTTTTCTTGAGAAGTTCTATGTGACCTTGCTGTAGCACATAAATAAATTGATTCTAAAATATTTGTTTTTCCCTGAGCATTGTTTCCCTTGATTAAATTAATACCTGGGTCTAAATTTAATTTTAGCGTTTCATAATTTCTATAATGGTCTAGTGTGAGCTCTTTGATGTACATATATAGCCCCTTATCTATTTGATTTTATAAATTCCTCCATCAAATTCTACAACATCACCTGTTCTAATTTTTTTACCACGTTGTGTGCAAATTTCTTCATTTACCAAAACTAATCCTTGGGCAATTAACATTTTTGCTTCTCCTCCAGATTGTACCATTTCAGCATATTTCATAAGTTGGTCTAATTTTATAAATTCTGTTTTAATTTGTATTTCTTTCATTTTTGTCTAGCTCCTTTTATTTTCATAAGATTAAGTTTATGTTTTTTATAATTTTTCTAAAAACGCTCTCCGTCTCATCCGAAACAAAGAGCGTTGTTATGCTATTAAGCGTTTGATCTAATTGGCAATATAAGATATTTATAATGATTGCCTTCAATTGGATTAATAATACACGGTGTCAATGCTGAAATGAAGTTGATAGATACTTCATCTTCATCAATAGATTTAAGTGCATCAATTAAATATTTTGGATTAAACGATATACTCAGCTGATTACCTTCAAGCTGAATTGAAAGTTCTTCTCTTGCTGTTCCAAGTTCTGCTTTTGAAGTGATAATCATTGTATCACCTTCAATTTCAATTTTGATAGGATTTTTTTTACCTTCACGAGAAATTAATGCTGCTCGTTCAATACACATTAAAAAGTTTTTACGGTCTACTTTTACTTTAGTTTCATAGTCTGATGAAAAAACTTGCTCATATTTTAAAAACTCTCCTTCAAGCAATCTTGAAACTACTTTGCTTGAACCTAAATCAAATAATATATGCTTTTCTTCAAAGTATATATCCATTTCAACATCATCATCTGACGATAAGATTTTGCTTATTTCCCCAAGTGTCCGTCCAGGAACGACAACTTCTTCTTCTCCATTCTCATTTGAGATATCTAATTGACGATAAGAGATTCTATATCCATCTACAGATACCATATGCAAAGAACCATCACGTATTTGAATCATCTCTCCTGTAAGGATTGGACGAGATTCTTCTTGCGCTACAGAAAAGATAGTTTGACGAATCATTTCTTTTAGAGCAATTTGAGAAATCGTATATTTTTTGTTTTCTTTAACTTCAGGTAACTCAGGAAATTGATCTGCAACTTGTCCCGCAATTGCAAATTTTGATTTAGCACACGTAATTGACGTCATATTATTGTTATCTGTTGTAATTTCAACCATTTGATTAGGTAGTTTACGAATAATTTCTGAAAAAATCTTAGCTTCTAAGGCAATACAACCTTCTTCAATAACCTCTGCAGTTATAGTACTTTCAATACCTAACTCTAAATTGTAACCTACTAATGTTATTTGATTATTTTTTGCTTTTATTAAAATACATTCTAAAATAGGCATTGTAGTTTTACTAGAGCATGCTTTTACTACAGTATGAATACTATTAATTAGTAATTCTTGATTACAAATGATGCGCATGTGGATAATCTCCCTTCGAAAATCTTTCAATAATAATAAACTAATTTAGGATTGATAGTAATAGGGGCTGTGGGTACTGTGTATAAGTACTCTAAGCCCAGTGACTGTGGATAATTAAGCATGTATACAACCATGTGGACAAGCTGTCGTGAACTATTCACTTTATCCACACTATAAACAGGCTCAAAAAAAATGGATATTTATCCACAATGTATTAAGAGATAAATCACAAGTACGTGTTAATACTTATTTACCTGTGATTTTATGCTCTAGTTCTGTAATTGTTTGTGCTAATTCAACGTTTTTTGTAATATCTGTAGCAACCTTCTCATATCCATGAATAATAGTAGTGTGATCACGTCCACCAAACTTCTCACCTATTTTAGGTAATGACAAATCAGTAAGTTTACGTGATAGATACATAGCAATTTGTCTTGGATGAGCTATATTTCTAGTACGTTTTGATGAAGTTAAGTCTTCAACTTTAAGATTAAAATAACTAGCAACAACTTCCTGAATGTAATCGGCTGTAATCATTCTAGGTTTATCTTTTGAAATAAGATCTTTAAGTGCTTCATTTGCAAGGTCTACATTAATAGGTCTATTTGATAGAGAAGAATAAGCAATAATACGGTTTAAAGCGCCTTCAAGTTCACGAATATTTGAAATAACTGTTTTAGCGATGAACAAAAGAACTTCTTCTGGTACAGATAGACTTTCAATTTCGGCTTTTTTTCTAAGAATTGCAATACGTGTTTCAAGGTCAGGACCTTGAATGTCTGCGATAAGACCCCACTCGAATCGTGAACGTAAACGATCTTCAAGTGTTTCAATTTCTTTCGGCGGACGGTCACTTGAGATAATGATTTGTTTATTTGCTTCATGTAAAGTATTAAATGTATGGAAAAATTCTTCTTGAGTACGTTCTTTTCCAGCAATAAATTGAATATCATCAATTAAAAGTACGTCAATATTTCTATATTTGTTTCGAAATGCTTCGTTTTTATCATCTTTAATAGAATTAATTAATTCATTTGTAAATTTTTCGGATGAAGCGTAAAGTACTTTCGCATTAGGATTTTGTTGAAGAATATAGTGTGCAATCGAGTGCATTAAATGTGTTTTACCAAGACCAACACCACCATATAAAAATAGAGGATTGTATGCACGAGCAGGTGCTTCGGCAACAGCTAGTGCTGCAGCGTGTGCCATACGATTACTATTTCCGACAACAAAAGAACTGAATATATAACGAGGGTTAAGATTACTTTTTGTATTAAGCGGATCGTCAATATATTCTTTTTTTATAGTTGATGAGTTAGATTCATATTTTCCATTTTCAGGAACGACAACAAACTCAAATTGATATTCTCTGTTAAATACTTGTAGTGTACAGTTTTTAATTAATTCTAAATAACGAGTACTAAGAATTTCTTTATTAAAATCATTCTTAACACTAACAATCATTGTATTATTGATAATATCAACGAGTTCAGTATCTTTAAACCACGTATTGTAGCTTACAGATGACGTTTCAGGTTCAATGATTTGTAGAATAGAGTTCCACTGTGTAGAATATTGATAGGCCATTCAGAGTCCTCCTATAGTAAAAATAAACAGTTTGTTCACAGTTTTTTTAGTATTGTCAACATGTGAATAAACTAAACAAAAATTATAAACAACTTGGGAATTAATAATTAGTTAAAATTGATAATAAAGCGATATTTTAAAGTATGTGGATAAAGATATCCCAAGCAAAAACAAGCATAAATCGGTTTAAAAAGCTAAAAAAAGAGAAAAACCAAACGTTATACACAGCTTTATCAACAGATTGTGTATAACTTTACGTCTATAAACAACTTATACACAGTTATTGATATCATATCAAATAACCTGTGGAAAAGCAACTGTTTACACAAAATATCCACAAGCCTATGGATAAAAAAATAGTGGATATTTTAGTGCTAAAAGCACAAAAAAAATGAAGACATTGTATTTTTGTAATAATAAAGATAATAGTTGGAATAATATAAAAGGATAATTGTTCTAAAAATAACAGATATATGGAAAACGTAGTATATAAAGAAATAATTCGTATATAATTGAAGAAAAATGAAAAAAGAAGAGGTTTTATATTGAAAAAAGTGTGGATAATATATATTTTTTGAGTATAAGAGATGATATTTGTAATAATAAAAGAAAGAATTTATATAAATTGGAAGGAAATTAATAGTGCAAAGGCTTGACGAGCATTTATAAATCTTCTATACTAAGCGTAGTGTTTATTTGTTTGTTAACTCTATATGAGTTGTGTGTGCGATATTTTATTTTCGGTAATGGGCAAGTGCATAGTCCCAGTTACCATGTGTGCATATTATGTGGCTACTTTATAATTTTAAGGAGGTGCGCATAATGAAAATGACTTACCAACCAAAGAAGCGTCAAAGAAGTAAAGAACACGGTTTCCGTAAAAGAATGAGAACTAAAAACGGTAGAGCTGTAGTTGCTAGAAGAAGAGCAAAAGGTAGAAAAAAATTAACAGCATAACAACAAGGCCGCATATGTGGCCTTGTTTTGCCTTATGCAAATTTAGGAGTCCTAATAAATGGAAAATACACAATCTCTAAGGAGAACATCAGAATTTCGATATACGTATAGAAGAGGAAAATCAGTAGCTAATACGTATCTAGTGCTCTATAAATGTAAAAACAAATTTCCTTATAATAGACTCGGTGTTTCAGTAAGTAAAAAAGTAGGTAATAGTGTTATTAGAAGCCGTGTTACTAGATTAATAAAAGAAAGTTTCAGATTAAAAGAGCATGTTATAGAACAACCAGGATGGGATTTTGTAATTGTAGCTAGAACTAACGCAAATAATGCAACTTACCATCAGATATCAGATGCATTAGATCAACTGATTAAACAACAAAAAATTTTTGTAGAAAATTCATAAGCTACCTATTATATTGTTATATAATAAGCTAGAATGAAATAATATTGAAAAATGGGGCAAATTATAAGTATATATTAATATATTTAGCACATGAAGAGAGGATTTTATGTTTGATATGCCAAAAAAAATTGCAATGGGGATGATTCGTTTCTATCAAAGGGGTATTTCACCATTTTTTGGTGCGCGTTGTCGTTTTGTTCCAACGTGTTCAGCCTATACTTATGAAGCAATTAAAATTCATGGAGTTTTAAAAGGTATAACATTAGGCATTATTCGTATTTCAAAATGCCATCCTTTTCATGAGCCAATGTATGATCCTGTCCCACAAAAAAAAGAAAAAAAACATAAGAATAAAAGTACTTAGGAGGAAGAAATGGGAATTATTACAGATTTTTTTGGAATTATCCTTAATGCAATATTCAATATAGCTGCGAATTTTACATTAATAGGAACTTTGGGGATTTCTATTGTAATGTTTACAGTTGTAGCACAAACATTATTAACCCCACTTAAAATTAAACAACAACGTTCAATGCGTGCAATGAACCGTATTCAGCCAGAATTACAAAAGTTACAGAAGAAGTATGCAAATAAGAAAGATCAAGCGTCTCAAATGGCAATGTCTAAAGAGATGCAAGCGTTATATAAAAAATACAATGCAAATCCATTATCAGGATGTTTACCGCTACTTATTCAATTACCGATTATTTATGGACTATACGGCGTTCTTCGTCAACCAAGTGCATATATTGATAAATTAGGGGAAGTCTATACAAATATAGCAACAACTCTGCAGATTCAAGTTAGTAATATCCAAGAAGTTATTGCAAATGTACTAGTGTCAAATCCTTTAGGTGGTACAGGTATTTCAGAAATACAAAAACTGTTAAGTAAAGAAGGATTGACAGATGTTGCCGATTTAGCTTTAGCAGCTCCAGAAAAGTTAGGAAGCTTGCTAAGTCATTTTACAACAGAACAGTGGACAGCGTTAGAAACAATTGTGTCACCAGAACAATTTAACTCGCTAGAAACATTACTTAGCCAAAAGCAAGATTTTGAGTGGTTTTTTGTTAATCTTGTAGACTCACCAGCACAATTATTTGCTGCAGGTGTAGTGTTGGCACTTTTAATTCCTGTTATTTCAGGTGCATCTACTTTTATTTTCAGTAAAATTACGATGGCAAGTAGTAAGCAAATGCAACAAGGTGTTGAGACACCAGCATCAGCAGATACTATGATGAAATCAATGAATATTATGATGCCAATTATGATGGGATTTATCTCATGGACAGTTCCAACAGGTTTAGCACTTTACTGGGTAGCTGGTAATATTGTTATGATGGTACAGCAAATATTAGTAAATAAGCTAGTTAATAAACAAGAAGCTATTATTGATGAAAAGTTCAAAGCAGAACGTGAAGCTGAAATGGCAACTAAAAAGAAGAAAAAGAAGAAAAAACGTGTTCCAAAAGAAATAGAAGCTAAAAAAGATGAAGTAGAAATTAAAAAAGACGAAGTAGAAGGCAAATCTGATACCAATAAAAAGGATGAATAATGTCTGGGGGTAAAAGTATATGAATTTTGTTGAAAAAATAGGTAGGAATATAGATGATGCAATTACAGAGGCGCTTATAGAATTAGGTGCAACGACAGACGAGGTAAATGTTGAAATTATTGCAAAAGGCTCAAAAGGTTTTCTAGGTATTGGTGCAAAACCTGCTAAAGTAAGAGTTACTATTAAAGAGCAAGAAAGTATAGAAGAGGCATTTAAAGAACCTGTTACGCAGACAGAATCAGAAGTGGTTTTCGTTAAAAGTATCAAACGTGAAGAAACTTTACCAGAGGTAGAGGTAGAAGTAGACACAGAAGCAGAAAAGGCTATAAATTTCCTTACCGCAGTTCTCAAAAAAATGAATATTGAGGCTACTTTTCAAACTAAAATAGAAGAAAACAAAATTTATATCAATATTATGGGTGAAAAAATGGGTATAGTTATTGGTAAACGTGGTGAAACACTTGATTCACTACAATACCTTGTTAATATTGTAGTGAACAAAACGGGTAAAGGTTATACTAAAGTTATGTTAGATACAGAAAACTATCGTATACGACGTGAAGAAACTCTTCAAAAAGTTGCGTTAAAGTATGCTAAAAAAGCAGTACAACTAAAAAAACCGCTAGTACTAGAACCGATGAACCCATATGATAGACGTATTATTCATTCTGTATTACAAAATAGTAAGACAGTTAGAACACGTAGTGAAGGGCGAGAACCATTTAGAAAAGTAGTTGTCGTTCCGTATAATCAAGTTAAACCTAATAATGATTATAAAGAAAAAATGAATAACAATGTTAAAATGTCAAATAAACCAGTAACAAAACAAGTAACTGCAAGTAATGAACAGGAATAATGAGATAGACCGTAAGTACAATGTTTTAAATATTGCAGTAGATGAAAAAACACCGAAATGTTTCCTAGGAAATATTTCGGTGTTTTTTTTATTTAATTATTATAGTGTGAATGATTTTCTGAGATTAAACTTAACCAATCATGACATTCACGAGTAATATCATCAGCATTTAAAATGGCAGAAACAAGTGCATAACCTGCAATTGGCAAGTTTTTAAAAGTTGAGATATTTGATAGTGATAAACCACCGATTAATACTACAGGTATAGAAACGTGCTTAAGTATTTCTTTTAAAGTGTCTAGTGTAACATAAGAGGCATCAGTTTTTGTATTAGTTTGGAACATAGCACCAACACCAATATAATCAGCACCATCTAATTCAGCTTTAATTGCCTCAGAAACGGTTGTAGCGGATACTCCAATCAGTAGAGGGTGACTAGCAGTTTGTTTAATCTGGATAGCATTTAAATCGCTCTGACCTACATGCACACCATCTGTCTTGAGTTGTGTTGCTATATGAACACGGTCGTTTATAAAAAATAGGGCATTGTATTTGCTAGCTAATGATTGAATATGCTTAGCTTGAACTAGAAAATCTGAATCAGTACAATTTTTATCACGAAGTTGAATTGCTGTTACACCGCCTTTTAGAGCATTTTCAATGCACGTATAAAAATCACGGTCTTTTAGTAAGTCAGCATCTGTAACTAAATACAGTTTAAGCTGCGATGAGTTTAACATGATTGTACCTCTTCTTCATAAGCCATATCCCAAAAATCAAGTTCAAAAGCACTAGAACGTTTAAATATAGTAGATAAATGCTTTTTTTCTTCAGGGCTACAATGTAAAGTTAAGTCGTTCATAAACTTAATCCATTTTTCACAACTTTGTTGGTATTCAATAGAGTTATAACTATTAATCCAATCGGCATAGTTGTTTGTAGATAGATTCTCAGAATATGTGCTTGCAAGGTACTTTCCAATATAACCATAACTCCATATGCAAGGTAAAAGTGTTGCCATAAGTTCTTTTAAGTCACCAGTACAAGCAACGCTTAACATATAACTTGTATAGCTTATATTTGTTTTATGGCTTACGCATTGTTCTGCATCTAGAGGTGTAATGCCAAATGTTTTCAAATAACGAATATGGACAGCTGTTTCATCTTCCAAAGAGCCATCAATTCCATTTTTGAATCGTTTTAAATCTTCTACAGTATTTGATTTTAAAACACCAATAGCAAACAGTTTCGCATATTGAATAAGGTATAAATAATCTTGAATGAGATAGTTCTTGAATTTATTAATAGGAAGTGTACCGTTACCAATTTCATTAATAAAGGGATGGTTTAAATAGCTATCCCATATAGATTGAGAGTTAGTTAAAAGTTCATCAGTAAACATTAGTTATAGACCACCTTAGCATAATTTTTATAAGTATCTTCAGTAAGAAGAGAAACTTCGTTGAAAAGTTGAATTTTAAAATCACCAAGACCGTTAGCTTTAAGTTGCGCCTGTTCGCCAGCGATACTCATTGATAAAACACCCATAGTAGCGGCATCTAGAGGCTCAGATACTGTGAGATAGCTTGCAATCAAGCTAGCAGTCATACAGCCTGTGCCAGTGATTGATTTTAAGTGTGATGCACCGTTAGAAATTACTACAATATTAGTACCATCTGTTATAATATCTTTTTTTCCAGTAGCAACAATGATAGTTTTGAATTTTAAAGCTATTGATTTTAATAAAGAATAAGAATTTTCATCAACGTCATCTTCATAGGAATCAGCGCCAGAGCCATGTACGTTTAATCCGCCAATAAATTTAATTTCGGCTAAATTACCTTTGATAACATCAAAATGTATTTCTTCAAGGAGTTGTTTTACAAAATTTGAACGAGTAGATGTAGCAAAAACGCCTACAGGGTCTAAAATAATTGGTTTTTTAAGACGATTGGCCGCAAGTCCAGCAGCTTTAAATATGTCTAAATGACATGTATTCATAGTACCTATATTTATAACAACGCTACTTGAAATACGTACAAGGTCATCAACTTCTTCTAAATTAAAACTCATTAGTGGACTTGCGCCTATAGCTAGCGTCATATTAGCACAATCATTGATAGTTACTTCGTTTGTATAATGGACGACTAGCGGTTGATTTTTTTTGATTTCAGTTAACAGGTGATACATTAATATTCTCCTTTATAGAATAGGTAGTATGGCAAAATGGTAAAAATATATATTGTGTTTAGAGAGTGTTATTTAGTGTGGCATTTTCAAAATTATAAAAATGATGTACAGGACCAACGCCTAAGCCTATATCAAAGCTATTACGAATAGCTTCTGTAATATAATGCTTACTACGTGTAACACTTTCTTCAATAGAGTATCCTAGAGCAAGATGCGCAGTTATAGCGGAGGAAATAGTACAACCAGTGCCATGTGTATTTTTGTTGTTAAGACGTTTTTGCGGGAAGTATTTACAAAGATTTGGACCAAGCAGTACATCGATAGAATCGCCTTCTAGATGTCCGCCTTTCATAAACACATATTTTGGACCAAGTTCAAGAATTTTTTGACCGGCCAATACCATATCATCAATAGTATTTATTTTAATATCTGTAATCACTTCCGCTTCAGGTATATTTGGCGTTGTTAAAAAAGCCATTGGAAGAAGATGTGTTATAAGGTTATGTTTTGCTTCTGGGCGAAGTAAGTCACATCCACTTTTTGAAATCATAACAGGATCAATAACTAGATTATGTATATCGTACTTACTAAGAGTATTAACAATTTCCATAATAATCTCAGGTGAAGATACCATACCTATTTTTATTCCTTTTGGCGGAATGTCTTCGAAAATAACTTCTATTTGTTTGCGAATAATATCTTTACTTAATTCCTCAACCATAAAAACACCTTGAGTATTTTGAGCGGTAATGGCAGTAATAGCGCTCATACCAAATGTACCTATTGCACTAAAGGTTTTTAAATCTGCTTGAATACCTGCACCGCCTGATGAGTCAGAACCAGCAATTGTAAGTGTTGGAATACGATAATGCTGCATAAAATTCTCCTTTATATAGTAGTCATAGTTATAAAAAAAGCTATAGGACTGATAGGTCGTATAGCTAGAGAGTGTTATTAGGAAGATTATATAATAATAAAGATTTTCATGTCAATATAAGCGAAAAAATAGATGTTAGTCTAGAACTAAAGCAAATGGACATCAAATATCAAAAAATATGATATTATATATAGGATAGTAAATACTAAAAAACTGTTAAAATAGTACGTAAAAAGCAATAAAGAATATAAAAAGCTTTTTTAAAGGCAATACTTAACATGAATTATGTGTTAATTTGCAAAGAGATGTTTTTTGGAGTATATTAATTTTTAGAGTATATTAATTTTTATTATAGAATTTGTAAATAAGGAAGGGAGTAGCATTATGCTATATAATGATACGATAGCGGCTATTTCGACAGCACCAGGTGTTGGTGGAATTGGTATTATTCGTGTGAGTGGTGAAACAGCCATTCAAACTGTAGATAAAATATTTAAAGCAGCAAGTAATAAAACGTTAGAGGAGTCTAAAAGTCATACTATTCATTATGGTTACATTAAAGACAAATCGAATAAAACGATAGATGAAGTTCTAGTTATGCTTATGAAAGCACCGAAAACATTTACAAGAGAAGACGTTGTAGAAATCAATTGTCATGGAGGTCCAGTACCGCTAGATGCAGTACTTATGGAACTTGTGAAAAATGGTGCTAGATTAGCAGATCAAGGTGAATTTACAAAAAGAGCATTTTTGAATGGACGTATTGATTTGGCGCAAGTTGAAGCGATTATGGATATAATTGAAGCTAAAACAGAAATGAGTTTAAGCCAAGCTGTAAATCAGCTTGAAGGACGTTTGTCAAAGCAAATTCGTAAGTATCAAGATACATTAATCCAAATTATAGCGAGAATAGAAGTGTCTATTGATTATCCAGAGTATGATGAAGATGAGCCATTAACAAATGATTTTCAAGAAGAAATTCAGAAACTTAATGATGAGTTAAAGATACTTTTAAAAACAGCAGATACAGGAAAAATGATTAGAGATGGTGTAAAAACAGCAATAGTTGGACAACCCAATGTTGGAAAATCATCGCTACTTAACGCTCTATTAGAAGAAAACAAAGCTATTGTAACAGATGTACCAGGAACGACACGTGACGTTGTGGAAGCGTACCTCAATATAGGTGGTGTGCCATTCCAATTACTTGATACAGCAGGAATTAGAGATACAGATGATGTTGTTGAAAAAATCGGTATAGAACGTTCAAGAAATAGTATAGAAGAAGCGGATATTGTGCTTATGATGCTTGATTTATCAAGAGAATTAGATGAAGAAGAATTGGTACTAATTAAGCAACTAAAATCAAAAAAAGTGATATATGTATGTAATAAATCTGATTTAAATCAGAAAATGACAAAAAATCAACTTATGGATTATGTTGGGGAAGATAGTATTATACTTGATATATCTGCTAAAAGTGGCGATGGATTAGAAGTTTTACGAACAACTATGAAAAAGTTTACTGTAGAAAAAGGTATAGAAGTTGCGACAGGGGCAACTATCTCTAATAGACGACAAAAACAAAGTTTGATTAAAGCAATTGAAAGTTTAGATAAAGTAGATGAAACGATAAAAATGGGAATGCCAGAAGATTGCGTAGCTATTGATTTACACGATGCTTATGGACACTTAGGAATGATTGTTGGAGAAGCATTAAAAGATGAGATTATTAATGAACTATTTAGTAGATTTTGTCTTGGAAAATAAAATATCAAATATAAACTAGAAAAGTAAGGAGGCTTTTATGAGCTATATTGCAGATACGATTGACGTTGCAATCATTGGTGGAGGACATGCAGGGTGTGAAGCGGCACTAGCATGTAGTAAAATGGGCAAGCAAACAACGATGTTTACAATGAGTTTAGATAGCATTGCGATGATGCCGTGTAATCCAAACATTGGAGGAACATCTAAAGGACATTTAGTAAGAGAAATAGATGCACTTGGTGGTGAGATGGGTAAAAACATAGATAAAACATTTATCCAAACAAGAATGTTAAATACAGCTAAAGGTCCAGCAGTGCATTCGTTAAGAGCGCAAGCAGATAAAAAAAATTATACAGATGAAATGAAAAAAACATTAGAATATGCTCCAAATCTTTCGATTAAACAACAAGAAATAGTTGAAGTAATCGTAGAAGATGGACGAGCTGTTGCTGTAAAAACAAATAAAGGTGCAATATATTATGCAAAAGCGATTATTTTGTGCGGAGGTACGTATTTACATTCACGCTGTTTAACAGGAGAGTGCATAGAATATACAGGCCCAAATGGTTTAAAATCGTCAAATGAATTAAGTGATTCACTAAAAGCATTAGGTATTGAAATGCGAAGATTTAAAACAGGTACACCGGCGCGTGTAGATAGTAGAACTGTTGATTTAACAAAAATGGAAGAGCAGCATGGAGATGAAAAAATTGTACCATTTTCATTTACAAATAAAGCAGAAGACTTAAAACGTGAACAAGTACCTTGTTACTTAACATATACAAATCTTAATACACATCAAATTATTCAAGATAATTTACATCGCTCACCTATGTACTCAGGTGTAATTGAAGGTACAGGCCCAAGATATTGTCCATCAATTGAAGATAAAGTAGTAAGGTTTAGTGATAAAGAGCGCCATCAAGTATTTTTAGAACCAGAAGGTAACGATACGACAGAAATGTATGTCCAAGGAATGAGTTCATCATTACCAGAAGAAGTACAACTTCAAATGCTACGGTCTATAGAAGGTCTTGAAAAAGTAGAAGTAATGAGAACAGGATATGCAATAGAGTATGATTGTATAAACCCAGTACAACTTAAACATACATTAGAGTTTAAGGATATTGAAGGATTTTTTAGTGCAGGGCAAATGAATGGTAGTTCAGGATATGAAGAAGCGGCATGCCAAGGGTTAGTAGCTGGCATTAATGCAGTACTTCATATTGATAAAGTTGAACCTATGCTTATAGATCGTTCAGAAGCGTATATTGGTGTGTTAATAGATGACCTTGTTACAAAAGGGACAAAAGAGCCATATCGTATGTTAACGTCAAGAGCAGAATATCGACTGTTGTTACGCCAAGATAATGCAGATTTGAGGTTAACTGAAAAAGGATACAAAGCAGGTCTTATTTCAGAAGAACGCTACAATATGTTTTTAAACAAACGTATGCAAATTGATGAAGAACTTGAACGTTTAAAAAATACGTATGTTGGAACTAGTGAAAGTGTTCAAGCTATTATTGCAAAAAAAGAAAGTACACCGCTTAGATCAGGGATTGCTTTATCAGAATTATTAAAGCGTCCGGAGTTAGAATATGACGACTTTGTAGATGTTGATATAAAACGCCCAGAGTTAGCAGCGGAAGTAGTAGAACAAGTATTAATAGAACTTAAATATGAAGGATATATAGGCCGCCAGAAAAAACAAGTGGAACAGTTTAAAAAACTTGAGAAAAAAGCGCTGCCAGAAGATTTAGATTATGATGATGTTTATAGTTTAAGATTAGAAGCAAAACAAAAATTAAAAGAAATAAAACCAATATCTATAGGACAAGCATCACGAATATCAGGAGTATCTCCAGCAGATGTATCGGTATTACTTGTGTATTTAGAACAAAGAAAAGGTCAAAAGACAAGAGGTGAGGCGTAATGGAGCAAAAAAATAATATGAAAAACCTTTTAAAAGAAGGTGCAAGTGAGTTAGGAATTGATTTAACAGAGCAACAATTAGATCAATTTATGACATACAAAGAACTTTTAGTAGAGTGGAATGAAAAAATGAATTTAACAGCTATTACAGAAGACTATGAAGTTATAACAAAACACTTTTTAGATTGCCTAACTGTATATTCAAGCGTTGACTTAGCTGAAATTCATACAGTAGCGGATGTTGGAACAGGAGCGGGATTTCCTGGGTTAGTTTTGAAAATTGCATTTCCACATTTACAGATGACACTTATTGATTCGTTAAATAAAAGATTGAATTTTTTAAAACACGTTATTGAAACGTTAGAATTAAAAGGCGTTCAGTGTGTTCATGGACGAGCAGAGGATGTTGGACAAAACAAAAAATATCGTGAACAGTTTGATTTATGTGCATCACGCGCAGTTGCCAATCTTGCAGTGTTAAGCGAATATACGTTACCATTCGTTAAAAAAGGTGGATTTTTAGTTGCACTAAAAGGACAAAAATTAGATGAAGAATTAGAACAAGGTAGACAAGCAATTAGAATATTAGGTGGTAAAGTTGAAGAAATTATTAATGTAACAGTACCAGGAACTGATTTAAATCATAGAATTGCAAAAATAAAAAAATTAAATAACACACCAAAAGAATATCCTCGTAAGGCAGGGGACCCAACTAAAAACCCACTTGGAGTATAAAAAAGCATTATATAATGAAGTATTTAATATAATAGATATACAATGAAAAAGGGGGAGTAGTATGAAAATAAAAAAACATGCACAAGTACAAAAAGAAAATTGCGTAGCGTGTGGGGTTTGTATGAAGGTTTGTCCGATTAATGCTATTTCAATAAAAGATGGGATTGTAGCTGTTGTTGATATCAATCGGTGCGTAGGATGTTCAAAATGTATAAAAGAATGTCCAGCATCGACTATCCTTATGATGGAGGAAAGTGTATCATGAAAAAAAATACAAAAAAATCAATAGCAAATTATTTATGGATTGCATCAGCATTATATCTTATACTCGGAATGTTTAATATATTATTTGCATGGCTTGGAATGTTATGTTTTATTATTCCGTTAGTAATATCTGTGGTTAAGAAAAATAAATCATACTGTAATTATTATTGCGGAAGAGGTCAATTATTTGAAATTTTAGGGAAAAAATTAAAGATATCACGTTATAAACCAATGCCTAAATGGATGAAGCATAATGCATTTCGATATGGATTTTTAGCATTTTTTATGATTATGTTTTTTAACATGATATTCAATACATTTTTAGTATTTCAAGGGAAAGAAACAGTTCAAGAAGTAATTACACTGCTATGGACGTTTAAATTACCATGGCATATGGCAGACTTAAGCACAGTGACTCCGTGGGTTGTACAGTTTGCATATGGATTTTATAGCATGATGGTAACATCAACAATACTTGGACTTGTTACTATGATTTTATTTAAACCAAGATCATGGTGTGTATATTGTCCAATGGGAACTATGACACAAGGTATTTGTGTATGCATGCGAAAAATGACGGAAAATGTTGAAAATAAGTAGTCTTCAATGCAAAAATATGGTAGAATGAGAGGTGCGATTAAAGCGTAAGTTCAAGAAAAGGAGTACGAAGATTATGCAAAAAGATTTAGCAATACAATACATACCAGTTGATTTAGTGAGACCAAATCCGTATCAACCAAGAAAAGTGTTTTCTCAATCAGCATTAGAGGATTTGTCAAAATCTATAAAAGAACATGGATTAATGCAACCAATCACAGTGCGTATTATTGGGAGTTCCTATGAACTTATAGCGGGCGAAAGACGTTTAAAAGCAACAAAACTTGCAGGAATAACAGAAATTCCAGCTGTAATCGCAGAAGTAAGTACTAAAGACAGCGCAGTGTTAGCATTAATAGAGAACTTACAACGTGAGAATTTGAATTTCCTAGAAGAAAGTGAAGCATATAGTCTAGTTATGCAAGACTATGGTTACACACAACAAGAGTTAGCTAAAACATTAGGAAAAAATCAATCAACAGTAGCCAATAAGCTGAGATTACTGAAACTTCCAACAGCAGTTAAAAAAATTGTTATGGAAAATAGCTTAACTGAACGTCATGCAAGGGCACTTCTCAAACTACCATCAGAAGAGTTTCAATTAGATGCGCTAGAAACTATCATAAAACACGAGCTGAATGTTAAAAAAACAGAACAACTGATAGAGCAAATTTTAGTAAATTTAACAACAGATAATAAAGAAGAGAAAAAACCTAATATCAAATTCAAACCATTTGTAAGAGACATTAGATTATTTACAAATACTATTACACAAGCAGTAGATATTATTAAACAATCAGGTATCGATGCAAAATATACAATGATGCAAGAAGATGATGGTTATGAAATACGCATTAAAATTCCGATGGATAAGTAAAATATATGTTTAGACATATATAAGATAATATATAAATTTTAATAAAAAAAATGATTATGTAATATTACATAATCATTTTTTTTGGAAAATAAAAAGTGTAGATTGCCTAATATAAGGTAATACTTATAAAAAGCAAACCTTGATATAAAATGTATAATTATGTACAATGTAATAATACAAAATGAAATATATAAAGCAAAAACATAAGATGAAAGAACATAAAAACGAAGAAAAAGAACGGAAAAAAGGAGCAACTTATGAGAGATTTTAAATTAGAACTTGCAACGTTATTAAGCAGTCAAATTGAGTGTTTAACAACAGAAGATATTTATACAATGATAGAAGAACCAAGTAACTCAGAAATGGGAGATTATGCATTTCCTTGCTTTAAACTTGCGAAAGAATTGCGTAAAGCACCTCCAATCATTGCAAAAGACCTTGTTGAAACATTACCAGATGTAGACTTTATTGATCAAAAACAAAATGTTAATGCATATATCAACTTTTTTGTAAATAAAAAACAACTAGTAGAAGCAATTTTCGGTGAAATTATAAAAGATAAAACTGAATACGCTATAGATAAATCAAAGTCGAAAGGTAATATTGTAGTAGACTATTCATCACCAAATATTGCAAAACCTTTTCACGTAGGACATTTACGCTCAACAGTTATAGGTAATAGCTTGTATCGTATATATGAAGCACTAGGGTATAACTGTATTGGTGTAAATCACCTAGGAGACTGGGGTACACAATTTGGTAAACTAATTGTTGCATATCAAAACTACTCATCAAAAGAAGCGGTAGAAGAAAAAGGTATTGCAGAATTACTTCGTATATATGTATTGTTCCATGAAGAAGCAGAAAAAAATCCAGAACTTGAGCAACAAGCTCGTGATTATTTTACAAAAATGGAAAAAGGTGACGAAGAAGCACTTGTTCTATGGAAGTGGTTTAAAGATATCAGTTTAAATGAATTTGAGCGTGTATATAAAATGCTTGGAGTAACGTTTGATAGTTACAATGGAGAGGCATTCTATAATGATCAAATAGCATCAGTTATCGAAGAATTAGAAAATAAAAATTTAATTGAAGTAAGTGAAGGTGCAAAGATTGTACGTTTAGATGATGAAAATATGGCACCATGTCTTATTACAAAAAAAGATGGAAGTTCATTATATGCAACACGTGATATTACAGCAGCTAAATATCGTAAAGACACATATGATTTCAAAAAATGTATATACGTAACAGCATTACAACAAAATCTTCATTTTGCGCAGTGGTTTAAAGTAATTGAAAAAATGGATTATCCATGGTCAAAAGATTTAGTACACGTACCATTTGGTATGGTAAGTATGGAAAGTGGGTCTTTATCGACAAGAAAAGGTAATGTGCTATTTTTAGAAGATATACTAAAAGAAGCGGTAGATAAAACAAGAGGAATTATTGAAGAAAAAAATCCATTATTACCAAATAAAGAACAAGTTGCAATGCAAGTTGGTATCGGAGCGGTTGTTTTTGATGATATGTATAATAATATTATCAAAGATATTCAATTCTCATGGGAACGTGTTTTAAGTTTTGAAGGAGAAACAGGACCATATGTGCAGTATACACATGCAAGAGCATGCTCAGTATTAGGTAAAGCAGCAGGCGATGAAATAGTAGAAGAAAATATTGATTTTAGCTTAATAACAGATGCATATTCAGTAGAAATAGCAAAAGAATTAAGCAGATTTAGAGAAGTTATTAAAGAAGCAGCTCAAAAATATGAGCCATCATATATAGCAAGATATGCAGTAGATGTAGCACAAGTATTTAATAAATTTTATCATGAAAATCCAATATTAGTAGACGACAAAAAAGTGCGTAAAGCAAGACTTGCTATCGTTGAAAGTACTAAATATGTATTAAAAAATGCATTATATCTACTAGGTGTAGAAGCACCGAAACAAATGTAATAAATAGTAGAAAAACAGAGAAATAGAGTAACCTATACATTGTGTATAAGTTACTCTATTTTTTTATTATAAAAATTATCCACAGGTAGAAGAAAAAAATAAAAAATGAAAAAATATGGGGATAATCATAGAAAATATACACATGTTGATAATATGTGAATAATATAATATATAAAGGAAAATATGAAGTTATACACAGGTGGATAAAAAGAGTAGAATTAAGGAGATGAAAAATAGCTGCTTATATTTGGGAAATAAACAATAAGTAGTATATATAAATAAAAAAGTAAAAAAGACATAAAATAAACAGATAGACAAAAAATATGTAGAATATATGCTAGAGAAAAAATAAACATACTATATAAAAAGATATGAAGAGAAATATGTAGAAAGATATGAAGAGAAATATGTAGAAAGATATGAAGAGAAATATGTAGAAAGATATGAAGAGAAATATGTAGAAAGATATGAAGAGAGATATGTAGAAAGATATAGACAAAGATATATATAAGAATTATATAAATGTAAATATAGAGAGGGTGATTTTTTATGAAAAAAGCAATTTTATTATACAATCCTATGGCAGGTCACAGACAAATTATAAATCATATTGATTACATTGCAGAGCGATTACAACAAATGGATTATGAATTACGTATTTATAGAAGTGAGGCAAAAGGAAGTATTAAACAATATATTATAGATTATGTAACAGAAAAAAATACAGATATGATATTAGTATCAGGTGGTGACGGAACTTTAAATGAATGTGTTAATGGTATGGTGCTAAAATCACTAAAAATTCCTTTAGGAATATTACCATTTGGAACAGCTAATGATTTTGCATATAGTGCATGCATACCAAATAACATTGTTCAAGTTATGAATATTATAGAAGATGGAAATATAGAATTTGTAGATATAGGCCAAGTGAATAATGAGTATTTTATTAATGTTTGCAATATGGGACTTTTTAGTGGTATTTCACACGTTGTAGACCCAATAGTTAAAAATAAATTTGGTAAACTAGCATACTATTTAAAAGGAATTGAAGAACTACAGCATTATCATGGAATTTCTTTTGAGTTAGAAATAGATGAAGTAAAACATACAGGAGAATATATTTTACTTCTTATATTTAATGGAAAAGCTGCTGGAGGATTTACGAAATTAGCATTAAATGCGAGTATTCAAGATGGATTTTTTGATATGATATGTATTAAAAAAACAGATGTTATAGATATTCCAAGAATATTTTTGAAAATTTTACAAGGAGAGCATTTAAACGATTCAAGCATTGATTATTTTAGAGCAAAAAAAATTAATATCATATGTCATAATGAAGAAGAAAATATTATAACCGATATTGATGGAGAAGAAGGTCCAACATTTCCAATCAATATACGGTTAAAAACAGATTTGATTTGCATATATATGCCAAAGCAGTTAGAAATTTAGTTTATTCTTGTCTGAAATTATTAGGAAGTTTATAAATATTTAAATTATCATCAAGACAAAAAATAGCTTCCTTTAAATTTAAACCTTCAATAGATTGAACAGCAAAATTAATTTTATTATCATGAGAACTTGTGAAAAAAATCTCACCAGGAATTTGAATATATTTTATAACTTGATGTAACGATAAGCTATAAATAGAAAGAAGATTAGTACCATCTATATCTTGTATAAATGCAATATAGTCATCTGATAAAAATAGTGAATCAGATATATTTCCAGAAGCAATAACATGAGGTGAGCGATAATAATCGTTAACTAAAAAAAGAGATGAGTAATCGCCATAATCAATAATATAAGTGAATGTACTATTTTGAGGGCAGAGTGCAATTGATTTAGAAATAATATTTTCATCTTTAACGATGTAGCGATGTTTTTCAGGAATATTTTGATTGATTAACATTAGTTGATTAGAGTCAGGATCTTTTTCATCTAGCAAAAGAATATATGGATGTTTTAGAGAATAAAAACTAGCAGACGAGGAAGTAACATAATGAAGAAGTGTAGCTTCGTTAGTTTTGTAATCGTCAACATATAAACCATAGTAGATTTCGTTAGGATCTAAACGTATAGATAAATTAAGAGATGTATTATTCACATTAGAAACATGGGCTGTATCAAAAAGTGTAAATTGATTTACCAAGTCTAATTGTGATAAAACATATTGCTCCTTTAATAAAGCTTGTAAATAAGGAGGTAACTCTATTGTATGTGAGTTATTAATTAAGGCATATTGAAAATTTGTTGTAAAACTTAATCTACACCCAAGATGTTTTTCGAAAAAAAGATATGAAGGTATTGTGAACTCTTTTGGATTAATAGATACTCCCGAAACAGGGTTATGCCAAAGAATAGTACGCCATAAATTATTAAGAGTACTTGTATTATAAATATTTATCGAGGCACTTTTGGAAGTATTAATAGTAAGCGATGAAGGTGTATTTGGATAAATTTTATAAATTTCATCAAGTATAGAATCATTATAATAAGAAATATAATAAGGGCCAATAAATGTATTTGGCACACCAGTGGCATCAAGGCGCAAATCGATAGAAGTAGTTGTATCATCATGTTGAAGAATAATGCGATATCCAAGATTTGAACCTATAGATTTTTGATTCCATTGAATAGATGGCGTACTTTGTTGTAGTTGTGATATCCAAGAATCGATTGTTTCGGTATCAGATATAGATAACAAAAAATTTTGATTAGATGAATTATAAGAATAAAGATCTATTTTATTAACATCTTGTATAGATTTATATAAATAAAATGATTGAAGAGGCGAAGTGATTTGCTGAAAATTAACAAATGAAATTAGAACAATAATTAATCCAGTACCAATCATTTTTAATTTAATATGTGTATTTTTATAATCAAAAAACATTATGAGAGCCATAATGATAGCTCCAGTAGGAAATGTAAAATCTAAAATATCTGCAGTAAGCGTACTTACAAATAAATATATAATACATTTCAAGTAAAAAAAACGTTCAAATGCAATTGATTGAAATCTAATGTTATATAGATTTCTTGAAATTAAGCCTAGAGCAATAAGTGTTTTCATTGTAAACTCCTTAAATTAGCGGATCGACAAAAAAAGTATAATGTGTACTATAGTAAAATGTAGAAAACGGAAAAAAAGTAAAAGGCTGAATATATTCAACATGAAAAACATGTTCACGAGTTGAAGTCGTTTGAATAGGGTACTTAGATGTCAGTGTAAAATGCACTTCTTTTTTATCAGAAGAACCTTCTGTATAGAAAAAATATTTTTTTGAAGGAGGTAAGAAAATATTTAATAAATCACTTGAAGGCTTATATGGACTAGTAGGTGAAAATTGCCAATCATTTTCATGACGTTCTTCATATACAAGAAAAGCATATTTTTCAGGTGGATCTTCCAAAGAAAATGTAATATTACGTGCTTCTGGTCTAGTGGATAAAGAGGAAACTGAAATAGAAACCTCAGGTAATTTAGGTGTGAAAAAATGTAATGAAATAAAAGTGATGCTATATGCAAATATAATAAATGCCAAAATATAAATACATTTTATAAATATGTTATTTCTCAATATGTTACTCCTTTCGACGGAATGTTCCACGTGGAACATTGTAGGTAAGGTAATATGTCTAATTAAATCAAAAACTTATAATAAAAATGTTCCACGTGGAACATAAGCTTTAAAAATGACTAAAACAAAGGAAACTATAAAATAATATAAAGTGAAAAATTATATGTAGTAGATGAATACAATGTTCTAAATGAGTATAATGTTTAGTTGTAAAAATAAAAAATCAAAGAATAAATATATAGTATTAATTAAGTATATAAAAATAAATCAGGAGATATGCCAAAAAGATGATCAAATAAAAGGTTTCGTAATGCTTGAAACTTCAATTTGTGATATACTAAAACACAAGGATGTTAGTGAATGATTAGTATAGAAAACGAGGTAATGTAAATGGGTAAAATAATTTCAGTCGTAAACCAAAAAGGTGGAGTAGGAAAAACGACAACAGTTATTAATTTGGCAGCAGCATTAGTAGAGCAAAATAAAAAAGTAATGCTAGTTGATATAGATTCACAAGGAAATACAACTAGTGGAGTAGGCTTAAGTAAAAACCAAGTAGAATATACAGTGTATGATTTATTTGTAGATGATGTAGATATTAATAAAGTCATTCAAACGTCACCGACAGAAAAATTAGATATTATTGCAGCTAATATGAATTTAGCAGGCATTGAAATAGAAATAATTAAGAAAAAAGAACGTGAATACATACTAAAACAGGCGCTGAGAGCAGTTAAAGATAAATATGATTATATATTAATCGATTGTCCACCAGCAGTAAATGTTTTAACTATTAATGCATTAACTGCAGCTGATAGTGTGTTTATTCCTATGCAATGTGAATATTATGCGTTAGAAGGGTTGTCACAATTAATGCAGACAATCAAATTAGTTAGAGACTCAACGAATAAAGCGTTGGCATTAGAAGGTATATTATTTACAATGTATGACAATCGTACAAGACTGTCTATGCAAGTTGTTGAAGAGGTTGTTGAACATTTTTCTAAATTTGTATACGAAACAAAGATTAGTAGAAATATAAGATTAAGCGAAGCACCTAGCCATGGTATGTCATGTATTCAGTATGATTCTCGTTCTAAAGGGGCAGAACAATATCGTCAATTAACAAAAGAATTTTTAGGGAGGAACGAAAAATAATGAAAACAAAAGGGTTAGGGAAAGGGCTAGGAAAAGGGTTAAATGCATTATTATCAGAAGAACTTTTGACGAATTCAACAGAAGAAGGCGTAAAAATGATTAATCTGAATGAAATAGATACAAATAGTGAGCAACCAAGAAAAAAATTTGACTCTGAAGAATTATATGAATTGTGTTTATCGATTCAAGAATATGGTATATTGCAACCTATATTAGTTCGTCAAAAAGGAAATCGTTATGAAATTATTGCAGGAGAAAGACGATACCGAGCAGCAAGATTAGCAAGATTACCAGAAGTGCCAGTAATTATTAAAGCATTTAGTGATCAAGAAACACTTGAGGTATCAATCGTAGAAAATATCCAAAGAGAAAACTTGAATCCTATGGAATTAGCTAATGGATATCGTTTATTAATTGACAAATTTGGTTATAATCAAGATAAGTTAGCGGAAAAACTAGGGAAAAGTAGACCATTAATCACAAATATTTTAAGATTATTACAGTTATATCCATATGCTCAAGAAAAATTAAGAGATAATGAAATGAGTTTTGGACATGCAAGAGCTATATTACCAATTAAAGATGAAGCAACTCAAGAAAAAATAGTAGATTATATTGTTGAAAAAGAATTGAGCGTTAGGGAAACCGAAAAATATGTTCAATTATTATTAGAGGGAAAAAATAAAGACAAAGAAAAAAAACAAAATGAAAATACAGAACACGCTATTTTTTATAAAAAAATAGAAGAACAGTTGCAGAAAAAATTTGGAACAAAAGTTTCTATTTCAAAAGGTAAGAAAAAAGGTAAAATTGAAATTGAATATTACTCAGATGAAGAATTAGAAAGATTGTTAGAAATTTTTCAAAACTAGCAGATTGGACCGGAAAAATAATAAAGAATCAATAATAAAGAAATATAATAAAAGTATTAATGGAAAAATTAAATTGTAAAATTTAATAAAAAGCCCTACTTAAAAGACTTAATGAAAGAGGAAATTAAATTATGGACCAGATAATAACAATGCTAAATCAGTATCAAGTATATATTACTGCAGGCATAGCAATTTTTTTAGTTATTATATTTATTATGTTTATAGTAGAAATGAACAAGATGAAAAAGGTACAAAAAAAATATGAAGTTTTCATGCAAAAAGAAGATGTAGATTTGGAAATGCTATTAACGAATTATGCGCAAAATGTAAAACGTATTCAATCAGATCAAATGGTTTTAGAAAAGAATATTGAAGATTTAAATATGAAATTTAAAAAATGTACTCAAAAAGTAGGAATGGTACGTTATAATGCATATGAAAAAAATGGTGCCAATCTTTCGTTTGCAATAGCTTTACTAGATGCATATGATAACGGAGTAGTTATTAACGCTATATATGGTAGAGACGGATCATATACGTACGCAAAGCCAATAGAGAATAGTACATCATCTCATAATCTTTCAGAAGAAGAAAAAGAGGCTATTGTACTTGCAAAAACAAATAAAAGCAGCGACTGTAATTAAAGTCGCTGCTTTTTTGTATACATATTAATTCAAATAAATATAGTTTTTAAATATAGTTTTTTAAATATATAAGTTTTCACATATTATTTTTTAAATGTAAGTTTTAAAACTTTAGACACAGGACTTTTTAAAATAATTACTCCGATAACAAGTGTAATTATAAGTTCAGGAAGTAAATAGCTTCCATTATAAAGGATAGAATAGAGCCATGCATTCATACCTTCAGGTGCATACATACTGTAGAAAATAGCACCAGACAAAACGCTCATTACAAATCGTCCAAATACCGCGATTGTTACACCGATGCAAAAGCGATATGATATAGGAATGATTTTTTTTGACACAATGCCAGATAGCCCTAAACACATAAAAGATAGTGGATAGTCTAAAAGTAATGCAAACCAGTGTATAGCTACGCCTCCTTGGAGAAATTGTAATACACCGAAAGTAGCTCCGGCAATAAGTCCAAAGCGAGGACCTGCAAAAAAAGAAAATAAAAGAATAGGTAACATACTAGCTAATGTGATAGACCCACCTTGAGGAAGTTTAAATAAAGATATGTAAGATAGTATGAAAGAAAGGGAAATACACATACCAGATAAAGTAAGTTTATCTATAGTATGACGTGTTTGTTTTTCTTTTTTTGAATGGTAAATACGATAATAAAAAAACAATAAAATTCCAACGGTTACAAACGTCCAAAAAGCAATAGGCATTTGCTCAATGATTTCTAAAAAATAATTCATAATAAATACTCCTTTAATTTATGATTTCAAGTTATAAAAAAAGAGGAGATTTTTTATATAATTTATAATAAATAAGCTTTCCTGCAGCAGCATAATCTGTAAACAGGTTCAAAGGGTAAGTACAAAGTACACTCTCAGCCTAGCGGCTCCCCTAGCAATTTTTACACTTGATGGGTTCATAGTAGTATAGAAATTAAAGTTTGTCAATTATATAGAGAATAACAATATAATTAAGAATGTAAAAACCTTGACAATTCGTATGTAGACTATATAAAATGTAGTTAGTGTAAATAGACTAAAGCAATGAAGAGCAATCAATTAATAACCCTTTAACAGAGAGAGGATTTTGAAGCTGAAAGGTCCTTAAAGCGAAGTGTTAATTGTCCTAGCTTAGAGCATTACGTGATGAAGCGTAACGGGTACTTCCGATATCAAGTAAATGAGTGATTCTAGATATTATAAAAAATAAACTAGAATAATCAGGGTGGTACCACCAAATGATAATATCTATTTGGTCCCTATATGCATTAATATAATGTATATAGGGACTTTTTTATGGATAAAAGAAAAAATATAGAAAATAATAATAAAGAGAGAAAGAGGGCAAAGATATGTTGTTGAGTAAATTATTAGGAGAAAGATTTAAAGAAAAACCAGGTGATGCGACAAGTATTAGTCATATTTACTTGTTAAGAGGAGGATATGTAAGGCAAGTATCAAATGGAATATATTCTTTACTTATGCCAGCAAAACGAATTACAACAAAAATCGAAAATATTATTCGTGATGAAATGAATCATATTGAAGGGCAAGAGGTTTTATTTCCAGTAGCATTACCTGCAGAATTATGGCAAGAATCAGGTCGTTTTGAAGGTGTAGGAAGTGAACTTGTACGATTTAAAGATCGTACAGGAAAAGATATGGTACTTGGAATGACTCATGAAGAAGCTGCTGTGCATCTAGCTAGAAGTGAAGCTAAATCATATGCACAATATCCATTTATGATTTATCAACTACAAACTAAGTTTAGAGATGAACCAAGAGCTAGAGGTGGACTAATTCGTGTTAAAGAATTTACTATGAAAGATGCGTATTCATTCCATACATCACAAGAAGATTTAGAATCATATTATGAAGAATGTTTAGAAGCATATCATAATATTTTCAGAAGAGCTGGAGTTCCAGAAGTAGTATGTGTTCAATCAGATACAGGAATGATGGGCGGAAAAGTTGCACATGAATTTATGTTGTTAGCAGATATTGGAGAAGATACGATAGTTGTATGTGATAAATGTGATTATCAATCAAATATGGAAGTAGCTATAGCGACAGCAGATGTTATAGAAAATATGGAAATAAATGAAATAGAAGAAGTGCATACACCAAATATTTCAGATATTGAATCATTAGCAAAATTTTTCAATAGACCAAAAGAGCAATTAGTTAAAGCATGTGTTTATGAAGTTGAAGGAAGAGAAGAACCACTTATCGTATTTATTCGTGGGGACTTACAAGTGAATGAATCAAAATTATCAAAAATTGTTCAATCAAGTGTAACATCATTTACTAATTACGAAAAACTAGATTTAGCATATGGTTTTATTGGACCAGTAGGACTAAATGCGGGAACAGCACAAATAGTTTTTGATCAATCATTAGAAGGATTAACAAATGTAGTAGCAGGTGCAAATAAAGAAGATTACCATTTAACAGGAGTTAATATAGAAAGAGATATTAAAATAGATACATTTGTAGATATTAGCGAAGTTAAAGAAGGTCAAACATGTCCACATTGCGTAGGTAAATTACAATTCAAACGAGGGGTAGAAGTTGGGAATATTTTCCAATTAGGAACTAAATATACTGAGAGTATGAATATGTCTTATACAGATAGTGATGGAAAAGCTAAAACGCCAATTATGGGATGTTATGGAATAGGTGTAGGTAGATTGCTTGCGTGTATTATAGAAGCGCATCATGATGATTACGGTCCAATATGGCCATATGCAGTAGCTCCATGGCAAGTGCATATTACAACATTGAATAGTAAAAAAACAGATATGGCAACTATCGGAAAAGAAATATACAAGCAATTAAATAAACAGTATGAAGTTATTTTTGATGATAGAGATATGGGCGCAGGTGCAAAGTTTGCTGATGCAGATTTACTTGGAGTTCCAATTCGTATCGTTGTAGGTGAACGTAATTATCAAAATGGTCAAGTAGAAATTATGACAAGAGATAAATCAATTAAAGAACTAGTTAACATTGAAGACATTAAAAAAACAGTAGAAGAAATAGTAGCAAAAATTAAATAATGTCATTTTGTTACAGTTTTAATGATAAAGGGGATCAAAATGAAAAAAATTCTTAAAAAAATATTGAAGCTATTTTTTAGCAGGATGTTTATTGTAGGAATGTTAATTTTAATTCAATTAATCATTTTAATATTAGCTATTTGGAAATTAGGAGACTATTTTGTATATCTGTATATGTTGTTTGTGGCAATTAGCATGGCAACTGTTATTTATATTTTAAGCAAAACAGAAAATCCTTCTTATAAATTAGCGTGGGTAATTCCCATTTTATTATTTCCAGTATTCGGAGGCTTATTTTACGTTTTAGTAGGCGGAGATAAGGCCGGAAAACGTTTTAAAAAAGAGTGCAATACTGTTTTTGAAGAAAAAATAGCATTATTAGAAGACAATCAAAATATACTTGATGAAATTGAAGATAAATCTATAGTTGCTCAAGCAACTTATATAAAAAATCATGCAGGATATCCAATTTATAAACATACTCAAACGAAGTATTTAAGTCCTGGTGAACGTTTTTTTGAAGTGTTAATTGAGGAACTAGAAAAGGCAGAGCATTTTATTTTCATGGAATACTTTATTATTGCAGAAGGTACTATGTGGGATACGATTTTAGAAATAATGGTACGGAAAGCAGCAGAAGGTGTTGATGTACGATTAATCTATGATGATGCAGGTACAATGCAACTATTACCGTATTGGTATAGTGATAGATTAAGAGATATGGGTATTAAAGTATGTGTTTTTAATGAACTAAAAGCCAAGTTATCATTTAAATTTAATAACAGAGACCATCGTAAAATAACAGTAATAGATGGTTATGTTGGTTTTTTAGGAGGCATTAATTTAGCAGATGAGTATATTAATGGATATGTAAAATTTGGGCATTGGAAAGATGCAGCTGTTATGCTGAAAGGCGAAGGCGTTGCAAATATTACAATTATGTTTCTTCAAGCATGGGAATATGTTAGCAAAGAAAAAGAAGATCATAAAATATTTATGCCGCATTATTACCACAAAGAAATTTTCAAATCTGATGGATATGTTCAGCCATATGGTGATAGTCCTGTTGATGATGAAATTGTGGGTGAAAATGTATACCTTAATATGATTCATAGAGCTAAAAAATATATTTATATTAATACGCCATATTTAGTTGTAGATAATGAAATAGTTGTCGCACTAACGTTAGCTGCTAAAAGTGGAATAGATGTTCGAGTTGTGACACCTTTTATTGAAGATAAATGGTATGTACATGTTGTTACACGTGCATATTATGTTCAGTTAATAGAAGCAGGCGTCAAAATTTATGAATATATACCAGGATTTATGCACTCAAAAACTTTTTTGGTAGACGATGAAGTTGGTGTTATAGGTAGTATTAATTTAGATTATAGAAGTTTATATTTGCATTTTGAATGTGGTGTGTGGATGTATAAAACCACAGCATTAATGGAATTAAAAGAAGATTATATTGAAGTATTGAAAGAATGTAGGCCAATACAGTTTGAAGATTGTAAAAATATAAAGTGGTATTTAAGAATAATTAGGTCGATACTAAGAGTTTTTGCACCACTAATGTAAAAAAAATGAAAAATCAATTGGGAAATATAGACATTATTATTAATGCAGAGTATAATAACAATGTGTGTAGTGTTGAATAAAATTATTAGGATAATAATAACCCAATCTTAGGAAAAATAAATGCCCCAGGGGTATTGATAAAAAAGGAGTACTGTAAAATTAGATGACTAATTTTACGGTACTCCCTTTTTTTGTATAAAAATAAAAAAATCGATAAAGTGACTAATAAATAAACCAATTTATGAAAACGTGGACTATATGATTAAATAATATTTGAATAAATAATATTAAGTATTTTCAAATATTAGAATGTAATAAAAACATTAAACATATAAATAGAATATACTAGAGAGAATATAAATTTAATAAGGAGGGTTCGTATGGGTGAACAATCAATAATAAGGAGTTTAGATAAACTACATCCAAAAGTAAAGCAACTAGCAGAACAACTAATTCAAAAGTGTAAAGAAGAAGGTATGGACATCGGAATTAGTGAAACGTATAGAACTGTAGAGCGTCAAAATTATTTATATGAGCAAGGAAGAAGTCGTAAGGGGAACATCGTAACTAATGCAAGAGGAGAAGATAAGTCTTCATATCATCAATGGGGATTAGCATTTGATATTTATAATAATGTTAAAGGTGATGAATATAACAGTGAAGTAATAAATAAAGCTGGTATTATTGGAGAAAAATTAGGTTTGGAATGGGGCGGACATTGGCGTAGTTTTAAGGATGGTCCACACTTTCAATATACGTTTGGGCTTACTATTAGAGAATTAAAAGAAGGTAAAAGTTCAGTAACAGATGATACAACAGAGAATGCTAAAGAAAATTCAAATGAAAATACTGAATACAAAAATGCAGTTAAGGATTTAATGGATAAAAATATAATTACAGTAGAAGAAAAATGGTATCCGGAAGCGAATACAGAATTTGTAGAAGAACTCATTAGAAAAATGATGCCATATATTGTAAATAAGTTAAATTATGAAGAACACATCAAGATATTAAAGCAAATAGGTATATTGAGTAATATCGATATATGGCCCAGTAAAAAATATAGTGAAGAAGATGTAGAATCATTGATAAAGAAAGTAGTACATTTTATTAAAAAGTAATAATATTATTATGATATTGCAATATACAATTTTGTAATATCATAATAAAACTGATATAATGTACTAGATGAAATGTAAAAAACATATGAAAACAGAGGAGTTGTAAATGTATAAATTATTAGCACTTGATATGGATGGAACATTATTAAAATCAGATCATACAATTTCGGAACGTACTAAAAAAATGCTAAAACTAGCACGAGACAAAGGTGTTAAGATAGTTCTTGCATCAGGTAGACCGGTAGAAGGATTAGAGCCATATTTAAAAGAATTAGATTTACTTAATGGAGATGAATATGTTTTAAGTTTTAACGGAGCACTAGTGCAGCATACAGTTACAAAAGAGGCAATATGTCATAGTACATTAAAAGGTAATGATTTTAAAACATTACATAAGTTATCAGAAGAAGTAGGTGTAAACATACATGCTTTTTCGGGCAAAGGATGCATAACACCAGAGTTAACTAAATACTCAGAACTAGAAGGTAAAATTAACTGTATAGATGTTCATGTTGTAGATATAAAAACTATAGATGATGATGAAGACATAGTTAAAATTATGATGGTAGATGAGCCAGAGGTACTAGAAGAAGCAATTAAGAACTTACCAACATGGATTTATGATGAATATACTGTAGTAAGAAGTGCGCCATACTTTTTAGAATTTTTAAATAAAAATGCAAATAAAGGAGAAGGCGTTAAAGCGTTAGCAGAATTATTAGGTATAAAAAGAGAAGAAGTTATTTGTGTAGGAGATGCAGGAAACGATTATCATATGGTAAAATATGCTGGGTTGGGTGTGGCAATGGAAAATGCATTTGACGAACTTAAAGAAATTGCAGATTTTATTACTAAAAACAATGAAGACGACGGCGTAGCACACGTAATCGAAACATATATCATATAATGAAGGGTAAACTGAAGATGAAAATAATTAAAATGATTGCAATAAGTATATTAGCTATAGGTATAGTAGGTTGTGGAAAAACAGAAGATGTAGAAATTGATCAACTGAATTTGAAATTAGAAATGATTCAAGAGCAAAATAGAGTATTAGAAGAACGTGTAGAAATGTTAACGAACGAAGTTAGTTTATTGATTGATGAAAATACACAATTAATAGAAGAATTTGATTCAGTTACTAAAAAAACATTACCTATATATACACAAGATATAGAAACTGGTGATATAGTAGTAGTAAAAGAAATCAAAGTAGAAAAAACAAGTAGTTTAATTGAAAAATTACAAATACTTGCAGATGAATTATCAGCACAAGTTTTTCAAAATGAACCAATTATAGTTAAAGAAATAAAAAAAATAAATGGAGAGCAAGTTGCGATTATAGATTTGCAAGATAAAGATAAAGAAACAAGTATGTGGATGAGTAGATATTTTCAAGGAACTACAGGTGGAACAAGTACAACAACTGCTATAGAAGAAACATTTTTACAAAAAAAATACATAGAACCATGGATTGATGGTATACAAGTATTATATAAAGGTGAAGAATTAGCGTTAGAGCATATTACATTAGGAAACATAATTTACAGATAAAGGTAAAAATGGCTTACATTGAAAAATGTAGGTCATTTTTTGTATACATATTAGATATAAAATAGAAGATTATATGCTGATATATATGAATATATTACAAAGATAAAAAAAATAAAATAGAATATTAGGTAATATATATATAAAAATTATATTCAACAGTAAAAATATAGTTATTTTAAACAATTTGCCAATATTGTATAGAAAAAACCAAAATTATCATACAAAGCTTTAATGATATAGTGATATAATGAACGAGGTAGAACGAGATGCAAAAATAGATTTCAGTTCAATAAGGGTTATAAAAAAGAAGTAACTTATAAAAAGGAGATGAAACAATGAAAAAGTTTTCAAAAGTTTTAGCACTAGGATTAGCAGCAACTATGCTTGGGGGAACGTTTGTTGGGTGTCAAAGTTCAACAACGGAAGATAGTACAACTACAAATGAGTCAACAACAACTACAGATGACACAGCTACAGATGATGTGAAAACACCTGTAACACTTAGAACAATATCTATGTTTGGTGGTACAGATCCTAACGCAGTTACATATGAAAAATACAAAAATGAGTTTTTAGCAGCAAATTCACATATTAAAATTGAAGATGAGTCAGCTACAGCTGATGAAACATGGAAAGCTTCAATCGTAACAGATTTTTCAGCTGGTAATGAGCCAGACGTTATGTTCTTCTTTACAGACGTAACAGCAGCTCCAATTGTAGAGCAAGATAAAGTAGTATCAATCGAAGAAATTCGTGCAGAGTACCCAGAATATGCTCAAAATATTAACCCAGCTGCTTTAGAATCAGCTGCAGCTGCAAATGGAGAGCAATACGCTGTTCCAACACATGGTTACTATGAAGCATTATTCTGTAACGAAGATGTTTTCCAAGCGAACAATCTTGACCTTCCTACAGATTGGGCTAAATTAGAAGCAGCAATCGAAGGATTTGCACAAACAGATATTACACCAATCGCAGTAGCATTAGGTCATGTACCACATTACTGGATTGAGCACCTTATCTTAGCAGCTGGTGGTGTTGAAGACCATAGCAACAGAGATATCGCAGCAGTTAAAGATTCATGGGTAACAGGTTTATCATACTTCCAAAAATTTGGAGAAATGGGCGCATTCCCAATTGATACAGCTGCAACACAAGATGATTTAACAAAACAAGCTTTCATCGACAAACAATCAGCTATGTTCTTAGATGGTAGTTGGGCTGTAGGTG
>JBOFDK010000070.1:0-3707 GCA_051646925.1 Cellulosilyticaceae bacterium | reverse complement strand
GGGCTCTCAATTTAGGTGTTAAATGTTGATTACTATCATGTAGAAATGCTCGCTCAAAACTTTCTAAAGAAATAATAATGATATTCTTAGCACTATCGGCATTTACTTGTAAGTGTTCTTTTTGGGTGAGCAGTGTATTAGATATAGGGCTAAGTTCTTGCTCTGCATAAACAATATCATACACCTCTTTTAATTTTGCAAACATACCCTCTTTTGCACACAATATGCTTAAACAGATAACAAGAATTACCCCCTTATTAATATTAGAGTTACTTGCTATTCGATTTTTTCTTTGAGCATGAGTTGATTTCTCTAAAACATGATGTAACCTTGTTCCTAAATAGTACAATATATAGGGTAGTCCTACAAATAAAAGAGCAATAATGATGCTTTGCTTTTTAAAACCTGCTATCATAGAGAGCGCAGATAAATCAAAATGCACATAATATTTATAGTCAATAAAATTGCCCCCTATAAGTAAAGAGGAGGCTTGCAAGCATAAAAAAAGAGAAAATAAGAGCGATAAAGCAAGGCGCAGATGTTTATTTGAAAATAAAGCAATAAATATTATTGAAAAAAGAAAAAACGAAAGGAGGTTAAGAATTATCATCATAAAAAAATTACTTGGTGTATATTTTTAAATTATCGGCATACATACCATGTATCCACTCTATTTCATGCTCTAATACATATTGTTCATCTTTGCCTGCATCAAAGTTTACATGATACACATATACTTTTACGCCTTGTTGCTTTAAGCGTAGTAGTAGGTTTTTATTTGCCTCAATCAATCTTCTTGATATGGCAATGTATTTGATATTCATTGTTAAGAGTTTTTCTTCAATATTGTCGGTAGTAAATACCAAGTTTTCGCTTGGCATTGGTGTTATACCTATGGCTATAGCCTCCTCAACTGCGCTCCATGAAAAAAGTTCCATGATTAAACGCTCTTTGAACTTAAAGGATTCTGCAAATCGCGTTGGTGTATTGACTTTATCGGTAACAAGTATGGCATCAGTATATTTCTCAAACCATGCATTTATCATTTCCATATTCATTGGAGTATATTTACCATACATCTTTTGTTGAGTAAACTCTGCGAGCATTAAAGCCTCATCATTTATGGGCAGTCCTGCTATTTCTTTAAAGTGCGACCAATGATGACCTCCTACAAAGTGTCCATCTGCGGTTTCCATAATATCCAATTCAAAGAGTTTACAACCTTTGGCATAAGATAAATTTAGTGCCTCTAAACTATTGGTATAGTTGTGTTGTTCAATGGCTCCACCTGCGTGTGCAATGCAGGTTTCTCTTGTTACTTTCGGATTCGTAATCGTAGCAGGGAGTATTGTTACTAAATAACTAATTATTAGGCTCTCTAATGTGGCTGTTATAGTGGCTGTACCTGCCATACGCCCTTTTACAATACCTGTAGTAGATACATATACAATGCTTGTATCAGAGGATTGCCAAATAACAAGACTGCCCTCTGGAAAGTCTTTATGATTTGGATTTAAGATAAGAGAATCACCAAAATAAAGTTGGTGTAATGAGGGTAAATCAACATCTTGATTATTGCTCTTGCTACAACTGAGGGTGATAAATAAACTAACTGTAAAAAGACAGATAAACAGAAGAGGTTTTGTGTTCATTTTGTGAGTTAAAAGTGTTTTGAAGTTGTTCAATAAGGCGTGTACCAACAAAGCCACTGCCTCCAATAAGGGTGATTTTCATTTATAGTAATATTTATAGTTAATCCTTTATTTGCTCGTGAAGATTTGGGATATAATTAACAACAATCATACAAAAACATCTTCCAAAACATTTAGTATTCTTACACTCTCACATAAATCAATTGTTTTGAAATATATTTAATGCCGACTCAATAACTTGATGCATATCGTAATATTTATATTCAGCAAGACGTCCGCCAAAAATAACTTTATCTTGAGCATTAACTAATGCTTGATATTTTTTATACAAACCCTCGTTTTTTTTGTCATTTACAGGATAGTAAGGCTCTTTTGACTCATCCCACTCTAGTGAGTATTCACGAGTAATGACAGTACTGCGACTTTGAAGAAATTCAAAATGCTTATGTTCTATGATTCGAGTAAAGGCAGTTTGAGCATCTGTGTAATTTACTACAGCATTTCCTTGAAAATTATCTATATCTAAAATCTCGTTTTCAAAGTACAAACTTCTATATTCTAACTTGCCAAACTGAAAATTAAAGAATTCATCAACCTTGCCTGTAAAAACAACTTTTTTTGCAAGCTCATCAAAGTCTTTTCGATTTGCAAAATAGTCAGTATTTAATTTCACCTCAATACCCTCTAAAAGTCCATCAATAAGTTTGTTGTAGCCACCAATAGGAATACCTTGATAGGTGTCATTAAAGTAGTTATTATCAAAAGTAAAGCGAACAGGAAGTCTCTTAATTATAAAAGCGGGCAATTCTGTAGCTTTTCTTCCCCATTGCTTTTCAGTGTAGTCTTTGATGAGAATTTGATAAATATCTTTTCCTACTAATGAAATAGCTTGCTCCTCCAAGTTTTTTGGGTCAATAATTCCACTTTCTATACGCTGTTGTTCAATTTTTTGTTTTGCCTCCTGTGGTGTATTTATGCCCCATAGTTGATGAAACGTATTCATATTAAAGGGTAAATTATATAATTTACCCTTATAATTAGCTATAGGAGAATTAGTGTAGCGATTAAACTCTACAAAGGAATTTACAAAATTCCAGACCTTTTTATTCGAGGTATGAAATATGTGTGCGCCATATTTATGGACGTTTATTCCCTCTATATTTTCACAGGCAATATTCCCTCCTATATGCTCTCGCTTCTCAATAATGAGTGTCTTTTTCCCTTTTTGTTTTGCTTGATAAGCAAAAACAGCTCCAAAAAGTCCACCTCCTACAATTAAATAATCATACATCTTAATAATAGTTTATTTTCTGTATTTAAGAAAACCGTTTATTGCCCAAATTATAGTATAGTAAAGACTTCTTAATAGACCTAGATTTTCTATTTTATAATAAACTAAAAACTGAGGTTTTATCATCTTTCTTTTATTTCCCGTTGCAGAATTATTGAGAACCCTATAACTTGCTAAAACTTTTTTATTCCCATAAACTACTTTTGAAATTTTGATAAGTTCAAGCCAATAGGCAAAGTCATCTCGCAAACTCTTGAGTTTTTCGTTAAGATAATGCTTACCAATTACTTCACAATTATACATAGCGGTAAGACAGGATATTGAGCACGTTTTTAGCAAATTGTAGTAGGTTGCTTGTGCAGGAACGATAAAGGGCTGTAAGCATTCTTTGCCATTTTCATCAATGCGCTTATGTGAACTACAAACAAAACTAGCATTTTTCTCGTTCATCAACTTAATTTGCTCTTCCAGAAAAATACTCTCCCACAAATCATCAGCATCTAAAAGGCAAATGTAAGTTCCTTTTGCTTGACGCAAGCCATTATTTCTTGCAGCAGCAGAACCTGCATTTTTTTGAACAATTAATTGTATGCGAGTATCTTTTTGCACATACTCTTGTACGATTTTTGCACAGTTATCCGTTGAGCCATCATCAACTATTAGCATTTCCCAATAGGGATAGGTTTGTGCTATTACAGACTCTATGGTTTGTGCAACAAATCGCTCCGCATTATACATGGGAGTAATAATAGATACTATTTTTT
>JBOFDK010000069.1:0-17931 GCA_051646925.1 Cellulosilyticaceae bacterium | reverse complement strand
CCTATTAGACTTGCAAAATCTCCTATAGAATAATATTTCATATTTATCACCTCTTGATTTATAATAATACGAGCGTTATATAAAATCAATAAGTTTATACAAACTTCTACAAGGTTTCATTAACAGCTAATACCCTCCTAAAAATATACCAAAGCTCATTGGTATACCAATGCCTGAAGCAATAGCTATTGCAATAAAAAGAGCTTCGACACCGCGTGAAATACCAGAAAGGAGTTCATCACCTATAGTATCACGAATAGCATTAGTAAATGCTACTCCAGGAACAAGTGACATAATACATCCAATTACAATAGCTTCGGTATTTAGATATGACGAGAAAAATAACGTTGTAAACATTACAACAATGCCAATTACAAAAGAAACAATAAATAATACGAAATAATTAACAATTTCTTTTTTGCGAAGCTGAAATTGTAGTAAAGCTACAATAATGCCAGTAACAAAAGCAATTAAAAATTCAAAAATACGACCATAAAACATTAGACAAAAAAATCCCGAACTAACGCCAGTTGCAAGAACAATCCAGTATTTTGGATAAGGAGCTTTAGATTCTATGTTGTGAAGTTGCAAAATTGCATCATCAAGAAGCATATCATTAGATACGTAGTCTCTAGAAAGTTGATTAATAAGTTCAATTTTATCAAGACGTGTTTGACGATTTTTGATACGGCGCATCATAGAAGTAACAGGAACATTTTCTTCTTTAATAGTTGCCATGATGACAGTTGGAGTAACAAACGTATCAACATGGACATAATTATGTTTTGATAAAATTCGTATTATAGTATCTTCTACACGATAAGTTTCAGCTCCACTTTTGAGCATAATTTCACCGATACGAATTGCAAAAAGTAAAATAGATTCAGATTTTTGTTTTTCAGTCATATTTCGCCCCAAACTATAAAATTATTTAGCATAATTATACAAGTCATAACATTAACTGTAAAGGTAGATAAATTTTTTTTAGAAAGATAGATTTATATTTTAGAAAAGCTTGAAAAGAACAGAAGAATAATGTTAATATTGTATAACTATTCAAAAATAGAAGATAATTCAAAATGAATAGATAATAACAATGATTTACCAAATAAAAACAATAATCAGATAAATATTTAGAAAAAGCTAAACTAAAAATATGATATAAGGTAGCTAAAAAAAATTATATTGGAAAAGGGGATACAAAAATGTATACATTAGAAGAAGTAAAAAACGTAGATATGGAAATTGGAAAATTAATTGAAGAAGAAACAAATCGTCAAAATAATAAAATTGAATTAATTGCTTCAGAAAATTTTGTAAGTAAAGCTGTAATGGCGGCAATGGGAAGTACATTAACAAACAAATATGCAGAAGGTTACCCAGGAAAAAGATATTACGGAGGATGTGAAATAGTTGATCAAATAGAAGATTTAGCACGTGAACGAGCTAAACTTTTGTTTGGAGCGGAACATGCGAACGTTCAGCCAAATTCAGGTTCTCAAGCAAACCAAGCAGTATTTTTTGCGGTACTAATGCCTGGTGATACAGTTATGGGAATGAACCTTAGCCATGGTGGACATTTAACACATGGTAGCCCAGTGAATATTTCAGGAAAGCATTACAATATAGTGTCATATGAAGTAAATAAAGAAACAGAATGTATAGATTATGAAGTTGTGCGCCAAAAAGCAATTGAAACTAAACCAAAAATGATTATAGCAGGGGCAAGTGCTTATTCAAGAGAAATTGATTTTGAAAAATTCAAAGCAATTGCAGATGAAGTTGGTGCGTACTTAATGGTAGATATGGCACATATTGCAGGGCTTGTAGCTGCAGGGTTACATCAAAGTCCAGTACCATATGCTGATTTTGTAACAACAACAACTCATAAAACGTTACGAGGACCTCGTGGCGGAATGATACTTTGTAAAAAAGAACATGCACAAAAAATAGATAAAGCGATTTTCCCAGGTATACAAGGTGGACCATTAATCCATGTTATCGCAGCAAAAGCAGTTAGTTTTAAAGAAGCTTTAGAAGGTAATTTTAAAGAATACCAAGAACAAGTTATAAAAAATGCACAAGCTTTAGCAGCGGGGCTTACAAAGCGAGGAATGGTAATTGTATCAGGTGGTACAGACAATCATCTAATGTCAGTAGATGTTAGAAATATGAATAAAACTGGTAAAGAAGCTGAAAATATATTGGATGAAATAGGTATTACATGTAATAAAAATACAATACCATTTGATCCAGAAAGTCCTTTTGTAACAAGTGGTATACGTTTAGGTACACCAGCAGTTACTACAAGAGGAATGAAAGAAGCGGATATGGATGAAATTGCAGAATTAATTTATTTAACATTAAAAGATTTTGAAGGTAATAAAATACAATGTAAAGAACGTGTGAAAAATTTATTAGATCGTTACCCACTTTATTAAAAAATTAAACTAGATGAGAGAGGGCGAAAACATGAAAAGAAGTAGCGGTATTATTATGCATATTGCATCGTTATCAGAAGATTATGGCATAGGTACATTTGGAGCAGAAGCATATGCTTTTGCTGACTTTCTGAAAAAAACAGGGCAACACTACTGGCAAATACTGCCACTAGGACATACGAGTTATGGTGATTCACCTTATCAAGCTTTTTCAGCATTTGCAGGTAATCCGTATTTCATTGATTTGAAATTTTTAAAACGTGATGGATTATTGACTGATGATGATTTTATAAACATTGATTTTGGAAAAGATGAAAGTGTTATAGATTATGAAAAATTATTTGAAAATCGTTTTGATGTGCTAAAAATAGCATATGAGCGTGGAAAAATAATATATAAAGAAGAAATTCAATTATTTGCAAATGAAAATAATTGGTGGCTAGATGATTATAGTTTGTATATGGCGGTTAAAGAATATCATAATAAGGTAAATTGGCAACAGTGGCCAGATGATATTAAATTGCGAAAAGATGATGCAATGGTTTATTATCAAAATTTATTGCCAGAGCAAATTAATTTTTGGAAATTTATACAATATATGTTTAGTAAGCAGTGGTATGAGCTGAAAAATTATGTAAATAAATTAGGAATTGAAATTATCGGAGATATTCCAATTTATGTAGCTAGTGATAGTAGTGATGTATGGGCAAATACTAAATTATTTAAACTAGCTGAAGATAATAATCCATTAGTAGTTGCAGGATGTCCACCGGATGAATTTGCAGAAACAGGGCAGTTGTGGGGAAATCCTATTTATGATTGGGATTATTTGGAGAAAGATGAGTATAAGTGGTGGGTTAAACGAATACAAGAAAGTTTAAAATTATATGATGTAATTCGTATAGACCATTTTAGAGGATTTGAATCTTTTTGGGAAGTTCCATATGCTGATGATACAGCTCAAAACGGATGTTGGAGAAAAGGTCCAGGGATTAAACTATTTGATAGAATAAAAAAAGAGTTAGGTGATGTTCCTATTATAGCGGAAGATTTAGGGTTTTTGACTGAGGAAGTTTTTAAACTTAGAGATGAATCTGGTTGCCCTGGAATGAAAATACTTCAATTTGGATTTAATCCGTGGGAGGATAGTGATTATGTTCCACATAAATATATTTCGAATTGTGTAGTTTACACAGGAACACATGATAACGATACGATAAGAGGATGGATGGAAAAGACAGGTAATCCAGATGAGGTAGAGTATTGTAAACGATATCTTAGATTAACAGAGGATGAAGGGTATAACTGGGGATTTATAAGAGGTGCATGGAGTAGTGTGGCAGACGTAGCAATAACTACAATGCAAGACATTATGAATTATGGTAATGAGACAAGGATTAATATGCCATCTAGTATGGGAACTAATTGGACTTGGCGTATGAAAAAAAATGTTATTACAGATGATATAGTGAATAAATTATATACACTTACAGAAGTATACAAACGTATTATATAAGAAATAAATTATTTTTAATCTATGTAAGAATAAGTTTTAATCTATATAAGATAAGAAAAGATTTTATTATAGATTAAAACTTATTAGAAATATGAAGTAATTTAAAGGCTTGATTTACGTAGTGGCGTATGATAAAATGATACACAACATAATAAAATTAAATATTATATAAACGAAGAAGCGAAGTAGTAGTCATTTATTTTATTTAAGAGAGCTATTGGGTGGTGTGAAATAGCATAAAATTTTGATGAACTCGTCGTGGAGTTCCTTATTGAACAATGTAGTAGATAAGGCGGTTAGTCACCGTTATAGGATATTAAGTGCAATAGTTTTATATAGCTATTGAATTAGAGTGGTACCGCGAATACAGTCTTTCGTCTCTATATTGGAGAAGGAAGACTTTTTTATGTTCAAAAATATTATGCAAAATATGGAGGTATATGAATATGCAATACAATCCGAAAGAAGTTGAAAATAAGTGGCGTGAGGAATGGAAAAAAAATCCTGTAAATGAACCAAGCAAAGATAAAAAAAATTATTATTGTCTTGATATGTTCCCTTATCCATCAGGAAATGGTTTACATGTAGGACATTGGAGAGGTTATGTATTATCAGACGTGTGGAGTCGTTACCAAATGCTACATGGATACCATGTGCTTCACCCTATGGGTTGGGATGCGTTTGGATTACCAGCAGAAAATTATGCTATTTCAAAAAAAGTACATCCAGCAATTGCGACTGCTGAAAATGTTTCTAACTTCAAACGTCAACTACAAGAGATTAGTGCTGTTTATGATTGGGACAAAGAAATTAATACAACTGACCCGAATTATTACAAATGGACACAATGGATTTTTCTTAAAATGTTTGAAAATGGACTAGCATATGAAAAAGAAATGCCAATAAACTGGTGTCCATCATGTAAGACAGGTCTTGCAAATGAAGAAGTTAAAGACGGAGCGTGTGATCGTTGTGGCTCTATCGTAACAAAGAAAAATCTTAGACAATGGATGCTGAAAATTACAGCTTACGCAGAGCGTCTTTTAAACGACCTTGAAGGTCTTGAATGGCCAGAAAAAGTAAAAAAAATGCAAGGCGATTGGATTGGAAAAAGCTATGGCGCAGAAATTGATTTTGCAGTAGAGGATATGGACTGTGATATCAAAGTATTTACTACAAGACCAGATACTTTATACGGTGCTTCATTTATGGTTTTAGCTCCAGAACATGAATTGGTTACAAAATTAGTTGTAGATAGCCAAAAAGCGGAAGTTGAAAAATATGTTTTTGATGCATCTACAAAATCATCAGTTGACCGTATGGCAGACAAAGAAAAAACAGGAGTATTTCTTGGAAGATATGCAATCAATCCATTAAATGGAAAAAAAGTTCCGGTTTGGATTTCAGATTACGTTCTTGCAGATTACGGAACAGGTGCTATTATGTGTGTTCCAGCACATGATGCGCGAGATTTTTCTTTTGCGAAACAGTTTGATTTACCGATTGTTCAAGTTATTTCTAAAACAGGCGAAGTAGAATGTTTAGAAGAAGCATTTACAGAAGAAGGCATTATGGTAAATTCAGAAGAGTTTGATGGTATGAAATCATCAGAAGCAAAAGTGAAAATTCCAGAATATCTTGAGTCAAAACAAATAGGTAAAAAAACAACAAATTATAAATTACGTGACTGGGTATTTTCACGTCAGCGTTATTGGGGAGAACCAATTCCAATCGTACATTGTCCACACTGCGGAATTGTAGGAGTTAAGGAATCAGACCTTCCAATTACTTTACCAGAAGTAGAAAGTTACGAACCAACAGGTACAGGTGAATCACCACTTGCAGCTATTGACGAGTGGGTAAACACAACATGTCCAAAATGTGGCGAAGCTGCAAAACGTGAAACAAATACAATGCCTCAATGGGCTGGTTCATCATGGTATTTCTTACGTTATCCAAATCCTTATAATAATGATGAACTTATAAGTAAAGAAGATATGAAAAACTGGTTGCCAGTTGATATGTATGTTGGTGGAATTGAACATGCGGTACTTCACTTACTTTATGCACGTTTCTATACAAAGTTCTTATATGACATAGGTGTTGTATCATTTGAAGAACCATTTAAACGTTTATTTAATCAAGGAATGGTTACAAAAGACGGTGCAAAAATGAGTAAATCAAAAGGAAATGTTGTATCACCAGATGAATTAGTAGAAAAATATGGTTGTGATTCATTACGTATGTATGAATTATTTATTGGACCACCAGAGCTAGATAGTGAGTGGGATGATAGAGGAATTGAAGGTGTTTATCGTTTCTTAAATAAAGTGTGGAAATTAGTGAGTGAAAACACTATAGTTGATGGAACAAAAGAAATGGAACGTATGCGTCATAAAATGATGTATGATATTACTACTCGTATGGAAAATTTCAATTTAAATACTGTTGTAAGTGGATTTATGGAATATACAAATAAATTTATTGAAATTCAAAGAAGATGTGGCGGACTTGATAAAGAAACTATGAAAACTATTATAGTTTTACTTGCACCATTTACACCACATATAAGTGAAGAATTATGGGAAATGATTGGTGAAACTGAATCAGTATTTAACCAACAATGGCCAGTATTTGATAAGAGTAAAATGGTAGAAGATGAAGTACAAGTTATAGTGCAAGTTAGCGGAAAAATGGCAGGAAAAATAACAATAGCATTAGACGAAAAAGAAGATGTTGTTTTAGAAAAAGCACGCGTCGTTGCAGCAGCACGTCTAGAAGGTAAAGAAACTGTTAAAGAAGTTTATGTACCAGGGCGTATTGTAAATATTGTTGTAAAATAATAAAAAAGGCGAACACATTAATAATAAAATGTGTTCGCTTTTTTTTATTACAATCAAAAAACTGTTTTTTTTAGTTTAATAAAATTTTTTTAAGATTTATTGTTGATTTATACTTTATAGAGATATAAAAAGCAAAGATTTATTGTTAAATTATACTGTATACGTATGAAAATAGAACTTTATTACATATAAATAATGTGTGAAAATTAAAAGTATATCAGAGAATAATATAGGAAAAAATAACTTTTAAAAAAATAAAAAATAATATATATAAAAACAAAACTAGCTTAAAACTTCGAAATTATGTATAATATTACATATTAGTGGAAATAAAGGAGGTTTTATATGAGATATACATTGACTGAAAAAATAATCAACAAACATCTTGTTGAAGGAATGATGATCAAAGGTAAAGAGATTGGAATTCGTATTGATCAAACATTGACACAAGATTCAACAGGTACGATGGCATACCTTCAATTTGAAGCTATGGGAATTGAAAAAGTAAAAACAAAACGTTCGGTAGCATATATTGACCATAATATGTTACAACAAGGATTTGAAAATGCAGATGACCATAAATATATACAAACAGTAACACATAAACATGGAATTTATTTTTCAAGACCAGGAAATGGTATTTGTCATCAAGTGCATTTAGAAAGATTTGGAGTTCCTGGAGAAACGCTTCTAGGCTCAGATAGTCATACACCAACAGGTGGTGGTATTGGTATGCTTGCAATAGGTGCAGGTGGACTCGATGTTGCAGTAGCAATGGGTGGCGGTACGTATTATATTACGATGCCAGAAGTTGTAAATGTTGAATTAAAAGGAAAGTTAAAACCGTTTGTCTCAGCAAAAGATATTATATTAGAAGTACTAAAACGTTTAACAGTTAAAGGCGGAGTAGGCCGCGTTATAGAATATACAGGAGAAGGTATTGAAACACTTACAGTACCAGAACGTGCAACTATTACAAATATGGGAGCTGAACTTGGAGCTACAACATCTATATTTCCAAGTGATGAAGTAACTTATAAATTTTTAAAAGCACAAAAAAGAGAAAATGATTGGTGTGAATTATTACCAGATATAGATGCAGTATACGATCAAAAGGTCATAATTGATTTGGAAAAACTTGTACCAATGGTTGCAAAACCACATAGTCCTGACAATATTGCTACTGTATCAGAAGTTGGGAATATTAAAATAAACCAAGTAGCTATAGGAAGTTGTACAAATGGATCGTACTTAGACCTTATGCGTGTTGCAAAAATATTAAAAGGAAAAAGTGTTCATCCAGATGTAAGTTTAGTTATAGCACCAGGATCAAAACAAGTGCTTACTATGCTTGCAAAAAACGGTGCATTAGCAGATTTAGTTGCAGCGGGTGCAAGAATTTTAGAATCAGGGTGTGGTCCATGTATAGGAATGGGTCAAGCTCCAGCAACAGATGCAATTTCATTACGAACTTTTAATAGAAATTTTAAAGGCCGATGTGGAACAACATCAGCAGGCGTATACTTAGTTAGTCCAGAAACAGCAGCAGCTAGTGCAATAACAGGGGAGTTAACTAATCCAATATGTTTAGAGAATGTAGTGCTAGATATTGATATGCCTACACAATTTGAAGTTTGTGATAATATGGTTGTTGAGCCAAGTAATTCACCTAATTTAGTAGATGTCGTAAGAGGACCTAATATTAAGCCGTTTCCACTTAATGGAATATTGGAGAAATGTGAAGGTAAAGTACTTATCAAAGTAGAAGATAATATTACGACAGACCATATTATGCCAAGTAATGCGAGTTTATTGCCATTCCGTTCTAATGTTCCGCATTTAGCAAAGTTTTGTCTAGCACCATGTGACCCAGAGTTTCCGAATCGTGCAAAAGCAAACGATGGAGGCATCATAGTCGGTGGTGATAATTATGGACAAGGCTCATCAAGGGAGCATGCAGCACTTGCACCACTTGAACTTGGAATTAAAGCAGTGGTAACGAAAAGTTTTGCTAGAATTCATAAAGCAAATCTTATTAATTCAGGTATTTTACCACTTGTTTTTGAAAATCCATCTGATTATGATTCAATTGATGTTATGGATGAAATAGAAATTAAAAACGTAAAAATGCAAGTAGAGCAAGGTGGAAGCATTATTATGTTTAATAAAACAAAAGAAATAGAGTATAAGTTAAGTTTAGAAGTATCAGAACGTGAACGTCAAATGATAATATATGGTGGTAAAATTAACATGATTAAAGAAATGGCAAAGTGCTAAGGGGGAAAAAATGGATAAATTACAAAAAGCAGGAGAACATTTTAGAAAATTGGTGGAAGAACAACTTGAAAGAGTTGAAATGATGAAAAAAGATAGCGTAGCTATAGATTATACAGCGAAAGAAAAGATTATTATTGGATGTTGTGGTGGCGATGGTATTGGACCTGCTATTACAGATGAAGCAGAGAGAGTATTACGCGAAGTTTTAAAACCAGAAATAGAAAGTGGAAAAATTGAATTTAGACAAATTGAAGGTCTTACTATTGAAAATAGAATAGCGGTTAATGCGGCAATTCCTGAAGATGTTCTTAAAGAACTTAAAGCATGTGATGTTATTTTAAAAGGACCTACAACAACACCAAGCAAAGGTGATGGTCCAAATGTAGAAAGTGCAAACGTAGCAATGAGACGTGAACTTGATTTATTTGCTAATGTAAGACCAGTAAAAGTAGAAGAGCTAGGTATAGACTGGACATTTTTCAGAGAAAATACAGAAGGTGAATATGTGTTAGGAAGTAAAGGTATTCATATAGATGAAGATATTTCCTTTGATTTTAGAGTTATCACAACACAAGGCGTAAGACGTATTGCAAAAACAGCATTTGAATTTGCACGAAACAATGGAAAAAAACACGTTGCTATTATTACAAAAGCAAATATTTTGAAAAAAACAGATGGAAAATTTTTAGAAATTTGTTATGAAGTTGCAAAAGAATATCCAGAAATTCAAACAGATGATTGGTTTGTAGATATTATTTCAGCAAACTTGATAAATGAAAAAGTAAGACAACAATATGAAGTATTTATATTACCAAATTTATACGGTGATATTATTACAGATGAAGCGGCTCAAATTCAAGGTGGAGTTGGAACTGCAGGAAGTGCGAACATTGGAACTAAATATTCTATGTTTGAAGCAATTCATGGTAGCGCACCAAGAATGGTAGAAACAGGACGTGCATGTTATGCAAATCCAGCTAGTATGATAAAAGCTGCAGAACTTCTTCTGCGTCATATAGGGTATCCAGACAGAGCTGACCGTGTAGTAAATGCACTGAAAATTGCAAATGATACAGTGATTATGACAGGTAGAAATGATGGAGCGACAGGCGGAGAATTTGCAGATTGTGTTATTGCAAATATATAACAAAATTATTGATTAATAAAAAACATGTAAAAATAAATGCACTAGTGATTTTAAACTAGTGCATTTATTTTTTTTGCAAAAAATTAAAAAAACGAAAAAAACATTAAGTTATATATAGTGAAGTGTGTTTACAATGAAGCGTATTTAGAGGTTATTTATATATAATATAGAATAATTTGGACAAGTCATACATATATATAGTTAATGAAAGTGGAGGTGTATAAAAATGAAAAAACATTACATAAAACGATATAGTGTACCTGTAGTTAGTATAGTGGGATTATTAATTTTTATATGTATTAGTTGTAGTAATATGAATCCAAATTATGTGTTAAATAAATATATAAAATCTATCAATGATAAAAATTATAAACTAAGTCATCAATTAATAAATAAAGAATATGCGATAAAGCAGTATGAAGATGATACAATTATTGAATTTTTAAGAACATATTTATCAGAAATAAAGCTAGTAAATATGGAAAAATTAAAACAAACACCAATAAAACATACTGAAAATGGCAAGCATATGAATACATATAATGTAAGATATAATACAGAGAGTAAAGCTAGTGATCAAAAAATAACTCTTATACAAGTAGGTAAAAAATGGCAAGTTATATTTCCTTTTAAAATTAGCAATGTAGAGATTATTTCGCCGCTAGGGAGTGAAATTTTCATAAATAATGAACCATTAGAGCATACAAAATCACCAGTAGTTCAGTTAAGCAACTTATTGCCAGGGCAATACAAAATGGAAATGCGTTTTATGAACGACCAACAGCCCTATACAAAGAATATAAGAGTGCCAATAGACAAAACGGTAACAATACCATATGAAATGATGACAGTAACGATAGAAACGCCTCCACAAATGATTATTGGACTCGGAGATTATCAATGGTTTAGTGAGTCGGGTAAACTTGTTTTAAATAACATGATAGAAGGAAATTATAAATTAAAAATGATAGACCCGTACGGACAATTAGAAACTATAGAGAAAGATATACAGGTAACTAAAGATCAAAAAGAGTTTGTGATTAAGGAAATTAAATTGTCTAATAAAGGAGAAGAAAATATAGAAAAATATATAAATGAATTTTATGATGCATATGAGAAAGGTATAATAAAAGGAAATAATAAATTTTTGAAAAAATATGTTGTTGCAGAAAAGCAAGCGGATATAATGAAAACGTATAGTGAGTGGTTTATAGATAATAAAAAAACTAAAGAAGTAAAATTTCAATGTGAAATAGAAAAAGCTTCTAGAAATAATAATGGATATTTAACAATACCGACGTTAGAAGTTATAGAAATGATGATTGAAGATGATGAAAATAATTTTAATAAATTTAAAATTGTAATTCAATCTGAAATAATTTTAGAACCAGTAGGTGATACATATTTAATTCAAGATAAGGTTATTAAACAAAGTGTAGTTTCATATTTAAGTGAAGATAATATATGGACAAATTATTAAATAGGTGAAGTGAGAACTTGAACATAAGTATTATGTATTAATTTAAAAAAAAACAGGCAATGCCTGTTTTTTTATGCTTCTAATTCTGAAAGCTTAGTAGAGTCATCTTCCCATTTTGTATATAAATCTGTAATTTCAGAAGATATAGTATTTTTCATTTCAAGAATCTCTTGAGATTTAACAGGATTTGTATATACTTCTGGAAGACAAAGTTCCATATCTAATTCAACAAGTAGACTTTCTTTTTGTTCAATAGTTTCAAGTGTTGTTGAAATAGTAGATTTTAACTTCTTTATACGATTTTGGAATTCTTTTTGTTTTTTCCAATCCGTTTTTGATGCTGTTGTATTAGAAGAAGTTGCAAAAGTAGACTCAGGTGTTTTTTTCTTTTCTAAATAGTAGTCATAATCGCCAATATAGACGTTAATACCATTTGGATGCATTTCAAATACTTTAGTAGCCGTTTGATTAATAAAATAACGGTCATGTGAAACGTATAGAAGAGTACCTTCGTATTGATTAAGTGCATTTTCTAAAACTTCTTTTGAAATCATATCTAAATGGTTAGTAGGTTCATCAAGAAGCAAAAAATTTGCATCAGATAGCATTAATTTAGCTAATGCAACACGTCCTTTTTCACCACCGCTCAACGTAGAAATTAGTTTAAAAACTTCATCGCCAGTAAATAAAAAAGCAGCAAGTACGTTACGAATATGTCCGTTAGTTAAAGTTGGAAATGAATTTTGTAACTCATCAAAAATAGTAAGTGAAGAGTCAAGTGTTGCATGTTCTTGGTTATAGTATCCCGTTGAAACATTTGTGCCAAGTGTTATTTGGCCTTCAGAAAGAGGGGTTATACCTAAAATCATATTAAATAGTGTTGTTTTACCGATACCATTAGGACCGACAATTACAATTTTGTCGCCTTTTTTTATTTCAAAATTAAAATTGCTAAAAAGTTTTACGCCATCATCAAAAGTTTTGCCAACATGTTCAGCACTAAGTACATCGTTTCCACTTTGAAAGCGTGGAGTTAATATAAGATTCATAGGTTTATTATCAATCATAGGTACTTCTATTGGTTCTTGTTTTGCAAGTAGTTTTTCACGACTTCTAGCACGTTTGATGGATTTTTCACGATTAAATTGACGTAATTTTGCGATGATGTTTTTTTGTCTAGAAAGTTCTTGTTGTTGTTTTTCAAAAGTATGCATAGCTTGTTCGTATACTTTTGCGCTTTCAATCAAATAATAACTGTAGTTACCATGATAAATTGTTGATTTTCCAAATTCTAAATGAATAATTTTTGTTGCGACTTTATCTAGAAAATAACGATCATGAGAAATTGTAATTACGGCGCCTTTGTACGACCTTAAGTAGTTTTCAAGCCATTCAGTAGCAGCAATATCAAGATGGTTAGTAGGTTCATCAAGTAGAAGAAGATTAGGTTCTTCTAAAAGAAGTTTAGCTAATGCTACTCGTGTTTTTTGACCACCTGATAAAATACTAATAGGTTTTGTATATATGTCTGAATCAAATCCTAGACCTTTTAAAACTCCTTTGACAAGACTTTTATATTCATATCCACGTTTTTGTTCAAATACATCACGCAGTGCATCGTAAGTATGTGTAAGGGAATCAGAATGTGTTCTTGAAATTTCTTCAGCCATTATGTTAAGTTTTTCTTCAATAGCAATTACTTCATCAAATACGTGAAGTAGTTCGTCATATACAGTAGAATTGCTATCAAAATGAAAATTTTGACTAAGATAGCCAACTCGTGTATTTTTGGCAATAAATACTTCTCCATTATCAGGTGTTAAATCTCCAGTAAGTATACGAAAAAGTGTTGTTTTTCCAGCACCGTTGTTACCAATTAAGGCAATTTTTTCACGTTCTTCAATATGGAAATTGATATCTTTTAAAATGACTGTATCATTAAATGCTTTTTGGATAGAATGACAGGCAATAATCATGTAATACCTCCTTTATTTCATACTTATATTATCAGAAATAGAAGAAAAATAAAAGGATAACAGATTGACAAAAAAAAAACTAAGATGATATACTGTGGATAACAGACATACTTTTTCTTAAAGAGGAGGGGATTTTGTGGCAGAAGAACGAAAAATATCTATGGCTGTAATTAGACGATTACCGCGTTACTATCGTTATTTAGGCGAACTTTTAGACAATGATGTAGACAAAATATCGTCTAGAGAGTTAAGTGAAAAAATGAACGTAACAGCGTCACAAATTCGCCAAGATCTGAATAATTTTGGTGGTTTTGGCCAACAAGGATATGGTTACAATGTTGATTATTTGCATAAAGAAATTGCGAAAATTTTAGGGCTAGACAAAACACATACAATGATTATTGTTGGAGTAGGTAATTTAGGACAAGCACTAGCGAACTATAATTCATTTTCAAATAGAGGATTTAATTTAATTGGTTTATTTGATGTTAATCCAAGGCTTGTAGGTATGAGTATTAGAGGCTTAGAAGTGATGGATATTGATAAAATGGAAAATTTCGTAAAAGAAAATAAAGTGGATATTGCTATTTTAACTATGCCTAAAATGAGAGTAAAAGAAACCGCAGAAAATTTAGCTGCATGGGGCGTTCGTGGATTGTGGAATTTTTCACCAGTTGATTTATATGTACCAGATGATGTACAAGTTGAAAATGTTCACTTATCACATTCATTGATGACACTTGCATATCGTATTAATGAAGAGAATATGGATTGAGAAACTATGAGCTAAATGTAATGAAAATTAGCTCATAGTTTTTTTATACTATTTTATTATAAAAAGAGTATAATAGTAATCAACAGATAATGTAGGGGGATGATTATGTTTAATATATTTAAAAAAAATAGAGATAAGCAAAATGATATGAAAAAATCAGAAGAAGTTCAATTATCCACTAGTCAAATTAAAGTAAAAGATAAATATTTAAAAGAAGTTATGTCAAAAACAGAATTACCAATTGTTATATTAGACCAAAATTGGTACAATATCAAACCATTAATGCAAAATGAAGAGCTTCTAAAAAAAGAACAAAAGTTAATAGAGTATATAAAAGAACAGGGTAAATTAACTAATAGGTTAAAAGAGGATGGTCAAATAAAACAAAATCTAATGAAAGAAATATTAGAATCAAGTCAACGTTTGAATATGGGGAAAGATTCAGAAGTTACAGTACTTGAAAAGTTACAACAAGGAATTTTAAAAATAAACGAAGAATTAAAAGATGATGAAAGTAGATTAGAAGAGCTAGGTGGATTAATTAAAAGTATTAATCTAGAAATAATAGAAGAAATTGTTATTAAAGGCTATGAATATATGGAAATTAGTAAAATGAAAAGTAAAGCATTAGATGAAGAAATTGATACAATGAGAAATATTATGCTAGAAAAAACAAATATCAAAAAAAAATGCGATGAAGAAACTAGTATATTATATAATTACTTGCACAATATTGTAGGGTATAAACATATTGATAAAATAGATCATTTAGTAGGAGAAGAATAAATGGTTGTAGGAATAGGAACAGATATTATTGAAATTGAAAGAATAGATAAGGCTGTATTACGTACAAAAAGTTTTTTAAATAAAGTATACACACATAAAGAACAAATGTTGTGGGAAAGTAAAGGAAAAAAAGTTACTTTTTTAGCAGGAAATTTTGCAGCAAAAGAAGCGGTCAGTAAAGCGCTTGGAACAGGATTTAGAACTTTTGGACTGTGTGATGTTGAAATTTTAAGAGATGAATTAGGTAAACCGGAAGTGGTATTACATGGTGATGCAAAAAAAATTTTTGAACAAATAGGTGTGTCCCACATTTTTGTTAGTATTTCACATTGTAAACATTATGCTACGGCAATGGTTATTTTAGAAAGATAGTTGCAAACAATGGCAATAAAATAATATAATTGCAAAATAGACAAAAAAGTACAAGCGTAGCCACATATTGTCAAAAATAAGGTATTATTTAATTTATATATGCATAAATTATTAACAAGTAGAATGTTTAGAGTCTACGACAACATAAATAATATTTAAGATAATTTAAATACAAATGCTAAATGTAAAAAAATATATTAGATAAAAAATCAAATAAAAGCTATAAGAATAAAAAATACATAAATACTATTAAGAATAAAAAATATGAAAAAGAAAGAAATGTAACTATACCAACATAATTTTGAACTTTCAAAAATAGTTGCAAGGTACAAATCTTTGAGGAGGCATCCGATGAGTTCTTTAAAGCCACGTGTTGCATTAGAAGTATATACAGATGCAATACGGCATAATTATAAAGAAATACGAAAAATAATTCCAAAAGAAACAGAGATTATGGCAATTGTAAAAGCAGATGGGTATGGGCATGGTGCTAGAGAGGTTTCTAAGATTTTACAAAAATTAGGAGCTGATCGTTTTGCAGTTGCAATCGCAAAAGAAGGTGTAGAATTGCGTGAGGAAGGTATTGTAAAACCAATATTAGTATTGGGGTATACGCCAGCCGCAGATATTCCTTATATTATACGATATAATTTAACACAAACAGTGTTTTCATATGAAATGGCAGAATATATTTCACAAGAAGCAGTTAAATTAGGTGAATCAGTTAATGTGCATATTAAAGTAGATACGGGTATGGGAAGAATTGGTTTTTTAGCAAATCCTGAAAGTATAGAAGACGTTAAGCGTATTATGAAATTACCATTTATTAATGTAGAAGGTATTTTTACACATTTTGCAACATCAGATGAACAAGATCAAAGTTATACTAAAGAGCAGTGGAGTATTTTTTCAGGATTTTTGAATGAACTTCAAGAAGTAGGGGTTAATATTCCAATTGTTCATGCAGCAAATAGTGGAGCAACTATGCATCATGCATATACGCATCTTGACGTTATAAGACCGGGAATTATTATGTATGGTTACTATCCATCAAATTATTTGCATGGTAAAAAACTGAACTTAAAACCTGCTATGACATTGAAAACACAAGTTGTTCATATTAAGGAATTACCAATAGGACAATATATTAGTTATGGCAAAAATTTTTGCACCAGTAATAAAACAAAGGTTGCTACGATTCCAATTGGATATGCAGATGGCTATTCTAGGAGACTCTCCAATAAAGGAAGAGTATTGATTCGAGGAGAATATGCTCAAGTGATTGGGAATATTTGTATGGATCAATTCATTGTAGATATTTCGCATATAGAAGATGTAAAAGTTGGAGATGAAGTAGTAATTTTTGGAAGACAAGGAAATAAAACTATTGCAATTGAAGAACTAGCATATTTAACGGATACAATAAACTATGAAATTATGTGTATGATCGGAAAGCGAGTACCGCGCGTCTATATTTAAAATTGTAATGTGTGGAATTTGAAAAATGCATAAAAAATAATTTTAAAAGGTAAAATAAAATGGGTAGATACTTTAATGTGTTGTATAGGGGTGTTTTGCTATGATTCAAGATATTATAATACGAGTAAGTAATAAAGTTAATATAGGATATTCACAAAAAAACTATATGGATAAATATTTAACAAGTACTATGGAAAAAGGCTACAAAGAAATGGCGACAATTAATTTATCATTGTCAAAATTATATTTTGGAGTTGAAAATGAAGTTGATACTTGTTATGAGGACATAGTGGAGAGTGAATGATGTGCAAGTTAAAAGAGGAGATATTTTTTATGCAGATTTAAGTCCGGTAGTGGGGTCAGAACAAGGTGGTATTAGACCAGTACTTGTTATACAAAATGACATTGGAAACAAATATAGTCCAACGGTCATTTGTGCAGCAATTACATCTAAAATTGATAAAGCAAAACTACCGACACATGTAGAAATTAGTGCAAATCAATTTGTTTTAGTTAAAAACTCAGTTATTTTATTAGAACAAATTCGAACAATTGATAAAAAAAGGCTTAAAGAAAAAATTTGTCATTTAGATAATCAACTAATGAAAAAAGTAGACCGAAGTATTAGAGTTAGCTTTGGGTTAAATACATAGTTACTTATGTAGAGACTAGAAATTTAGTCTCTTTTTTTATAAAGATGGAAATAAAATTATAAAGATGAAAATAACATGAAAAGTGGCAATTTAAGCCTGTTTTGTGATACAATGATAAATTGTAAGACAATTGCGAGGAGTGGTTAAACATGAAAAATTTGTTTAAGAAGATAGAGCAAAGCTTAA
>JBOFDK010000068.1:0-12260 GCA_051646925.1 Cellulosilyticaceae bacterium | reverse complement strand
CCTATTAGACTTGCAAAATCTCCTATAGAATAATATTTCATATTTATCACCTCTTGATTTATAATAATACGAGCGTTATATAAAATCAATAAGTTTATACAAACTTCTACAAGGTTTCATTAACAGCTAATACCCTCCTTAAAAAAGTTTTTGAAGTTGCTATAGGTGAGTAAGTTGGGAATAAACAAGATTGCCCAAACCATGAACTATAAGTGCATGGTGAAGGCAATCATTGCTTAGTATTATTTTGTTCCGAATAAACGGTCTCCAGCATCACCAAGACCTGGAACTATATATCCATGCTCATTAAGTTTTTCATCAAGAGCTGCAACATAAATGTTTACATCAGGGTGAGCAGTTTGAAGTTTTTTAAGACCTTCAGGTGCAGCAATTAGGCAAAGGAAATTGATGTTTTTAGCACCTTTATCTTTGATAAATTGAACAGCTGCAACAGCTGAACCACCTGTAGCAAGCATTGGGTCAAGAACGAATAATGCACGCTCATCGATTCCAGCTGGTAATTTGCAGTAGTATTCAACAGGTTGAAGAGTTTCTGGGTCACGGTAAAGACCGATGTGACCAACTTTTGCAGTTGGAACTAAATCAAGCATACCATCAACCATTCCAAGACCAGCACGTAAAATAGGAATGATACTTAAGTTTTTACCAGCGATACGTTTTCCGATTGCTGTTTCAATAGGTGTTTTGATTTCGTAATCTTCTAAAGGAAGTTCACGAGTTGCTTCGTAACACATTAATTGAGAAATTTCACGAACAAGTTCGCGGAACTCTTTTGAACCTGTGTCTACAGCACGAAGACGAGATACTTTATGTTGGATAAGTGGGTGATTCATAATAAAAATTTTGCTCATAATAAGCCTCCTGATATATATGTTTATAAGTTATTTGAAAGTGAAAATTATTTTGATTCGATTTGTGCAATACGGTTAATATGGCGCATATCATTTGAAAAATCAGTATTTAAAAACGTATCTACGATTTTTAGAGCATGTCCAGCACCAACAACACGTGCACCTAATGCAAGTACATTGGAATTGTTATGTTCACGTGTCGCTTCAGCAGAAAAACAATCGTGGCATAAAGCGCATCTAATACCTTCTACTTTGTTCGCAACGATTGAAATGCCAATGCCAGTACCGCATATAACAATACCTTTCTCGCAAGACCCATCCGCTACAGCCATAGCTACAGCTTTACCGTATACTGGGTAGTCAACAGCATCGGTATTATAGCAACCAAAATCTTTAAAAGCTATGTTGTTTGTCTCAAGATAATTGATAATTTCTTGTTTGAGTGCGTAACCACCGTGGTCACAACCAATAGCAATCATATTTAATCCTCCATTTCGTTCTCTTCATTAGTAGTATAAACACTTTGAATGATGTTTATTACTTTGAATGATGTTTATTACTTTTTATTTGTAATGGTAATAATATTAAAACCAGCAGATTTGTCAAGACGGTTCATAATAGCTTGTCCGATACCACTTTTTGAAAAAGATAAACTATATACAAAATCTATGCCATCATCATCAAAAGAGCGTAAAGCTTCAAAAAGATGCATTGCAATTTCATCTAAATGAGAAGCACGTCCAAGACTTTTAACGTTGGATGTGCAAAAAGAAGAAACTGTTTCATCAGTGCATAAAACACCAGAAATTTTGCCGTCTATAGCATCTTGTTTAATACGAGTGTTAATAGCATCTATAACTAGGTCAAGTGGACCTTCAAATATACATACTTTAGCATTAGGCGAATAGTGAGTATATTTCATACCTGGCGCTTTTGGAGTAGCAGTGCTATCTTGTGATAAAAGCGCAGCATCAATAGATATAGGACCTATGACAGACTCAATCATTTCTACAGTAATACCACCAGGTCGCAAAATTGTAGGTGGTGTAGTTGTTATATCGAGTACGGTTGATTCAATACCTATATCGCAGTTTCCACCATCTATAATAGCATCTATTTTTCCGTTAAGGTCTTCAAAAACTCGATTGGCGTTTGTAGGACTTGGTTTGCCAGATGTATTTGCACTAGGTGCGGCTAATGGAAGACCACTATCTATTATTAGTTGTTGCATAATAGGGTTGGATGGATATCTAATAGCTACAGTTGGAAGACCAGCACGAACAGCAGATGGTACAATATCAGACGCTTCAAAAATAAGCGTTAATGGTCCAGGCCAAAAATGTGATATAAGCGTATCGGCTATTGGTGGAATTTTTCGAACAAGTCGCTTTAACATTGCCAAATCGGCAATATGTATAATAAGAGGATTGTCGTTTGGACGTCCTTTGGCAACAAAAATATTGGCAACAGCTTGTTTTGAAAATGCATTTGCACAAAGTCCATAAACTGTTTCAGTAGGTGCAGCAACAAGACCACCTGCCTGAAGAATATGCGCAGCAAGCATATTTTTTGATGTGCCATCAATCATTAATGTTTGCATTATAAAACTCCTATACTACTATATATTTAAAAAATATCCTATACAGTATACCATAAAGTTTCATAATCATATAGGCAATTTAAAAAAAACAGTGAAACAAGTCGAAAAAACATAAAATAATTAATATTCTTGGCGATTTAATACGGTAATGTCAATGTTTTCTAGTGTGGCAGCTAGCTCATCATCTATTTGTGAAACGTATGCATGAGATGTATTTGTTTCTCCAATAACTAAATGTGAAAATTGATGTTCACATATAAAGGTGTTAATAGTTTCAGCTACGTTGTCACTACATAAAAAATGTACGATACCACCAAGTTCAGAGCCGTATACAAAAAGTTCTTCAAATAATGTACTACTGCTTGGTGTATCAAAAATGCTATTACCTTGGCGAATATGTAATACGTGAAGTTCAGCACCAAGCATGGTTGCAAGTGTATTACCTTTTTCTATAAGACGCTTGCTATTTGTTTGGATTGTGATACATACAAGAACTTTATTCATAAGTTAGAGCCTCCGTTTATGTGTTATATATTATTAGTAATTATATTTATAGAATACAATTGATATAAGTATAGTTATATATTTATAGAATATAACTGATATAAGTATAGTTATATATTTATAGAATATAACTGATACAAGTACAGTTATACATTTATTATATTAATAAATAATGAAGAATAAAAAAGAAGCCTACCTTGTATATAAGGATAGGCTTCTTTTTGTTGTTGTTATTTAGTAAGAGATTTAACGTTCCAAATTTCTTGTGCGTACTGATGTATAGTACGGTCAGAACTGAATTTACCAGCTGATGCTGTGTTAATAATTGCTTTTGTAAACCAAAGGTCTGGATTACGATAAGTTGCATCAATTTCTTTTTGAATAGCATGGTATGCAGGTAAGTCTTTTAGTATAAAGTATGGGTCTGATTGTTCGTTACCTGAACGATTTAGTAAAGATTCGTAAAGTTCAATGAAAAGATTTGTATCTTCTTTGTTAAGTGTTCCATTGATTAACTGGATAAGCACTTGGTGTATAGATGCATTTGAGTTGTATATATCCCACGGATTATAATCTTGTGCTTCGTAAAGATTTAGAACTTCTTCTGAAGAAAGACCGAATATGAAAATGTTATCATCGCCAACTTCTTCTTTGATTTCTATATTAGCACCATCTAACGTACCTAGTGTTAATGCACCATTTAGCATAAACTTCATATTACTTGTTCCAGATGCTTCTTTACTTGCAGTTGAAATTTGTTCACTAATATCAGCTGCAGGTATAATAATTTCTGCATTAGATACGTTGTAGTTTTCAATGAAAACAACTGTAATTAAATCTTTTACTTCAGGGTCGTTATTTACTAGGTCAGCAACTGTGTTGATAAGTTTGATAATTAGTTTTGCACGTCTATATCCTGGGGCTGCTTTTGCACCGAAAATAAACGTTCTTGGTACATAGTTACCAGTTGGATTAGCTTTGATTTCGTTATACATCATAATTATGTTTAGAACATTCATAAGCTGACGTTTATACTCATGAAGACGTTTTACTTGTATGTCAAATATTGAATGAGGGTTAACGGTAATGCCGTTATGTTCCTTTATATAGTCTACAAGTTTTAGTTTGTTGAAAAATTTAATATCTGCATAAGCAGCTTTAAATGCTGGGTCTTTAGCAAAAGGTTTTAGTTTTTGAAGTTCATCTAAGTTTGTTAGCCAACCATTGCCTATTGTATCGGTAATTAGCGTGCTTAGGTCGGGGTTGCAATGTCCAAGCCAGCGTCTTTGTGTAATTCCGTTTGTTTTGTTGTTGAATTTATCAGGATAAATTTGGTAAAAATTACTTAAAACTTTATCTTTTAGTAGCTGAGTGTGGAGTGCCGCAACACCGTTGACAGAGAAACTACCTACAATAGCAAGGTGTGCCATGCGTATTTGGTCATCTGCAATAATAGACGTTTGGTGTATTATGTGTTCAGGAAGTTTATGAACTTCGCATAATTCTTGGCAGAATCTACGGTTGATTTCTTCAACGATTTGATAAATACGAGGAAGTAGTTTTGAGAATAGGTCAATTGGCCAAGATTCTAAAGCTTCCGCCATAATCGTATGGTTTGTGTATGCACAAGTTTTAGTAACGATTTTGAATGCATCTTCCCAGCTTAGGTGTTCTTCATCAATAAGAATACGCATTAGTTCTGGAACAGCGATAGAAGGATGTGTATCATTCATTTGGAATACAACTTTTTCAGGTAATAAGTAAATGTTACCGTATTCTTTTTTGAATTTTGCAATAGCGTATTGAATTGTTGCAGATACAAAGAAGTATTGTTGTTTTAGGCGAAGTTCTTTACCTTGGTGATGATTATCATTTGGATAAAGTACTTCTACTAATGTTTGTGCAAGTGTTTGTTGTTGAACAGCTTTATCATAGTCACCATCATCAAAGAAGCGAAGTATGAATTTTTGTGGAGCTTCAGCATCCCACAATGTAAGTGGATTAACAAAATTATTATCGTATCCAACTATAGGCATTTCATATGGAATAGCTAATACTGATTGATAGTTTTCGTGTGAAAAATGTACACGTCCGAATTGGTCAGTGTATGAAGATACAGAGCCACCAAATTTGATTTCTTGAGCGTTATCTGCACGTTTAACTTCCCAAGGGTTACCGTTAGCTAACCAATCATCAGGATATTCTGTTTGGTATCCATTTTCTATTTTTTGTTTGAAAATACCATAGTGGTAGCGAATACCACATCCACAAGCTGGGTATCCAAGTGTTGATAATGAATCCATAAAACAAGATGCAAGACGTCCAAGACCACCATTTCCAAGTCCTGGGTCAGGCTCCATGTTTTCTAAAGTGTTTAGGTCAAAAGATATGTTAAGTTCAGAAAGAGCTTCTTTTACACCTTCTGTAACAGTTAGGTTTAATAAGTTATTTCCAAGTGAACGACCTACTAAAAATTCCATTGAAAGATAATATAGTATTTTTGGTTTATGTGTTTTAACAAGTTTTTGAGATTGAATCCAATTGTTAGTTATAATATCACGAACAGCAAAAGAAACGGCTTGATAAAGTTCTTCTTTTGTAGCATCTTCTAGAGTTGTTCTTGAAAAACTACGGATATGGTCAAGAATTTCTTCTTTGAATTTATTTTTATTAAAAAGCGTTGACATTGGTATTCCTCCTATGGGCTATTTATGAAATCAAATTCATTATACCAAATAATGACAGTATAGAGTATATAAAATTAAGGAAAATTTTACATATAATAAAATTTTGTACAAAAAAAGCGAAAGATAAACAAAATTATCTTTCGCTAGAAACAATTCAAATTATTATTAAAGACTAAAAAATGCTTGCATTGCACTTGTTGTATGAATGAAATCCTTTACGGTCATTAGCTCGCAAGCTGAGTGCATACTAAGCATTGGAGTTCCAATATCTACTGCTCGGATTGCAACTTGAGATGTTGAAACAGGTCCAATCGTTGAACCACCACGCAGGTCAGAGCGGTTAACAAATATTTGGTATGGTATATTATTTGTTTCGCAAAGATTTGCAAAAACAGAGAAAGAGTTACTATCTGTAGTGTAACTACAATTTGCACTAAGTTTAATTGCTGGACCTTTTCCAGGTAAAACTTTATTTGTAGGGTCTGATTTATCAGTAAAGTTTGGATGAAGCAAATGAGCTACATCGGCAGAAAGTAAAAATGATTGATAAATTGCACGATGGAATGTTTCTTTGTCTCCGCCAAGTGCAAGACAAATACGTTCTAGTATATTGTGTAAAAATGGTGAATTAGCACCTTGTTTTGTAGTACTTCCGACTTCTTCGTTGTCAAAGGCAGCAAATACAGTAATACCAGAATTATTTGTAGCATTTAAAAGAGCGTGTAAAGCACTATAAGACATAGCTAAATCATCTAGACGAGGTGCAGAAATCATTGATTCATCAATACCTACCAAAGTACTATTAAGAACTGGGTATAAATACAAATCAGAATCTAAAATATCAGTAGGTGCTACATCTAATTCTTTTGCAATAGCGTTTAGAAGTATTTTAGGGTCTACAGTTTCTTCTAAATAAGTAAGTATTGGAAGTGTATCTTTTTGTGTATTTAGCTTGATACCGTTATTAACTTCGCGGTTCATATGGATAGCTAAGTTTGGAATTATAAGTACAGGTTTTTTTAAATCTACTAGACGTGTTGTTGGGTAAAGTATATCATCTGATTTTAAAGAAACACGACCTGCGATAGATAGAGGTCTATCAAGCCATGTGTTTATTATCGGACCTCCGTATACTTCAGTGTTAAGTTTTACATAAGTATCATTTTGTAAAATAGGATTAGGCTTAATTCTAAAACCTGGTACATCTGTATGAGCTCCAATTATACGGAAACCTTCATCGGCAACGTTGTCAGTATTTATTGAAAAAGCGATTATTGCTGAACTATTTGAAGTAGTATAATATTTTCCACCTTTTTTTAGTTGCCAGCTATTACGAGCACTAAGTTTTTGGAAACCATTTTCCTCTAAAATTTTTGCAATATTGTCAGTTGCATGAAACATAGATGGACTAGCATCTATGAATTTTAATAGTTGAGAAGTAAGTTGAATAGGCATAAAATCCTCCTGTTATTTGTCTGATAGTTAGTTTTTTTTGTTAGTACAATATCATTTTATCAAATTGAAGAAAATAATAATAGGAAAAAACAAAAAAATATTGACAAAATAAAAGATGATATGCATATAATGATATATGAGCAATTATTCATATAACAATTAAAGGGGGAAGTTTATGCGATATCGTTTTCGTATCGAAGGTATAGATTGTGGTCATTGTGCAACTAAAATAGAAGAACTATTAAAAAAAGAAGCACAGGTCAAAGAGGCTAGTGTCCAATTTGTTCTTAAAAAAGTAGAAATTATAACTTATGAGGACATGAATCAAAAAGAAGTTACTGAAATTGTGCAAAAAGCCGCAGACAAAGTGGAAGATGGTATTAGTGTTCGGCCTATACTTGCAGTAAAAAAAGGTTCGGCTATTAGCGTCAAAAAAGATAGCCCAAAAAGTACAACTAGTTGCGGAGAATCATGCGGGTGTGGTGGTCATGATGAAAGTAAGCATAATAAGGATACTGAAAAAAACATAACTAGTTGCAACGAATCGTGCGGGTGTGGTGGTCATGATGAAAGTAAGCATAATAAGGATACTGAAAAAAACATAACTAGTTGCAATGAATCGTGCGGGTGTAGTGGTCATGATGAAACTAAGCATAATGAAGATAGTGATAAAAGTGTAAATGGGTGTGGGTGTGGATGCACTGAGGCTCGTGAAGATTATAATGATAAGCGCAAAGTTATGATTTTATGGTCAAGACTTGCGGTGAGTGGTATATTACTTGGACTTGGTAGTGTATTAGATATAGATTTACTTATTGTAATAGCTTATTTTATAAGTGCGTATGACGTGTTATGGAGAGCTATGCGTAATATAAGGAAAGGTAAATGGTTTGATGAGCATTTTTTAATGTCAATTGCAACGATTGCAGCTTTTTGTATAGGTGATTTTGCAGAGGCAGTAGCAGTAATTTTGTTTTATCAAGTCGGAGAATATTTTCAAAGCAAGGCGGTTGCAAAATCTAGAAAAGCTATTACTAGTTTGATGTCTATAAAACCTGAACGTGCGAGAGTGTACCGCAAAGGTGAGTGGGTAGTTGTTACGCCAGAGGAAGTTATGGTCGGGGAACGTATTTTGGTTAGACCTGGAGAGAAAATACCGCTAGATAGCAAAATTCTAAAAGGTACATCTATGTTAGACACATCTATGTTGACGGGTGAATCTTTACCGTTAGTAGTTACAGAAGGTGAAAATGTTCTTAGTGCTACTATCAATCTTGAAACGATGTTAGAACTAGAAGTTACACATGGAGCGGAAGAATCTACTGTTGCAAAAGTGCTAGAGATGATAGAGCATGCAAGTAGCCGAAAAACAACAGCTGAGCAGTTTATTACAAGATTTGCAGCTTGGTATACACCTACTGTAGTAATAGGAGCTATGTTGTTAGCTATTATTCCTCCGTTATTTACAGGAGATTGGCATCACTGGATTTATGTAAGTATTGTATTTTTAGTTATTTCATGTCCTTGCGCTTTGGTAGTTTCTGTACCGCTTAGTTTTTTTGGAGGGATAGGAGCTGCGTCAAAACAAGGTATATTGGTTAAAGGTAGTAACTTTTTAGAGTCACTAAGCACGATTGATACAGTAGTTTTAGATAAAACAGGAACTATTACAAAAGGTACTTTTGAAGTAGTAAATATAGTTCTTGAAAACGGAATTACAAAAGAGTATTTACTTGATATTGCAAAATGTGTAGAAGTTCATTCAAATCACCCTATTGCAAAAGCTATAGTAACCTATGAAGGTGAGTATAGTGCAAATCAAATAGATATGTTTAGTGAAAAAGCTGGATATGGAATTGAGGCTAAACATAGTGGTAAGTGTATACTAGCAGGAAACAAAAAGCTTATGGAGCAACATAACGTTAAGTTTACAGAACGTAATGAATTAGCAACGTGGGTATATGTAGCGGTAGATGGTCAATATATAGGAGCTATTGGTGTTGCAGATACGATTAAAACAGATACTAAAGAAGCTATTAAAACTTTAAAAACTCGTGGCATTAAAAAAATAATAATGCTTACTGGAGATAAAAAAGAAATTGCAGAATCTATTGGAACAGAGGTTGGAGTAGATGAGGTGTGGAGTGAACTGCTTCCACAGCATAAAGTTGAAAAAGTCGAAAAGCTGATAGATGATGGAAAGAAAGTAGCTTTTGTAGGTGATGGAATTAATGATGCGCCAGCATTAACACTTGCACATGTTGGGATTGCTATGGGCGGAATAGGTGCAGATGCAGCGGTAGAAGCTAGTGATGTTGTAATTATGACAGACTCGCTTATGAAAGTTGCAAGTGGTATTGATATCGCAAAAAAAACAAAGCGAATTGTTTTACAAAATGTTGTGTTAGCAATAGGTGTAAAACTTATAGTAATGCTACTTGGAATATTTGGATTTGCGAATATGTGGCTAGCAATTTTTTCAGATGTTGGAGTGTCGGTTATAGCAATTTTAAATGCAATAAGACTATTAAGAATTAAAGAATAAATATAAAAGCTCAAAATTATTTGATATTGTATCATATAATTTTGAGCTTTTATGTTTTTAAAGTATTTTTTAAAGTGTATTTTGAGCGTTGATTTTTTCTGTGTATTGGTCAAGAATAAAAAAAGCTAAATCTAATTCTTCCTCTGGAACAGGTATTGTAAGTGTCATTAAATCATGATAACAAGTACCCGGTATTCCGTATATGAACTCTAAATAGTAATGGTCTGTATGAACAACTTGAACTTTCTCAATAAAATAAACTCCATGAGACATACCATAAAATTTTTTGTTAAAGTAAATATAGGTCGAAGTAATAATAGTTTCTTGAACTGTATTTAACTGTAAGGAATTTTTTTTTGATATATATTTTAAAGAAATACAACATAGAAATATAATAACGAAAGTTAATATAGAAATGTGATTTATAGAAATTGATGGATTATTTAAATATAATAAAAATACTGAAAGAAAAACGAGTATTGCTGATGAAAATATTATAGAAAATTTGACACCAAGAGATTCCTTGGATATAGATACTAATTTATTGTATTTGCTAGGTAGATAAATCCACTGAGCTATTGTATGCATAAAACACCTCATTTATAAAAAGAGTTATTAGTAGTTTATGCAGCAAGGGGCAAAAAGGGGATTGAATTTTGAAAAAAAAATAAAAATTTATAAATACACAAATAATCACTTGACTTATAGTGGATATTTCTAATAGTATGAATAAGAAGTATTTAAGTGATTGATAATAAAGGAGAGTGAGTTATAAATGGATATTGGACCGAGTCCAAGGCAGCGCTGTAATCAAATAAAAATAACTCACTTATTGATATTGTAGAATAAATAAGATTGAAATCTGCAGTCAATGAGTGAAAGAAAAGGATGGGTGAAAAAATGAAGCAGATTTATAAAACAATCGATGAACGTTTAGAAGAGTTAACAGATTTTCAAGCAGGGGGATGGGTGAATTTGGTTAATCCAACACCTGAAGAAATTAACGATATATCAAATCAATTTAACATTGAAACGCAGCACTTAAGAGCGGCACTTGATGCGGAAGAACGTGCACATATCGATACTGAAGATAATTATACTATTATTATAGTTGATGCTCCTATCAAAGATAATGCAGCGGAGTATGAATACGATACATTACCTTTAGCAATTATAATAGGTAGCGACTATATTATAACTATATGTCTAAAAGAAGTTGAAGCACTCAATGAATTTATTTCAGGGAGAGTAAAAACGTTTTGTACGTTTAAAAAAACAAGGTTTATATTACAAATGCTATATAAAAATGCATCGTATTTTTTACAGTATTTAAGAAGAATTGATAAACTTAGTAATCAAGTAGAACAAGAACTTCATAAATCTATGAAAAATAAAGAGCTTATACAGCTATTAAAACTTGAAAAGAGTTTGGTGTATTTTACAACAGCATTACGTTCAAATGAAATTGTTTTGGAAAAAATGATGCGTATGGAATCAATCAAACAATACCCAGAAGATACAGAATTGCTAGAAGATGTTATTATTGAAAATAAACAAGCAATAGAAATGGCAAATGTTTATAGTAACATTTTGAGTGGAACTATGGATGCATATGCATCTGTTATTTCAAACAATCTTAATATTGTTATGAAAACACTAACATCAATTACGATTGTACTATCTATTCCAACGATGATTTTTAGTTTGTATGGTATGAATGTTCAATTACCATATCAACATGAACCGTGGTCATTTGCGTTTGTTATAGCTCTTTGTGTTTCGTTAATAGGAATTGTGTCTATATATATGATAAGAAAAAAACTATTCTAAAAAATAGTAGCTACCTCCGTTAGGAAGTAGCTACTATTTTTTTTGTTTTATTAAGCACGTTTAACAGTAAGAGTTACATCTTCACCGTTAATTTTCCATGTTTTTTCGTAACCATCTGCAAGATTACCTTCAGAAATAGTATCTGCAAGAACATCGCCAAGAATTGAAGAAGCATTTCTTTCGATAATGCCTGCAATTTTTGCATTGTCTTTGTAAGCAATTTGAATATGGTCTTGAACTTGGAAGTCAGCTTCTTTACGCATAGTTTGAATTTTAGAAATCAGTTCGCGTACAAAACCTTCTTCAAGAAGTTCTTCAGTAAGCTGAGTATCTAAAACAGCAGTAAATCCACCTTCAGATTGTGCAACAAAACCTTCTTTTTGAGCAGTAGATATAAGAAGGTCTTCTTTTGTAAGACTAATTGTTTCGCCGTCAATTACAAGGTCTAATGAACCGTTAGCTTGAAGTGATTCCATTGCAGCGCTACCATCAACTTCTGTAAGAGCTTGACGAATAGCATTAAGTTGTTTGCCGTATTTTGGTCCAAGTGTACGCATTTGAGGTTTGAAAGCATAAGAAATATAACCACTTGCGTCAGTTGTAAACTCAACTTCTTTTACGTTTAGTTCAGATGCGATAATAGATGTAAATGCTTCTGGAAGTGCTTCTGTTGCACCAACATACATTTTGCCGATAGGTTGACGGTTTTTGATGTTAGATTCGCTACGACAAGCACGCCCAAGTACAACTATTTGAAGAACGCTATC
>JBOFDK010000067.1:0-3560 GCA_051646925.1 Cellulosilyticaceae bacterium | reverse complement strand
CACGGGTATTAAAATGATTTTTGAAAAATGTGCGTAAATCTAACATTGTTAAAAATAATTAAAAAATGGATAAATATATGTTTGTTAAGTAGTTGAATTTTATTTTGAATAAATAAATTGTTTTAACAGTTTTACCATTCTGTAAGAATCTACACTAATAATATTTATAAATTCTCGTCTGCGGATTCTGAGAGAATGGACTGATTTTAATTAAAATATTATTTTATTAAATCATTTATCACAAAACAATAATACAAAGTAAAAAACAAAAAAATTAATATCCAAATTTTTTATCAAAAAAAATAAAAAAAATAGCTTTTTAGCTTTGTAATGTAGCAAGTGTCTATTTTTTATACACGAAAAATGCTCAAAATTTAACAAGTATATAAAAAGAAAAATGCGATATAACTTGTACTTATACAAGATATATCGCAGAGATATTTTATATTTTTTGTGAGTTTACAAGTACTATGGCAGAATACTTTTATTTTGTTTGTAAACTTACAAAGGCTATGGAAGAATACTTTTATACTATCTGTAAACTTCCAAAATATATGGCAGAATACTTTTTACATATTTGTTTTGTTTCAAAGTATATAGCAGTATTTTTAATGAAAATACATTATTTTTTCATATTAATTAATAAACAATCGGCTAATACTAAGGCTGTTACAGCTTCGATTACAACGGGTGCCCGTAGTGCAATGCATAAATCATGCCTTCCTTTTACCACAAATTCTTCTACTTGCTGGGTATCTATATTGAGCGTTTCTTGTTTTTGAGGGGTGCTGGATGTAGGCTTAATACATACACGAAACACTAATGAATTTCCATTACTTATACCCCCTACAATTCCTCCTGCGTGATTAGTTTGGGTTTTGCCAGACATGTCCAAAATAGTATCGTTATGTACTGAACCAAACATACGTGCCGCCGCAAATCCCGTCCCGAACTCTATGCCTCGTACAGCAGGCACAGAAAAAACCGCATGAGCCAATAGGGACTCCAAAGAATCAAAAAAAGGTTCTCCTAATCCTACTGGGAGGTTTGTGGTAGTACATTCAATAATCCCACCAATACTATCTTGAGCGGCTAAGGCTTTGGCTAAACCTTTTTCTAGGTCTTGCTCTCCGCCTATTTCTGTAATATTTGCCTGTATAGAAACTTGTCCGAGGATTTTCTTGGCGATGACTCCTGCGGCTACTAAAAGAACAGTTAGTCTGCCCGAAAAGTGTCCTCCACCTCTATAATCTTCATAACCTAAGTACTTCTTATTGGCTACCCAGTCAGCATGTCCAGGACGAGGCTGTTTGCGAAGGGCTTCATAGTCTTGTGATTTTGTATTATTGTTTTCGAAACAAATACACAGGGGTGCACCAGTTGTGTAGCCATTAAACCAGCCACTTGTTATAATAGGTGTATCAGTTTCAACTCTAGGGGTAGTTCCTGCGGCACCTGCTTTGCGTCTGTTAATATCTGTGTCAAAGTCTGCAAGGCTCAAAGCAATCCCAGGTGGCACGCCATCTAAAATAAAACCGATTCGTGTGCCATGTGATTCTCCAAAGACGGATATTTTTAGGATTCTGCCAAATGTGTTCATGTTGTGAAGTGTTTTATATATATGATAAAATTTTTATGTCTTAATATATTTATTAAAAATAATCAGCATTGTCATTCAGAAGTAACCCTAGGCGGTTAGTTTGGTGTTTGTGGCTAAGTTTCCTTCTGAATGACAGAGGGGGAAAATATTCATAAAAAAAACTCACTTGATACAAGTGAGTTTGGTGCAAATATATATGTTTTATTTTTTAGGACAAAATATTTCTGCCATCATACATCTGGCACTTCCGCCGCCGATGGATTCTATGGTGGGTATATCTACGGAAACGATTTCGCTATACTTTCGTATGATTCCCTGTTGTGTGTAATTGAGAGATGTATAGGCGGTTTTGGACATAATTAAGTATTTTTTTCCGTTTTTATTGGATACTTCTAGCATATTTCCTGCAAAATTATTCATCTGATCCAAGGATATAGCGATGATTTCTATTTCATTTTTATTGAAGGAATTTCTTATTTTTTTCTGTTCTAGTTTATCTGGAATACTCTCCAAGCATATTACCACAAATCCCTCTCCTATACACATTACTACGTTGGTGTGGTATATCTCTCCCCCGCTTTTGTCTAGTGCTGTGAAGCTAATAGGCTGATAGCCAATTTTTTGGCAGAAGTTCTCAAACAAAGTTTTGTGGGTTCTGGGAGAAAGACAGGCATAGCCTATTTTATTAATATGGTCAAAGACCATGCTTCCTGTCCCTTCCAAAATCATATTTTGATTTTCTGTGGCACTGAGGTCATTTATTTGTTTTATGTCGAATGATTCTGCGATTTGTTGGATTATCTTGGGGTCACGTTCCCACCTACGATTAGGGGTACACATAGGGAAGAGGAAAACTTGCCCGTCGGGATGAAAGCTCACCCAGTTGTTGGGGAAAATAGCATCGGGCTTGGTGGGTTCTGCACTGTCTTGGGCGACGGTGACATCTATACGCAAGGCTCTGAGTTGTGCCACGAAGTCGTCAAACTCTGTGACTGCTTTTGCTTGAATCTCCTCGGCGGCTTGTGTGGGCTTTTGCTGAAAAGCGTTGGACTCGGCGGTCTGGGCATTGAAGCCAAAAGAGGCTGGTCGCACCATTAAGATGTGTTGGCTGGTATGCTGTGTGTTCATTGGATATATATGGATGAAAACTTGTAGTTTTGTTTGTTTTTTAGTTGAACCCTACGAAGGTCTTCGACCATTCGTAGGGTTTTTGGAAGATATTGTATTAAACTCTTTGACCCTGTGTGGGGGTTTGGGAGATAGTATGTTTATTTATGTAGTGTAAAAATTTATTGTACTTTGATGACAGAATAACTAGTCATCCATTCTCTCAGAATCTGCAGACTGCTGTTGATAAATCCTTGTTTGCAGGTTCTTACAGAATGGTTTGTAATTAATAACTGCACAGGCTTTTGCTCAAAAAATTTATAGTATGTTTATTTATGTTTGATGAACTTCTTATGGACCTAAGTATTAAAACTCCATTTCAACCTCAACTGCATTATGGTCGGATAGGTTGTGTGTTGCTGTTGGGGAGCGGAAGATTTTGGCTTCGCGGCGGGTGATTTTGACCTTTTTGCTATTCTTTTTCCAAAGTACATAGTCGTAAATGGGGCGGCGGTCATTTTTTTTCCATTTGCCGTACATGCCTATCCAGGTAGATTGTACTTCTCCTTGGAGCTTTCCGTCTTCGGCATCGAGGTCGGTTAGCATTTGGCGGTATGATAAGGAGTCCATTTTATCGACATTGAGGTCGCCGGAGATAAGCATGGGGATGTCTTTTTGGACAAAGGGAGAAATGAGGTCTTTGTACATTTGTTTTATTTGCTTGTGTCGGGTGGCGCGGAACTTGTCCTCGGCTTGTAGATGCGTGCCTATTAAATGGAATTTGCGTCCGTTTTTTTCGCCTTCGACGAGGGTTGCACCTTTGTTAGCCATGCAGTCGGCTATCCCAGCACAG
>JBOFDK010000066.1:0-3662 GCA_051646925.1 Cellulosilyticaceae bacterium | reverse complement strand
CTTATGCAAATAACTATGGATTCTCATGCTCAAAAAATAGGATATGAATTACCGATAGCTATGATGAAAGACTTAATTAAATTATTTGAGATGAAAAATAACAAAATGGGAGGTATGATGCATGGAAGTTTATAAGTATTTCCCAGTTGCAAACGATAGAATGGGTATTATATGGACTTTGTCATCTATAAAAGATGCATGTGTTATAGAGTTTGGGCCAGCTGGAACTACTCATTATGCAATAGAAGGAATAGGAAGTTTAAATGGTGAAGATGAAGCAAAGGTATATTCTACACATATGGATCAAAGTGATGTTACATTTGGAAAATATGACAGACTTGAAAAAGCAATATTAGAAATTGATGAAAACATATCTCCGAAGTATATATTTGTAATGGCATCTTCTATATCATCTATTATAGGAGCGGATATAAATAGCGTTTGTGATATGTTAAAAGACAGTACTAAAGCAAAACTAATACCTATAACTACTGGCGGTTTAAAAGATGATTATAACGTCGGTGTTGAGTATATGCTGGAGCTATTGGCGTCTCAAGTTGTAAAAGAAAATATAAAAGATATTAATAAATATAATATATTAGGATTTAATATAGATAAATACAACTACTTATCTGAGGCTAAAGAGCTTGAGCGATTAATGAGAGAACTGTTTAATAAAGACTTAAATACGGTCTTTACAGCTAATTCTAGTATAGAAGATATTGAAAATTCAACAAAAGCATCACTAAATATAGTTGTTAGAAAAGAAGCTTTAAAGGCAGCTGAGCATATGAAAGAACAATACAATATACAATATATTTATAAAAATCTATACGGATTGAAGAACACTATAGATTTTATAGAAGAAGTAAATCAAATTGAAGGATACGATTTGAATAAAGCCAAATTTGATGAAGAAGTTCAGCTTGTTAAAAAGCACATGTTTGGATTAAAGAGAAAGTTTTATTTCTATAATGAAATAAAAGATTGTGCAGTATTTGGAGACTATGATACTGTTGTGGGATTTAATGATATGCTAACTGAATTAGGTCTAAATGTAATTAGAAAAGAAATTTTATATAAAACTACATGTGAAAATGATGAAATACTAGTTGGTAAAAGTGAATTAGAAAGGATGAAATTCCTAAAAGAAAATGAATTAATGATTCTTTTAGGGGATGGACCTAGTATAGATATGAAGCATGATTCTAAACTAGATATACAAGTAAGTAATCCTAATCTTGAAAAAATAAATATATATCCATACACACCGTTTGTTGGATTTAGAGGATGCTTATATATTATTGAACAAATATTAAATATAAAATCATAGGAGAATAGACATTATGGAAAATTTACTAAAATCACAAAAAAGTTTAATGATAAGTTCGTTGAATAAGAACAGTAGTCCAGAAGTAAGTTATGCACCTTTTATAATGAAAAACAATAAATTATACATTTATATAAGTAAAGCTGCTAATCATTATTTCAACTTATTAGAAAATAATAAATGCTCAGTTATGATAATTGAAGATGAAAATGAAAGTAAATCTATATTTGTAAGACAGAGAGTAAGCTTTTCTTGTGAAGTAGAAATTAAACAAGATGATGAAAGATATATATTAGATGAGTTTGAAAAAATTCATGGAAGTCAAATAATGATGGTATTAAAAAGCTTAGATTTTGATATTTTTGAATTAAATATAAAAAGTGGAAGATTAGTTAAAGGATTTGGGCAAGCTTTCGATATTGAAGTTTTGGATGATGAGTTTGTACTAAATCAAGTAACTGGTGGAGGACATAAATAAAAGTAAGGCATTGCACTATGTGTAATGCCTTATTTTTATTAAAGTATATAAGTTTTTATCCGTATACAAATAGATGGTATCAAATTAGCTATATTTTAGAAGTTATTATACTAATTTTTAAGAAAAGCTATCATAATCAACAGAGGACAGGGAGGAAAATATATGAATTTAAAAAACTTAAAAATAGGACAAAAGTTAGGGTTGGCATTTGTTATTTTATTAGTGCTTACAGCATTATCAAATTTATTTTTAATAAGTAACTTAAAAAAATCTGCAAATCAAAGTCATGACTTGTATACAGGTCCTTTTCAAGTAACAAACGAATCTATGAGCATTAGAAGAGATTTAGTATCTATAGATCAAAATGTTATGAACTCTATTGCAGGAAATAAGCCTGACGAACATGAAGCATCAGCTCAAAAAGACTTTGAGAGTATTGAAAATAGTATGAAAATACTTAGAGAAAAAGCTTTAGGTGATAAAAAACTAGTTAGCGATCTTGAAGCATCTATAGAAAATCTTAAAAAAGAAAATAATAATATATATTCACTTTTACATCAAGGGAAAGCACAGGAAGCACAACAAATTGCAATAACAGATGGAAGTGGATACTACAATGGATATGTTGCATCTATAAATGCCGCAAAAGCTGTATATGAAGATGAAAAAGCTCGCAGTGTAGAATTTGATAAAGAGATAAAAGAAAGATCATCAAAAGCTATTACATCTTCTGTAGTAATAAGTGCAGTTGTTATATTAACAGGGCTTGGTATATGTATATTTATAACAAAGAAATTACAAACTCCAATTAAAGAATTAGAATCTGCTGCAAATAAAATGGCAGGTGGGGATTTTGATATAGATATTGAGTATGATTCAAAAGATGAATTAGGGTCATTATCAGATAGTATGCGTCAAATGAGTAATAGAACAAAAGAGATTATAATGGATACTACACATGTATTAGAAGAAGTTGCATCTGGAAACTTTGATGTTGAAACTAGTACTGAGTACGTAGGTGTATTCAAAGTAATAGAAAGTTCTGTTTTAAAAATAACTAAAGATTTAAGTGAAATAATGTTACAAATAAACTTAGCATCAGAAGAAGTTGAAGGTGCATCAAATCAAGTATCAAGTGGATCACAACTTTTAGCGCAAGGTGCTACAGAACAAGCAAGTGCAGTTGAAGAATTATCTGCAACTATAGCAGAAATATCAGATAAAATTAAAGAGAATGCTGACAATGCAAAAAAAGCAAACTCATTAATGTTAAATTCAAGTAAGCAAGTTAAAGAAGGAAATGACCAAATGACTCACATGATAAAAGCCATGGAAGAAATATCATTTACTTCTAATGAGATAGCTAGAATAATAAAAACAATAGATGACATAGCATTCCAAACCAATATATTAGCATTAAATGCAGCAGTAGAAGCGGCTCGTGCAGGAGAAGCTGGTAAAGGATTTGCTGTTGTTGCAGATGAAGTTAGAAATCTAGCGTCTAAATCAGCTGAGGCTGCAAAAAATACAGCTACACTTATTGAAAATTCAATAGAAGCTGTTGATAAAGGTAATGAAATAGTAGAAAATACGGCTGATTCATTCAAGAGAATAATAAATACAACAAATAGAACAACTGCAGTAGTTAATGATATAGCAAAAACATCTGAAGATGAAGCTAATGCAATAAATCAAGTTACACTAGGTGTAGACCAGATATCTGAAGTAGTTCAAACAAATTCAGCAACTTCAGAAGAAAGTGCAGCTGCTAGTGAAGAATTAAGTGGACAAGCACAAATGTTAAAATCACTTATAGAAAGATTTAAGTTAAAAAGTGTAAATAGTTCAAGTAAA
>JBOFDK010000065.1:0-2665 GCA_051646925.1 Cellulosilyticaceae bacterium | reverse complement strand
CAGTTTTTCTTAAAACCCACAAAGCCATATTTTTTGCTAATATGCATATCCATGGAAATACCATCACTTGCCTTTTCTGAAAAATGAAATTGATATAAAGTGTCTTGTAACTTAGCATTATACTGCTTTTCTTTCAAATATATATAAAAAGAAGAAAAAAATATATTTCGTACTTTCCATATATCTACCATAGGTTTGGCATTATAATAAAACAATACTTGGTCAAAATTTAAGGCACTATCTTTTGAATTTGAATGTAAGACAATTTGATTGCTTTCTTCTCTCAAAAAAAGAGGTGTCTTTAATTTTAAGCCTACATATTTTTCTTCTATATAAAGCGTGTGGTATAATTTCGAGCTGGTATCTGCAAATATTACATCATCTGGGAACCATTCTGTATGATTAAAATGACTATGTATTTTTAATGTGGTATCATCTAAGTAAGTATATACCGTATTTCCTACGCTTCTACTACAAATGATTGTGTCTTTCCCAAAATAACGATATATTGTATCGGGTGAATCCATCCCTTCTTTCTGGATACAGTTCCCCGTTATTTCATTGGTCATAAGGGGAAATATAGTTCTATTTTTAACAGAATAGGACTGTGAATAGAATAAAAAGACGAGTAGTGAAATTAGTTTGAACATGCTTTTATTATTTTTGAATTAATTCCTTGTTATAAATGCTGATTAAAGCTTTTGCATAATCGGTTTTGCTAATATAGGGGTCTTTCATCACGCCCACAAGTTTGTCTATTGCGGCTTGCCAATCTTTAGCTGTCATTTTTTTTGAATGAATATCTATTTCATATATTCCCGCCACTTCCTGAGTAGGTTCTTCTTTGATAACATCTATAATTTGATTCCATAATAATTCATTACAGCCTCCCGATATAGGTTGTGCCGTGTTGCCATTCCAACCTACATTACTATGTTCTGTATCCTGCTCCCCGCCACTTACACCAGTACTTCCCCAAATATGAGCAATAAGTTCATGAAAAAAAGTCTTCATAAATTGAATTAGAAGAGTAGGTTTAACGCTATTTGTTTTATAGTTATTATTACTGTAATCATTAAAATCTTCATTTAGTCGTGTTTGTTTGGCTTTCATTGTAACAAGAGAAACAACTCGCCCTAATGAATTCGTAATATCAAAGCCATCAAAACTACTGGCTTTTTCGAGTTCTGAGTACTCAACATAATTAACATCTAAAATTTCTCTTGAAAAGTCAGAATTTTCATCTATTTTCTCAACCTTAAAACCATTATCAGACATTATATCAGTTACTGTATTTCCTCGTGCAGGCTCATTAGGTTTTTTATATTCTTGGATATTAAAATAAATATCCCTTGCAATAATAGTGTTTTCTATTAACATAACTACTTCTTTTTCTTCCTCAACTGTGACTGTATGAAAATCTTCTTTTCCTTCTTTGTTTATATATGGCACTTTATGTTTGGTAACCCATTCAGATTTCTTTACAGTAGTAGGGATTTTAGAGACTCTATAATCCGAATAAATAGCAGAAAAATTATAGGTATCCCATATAATTTTACAAATAGGAATATAAGGAATAACCTTCTGCATGTCCATCCAAACATCAGAATAATTCTGCATTATATTTTCAAGCGGAATAATTCTATTTTGTGCCGCTAATCGAAAAACATACGGAATATCCACCCTTTCCCCCAACCTCACCCAGTCCCCTTCCCGCCGCAGCACAAGTGCCAAAAATGGAAACCTATCTGCTGTAAGCTCTGCAAGATGCGCTGCAGCTACTTGCAAAGGTACAACTTTTTTCTGATTGGTGCGCAGGGGCAAGAAATTCATTGAAAGCGAAGAAACCCGCCCTGTGGAAAACTGCATCGTAAGCGTAGCATCTTGGACGGGGTAGGTGGCGGAAAATGGCACTTTCACGCCTAATATACGCACTTCTTTCAGGGCAGGGGCTTGCAGTTGCAGCTCCGCTTGCCACGATTTTACATATTTTGTCGCTAAGTATGTCTTATATACAGGCTTCAGTAACATGAGTTTGTAGCTGCTACGGTTAAAGAGGTCTTGCGGGAAGTCGCTGGGCAAAAAAGCGAGGTATTGTTCCTTGCTCTGCTGGATTTGCTGCTGCAAACGAGCTTTGAGCTGCGCCATAAATTCCTATAGATGCGATTCGGCTTGGGCTTTTTCCTGTGCTGCAGGCAGTAGAGGGGCATGTTCATTGCGGTAATGCAAATGCCCATCGTTGTCTATTGTAAGCTACACTTTCGGGTCTTTGGGAATGAGATGAAAGACTACAGCAAAGGCTTTTTGATGTGCTTGCATCTCACTTGCACTCACAAGTGCGTAAGCGAAGGTTTTTATGCTGGTTGTATTGTCGGTTTGTGTTTGCATAATATTGTTGTTACCTCCCTACATTTTTTTGAAAACAAAAAAATGTAGGAAATGAAACATGTTTAATTTATCTTTATACAAAAAATTAAATCTTATTTATTCAATGGCTAAACCATTAAAACTCATATCTTCATTTACCTTACTTGTTAGGCTATTATCATAATTACCTTGATTAATATTTCGTACAATGTCTAATTCAAAAAATGAAGTGATAATATAATCTGTACCAAAAGTATCAATCAGTAAACCTAAATTACGATTCATCATGTCAGTAGCT
>JBOFDK010000064.1:0-6569 GCA_051646925.1 Cellulosilyticaceae bacterium | reverse complement strand
TTCTGTTTGTTTAATTTGTTCTTGCTGTACTGGTGCATCAACCTCTATATCTAATTCAGATTCAAATTCAGCGACAAATTTCTTTGAACTTTCAATCATCTTGTCTTTTACAATATTCGCTTCTCGCTGTAAAAGTTGTTGATTCCTTTTTAATTCTCTTTCATCGTCTGTATCTAAATCGTATTTAGCTAATTTTTCATCTAATAAATAATCTATTGTTTCTTTGTCTAAGCCTTTATTGTATGGGTCGTTGATTATATCCAATCTAAGTATTTCTGTGGCACTTAAACCATCAAAATTTGCTTTATAAGCCCTTGCAAAACTTTCAACATCAGGATTTTCTACTGTGTTGTAATACTTATTTAAAGCAGCTTGAAAATTATCTTTATAAAGTTTAACTTTTGTCTTAGTTGTTTTCTCAACTTCAACAGGTTTAATTTCTTCGTTTTGAATAATTATTTGAGTATCTTCTACAATAGCCTCAACAATATTACTTTCTACAATAGAATCAGATTCTTCAACAATAGGATTGTCATTTTGAACAACGACTCCATTATCAACAATATTTGCTTCAATTATAGGAATTTCTTGTGTAGTTTCAATAACAGGTGCTTGCTCTATTACAGGTTCTACACCAAATAATTTATCACCATCTGCTTGTGATATTTGTATTGTTGAATCACTCATATATTATTATGTTTGTCTGATATTTTCACAAAAATTGAATAATTTATTTACTTAACCAAATATTATTCTGTTTTATTCTACTAATTCTTCTTTTTCAACAATTTCTTTTTCTTTTTCAATAATTTTTTCTTCGTGAATTTGGCTTTCTACTTGCTGTAAATTGTCATTTTGTAGCTTAGTTACATGTTTTGCTTCTGATGATTTTGCACCTCTATCCGCCACATACTCTTTTGCTTTAGCTTGAATATTATTTTGCTCAACTCTACCAGTTACTTCCATTTCTTTTAGTTGCAGCTCAAAATTGTACTTCGCATTAATCTGTTGTAATTGGCTATCTGTTTCGGCAACTAATAATTCTAATTTAACATTTTTTTCCATTTCAAGTTCTTGCTGTTTTAATGCAAATGCTTGTTGGGCAGATTCTTGTTGTGTTCTTGAATTTGCTTCTATATTTTGCAAATTTATTTTTTGCTCTGCTTCTTTATTTTTTCTTATTTTTATACTAAGCATAGCTTCCGCATGGTTAATATCAATAATTTGCTCAACCATAAAGGCATCAGCAATAGTTATTTGACCACTTTGTATGGCTAAATTTATTCTTTCTTTTAATGTTTCTTTTGCATAAGCATCTGGTTGATCAGTAATAATAATGCCTAATTCACGCATTGAAACATCTGGAGATAAACTAAAAAACTCAATTGTTTTTTTACCTATTGAATTAATATATCCACTTAAATTTCCACTTTTTGCAGCATCTTGTATTCGGATTACTAAAGAATACATAAGTTGCTCAAAGCACATACGTTCTCCTTTTTTCATAAAATAAATACTGTTATTAGTTGATTCTGATGCCATTTTTGCAACACCATTTAATGTTCTTGAATCTGGAGTAGAACCATCTGTTAGTTCATTGTAACCAGTCATTTGCTGCAAAAGAGATATGTTATTTTGTATTTCTGCAAAATATCTTTGTGCTTCGTCACCTAATCCATTCTCTAATTCTGTGATAGGCTTGTAATTAGTGTTTTTACCTTCATCATCTTTTGCACGGTAAAACAAGCTACCTGTTTTTTTGTAAAATTCAAAACCATCAACAGGGGTAAATGCAATACCAGCCTTCCCTAGAGGTATATTTTCCATTGCCCCAATTTCCATTAATATACCTTTTTTCTTTGCAGAAATAAGCACGTCTTGATATTTCATCCACGCAAGTTGAATCATATCTTGAACCGTAATCATATTTTCTCCAATAGATATTGTATTCATATTAGATAACATCGGAGCAACAACATTATAGCTAAATGAAACGTCAGATATATTAGATTTTGGACGTTTCATGTTTGTTTGTAGTTTACACCCAAAGAAAATATCTGTACCCACAACCCACTTAGCTTCGTAAACTACTTTGTATTCTTTTTTGTAATAAGTATTGTCTTTTGATTTTTTTATAATTTTAGACTTTCTACTTATTACCCTATTTTCATTTTTATCTAAACCTTCTTCAATATAACATTCATTTGTAGAGTAAAACTCAATGTCAAGTAGTTGCACCCTTTGACCTTCGTATCCTTGCACATTTCTATTTTCAGTAGTATTATAACTATTAGGTATGGAGTTACTTATTCTTTTTGCAATTAAGTCATAGTCTGATTTTGTAATTTCTTGTTTAATATCCATTTCACGTAAATCAGCAATAGATAAGTCTAAAACCTCACCCATATACAAAGCATCTTTAAAATCTTCGTATGTTGCCCTAGACACAATAAAGTTATTTACATCTACTGAACGAACTTTTATGTCTCCATTCTGGTCAAAATAATCCTTTAGTCCGCAAAAGCCAAAGTAAACTAATTGCTTGATGTTAAATTCTTTTATTGAATCATATTTGCAATTATTAAGAACTACACGTATGGCTTTATTTGCATCAATAGATATTTTGTTCTTATACCTATATTCCATGTGCAATTCTAGTTCTTCTTCACTTTCAAACTTTTCGTCTGTATCAGGAATCATTTCAGAAGGGTCTAGCCCTACTTGAATAAATTCATCACGGAGTAACATCCTAGCTTTATTTTGAGCATAGTAGTTTACATCTTCTTCAATAGAAAGTGGGTCTATTGCTTGTATGTTAACATTATAGTCGTTTTTTGATAACGTTGCTACCATCATACGTGCGTATTTCGATAGAATAGATAGTACCTTTTTTGGTATTTTTAATGCAGATTCATCAACATTTGCCATGTCAATGTCTAGTGTTTTAAGATATTGCACAATATCTTGTCTTCCAATCATGTAAGATTGAATATTGTTATATCTAACTCGACCTTTATAAAAAGATTCTGTTTGGATACTATTAAAGTCACTCCAACAAGCTTTTGTGTATTTCTTAATCCAATCTTGCGTTTTTTCTTCTGTATGAGATGGAAAAGGTATTAGCTCGTTCATTTTTTATGTTTGTTACGTAAAATGTTTTGATTCGTATATCACTGGTTTTGGTTTTTCTAGTTCATTTATTGCAACCATTCTTTCTTGATAACCACCAATCAAAGCATATCCTGCCCCCATTGCTGCATCAAATTTCGTTGTCTTCTTTAAATTAAATTTAGACCAATCTTGTAATATATTTTCAAAGTTAACATTATTTATATTATGTTCTATGTATATTTCAGTAGTTTTTGCTAAAAGTTCATGTGTTTTTTCGTTTGCTGCTATACCTGGCGTTGTATTATGGTGGTATAAAAACTTTTCAAATCCAGTTTCTTTGAAGTGATTGATTAGTAACTGTTTATTATTTTCAATAATAACATCTGCTCCAGTTAAAAATGCTAATTTGCACATATCCTCGTGAAACTCTTCTAAGTCATTGGGTCTCCGTAAGTATTCACATATAAAAGTTTCAGAAAGTTCGTCCATTGGGTTGTATTTAAAATACAAATATGCTGCTGCCCTTGAACCTCTACCTCCTATTTCAATTACACCGTGGTCAAAAGGGTCAATGCCAATACACCTAAGATGTTTCATTTTGGGTTTAAATTTCCCATCATAATCAACTAATGTGTTTTGTAATAGCGTTTCTGCGTGTACATTGAATTTTTTATGAAACTTTAGCCTACCTTTATCACTTTCTACAAATCTTACCCCAGAACCCCTTTTATTATTAAGCCAAACTAAATTACCTTGTACATATAAATCAGATTTATCAATGTATTTAATCTCGTATTTTCTTTTTTCAATTTCTATTACGTTGTAAATACATTCATCCCCTGGTGTCCAAAATGCTTCATCTATTGTAATGGGAAATTTACGGCAGTAAGATGCTTTTGCAGCAGGGGATGTTTGGCTTTCTCGCATCTTTAAGAGATAATCCATATTAGCTTCTAATTTTGGCTTACCATATACATCATATTCTATGGCTATATTTGCTGGTAAAAAGTATCTGTAAAGACCAGATATTGTTTGTCCTAATTCATTTCTTTTATTTACATTGCTTTCGTCCCATAACTTCTGAAAATTGCCTTGTTCATAAATATCAGCATCACCAATATCTTCTACTGTTGTGGTGTACAACATTTTTCCAATTATTTTTTTACCAACTGCCATACACGGTTTAACTACCGTGTGCCTATTATAAATAGAAATATTTTTTGCCTTGCCACACTCATCCGCAACATATCTGTGTAAAATGTCACCATCGTATGCACTTTCTGTTGATGCTCTAAAGTCAACTTGTGTAAATAGGCAATCAATAATCTCTAAATATCCACCTTTAGTTGTAGCAGATTGATTAAAAGACAATATAGTTTTAGGGGTAGAACCCTTAGACCTATCCATTTCTGGAATCCAAAAAGATTCTAATTTTTTAAAAGGCGAAATTAATTGCTCTGAAAAAAGTCTTTGTGCATCTGGGTCTGTCTTGCTTTGTATCCCACAATTTTTTTCAGAGTTCATGGTAGAGTACCACCCTAACATATTTCCAGCCCTAGATGATTTACCTTCTCTACGTTGTGTAATTTCAATCATACCATAACAACATGGGTCTTCTTCGCAGTATTGCCAGAAGTAGTGCCATTTTCTATCTGTATCTTTGTAATCAAGATATACACCTTTGATTTGCCAATGTGCAAGAAAAAAGTAATGCTGACCTGTTATGTAAGTAGGGTCTAATTGTTGAGTTTCTTCATTATAATTATAAAACCAAAACCCATTTACTCGCCTGTCCCATTCTGTGTCTCGATACTCTTGTAAATCCCTATCAAAATATGTTGGATTTTCTATTCTTTTGTTTTTTTCAACAAGTAGCTTCTTTTTTAAATCTTTGGGCTTGTATGGTAGTTGCCAAAAATTCTCTTTTGGTATTTTAGACCTTTTGTGTATTTCTCGGTCTTCATATTGTTGCGTGAATTTATTAAAAACAGTTCCTGCATTCGGAATATTACAATTTAAACCTTGAACTATTTCGAAATTATTTCCATTTGATTTATTGTACACTTTCTAGGGCTTTTACATAGTCTTCAACAGAAAAATTAATTATTTCTGCCATTCTTTCTTTATTGTCACCAAAAATTTGGTCTTGGTATTTTTCTATTCTATCAATCGTTTCGTCATTTGCTTTGGCAAGTTTGTTAATAGTTTCTTGCTCCTTTGGGTCTGATGCTCCTTTAAGTATTACTTGTTGATTTTGCCAAAAAGATTCGGTTGCGGTTATATATGTAGACCATCTAAAATCATTTTGGTGCTTTAAAAACAAATGCACCATTGCAACAACTCTATTTGTATTTAGTGTTTGTGCATCTTTTTCATCTGATTTGTTTTTAAATTGAGCATTTTCTGCTGCTATTATTTTGCGGTTATCTATTGTTTCCTTTTTTATTGGGGAATTTTTATCGTACATAAGAGAAATGTACTTAATTGTTGGTACATCATCTTTTTTTATAGGGTCTTCATTGCTTGTTTTTAATCTTGAAAAAATAGACTTAACAATTTCAAGTTTTAAAACATCTTCTGCAATATCAATTAGTAACCCTTCTGTAAACTTTACTTTATTTTTCATAATATTGCATCAATTATATCTTCTTGAAAGCAATAATAATCAACCCCTTCAATATTGTTTACAAATGCGATAACGTGCTTTGAAAATACAACGTCATTAACTTTTAACTCTGTTTCTTGGTCTTTAAAAACACCAATATGTTTAATAATGGCTTTATGTTTTGATAAAGTATTATTAGTGTTTTTTATAATAGAACTATTCTCGTAATATTCTACCCTTACTTTACCTTTCTTACCAGATTCTAATTCTAATTCGATTAATTCTCCTTCACCATCAATAAAAGGCTCTCCAAGAATCCAACCTCCAACAGGTATTATACCACCATTCCTAACTACACAAAATACATCTTTATAAAAAACACGTATTTGTGTCATTTCTTTAAAATCAGATATTTCTTTACCTATTCTGTTTCGTGGGTCGTCTGTTGATGTGTATCTAAAATAAGCTAAATCACCATTTTGGATAACACTATTTATTTTGTTGCCATATTCATCAAATGGTTCTGCATCTGAAATGCCACTTACTATACCTTTATAAACAAGATTATTTGTCGGATTAAACATTGGGTCAATAGATAACTCTAAAGACCCATGCTTAACCGATTTTTCGTATAGTCGCTCAATAGTAATAATTATATGTTGTCCTACTGACCTCATTGTCATAAACCTATGTTGTCTTTAATAAAAACACCACCTTTTGTAACCCCTGTTCGGTCTTTTATTTCAATGTAGGCTGTTGCTAAACATTCTTCTATATCTAAATCATTCTGTGCTGCAAGTATAATAAGTGTAACAACAGAATCACCAATAGCATCTATTAGTTCTTCTCTATT
>JBOFDK010000063.1:0-36375 GCA_051646925.1 Cellulosilyticaceae bacterium | reverse complement strand
TTAGCTCAGCTGGGAGAGCACCTGCCTTACAAGCAGGGGGTCATAGGTTCGAGCCCTATAGCGACCATTATATGCCCGAGTGGCGGAACTGGCAGACGCACAGGACTTAAAATCCTGCGAGCTAACCCTCGTACCGGTTCGATTCCGGTCTCGGGCATATTAACTATAAAATGAGTAACAATATCAATTTAATATGTGTGCATAGCTCAGCTGGATAGAGCGTCTGACTACGGATCAGAAGGCCGAGGGTTCGAATCCTTTTGCGCACGTTTGCAACAAATCAATTTAATATGTGTGCATAGCTCAGCTGGATAGAGCGTCTGACTACGGATCAGAAGGCCGAGGGTTCGAATCCTTTTGCGCACGCTAGAGAAGTGATAACTTAGTTTATCACTTTTTTTGTTAATACATATTTTACTATGCTTATAGATGTCTACTAACATTCTTATATAGAGAATGGCAGTATGGCATTTTTTTATTGCAAAATTTTAAAAATAAATTATGAACATATTAGAACAATTAAAAGCTTTAAACAAATTAAGCTGTTATAATAAGTATATAAAGACGAATGATGGCAATAATATAAAATACAAAAATGAATGAAGGTGTAATGACATGAATAAAAGTATAATGTTAGAACATATAACACATTTTAATATCAAGCATATTTTAGATAGTGGACAAGTATTTAGATATAATCAAGTATCAGAAAATACCTTTTTACTTATTGCAAAACAAAAGGTAATAAAAATATGTCAACAAGAAGAGAGTATAAGTCCTGTAATGCACAATATGACTTCAAATGAATTTGAGTTAATATGGAGTGACTATTTTGATTTAAAGACAGACTATGGACAAATAACAGATGTATTAATGAAAAAAGATGAATATATGAAAAAAGCAATTATGTTTGGGAATGGTATTAGAATTTTAAAGCAAGACCCTTGGGAAATGCTTATCTCATTTATTATTTCACAAAACAATAGTATACCGAATATAAAAACATGTATTAATAATATTACAAATAAATATGGTGTTAAAATTGAAAATAATGATTTCTATGAATATGATGTGTATACATTTCCAACACCAGAAGAGTTAAGTATAGTTACAGATGAAGATTTAAGGTTATGCAAAGTAGGATTTCGTGCGCCATATATTATAGATGCATGTGAAAAAATTATATCTGGTGATGTTAAACTTGCTGATTTATATGAAATGGATTACTATAATGCAAAACAAGAGCTTCTGAAAATTCGAGGAGTAGGTCCTAAAATTGCAGATTGTATTTTATTGTTTGCATTTGCAAAAAGTGAAGTATTTCCAACTGATGTATGGATTAAACGTGTTATGGAAGGAATTTATTTTAATGGAGAAGATAAAAAGCCAGAGTATATACGCGATTTTGCACATGAATATTTTGGAGATTTAGCAGGATATGCACAACAGTATTTATTTTATTACGCTCGTGAAAACGCTTTATTTAAAGGTAAGTAAATAAATGAAATAATAATTTTGTCTTGATTTATTATATAAAATAGCATAATATTAATTATAGAGTTAGCACTCTGTAATGAGGAGTGCTAATGAGTTTTGCAGAGAAGCAAGGAGGATATTTTTATGAATTTAAAACCATTAGGTGATCGTGTTGTTATACAACATCTAGAAGCTGAAGAAAAAACAAAATCAGGAATTATTCTTACAGGAGCAGCTAAAGAAAAACCTCAAGAAGCAATCGTTGTTGCTGTTGGACCAGGAGGTTTTGTAGACGGTGAAAAAGTTACTATGGAAGTTAAAGTAGGCGATAAAGTCATCTATTCTAAATATGCAGGTACTGAAGTAACCTTAGAAAAAAAAGATTATGTAATTGTTAAACAAAATGATATATTAGCAATAGTTGAATAGTTTTACTTAAGGAGGAATAAATATGGCAAAGCAAATCCGTTTTGGGATAGAAGCAAGACAATCACTTCAGTCAGGAGTTGATCAATTAGCGAATGCAGTTAAAGTAACGTTAGGACCAAAGGGACGTAATGTAGTTCTTGATAAATCATATGGTATTCCGTTAATTACAAACGATGGTGTATCTATTGCAAAAGAAATAGAACTTGAAGACCCATTTGAAAATATTGGAGCGCAACTTGTAAAAGAAGTTGCTACTAAAACAAATGATGTTGCAGGTGATGGAACAACAACAGCAACAGTACTTGCTCAGGCAATGATTACAGAAGGCCTGAAAAATATTGCAGCAGGTGCAAATCCTATTATTATTCGTCGCGGAATGCAACAAGCTACTGAATTAGCAGTTAAAACAATTCAAGGATTAAGCCAAACAGTAAATAGTAAAAATCATATTGCGAGAGTTGCAGCTATTTCAGCAGGTGATGATGCAGTTGGTACGTTAATTGCTGACGCTATGGAAAAAGTATCTAATGATGGAGTAATTACTATTGAAGAATCAAAATCAATGACAACTGAATCAGATGTTGTTGAAGGAATGCAATTTGATCGTGGTTACTTATCAGCATATATGGTAACAGATACAGAAAAAATGGAAGCTATTCTTGATAATCCATACATTTTAATTACAGACAAAAAAATTACAAATATTCAAGAGATTTTACCAATACTTGAGCAAATAGTACAATCAGGTGCTAGATTGTTAATTATTGCAGAAGATGTTGAAGGAGAAGCTCTTGCAACATTAGTAGTTAATAAATTACGAGGAACATTTAACTGTGTAGCAGTTAAAGCACCAGGTTTTGGTGACCGTAGAAAAGAAATGCTTCAAGATATTGCAACACTTACAGGTGGAACAGTAATATCGGAAGAAGTAGGACTAGATCTTAAAGATACAACAGTAGCGCAACTTGGCCGTTGTAGTAGTATTAAAATTACAAAAGAAAATACTGTTATAGTTGATGGTGCTGGAGATAAGCAAGATATTGCAAATCGTGTTGGCCTAATTCGTCGTCAAATTGAAGAAACAACATCAGATTTTGATCGTGAAAAACTTCAAGAGAGATTAGCTAAACTTGCAGGTGGTGTTGCTGTTATTAAAGTTGGTGCAGCAACAGAAACAGAAATGAAAGAAAGAAAACTTCGTATTGAAGATGCATTAGCAGCTACAAGAGCAGCTGTTGAAGAAGGAATTGTAGCAGGTGGTGGTAGTACTTATATCCACGTTATTAAAGAAGTTGAAAAGCTTGTAGAAACAACAGTGGGTGATGAAAAAACAGGTGTGAAAATTATTCTTAAAGCATTAGAAGCACCACTTCGTCAAATCGTTGAAAATGCAGGACTTGAACCAGCAGTTATTATTAATAATGTAAAAGCATCAGAAGAAGGTATGGGATTCAATGCTTTAACAGAAGAATATGTTCAAATGATAGATGGTGGTATTATTGATCCAACTAAAGTAACACGTTCAGCATTACAAAATGCAACATCTGTAGCAGCAACATTTTTAACAACAGAATGTATTGTTGCGGATATTAAACAAGATGAACCTGCAATGCCAGCTGGTGGAATGCCAGGCATGGGCGGTATGGGTGGCATGGGAATGATGTAAACCTATAAAAAAAATCAAAGGCTTTTTAAGCCTTTGATTTTTTTTGTTATATGGGTAGTTTATTAGCCAATTTGGCTAAGTAATCCAAATGCACCAGCGATAAGAACAATAAATGCAAATATAATACGATATACTGCAAAATATTTTAAAGGTTTTTTCTTTAAGAATGATAAGAAAGAACCAATTACAAGTAATGCAACTATGAATGATACTATAAATCCAATAGCAAGAGCAATCCATGCTGTATTTGTAATTGGAACAGGGCTCTGAACAAGTTTAAGAGTGTTTAGGAGTGCCTGCCCTACCATAACAGGAATAGCAAGGAAGAAAGAGTATTCAGCAGCAGCTACAGTTGACATACCACTTACCCATCCACCTATAATTGTTGAAGCAGAACGTGACATACCAGGGATAATCGATAATACTTGAAAAGCGCCGACAGTTAAAGCTCTTTTTGGTGAAATAATTGTATTTTCTAAATCAGTTGTTTTATTACCACGAAATTTATTTTCTGCATATATCATCCATAGACCACCGATAAACAATGTACAAGCAACTACAATAGGGTTAAAAAGCTTTGCCTGTACCCAATCATCAAAAGGAATACCTATTGCAGCAGCAGGTACACATGAAATCAATATCATAAGCCAAAAATAAAGACCACTTTCTGAAAATGAACGATTTTTATTAGGAAAAAGATTTAAAACAGTAGACCATATTTTTTTCCAATAATATACTACAACGGCTAAAATAGCACCAAGTTGAATAACCATGTTAAATATATCTACAAACTCTTTATCAAAATGTTTATAAAAATCTATGAGATTTGAAAATATAATTAAATGTCCAGTAGAAGATACAGGTAAAAATTCTGTAAGTCCTTCGATAATTCCTAAAATAATAGCTTTTAAAGCAATAATAATATCCATAAATTCCTCCATATAAAAGTATAAAAATAACTATGTATTACGCGGTATAAAAATAACTATGTATTACGCGGTATAAAAATAACTATGTATTACGCAGTATAAAAATAACTATGTATTACGCAGTATAAAAATAACAATTTATTTTGCCACATATAAAGTATAATGGCAACTAAATATCACAAAATTCTATTTTGATATTTTGGATACTATTTGATAGTTCAAGAGGTAGAGGTGAAATATCATCTTCATCAGGTAGAGAAGGCAAAGTAACTATAAATTCACTACCAACACCTAAAGTACTATTACATGAAATAGTTCCACCTAACATTTCAACTAAATCAGTTACGATAGAAAGTCCCATTCCAGAACTATGTTCTTTTGTAAAAGATGGATTATTAAGCATAGTATAACGATTAAAAATAGTATCAATATGTTCTTTATCGATGCCTATACCAGTATCACGAACATGGATAGCAACCATATCAGAATGGTCTTTAATATCAATGAAAATTTCACCAGCATTTTTACTATATTTAACTGCATTTGAAAGTAAGTTCAAAAAAATACGTTCTAGGTGAGATGGATCCATATGAACATTTTTAATATCTACATCAGTATCAAAAATATAATTAATATTTCTAGCAGTAAGGTAGGTTGAAGATAATTCGCAAATTGCTTCAATTGCATCAACGATATTAAAATGTTGTGGAGAAGATGAAAACATTTTATTATCAAGTTTCGTTAAATCGAGTAAATTATTAAGCATTTTTAATAATTTCAAACAATTCCTATTCATCATTGCAGTATAGTGTATACATTCAGGCAAGGTTGAGGCTCTGTTTTGCATTTGAAGTGAACTATAAATAATATTGATAGGTGTTTTAATATCATGTGAGATATTTGAAAAATGACGCAATTTAAGTTGTTGAAAATATAATTCTTCTTGAGCAGATTGTGTTTCATATTTTGATGATACATCTTTTAAAATACAAATAACAGTATCCTTATTATAAAGTGTATTTGATGTGAAAAAATATTCTACAGGACAACTTTGATTATCATCTAGAAGTAGCTCAAACTCACCTTCTAAAACAGAGCTAGGATCTTTTAACAAAGCTATATAATCATCATGAAACTTAGGAGTCGTTGATATATATGAAAATATATCAGTTCCTATTACCGTATGATGATTTGTTGCTTTTAAAAGAGAGACAGCAGCAGGATTTACTTGATAAATAGTTGTACCAATACAAATTATTAATGGCTCAGGTAAAACATCTAGTATTCTCTGAAAAGAAACAGACTGTGAATGAATAACTGATTGCAAATTATCAAGGCAAGCAGAGTAGTGACTAAGTGATTCAGCATTATTTGTAATAATAGCTTCATTTTCAGATTGCTTAGAATTAAGTAATGCAAATGGTATTAATACAAAAATATCAATTTGAATAATAGCAAATAAAAACAAAGTAATAAGCTTATATGTATGAGCATAAATAATAGGAAAAGAAAAAGGAATAAAGTATAGTATATCAATTGCTTCCATTATAAATGTACAAATTAAAAAAGTGAAAATAATAGTATTATGCGTTTTTGAAAAATCATCTTTTATTTTTTGTAAGTTAAAATACGTGTAATATAACCCAAGTGGAACAATCATATGGTTAAATAAATTAAAATATAATGATTCTATTGTATGTTGACGCATAAACAATAAAAAAGATTCCGGAATAAATAAAGTACATACAATTGATAATACGATAACAAAAATTAAAAGAGGTAAAATAGCTTTTTGAAAAATTTCACGTCTATGTACATATATGTAAGTAAGTATAACTAATGGAATAATAAAAAGAATTCTAGATAAATAATATATTTTCATAGAATCAAGAAAAAAAGATGTTTGATCTAATGAAAAAGATGTAACAATAAGAGGTACAACATACAATAGTGCAGGTATAGCATAAAAAAGACCAACATATGGTATGTATGTTTGGACTGGTATAAACTTGATGTATGAAGTTGATATTATTAAATAAAAAGCAAGACAAACTGATAGTAGTGTGGTGATATTTAAAAAAAGTTTTTCATCTATAAAATATAAACAAGTTATCAAGACTAGACAAATGATAGATGTAACTAGATATAAATGTGAATTGGTTTTTAAAAATTTATTTTTTTCATTTATAAAATGCATTTAATTCTCAGCTCCTTAGACATAATTTCTTATTATACTACAAAAGTAGCGACATTGAAACTTTATAAAATTAGTGGTATAATATGGTAACAAAATATTAAGGAGATGCACATATGGGGGATATATTTAAAGAACAGTTAGTGGCTATGAAAATGGACAAGCGTGAAAAAGCACAGCGTGCTATTATTTGTACAGTTGCAGTGCTTGTGGGTATCATATTATTTTTGTTCTTAGGACCACTATTCGCAGCGATAGCGCTTTTAGGAATTGGTTGGGGTTCGTATTTTTTAATATCAAGACTAAAAAAAGAACATGAATATATGCTTACAAACAATGAACTAGATATTGACGTTATATATAACAAAGAACGTCGTAAAAAATGTATAAATATTGATATTAAAACAATTGATATTATGGCTTCTATTAAAGATGAAAAATATCGCGAGCAGATAGTGCGTGTAAAAAATACAATTGATGCAAGTGATGGCGAACGTACAAAAAATACATATGCAATAATATGCGCATCAAATGGTGAAACTAAACGTGTACTTATAACACCAAATGAGCAAATGCTTGAAGCAATATATAAACAAGCACCGCATAAAATAATGCGTTATAAATAATAATATAAAGATGGAGAGTGTTATTGTATACACACTCCATCTTTTGAATTAAACTGAATATTTAATTATTAACAACTACCACTAACAATTTTCGACCTAATATGATATAATAACTAAAACTTAGTAATACCTTGTCATATAAGCTTTAAAATAAGGTCTGAGCATTTCTAGCATTCATTGTAAAATAAAGGCTATGAGAAGTTTAGCAAAAAGTGAAATTATTTATATTCACTCATTTTTAGTTTGAACAATTCCTCGCAATTGTTGTAGAGGAATTTTTTATTATAAACTTATTTTATTTTAGGAGGAACTTCCAATGTCTAAGATTCTTAAAGAAGGCATTACGTTTGATGATATTTTATTAGTGCCAAATTACTCGAACATATTACCGCAAAATGTATCGTTAAAAACACAATTAACAAAAAAAATAACATTAAATATTCCATTTATGAGTGCAGGAATGGATACTGTTACTGAAGCACGTATGGCAGTGGCGATTGCACGACAAGGTGGAATTGGTATTATTCATAAAAATATGACTATTAGTGAGCAAGCGGAAGAAGTAGATAAGGTTAAGAGGTCTGAAAATGGCGTTATTACAGATCCATTTTTCTTATCTCCAGATCATTATGTGTATGATGCAAATGAATTAATGGCAAAATACCGTATATCAGGAGTTCCTATTACAGAAGGAACAAAATTAGTAGGGATTATTACAAATCGTGATCTTCGTTTTGAAACGAATCATAACCGTAAAATTAAAGAAGTTATGACTGACAAAAATTTAATTACAGCATCAGAAGGAACAGATCTTCTAAAAGCAAAAGAAATTTTAGCACATCATCGTATAGAAAAATTACCTATCGTTGATGAAGACGGTAATTTAAAAGGTCTTATAACTATTAAAGATATTGAAAAAGCTATATTATATCCACAAGCTGCAAAAGATGAGCAAGGTAGATTATTAGTAGGAGCAGCAGTTGGAGTAACAAATGACTTTATGGATAGAGTTGATGCACTTGTAAAGGCAAAAGTTGATGTAATTACAGTTGATACAGCGCATGGACATTCACAAGGTGTTATAAATACTGTAAAAATAGTAAAAGAAAAATATCCAGAGCTTCAAGTTATTGCAGGAAATGTTGCAACAGCAGAAGCAACTATTGCATTAATTGAAGCAGGGGCAGATGCTATAAAAGTGGGAATTGGTCCAGGTTCAATTTGTACAACTCGTGTTGTAGCCGGAGTTGGTGTTCCTCAAATAACAGCAGTAGAAGATTGTGCTTTAGCAGCAGCTAAATATGGTATACCAGTTATTGCTGATGGTGGAATCAAATATTCAGGAGATGTTGTAAAAGCAATAGGTATGGGCGCTAATGTTTGTATGATGGGTTCTATGCTTGCGGGATGTGAAGAAAGTCCAGGAGCTGTTGAATTGTTCCAAGGTAGAAAATATAAAGTTTATAGAGGTATGGGTAGTATTGCAGCTATGGAAAATGGTAGTAAAGACCGTTATTTCCAAAATGATGCAAAAAAACTTGTTCCAGAAGGTGTAGAAGGACGAGTAGCATATAAGGGAGAAGTTGCAGATACGATATTCCAAATGGTAGGTGGTTTACGTTCAGGAATGGGTTATGCAGGCTCAGAAACAGTTAGTGAATTACAAGAAAAAGCTACTTTTGTAAGAATTACAAGTGCAGGACTAAAAGAAAGTCATCCACATGATATTCATATTACTAAAGAAGCACCAAACTACAGTGTTGAATACTAAAATAACAACGGTGTAAAGACAATTATAAGTTTTAATACTTGAAGGAGGCACAAAATATGAAACATGAGCGTATTATAGTACTAGACTTTGGTGGTCAATATAATCAACTTATTGCAAGACGTGTAAGAGAAAATAATGTTTATTGTGAAGTACATCCGTACAACATTAGTATAGAAGCAATTAAAGAAATGAATCCAAAAGGTATTATTTTTACAGGTGGACCAAATAGTGTATATGCAGAGGATTCTCCAATCCGTACAAAAGAAATTTTTGAAATTGGTATTCCTATTTTGGGAATTTGCTATGGTTCACAGTTAACTGCACACGTATTAGGCGGAGTAGTAGCAACAGCACCAGTTAGTGAATACGGAAAAACAGAAGTAGCGGTAGATAACACATCTAAGTTATTTAAAGGGGTTTCACCTTCAACAATATGTTGGATGAGCCATACAGATTATATAGAAAAAGCACCAGAAGGATTTAACGTTACAGCGCATACTCCAGTATGTCCAGTTGCAGCTATGGAAAATGAAAAAGCAAACATTTATGCAGTTCAATTCCATCCAGAAGTAATGCATACACAAGAAGGTATGACTATGCTTAGTAACTTTGTAAACGATATTTGTGGATGTGCAGGCGATTGGAAGATGGATTCTTTCGTTGAAGATATGATTCAAGAAATTCGTGTAAAAGTAGGAAACGGAAAAGCACTATGCGCATTATCTGGAGGTGTTGATTCTTCAGTAGCAGCGGTTATGCTTTCAAAAGCAATAGGTAAACAACTTACATGTGTTTTTGTAGACCATGGTTTATTACGTAAAAATGAAGGTGATGAAGTTGAAGCAATATTTGGTCCAGATGGACAATATGATTTAAACTTTATTCGTGTAAATGCACAACAACGTTTTTATGATAAGTTAAAAGGTGTAGAAGATCCAGAAACAAAACGAAAAATCATCGGTGAAGAGTTTATTCGAGTTTTTGAAGAAGAAGCACAAAAAATTGGAGCAGTTGACTACCTTGTACAAGGTACAATTTATCCAGATGTTATCGAATCAGGACTTGGAAAATCAGCAGTTATAAAATCACACCATAATGTTGGTGGATTACCTGATTGTGTTGATTTTAAAGAAATTATTGAACCTTTAAGATTATTATTTAAAGATGAAGTAAGAAAAGCTGGATTAGAACTTAATATTCCAGAACATCTTGTATTCCGTCAACCTTTCCCAGGTCCAGGATTAGGTATTCGTATAATCGGAGAAGTAACAGCTGAAAAAGTACAAATTGTTCAAAATGCAGATTGGATTTATCGTGAAGAAATTGTAAAAGCAGGTGTTGATAAACAACTTGGACAATATTTTGCGGGATTAACTAATATGCGTTCAGTAGGTGTTATGGGCGATGAAAGAACATATGACTACGCGATAGCACTTAGAGCTGTAACTACAAGTGATTTTATGACAGCAGAGTCAGCAGACCTTCCATGGGAAGTACTTGGAACAGTAACAAGAAGAATTATTAATGAAGTTAAAGGGGTTAACCGTGTAATGTACGATTGTACAGGTAAGCCACCAGCAACTATTGAGTTTGAATAATATCAAATTTAGTGGTAATATAATTTAATAATTATAACCAATAATAAAATTTGATTATAAAAAAATGGTTAAGAGGTTACCTTATATATAAGGGAGGCTTCTTAACCATTTTTTATTAGGAAAAGGTTTTTAAATATATAAAAATTGGTTATAATATTGAAGTATAACGTAGGATAAAATATAAAATAAATGAAATAACGGGAAAAAATACAAATAATTTTTGATTAATAAAAAAATAAAGTGTATCATAAGCAAAACAGTGATATACTATAAAAAGTAAATGTAAAATTAATTTAGAAATAAGAGGTTTATAAATGGATGCAGTTTATTATATTCAAATCAATTTAATATGTGTTCTTATTTTGATTTTATTTAGAAACCAAATAGGGCCTCGAAGTAAACGATTAACAACTGAAAATCGTATTTTCAGTTTAATAATAAATACAACTGTATTATTGTGTGTAGCAGATATGATTGCAGGTATTTATCGTGGTCAATTTTATTGGGGAGCACGTCCAATTATTCAAATAAGTAATTTGCTATATTTTTTGGCAATATCAATTATTAGTTATTTGTGGATGTTATATATAAATATCAAAATTGGAAAAAATATCAAATTTGATAAAATAAATATTTTACAAGCACTTCCTTTAGCTGTGCTTGTAGTTATAGCAATTTTAAATCCTATCACAGAATATTTATTTATCATAGATGAACAAAATTTATACGTTAGAAATTTTGGCGTGTATATACATTGGGTTATTACATGGATATATTTGATTATTCCAACTATTCAAATTATATTTGTTATGAGACGGGAAAGTAATAAGCAAAAAAATGCAGAAATAAAACCACTAATGTATTTTATTATTGCACCAGTTATTGCAAGTATCGTTCAGATGTTATTTTATGGTATAAGTACAGTGCAAGTTGGAATTACATTATCAATTGTTATTACAGTGTTGTACAAGCATCGATATCAAATGTATACAGATATTTTAACAGGTCTTAATAATAGATATAGATTAAATAAATATTTAGAAGACCATATGCATAATCAACAAGATACAAAATTAACTATGTGTATGATTGATTTAAATAATTTTAAAGAAATTAACGATATGTATAGCCATCTAGTAGGTGATGCAGCGCTTAAAGAAGCTGCGAATGTATTAAAACAATTTTGTGGACAAGAGTGGCCAACATCATTTTTATGTCGATATGGTGGTGATGAATTTATCATAGTAGGCAGAGTAAATGATGAAGAATTATTGAAGAACTTAAAACAAAAGATAGAGTATGCTTTTGAAAAGCGAAATAAGAGTTCAGATGATCCATATTTAATTGAAGCGAGTGTGGGTGTTGCTACTGGTAAGTGTGACAATTTTAATAATTTTGAAACACTATTAATGAAAGCAGATCAAAAAATGTATAGACATAAAAAATTAGGAAAAATCTAAGAACATATATATTATAGAAGTAAAACATTCTAAAGAAGCAATCATGTATAAATTGGTTGCTTTTTTAGAATGCTAAAAAAACATAATTATTATAATAAAATAGGAATAGGAAATATTATGAAACAAGATGTGAAAATGAATTTGTATGACCAATTTAAATGTAGTGCAGATAAGTGTTCTATGACGTGTTGTCAGCAGTGGCGTATAGGTATAGATGATGAAACGTATGATATGTGGTGTAATAAACAATATAAAAATAAGTATTTGTCAAAGTATGCTAAAGAAGATGATGATGGATATTTTATTCCGTTAAATCAAAAAAAACAATGCCCATTTTTGAACGATAATAAGCTTTGTAACATTGTAACTCAATATGGAGATGAAATTTTAACAGAAGCTTGTAAACAATTTCCAAGACAAATTATTTTTAATGATAATCATGTAGAGTATAGTTTGGATACAGGATGTCCAGTTGTTATAGATCAGATTTATAATGAAAATGGTAAAGTATATTTTAATGATAAAAACTTGTTAAATAAAAATGAGTATTATAAAATACGACAAAACAACATAATGCATATACAAAATTCAAGTTATACAATTGATGAAAGATTATTGATGATACTATATATGTTAATAGAATGGGTAGATAATAAAAAAACAGATGTAAAACTTGATTTACTTAGGCAAGCTATAAAAGATATGAAATGTAATTTTGAAGATATGTTTTTTGAAAGTAATGAACTTTTTTTAGACGTTACACATAATTATATTAAGCAAAATTTATATACTGATCAAATTAAGCCAATTGCTGCTTATGCTGAAACAATTAGTAATACTGTTGATAGTAGTAAATTAAAAAAAGATTACAGTAAATTTCTAGATGAGTTTGAGCGATATGAAGTGCTTATAGGAAAATTTTTAGCACTGGAAATTATGCGTAATAACATAACAGATGAAAGCAATGATGAAACGATAATAGTTTATAATCAATGGCTAATATTAACATATATTGTTATAAGACAGGCATTGTTTTTATATTGGCATTATAATGGTTGCCAAAAATTAAATTATGAAAATGTACGTATGTATTTAAGTACGATGGCTAGAATTACAGGGTATACACAAAATGATATAGAAGAATATTTAAGGGAGAGTTTTGAAAATATTAGATGGGATTGGGGATATGCAGCTATGATAGTTGGGAATTATACAAAAAATTATAGAAAAGTCGACATAAATGAACAAGCAGGTTATTGAAATTGTATAAAATATAAAGTAAACTTAGAGTAATCAATTTTAATAAAGGAGAATACAGTGGCTCTTAATCCGATTATAGCAACAGCACTCAAAGCATTATCTAGTATAGATAATAAGTTAGAAAAAACGTATAAAAAAGAAAGGTTGTGGGATGATTTAACACATCCTAATTTATTGCATCCTTTTTTTAAATCGTATGATCGAACAATAAAAAGAGGTAACTATGACATTCCTATAAGAGTATTTCATCCAAATGAAGAAGGAAAACATCGTATTTTACTATTTTTCCATGGGGGTGGATTTGTAAAGGGGAATATAGAAAAATATACAAATGTATGTGCGTATATGGCAAATAAAACAAATAGTATAGTTATTTCTGTAGATTATAGGTTAGCACCAGAGTATCCGTTTCCAAAAGGTATAGATGACTGTTATGAAGTTGCAAAAACAGTTATTAGATATCCGGATATAGTTAAAGATAGCAATGGTGAAGTTGTGCTTATAGGGGATAGTGCAGGAGCAACTATGGCAGCCGCTGTATCTTTAAAAGCTAGAGATTTAGATGCATTTAAAGTTAGTGCGCAAATTTTACTATATCCTATGACGCATAATATTCATGATGCAACGTCTCCGTATAAATCAGTTGTAGAAAATGGTAAAGATTATTTATTAACATCAAAAAGAATAAGAGAGTTTATGAGAATGTATATTGAGGATAAGAAAGATTATACGAATCCTTATTATGCACCACTTATGACAAAATCATATAGTAATCAGCCGGATACGCTTATTATAACTGCGGAATATGACCCACTAAGAGATGAAGGTGAGGAATATGGAAAGCGTTTAAAAGATGCAGGTAATTATGTGGAAGTTTATAGAATAAAAGATATAGTTCATGGATTTATTGCATTACCACCTATAGCTGATTCGGTAATACAAACATATAACTATATTAATAAGTTTTTAGTTAAGGAGAGAAATGCTAAATGAAACCCAAAAAGACATCTAGGTGGAAACGGCTAGACAATGCTGCGAAAATATTTCCACCAACAAGTAATAAGCATGATACAAAGGTCTTTAGGTTTACATGTCGATTGACAGAAAATATTAGCCAAGATATTTTACAAAAAGCATTAGATAAGACGATAAAAGATTTTCCTATGTATAAATCAATTATAAGAAAAGGATTATTTTGGTATTATTTTGAATCTAGTCAGTTTACGCCAATTGTAAAAGAAGAATCAAAGCGGCTTTGTGCACCATTGTATTACGAGAATCAAAAAAACTTATTATTTGAGGTAACATATTATAAGAATAGAATTAATTTAGAAATATATCATGCTTTAACAGATGGTGCTGGAGCTATGGAATTTTTAAAAGAATTACTTTGTCATTATTTAAAAATAAAGTACGTTATATTAGAAAATAAAGTGCCAACGATGGATTATGATGCATCGTTGGCACAAAAAGATGAGGACAGTTTCAATCATCATTATAATCATCAAAAAATTAAAAAAGAAAAATCAAATGATAAAGCGTATCGTATTAAAGGAGATGTGTTTGATAATAATCAACTTCAAGTTATTAACGGTATAATGTCTGCTAAAGAGATTATTAATTTATCAAAAAAAAATAATACAACGATGACGGCTTTTTTATGTAGCATTTTAGTGTATACAATTGCATTAGAGATGACGCCAGTCGAGAAAAAACAACCGATAGTAGTATCGGTACCGGTTAATCTAAGAACATTTTTTCAATCAGCATCAGCTAGGAATTTTTTCAGTGTTTTTAATGTGCCATATAAAGTAGCGGAAAAAATTGAATTAAATGAAATAATAGTAGATATTGATAAATACTTTAAGAAAGAACTTAAAGAAGAAAGATTTAGGGATAGATTAAATAAAATGGTATCGCTAGAACGTAATTATTGTATGAGAATATTACCATTACCGATAAAAAAATTTATTTTACGAAGTGCACATTATTTAACTAATAGAAAAATTACAACGGTAGTATCTAATTTAGGAAAAATAACTATGCCTCAAGTATTAGAGCCGTATATTGAGTGTTTTGATGTATGTGTGAGTACGGAAAAAGTTCAGTTAAGTATTTGTTCATATAAAGATAAATTATCGGTGAGTTTTACATCTCCGTTTATACAAACAGAAATACAAAAAAAATTCTTTAGAGAACTTACAAAACAAGGCATTACAGTTACGATAGACACTAATTTAATTCATGAATATAAAAGTAATGAATAACAAGAGGTACAGTTGATGAAAAAATGTGAAAAATGCGTAGTAGATGTTGTTGGTAAATTTATATATTGCCCACTTTGCCAACATGAATTAATAGATATTAATAATGAAAATAAATGTGAAAGTGGTTATCCTGTAGTTATTCAAAAAGAATCAAAAGAACAACTAGTATTTAAAATGGTGACATTTATAGCTTTAGTAGGAAGTTTTTCAGCATTTATATTAAACTGGATTATGTTTCCTGATAGTTGGTGGTCAGTTATTGTAATTGGGACGTTATGGTGTGTGTGGCTGAGTATTGTATTAGCGCTGCAAGATTATAAAAATATATTAAAATATTTATTATATCAAAGCGTAATAATTATAGGATTTTCAATATTTATAGATAATATGACGGGATGGAGCGGATGGTCTATACAATATGTTGTTCCGTTTATGCTTACAATAGCAATGCTTACAATGTATGTATTATCAAAAGTATTACAATTAGATCCAGGGGATTATATTATATATTTATTAATAGAAGCATTTTTTGCTATCGTATTAATAATATGTAGTGAACTAGATTGGATGATTATTAAATGGCCCACGATGGTTTGTAGTATTGTGAACTTTATTTCACTAGCATCATTAATTGTTTTTGAAGGAAAAAATATGTATAGTGAACTCAAAAGAAGATTTCATATTTAAGTAAAAGTAAAAAATATGATATTTTGAATAAAAAAATAAAATAAATTATTCTAAGTGATATGAGAATAAGTTTTTAAATATTATTTTAAAGTAAATTTAATAAAAAATTCATTGAAGGTGGGACTCATATAAATGAGTTCTATTTTTTTTTTTTTTTTATCGTATACAACTAAAGATAGAAAGATTATTATAGTTATAGTGAAATAAATAGCAAATAAATAAAATGTTTTGTTGTTAAGAATAGGAGAATTCATGAGTATATTAACGATTAAACCTCATTATTTAAAAGGACGTGTTAATATTCCGCCCTCTAAAAGTATGGCGCATAGAAGTATTATATGTGCAGCACTAGCAAAAGGGAAAAGTATTATTCGTGGAATTGATTTTTCAGACGATATGCTTGCAACTATTAATGCTATGAGAGCAATGGGGGCAGTAGTAGAGATAGATGGTAATGATTTATATGTTGATGGGACAAACACTTTTTCTGAAAAAAATATAATTATTGATTGTAATGAATCGGGTTCAACACTGCGATTTCTTGTTCCGGTTAGTATTATAAAACATACACAGGTTAAATTTATAGGCAAAGGAAACTTAGGAAAACGACCACTTAGTCCTTTTTACCGAATAATGGAGGAACAAAATATTAAATTTAATTATATTGAAAATGAATTAAATTTAACTATAAATGGCGGATTAAAAAGTGGAACATTTTTAATAGAAGGAAATATTAGTTCACAGTTTATTAGTGGTTTACTTTTTGCATTGCCACTTTTAGATGGGGATTCAATAATTAAGTTAACAACACCATTAGAATCAAGTGGTTATATATTTTTGACTATGCAAATGATTAAAAATTTTGGAGTAGAAGTGTTATTTGATGATAAACAAACATTTAAAATAAAAGGAAATCAAAAATATAAATGTTGTGAATACACAGTAGAAGGAGATTACTCACAAGTAGCTTTTTATCTAGTAGCAAATGCACTTGGAAGTGATGTATGGTGCTATAACTTAGATGAAAATTCACAGCAAGGTGACAAAGCGTGTATAACACTTTTGGAAAATATGGGAGCTATTACTTTATATAACAAGCAAGGTGCAATAAATATGGATAGTAAAATACTTAAAGGTATTAATATAGACGGTAGTCAATATCCAGATATAATTCCAATAATGACAGTTGCATTATCACTTAGTGAAGGTGAAAGTCATGTAGTGAATTGTAAAAGGTTAAGAGATAAAGAGTGCGATAGGTTATCAGCAATTACAAAGGAATTAAATGCACTTGGGGCAAACATTAAAGAATATGAAGATTCTATGGTAATTCATGGAGTTAAAACGCTGACTGGTGGAGAAGTTTCTAGTCATAATGATCACAGAATAGCAATGAGTATGGCTATAGCTGCAACTAGATGTATAAAACCACTTATACTAAAAAACCCTGAATGTGTAAGCAAATCATATCCGGGATTTTTTGAAGATTATAAAATGCTTGGAGGTACTTTTGAGATTGAAGAAGGAGAATTTTAATGAGCGGAACATGGGGTAATAAAATAAAAATAACAGTTTATGGAGAATCACATGGAAAAGGTATTGGTGCTATATTAGATGGCGTAGAAGCGGGTATGGATATTGATTTTAAGCAGGTGCAAGATGAAATGGAGAGGCGTGCACCAGGACGTAATAGCATGTCAACTAAAAGACAAGAAGCAGATGAAGTTCAAGTATTAAGTGGTATTTTTGAAGGAAAAACGACAGGCGCTCCTATAGCTATACTTATATATAATCAAGATATGAAGTCAAAAGATTATAGCAAAACCAAAGATTTAGCAAGACCAAGCCATGCAGATTATCCAGCATATAAAAAGTATAAAGGTTTTAATGATTACCGAGGCGGAGGTCATTTTTCAGGACGATTGACAGCAGGACTTGTAGCGTGCGGAGCTATAGCAAAGCAGATAATAGCAAAAAAAAATATTTATATAGGTGCACATATTAAGCAAATTGGAAATGTATATGATGATAATTTTGATGCCGTAACGCTAGAACGAAGTGTATTTGAACTAATAAAGAATAAACAATTACCGGTAATAAATGATAATTGTATAAATTTATTACAAGGAGTAGTAGAGCAGGCACACAAAGAAAATGATTCAGTAGGCGGAATGATAGAATGCGGAATTGTAGGTATTTCAGCAGGTTTAGGTGATCCTTTTTTTGATTCTGTAGAAAGTCGTATTGCACAACTTGCTTTTTCAGTACCAGCAGTAAAAGGTATAGAGTTTGGTTTAGGATTTGAATTTGCAAAACATTATGGAAGTGAAGTAAATGATTTGTATACAAATAAAGATGGTGTTATAAAAACAGAAACAAATTATAATGGAGGAATTTTGGGAGGAATAACTAATGGAATGCCAATAGTATTTAAAGTTCCGATAAAACCTACGCCGTCTATTTCAAAGCCTCAACAAACTATTAATATGAAAACTAATGAGATGGAAATTTTAACTATAAAAGGGCGTCATGACCCTTGTATTGTGCAACGAGCAGTTGTAGTTATTGAAGCGATAGCAGCACTTGCTGTGTTAGATTTATTATAGAAAAGGGAAAAATATATGAGTGAAATATTAAAAGAGTGTCGCAAAGAAATAGATAAAATAGATGAACAATTAATACAACTTTTTGAAAAAAGAATGGAAGTTGTTAGTGAAGTAGCACGTTATAAAGCGGCAAATGGATTAGAAATATTTCAAAAAAAACGTGAGGACGAAGTTATTGAAAAAAATCTAAAACGATTAACAAAACCAGATTTACAAATATATACAACACAATTTTTTGAAAAATTAATGGAATTAAGTCGCATTTATCAAAGTGAACAAATAGGTAATATAGAAAAGCCAAATAAATATAATGATATTGAATAACCAAATAAATATAATGATATTGAATAAAATTATTGAATAAAATTATTAAAAAAAATGAAAAGTAATGCTGTGTATAAAAATTCAAATAGAAAAAATAAAAAAAAATGATAAGTTATATATAAATGAATATAGGGCAACGACATAGGGAATGATTTAAGAAAATATTAATGGTAAGGAAAGGGATACTTAATATGAGTAAAAAACATTCCAATGGTTGTCTGTTGTCGTTTTTGAAGATGTTTGTAGTATGGTCATTTGTTTTGATGATGGGCTTATTTTTATTGTCAAGAGAACCTAAGCAGGTACATGAAGAAAATCAAAATATTATACAAAAAGTAGATAGTAAGAAACAATATATAAATATAAAAAATCCAAATAAGAAAGAAATATTATCAAGCGATAAAGATATATATATTAATGAAATAGATGAAAAAGAAATAGTATCAAGTAATGAAGAAATAGATATTAATGAAATAGGCGAAAAAGAAAAAATATCAGGTAATGAAGCGGTAGATATTAATGTAATGGGTGAAAAAGAAGTAGTATTAGATAATAAAGAGGTAAATACGAATTTAATAGATGAAAGTATAAATACAGATAAAGTATTTAATGAATATGATGACACAGGTAATTACATACCTATATATAATCGTGGTCAATTTAAACTATCTGAAGATGTTTGGGCAGAAGCAGAGCAGATGATGAGTGATGGGACAATAGATATCATGTCATTTATATCTAAATATTTCAATCAAATAACATATAAAGATAAAATACAGCTAACTGCTATTATTATGAGTAAAATAAAAGATATTGATGTAATAGAACTATGGAAATTAGTATCAGATGGTATTACAACAGAAGAGATTGATATAATGGGACAAATGATTCAAGAACATTTTACAGAAGAAGAGATAAATGAGTTGTATGAATATTGTTTAAAAAGTGATTTTATAAAAATAGAATAAATAGTAATATAGATAAAGTATACAAATTCTAAAACCCCCTACAAATAACTTAGTATAAAAAGTTATTTGTAGGGGGTTTATTAATAATATAGATTCACGAAATTACATATTAATGATTTCTAGCTCTGTATTGACCAGGAGTTAAATCGTAGTGTGATTTAAATATTGATATTAGACTAGATATATGTTTGAATCCAGTTTTTTCACAAATTATTTTAAGAGAATAAGAAGTTGTGAGTAAAAGTTTTTTTACATGTTCTAGTCGTAAATTTAAAATATACTCAGGTAAAGGTACATTTTCTATATCTAAGAAAAGAGAATCAATATAATTAACAGATGTACCAAAATAATCAGAAATAGTAATTGCATCAATAGTAGTATCTGAAAGATTTAGTACTAAATAATCATGTATTTGTTGAATAGATAGTGGAGCTATGTGTAATTGTGTATGTTGTTTTATAAGTGATATCATTTCGGTTGTTACTTCAATAAAAATTTCTTTTAATTCATCATAAGTTTCAATTTTATATAAAGAAAAAAGATTAAGGCTATCATAATAAATATCTGGATGATTCTTAAAATAATCATTGAAAATCATAATAGTTTCTAAACAAATAGATTTTCGTATAACAATAGGAAATTCTTGTTCTTCAATGCCCTGTATAATTAGAAGAATAATAGATGGAATGTCAGATATATGGTCTGAATTAATAAGTCGTTGAATTTTATTATTATAATTTTGATATGTTTTCATACTGCTCATTAAATTAGTAGAATCTCTAGATATAGCAGAGTCAATATCGGCTAATTTACGTGCTTCGATATAAGATTTTGCAACATCCAATATAGATTGAAATGATGGTCCAAAAAATATAGTACCAGAAGGCATAATTAATTTTGGTAATGTTATATCTGATGATGTTCCTGCTAAATAAATATCAATATTTGGGTAAAGACGTTGAATATGATGAAAATATTGAAGTTTTGAATTTTGTAGTGCATTAATTGTATCTATTATAGGTTGATCTAATACAAAAGATGAATAATGAGACTTCACTAGAAAAATAGAGTGATAAGGAGAGTCAAACTCTAAGCCTAGTTCAGAAGCTTTCTCTAGAATTTCAGAATTCAAAAGAGTTTTACCACCAATTAGTTCTAGCAAAATAAATTGCTTTTGAATTGGTAAATTTTCGCTAATTTGACGATTTAATAAATTATTTTTATCCGTAAGAGAATAAATTGTTTGTGTAAAATCATTAATAGGAATTTTTTTAGTTTCAAATAAATAAATAGTAAAAATATAGCTTAAAAATATTACAAATAAAATAGAAATTACCAAAACACTATTTAACCGATTCAAAGGTTCATAGATTGAAGAATAGTTTGAAAAAGTTAAAAGCATTAAATTGGGTACAGCTGATGAAGGAATAGCAGCTGATAGTATGTGTTGGTCAATTTGTATTGAAAAGAAATTATTTTCAGCATCCATATTTTTTAAAGAATCATATAAATAATTAGGAGAAACACTAGGAAGCGAAGTTAAATCAGTATTCGCTAAGTCGGCTAGTAATGTCTGTGTATTTAATAAATAAGTTGTACGAGTAGAATCAGTAAATGTATTAGACAAAAGATCATAGGGGTTTATAAAAATAATTATAACTCCAAATTTATCAGAATAATGAGATAAGGGTATAGCTATAGAATAAGATGTATCAGAATATGAATCATTTAAAAATAAAAATGTAGGTTTATCTATAGAATAAAGCAATTCGGATAACTGTTCAGGAGAATAATTAGAAGTTGCTAATGAATTATAAACAATATTTTTATCTAGAGATGAAAAGTTGCTATAAAAATAATCATATTCATAAAAATGAACTAAAATAGATGATGCTGCATCGTTAAACAATGTCATTTGAGATAAAGTATCGATAAGGGACATTGCAGCACGAGGATTTTCGGATAATGAAAAAGGTTTGGAAGCATCACTATAAATAAATTGATTACTAAGATTAAGAGCATTGTTAATAGTATAATTAGTTTTATAAAGGTTTGTTTTGACATTTGAATTATACTGAGTAAAAAGTTCTGTTGAAAAAAAATTATAACCTATAGAGTATAGAGAAATTAATATAATACTAAGTGGTACTGAAAAAATAAGAGATGACAATAGTGAATATTTAGTAAATAATTGTTTTGATTCAAGCCAGTTCATACTATGCACCTTTCGTGTAGTGTTTTAAATAAATAATAAAATATAATCTAGTGATTAAAAAGAATAAATATAGTATAATAGAATATGATATAAAATGTCAAAAAAAGAGGGAAAAAATGAAATTTAAAATTGAAAAACATATAAAAATTACAATTGTGCTAGTAATTATTGTATTAGCATTTTCATTAGCAAATATAAGTATTGATAGTTGGAGACAAAAAACAGCGTGGAAAGATGCGCATCAAGAAGAAGATAAAGAAAAATCAGAAATAATACTAGGGGCTGTATTTAGGGATGAGTACAGAAAAAGTTTAACTAATAAAAAACCATATGATGAAAATATAAAAATACTAGATGAAGATTTTGGATACATATATGCAAAAGATATTGATATGGAAAGTGTTGATAAATATATAGGTACATCAGAAAAGAACATATCATTTATATTAGGTGGTATTTTTGATGATATAGAGGTTACTGATTTATATAACAAAGAAATAATTATTCCTTTGCAAGATTTAATAAAAGAATATGCACCAAATATTCAAAAACTGATTACAGAAAATAGTATAGTAAGAGATGCTATGATGCGTGAAGATGGAGTTATTTATAGTTTGCCAAAAATTTGTGAAAATCCATGTTATGACGATAATAGATATTTGTTTATAAATAAAACATGGTTAAATAGATTGGGATTAAAAATGCCTGAAACATTAGATGAATTTTATGAAATATTATTAATATTTAGAGATTCAGATGTCAATGGTAATGGATTACAAGATGAAGTACCGTTAACTTTTTTATCACGAAATGAAGTAAATGATGAAAGGTTATTTTTGGGAGCTTTTGGATTAGTTGACCAAGGGTATGGAATGATGTACGAAGAAGGTGAATGGAAGTATATATTAACAGATGAACGCTATAAAGAATATGTTATGTATATTAAAAAATTATATGAAAATAACTTATTAGATTATGAAGTATTTACACATGATTATAGAATGTATTATACAAAATCAAAAAAAGATATTAGTAAAATAGGAGCGTTTATAGCAACATATCCGGGAGATGTAGTTACTGAATATCGTGCATTTAAAGATTATGAGGTAGTGCAACCTTTAAAAGGACCATATGGTCATAGTTTATGGAATAATTATGGAAATGGACATATTCACAAAAATAAGTTTATGATAACTGTATTTAACAAAGACCCAGTAAAAACTATTAAATGGATTGATAAAGCTTTTGATAAAGAGTTTATGGAAATGTTTTTTGAAAAGTATAGTAAAGAAATAAGTGATAAAAATTCAGATAATATTTTGCAAGTAGAAGATATGGCAAGTATATTGCCAGGAATTATTACTGAAAAAATAAGTGAAATGTACTATGATGAAAAACGTTTAGAAAAATTAAAATTATTTCAAAAAAAATATCAATCAACTAATACTCAAGCGTTTATAAATAGTGGAACTGATAAAGAGTGCGAAAAATTTGTAGATATAAAAAATGAATTAGATGAATATACGGATAAAATGTTTTTAAGATGGGTTTCAGGTGAACAAGATATTAATATAGAGTGGGGAATATATATAGAAACGATAGAAAAATTAGGAATTGATGAATATGTAGCATTGTATAACAAGATTAATAAGATTAAAAAGATTAAAAAGATTGAAAAAATTGAAGAGATTGAATAATAATAGCCCACTTAGATACGTATTGTTACGTCAATTTCTAAGTGGGCTATTATTATTATTATTCTGGATATGTTAGATGAGTATCATTTATATTTAGCAAAATGTTTTCTAAATATTTAGATGCTTCATATTTTGCCATAGGAAGATTTAAATCAAGATAGTTTCCGCAATCACGAGCAGAAGCGCCTGGAATACAATCTGTAAAATTTGCAATAAATGTAAATAGTTCAGTAATAAGCGGAAGTAGTTGGCGAGTTGTTTGGTTTCCTTTTAAGATTAAATAAAATCCAGTACGGCAACCCATAGGTCCAAAATAAATTACGTCATCAGCAACTACAGGGTGATTTCTAAGAAAAGTTGCACCTATATGTTCTATAGCATGAATTTCAGCAGTATTTAAAACAGGTTCTAAATTGGGAGCTTTCATTCTTATATCATAAGTTGTAATGGGTGATGTTTCTATATAATCGATACGTGAACAGTAAATACCAGGAAGTAAATCTAAATGATTAACATTAAAACTTGCTATTTTTTTCATAATGCATATCCTTTCAAAAATATAGATGTATAAATTTAAATGTATAAAATAGCATTCTTAGCAAAGCATATAATAAAGTGGGATAAATTACTTTTATAATGTATTACATAAGAAAATGCTACTAGATACTTTTTATTATATAATATATTGTAAAATCTAATAAGTGTAAAGATATATAGTGTTTTTCCTTGATTTTATAGGCATGCTTTGATAACATTAAGAAAAGAAATGATAATGGATACTTATGATACGCTTATGAGGTGAAATATGAATAATGAAAAAAAGACGATTTTTAGTGGGATGCAACCATCAGGAACAATTACATTAGGTAATTATCTTGGTGCTCTCAAAAATTGGACAACATTACAAGATGAATATAATTGTCTTTATTGTATAGTTGATATGCATGCAATTACAGTTAGACAAGACCCAGCAACACTTAGAAAAAATGCACGTAATTTACTTATGCAGTACATTGCGGCAGGGCTTGATCCAGAAAAAAATGTTATTTACTATCAATCACATGTATCAGGGCATGCGGAGCTTGCATGGATACTAAATTGCTATACGTATATGGGTGAGCTTGGACGAATGACTCAGTTTAAAGAAAAATCTCAAAAATATGGTGAAAATATTAATGCGGGACTATTTACTTATCCAGCACTAATGGCAGCAGATATTTTGTTATTTCAAGCAGATTTAGTTCCAGTAGGTGTTGATCAAAAACAACATTTAGAATTAACACGTGATTTAGCAGCAAGATTTAATGGAATTTATAGTGATACATTTAAAATTCCAGAACCTTATATAGGTAAAATTGGAGCAAAAGTAATGAGTTTACAAGAACCTACGAAAAAAATGTCAAAATCTGATGAAGATGTTAATGCAAGAATTTCGTTAATGGATGAACCAGATGTAATAATGCGTAAGTTCAAACGTGCAGTTACAGATTCTGAAGCTATCGTATATTTTGATGAAAGTTTAAAACCAGGAATTAGTAATCTTATGGGTATATATAGTGCAATTACAGGAAATTCAATGGATCAAATTAGAAATGAATTTGAAGGAAAAGGTTACGGTGATTTTAAAATTCAAGTAGCGGAAGCGGTTATAGAAGAACTACGTCCATTACAAGAACGTTATAAAATGTTAGAACAAGATAAAACATATATAGATCAAATAATTAAGAAAAATGCAGAAACAGCAAACTATTTAGCAACAAAAACATTACGTAAAGTACAAAAGAAAATAGGGTTTCCAGCAGTTATAAGATAATTTTAAGCGGCGCATAATCAAAATAAAGAATAGTAGGTCGCATCCTAGTTAAATGGAAAGGAATGATAATATGAAAATTCTAGCAGATATGCATATTCACACATTGGCTAGCGGTCATGCATACAGTACTATCGATGAAATAATAAGAGCAGCGCAAATGAAAAATCTTGAATTAATAGGTATTACAGATCATTCAAGTGGAATGCCAGGAAGTCCGCATGATTATTACTTTTACAATATAAGAATTATTCCAAGGATGATTCAAGGGATAAAAGTACTACGAGGTATAGAAGCAAACATTATTAATTATGATGGAACGATAGACGTGGATGAAAAAACTATGGAGTGTGTAGATTATGTAATAGCTAGTTATCATCCACCATGTATTGAGTTTTCAGATGAAAAAATATGCACATCTGGATATATTAACGTAATGGAGAATCCTAAAGTAAAAATTATTGGACATCCAGGAGATTCACGTTATCCTGTAAATAATAAAGAAATTGTTTTAGCAGCTAAAAGAACGGGAACACTATTAGAAGTTAACAATGCATCGCTACTTACAACTAGTTTTAGACCTGGAGTACGTGAAAATTTAGTTGAGATGCTAAAATATTGCAAACAATATGATGTACAAGTTATTGCAAATACAGATGCACATATTTCTTATCAAGTAGGGGATTTTGAATTAACAAATAAGTTATTTGAAGAAACTCAATTTCCAGAAGAATTAGTTATTAGTACAAGACCTAAAGAGCTTTTGGAATTTATAGACATAACAGATTGAAATATTTCCTTTAATACGATAGAATGATAAAGTGATTATATCGTATTAAAGGAGATAAAAATGAATCAAAAATTACGAGATGATATGACAGATGGGTTATTTGATGCGATTACTATGATTAATACGAGAGAAGAATGTTACTCGTTTTTTGAAGATATATGTACAATTAATGAAATTAAATCGTTAGCACAACGATTAGAAGTTGCTAAGTTGCTTGATCAAAAAGTTACATACAACGATATACAGCAAAAAACAGGAGCATCGACAGCTACAATTAGTCGTGTGAATCGTTGTTTAAGTTATGGTAGCGACGGATATAAAATGATTTTAGAGAGAATTAAAAAATAAAACAGCTTTCGAGCTGTTTTATTTTTATGAAAACAGGGAGGTAGTCTATGGATTTAATAACAGGTCTTAATGAAAAGCAAAAAGAAGCAGTACTACAAACGGAAGGACCACTTCTTATATTAGCAGGAGCAGGCTCGGGTAAAACACGTGTTTTAACACATAGAATAGCACATTTAATTCAAAATAAAAAAATAGCACCATGGTCGATTTTATCAATAACTTTTACAAATAAAGCCGCTGCAGAAATGCGAGAACGTGTAGGACATCTTGTAGGAGAAAACTTAGCAAAAGATATGTGGATTAGTACTTTTCATGCAATGTGTGTCAGAATTTTAAGAAGAAATTGTGAACAAATAGGTTATGGAAAATATTTTACGATATACGATACTACAGATCAAAAATCATTAATAAAAGAAATATTAAAACAACTTAATATTAATGAAAAAAACTTTCCACCGGCACATATGCTAAGTGCGATTAGCGCAGAAAAAAATCAAATGGTAACGCCAGAGGATTTTGAAAAAACAGCAGGTGATGATTATCGTAACAAAATAATTTCAAAAATTTATGCGCATTATCAACGTAAATTAAAAGAAAATGATGCTATGGATTTTGATGATTTACTACTTAATACTTGTTTACTATTTAGAGACCATCCAGATGTTTTAGAATTTTATCAAAATAAATTTCGATATATATTAGTTGATGAATACCAAGATACAAATGGTGTTCAGTATCAATTAGTACAACTGTTAGCAAAAAAATTCCAAAATCTTTGTGTTGTAGGTGACGATGATCAGTCAATTTACGGTTGGCGTGGCGCGGATATTAGAAATATATTAGATTTTGAACGTGATTTTTTAAATGCACATGTAATTAAACTTGAACAAAATTATCGTTCAACAAAAACAATATTAGATGCAGCTAACGGTGTTGTAAGAAAAAACCGAGGACGTAAAGAAAAAAAATTATGGACAGACAATGAAGATGGTGACGTAATTTCTATTATAGAGGTCGATAATGAGTACAAAGAAGCGGATACAATTGCTGAACTTATTATTAGAAATATTGATAAAGGTGATTATGAATTTAAAGATCATGCAATATTATATAGAACTAATGCACAGTCACGAGTATTAGAAGAAAAAATGATTCGTAACGATATCCCTTACCGTTTACTAGGTGGTACACGTTTCTACGAACGTAAAGAAATAAAAGATATGATTGCTTATTTAAGAGTAATAGCAAACAAAAAAGATGATGTTGCACTAAAAAGAATTATCAATGTTCCTAAAAGAGGAATTGGAAATGCAAGTTTAGAACAACTTCGTGTTTATGCATACAATCAAGATATGGATTTTTATGAAGCGTGCCATCTTTCTAAAGAAATGAGAATTTTAGGAAATGGACCAGCGACAAAAGTTATGTCATTTGTATATTTGATGGAAAGTTTGACAGCTATTGCACAAACAGGCGATGTTCAACAATTATTAGAAGCGATTATAAAAGAAACTGATTATAAAAATTATTTAAAGCAAACTGAAGGTGAAGATGCGGCGGATAGAATTGCAAATATGGAAGAACTTGTTTCAAAAGCAGCAATGTTTATGAGGCAAACAGAAGAACCTTCACTTGAAAAGTTTTTAGAAGATGTTGCTTTAGTTGCAGATATTGATAATTATGATGAACAAAGTAATTCTATAGTTTTAATGACAATGCATAGTGCAAAAGGTCTAGAATTTCCAGTAGTTTTTATTCCAGGTATGGAAGATGGATTATTCCCAAGTTATATGAGTATGACAGAGGGTGATGATAAAGTTGAAGAAGAAAGAAGACTTTGTTATGTAGGGATTACTAGAGCGAGAGAAAAATTATATATGTTATATGCACTTCAGAGAACAGTTTTTGGAAAAACTCAAAGTACGCTACGTTCAAGGTTTTTAAAAGAAATACCTGTAGAATTAACAAATATGAACAAATTAGAAAAAGCAAAAGCTGAACCATTACAAAGTTCATTTATGATGAAACCACGTATGACACAAGGAAATACAAGCAGCGGAACAATGCGCTTAAATACAGCCCATACAAATCCGTTATCACCGTTCAATAGACAGACTATAGGTGGAAGTATACCTAAAAGTGGACAAACACCAATGGAGCCAGTGTATAAAAAAATAGAAAATTTACCAAAGGTAGAAGTTGATTTTTACGCTGGAGATGTTATTAAACATAAAATGTTTGGAGAAGGAACTATAGTGCAAGTGGATAAAGCGGATGAAGATGTTTTTGTAACTATAGAATTTAAAAAAGGTATGACAAAAAAATTAAGTGTTAGATTTGCGAAGCTTGAAAAGATATAGACAAGATATAGACAAAATATAGACAAAATATAGACAAAATATATATGAAATACGTATAAATTACAAAAAAACACAAAATACCCTTGTTGGCATTAATTGGAAGTGTTATAATATAGATAAATAGAGAATTGATATCCAATGGGGGAATTATTAGATGGAAGAGCAGAAAATATTAACAACAAATGAAATCGTTGAAGTTACAAAAGGATTTATACGATTAGCTGATCAATTACTTCATTCAGGAAAATTAACGATAGAAGAGTATGACGATTTAACTTTTGTGAAAAAAGATTTTTTAATAAAAATTGAAAAAGAAAAGCAACAAGAAATAGAGCGCTGTATTTAATACAAAAAACTCAAGCCGTTATAAAGGGATAACTGCTTGGGTTTTTTTTATAATTAATTTTCAAGAAAAATATAAAACAAAATAAATTAAATTATTTTAATAACAGTTTAGATAGTATTGGTAGAAATGGTATAAAAATATGGTTATAATAATGGTTATATAAAAAACCAATTAAGTTAAAAATAATTATAAATGAATAGAAATAATAAAAAAATGAATGATAATAATAAAAATGTATACATGTGTTTATTTATAGCATAAGAAAAGAGTATAAATTAAGAAAAGGAAGTATATATATGGAAAATATAAAAATAAAAATAGAAGATTTGGTAAATCAACTAAACAAAGCATCTGAAGCTTACTATAATGATAAAGCAGAAATAATGAGTGATTACGAATGGGATGCATTGTATGATGAACTTGTAAAATTAGAAAAAGAAACAAATTATATATTAGATGAAAGTCCTACTCAAAAAGCAGGTATATTAGAAACAATTAATAATGGACGAAGAGAACGACATGAATTTCCAGCGTTATCGCTTGCAAAAACTAAACAAATAGAAGAGTTACAAAAATGGGCAGGTGAAAAAGAAGTTTGGGTAACGGGTAAATACGATGGAGCTACACTTGTAATATCGTATAAAAAAGGTAAATTAGAATCTATTTTAACAAGAGGAAATGGTGAAGAAGGAACAAATATAACATTTATAGCTGATGCGATAAAAGGAATTCCTAAAAAGATTAAAGAAATGGGACATATTGTAGTACGAGGGGAAGCGACTATATCATATACAGATTTTGAAGAAATGAATGAAACAATAGAGACAGATGATAAATACGCTAATCCGCGAAATTTGGTATCAGGTTCGTTAGGACTAGATATATCAAGAATAAACCTTGTTAAAGAAAGAAAAATAACATTTAGTGCATTTACATTAGTATATACAGAACAAAATATAGTGTCATGGGGAAAGAGAATGTCATTTCTTGATGAATTAGGATTTATTACAGTAGATAGGGAGCTAACTAATTCAGAAAAACTTCCAGAAGTTATAAAAAAATGGACAATAAATGTTGAAAATGGAAAAATAGATATTCCGCTAGACGGTCTTGTAATAACTTATGAGGACTCAGAATATGCGGCAACAGGCTCAGTAACAGGGCATCATGCAACAAGAGCAGGACTTGCATATAAATGGGAAGATGAAGTAGCAGAAACAATATTAGACCATATTGAATGGTCATGTGCAGTAAGTACAATTTCACCAGTAGCAGTATTTAATGAAGTTCAGTTAGAAGGAACAAAAGTTACAAGAGCATCACTTTGTAATATATCGGAATTAAAACGTCTAGGAATTGGCGCAAACAAAGAAACAAAATTAAAAGTTATAAAAGCAAATAAAATTATTCCAAAATGTATAGAAGCTGATAGTCAAGGAACTATGTTTACGATACCAGACAAATGTCCAGTATGCGGAGCGGATACAATAATACACATTAGCAATATAAGTGAAATAGAAACATTACATTGTGTAAACTCTAAATGTACGGCAAAGCATATAAAAAAATTCGAAAGATTTGTAAGTAAATCAGGTATGGATATTGATGGATTATCTACCGCAACAATTATAAAGTTTATAAATGAGGGATATATACATGATTTTTCGGATATTTATCATTTAGAAAAATACAAAGAACAAATTATTGATATGGAAGGATTTGGGGAAAAATCATACAATAATTTAATTAAAGCAATTGAAAAGAGTAAAAAAATTACACCAGCAAAATTTATTAATGCACTAGGAATTCCAATGATTGGAGTAGATGCGGCAAAAAAAATCATTATGAACATAGGAACAGATGAATTTTTTGAAAGACTAGAACAATCAAAAAGTTTTGAAGATATCGAAGGTATAGGCCCTGAAAAATCGAAATCATTAATTGCGTGGAATAGTCAAACAGAGAATAAAGAAGTTTTAGAAAAATTAATTAAAGAAGTTTCAGTTCAAAAAGTAGAGCCGACTATAAGTAATGATGGAAAATTACAAGGGATGGTATTTGTAATTACAGGTGATGTTGCTAGATTTAAAAACCGTATAGAATTTAAAGAATATGTAGAGAAAAATGGAGGTAAAGTAACAGGTAGCGTTTCGAAAAAAACAAATTATTTAGTAAATAATGACGTAGTTTCAGCATCAGGTAAAAATAAAAAAGCGATAGAATTAAATATACCAATAATTAGTGAAGAGCAATTTATTAATCAATTTGGTGAAAATTAATACTTCTAATACTTTTCCAAAAGGAGAAGTATTTTTTTTGAAATGTTACAAAAATGTTAAATATAAAGGGGAATACTGTAGAAATGCATAAATATTTGTTATAATGAAAATTAATATAAGACATTAATGAAAATTAATAGGATACAGTTAAGGAAATAAAGGAGATACAGCATGAGGAAACAGCTACGAAGATTTATAGTAAGTGCGGCAATTATGTGTATGAGTTTTACGACGCTATATGCACAATCAATGATGTTGACGTACGATGGAAAGACGCATAAGTATAATGAGGCACCAATATATTTAAATGTTAATGGCGAAAACATAGAAACTACAATTATGCCGCCGATTATGTTAAATAATAGAGTAATGGTACCTGTAAAAGAAGTATTTGAACCATTAGGTGCAGATATTGAGTGGAAAAATGAAGAAAAAACGTTGTATTTAAATTATCAAGATAAAATAATGATATTACAGGCAGATACTACAAACGTATGGATAGACGGAGAAATAGTTCAAACAGATATGTCAGTAAAACTTATTAATGATAAAATTATGGTTCCGATAAGATTGATAAGTGAAAATATGAGTTGTTATGTAAAATGGGTAGGAAGTAATGAAAGAACTGTCTATGTGACAGAATTGGTAGGAAGACCAGAAGTACCAGAAGTACCAGAAGTACCAGAAGTGCCAGAAGTACCAGAAGTGCCAGAAGTGCCGGAAGTGCCGGAAGTACCAGAAGTGCCGGAAGTACCGGAAGTACCGGAAGTTACAAAACCGGATGTTGTAGTTAAGCCGGAAAAGAAAATAGAAAATTTATTAACTGGAATTATAGAGAGATATGAAGCACCTATATATACAATTGGGATGAATTTTTATAAAAAACAATATGATACAGCATATGTAGAGCAAGTAAAAATAACAGAAGGTCAACAAAATATAACAGCAATTATTGAAATGATTGGAGCGGTTAGTGATGTTGATGTATCTATAAGTAATGGTAAAATTATTATAGATATTTTTAATAGTAAAAATAATTTGATGTCAAGTGTTACACCACAAAAAAATAGTTATATAAAAAATATTAGAACGAGCCAATTTACAAAAGATACAACAAGAATAGTATTTGATTTAAAATCTGGAGTTGATGTAGATGTTACATTAAGCAGTGATCGTCAAAATATATTACTTTCAATTGAACCACAAAAATCAGTTGGTTTAGGCGTTGGAAATGATTCAAAAGGTGATTTTGTAGTAGTAGAAAATATGGTTGAAGATCAAATACAAATAAATACAAACGATAAAGAAAATAGTATTAGTATTACATTACCAAATACAAATATGAAACAAAACATAGCTTGGGAAGATTTAAATGAATGCCGATACATAAAAGAAGTTTATAATGATACAAAAGGTAATGATACAGAAATTGTAGTAATGTTAAAAAATTCTACACAAATAACATATGAAATGACTACACAAGGCGGACATACAATTATTAGATTTAATGAACCAACACTAAAAAATATGATATATAACAGTAGTAAAAATCAAATTAGACTTAAAAAAACAAATAGTATGAGAGCTAATCAGTTGAAAGTAACTGACATGTATCGTGACCGTAAAATAATTATTGATTTAGGAAATGATTACGGTGATTATTTTGGTTATGGAAGTATGGAAAGTGACAATGCGTTTGTTAAAGATATCAAAATAGAAAATGGAATAACTACAAAACTTACTATTAATGAAAAAAAAATCAGAGCAGTAAATATAAGCGAAGATGAAGAATACGTATACATAGATATTGTAGCGCCAAAAGAAAAGTATGACCGTATTATCGTATTAGATATAGGTCATGGAGGAACAGACAGCGGGGCTGTAGGTAATGGTATCAGAGAAAAAGATATTAATTACAAGCAAGGAATGGCAATTAAACAAAAATTAGAAGCACAAACGGATATTAAAGTATATATGACAAGAGAAGACGATACAACGTTAACACTTGCATATAGAACGGATTTAGCAAATGAAATAGATGCAGATTTATTTATTAGTGTACATAATAATTCAATACAAGGTAAACCAACTGTTTCAGGTTCAGAAGTTTTTTATTTTCCAAATGATAAAGATACAAGAAGTATGGAAATGGCTAGAATTTCAGTAAAACATATTGTAAATGCAGTAGGAACAGTGAATCGCGGGGCGAAGTCAGGAGCGGGACTATTTGTGCTTAGAACGAGCAATATGCCAGCAATTTTATTAGAAGGTGGATTTGTATCAAATGCAGCAGAAGCAAATAACCTTGCTAGTACAGCATTTAATGAAAAATATTCACAAGCAATGGTAAATGCAATTGTAGAAATATTTAGTACGTTGTCGTTTAGATAAAAAAGGTTGAGAAAAAAGCAATAAGAGCATATCTTATTGCTTTTTTTGTTGAAGAGATTTTCTTGAAGAGTAGTGAAAAGTAATTTACAATGAAACAAAGAGAGGTGGGAAAAAATGGTAAAAGCAGCGATTGTAATAAGTGTAATGTCTTTGTTAAATCCGATTAATAAAAATATAGATACAAATATTGTAGTAAATCACGTATGTGAAAAAAAGGTACCTTCACAAATTGAAGTTTTAGATTTACAATATAAGGATGGATTACTTATAATTAATTTAGATGAAAATTCTATAAATTATACAGGCGGAACAACAGCAGAAAATGAGTTCATAGATACAGTGTTAAAATGGGGATTTGAATGTGTTGGTGCCGAAAAAATTACATTACGTGTAAATGATCAAATAGATGGATTTCCGGAAGGGACTATCGTATATCAACAAAAGGAATTAATAAATAAATGAGGTAAAAAATGAAAAAAATTATCTTTGCAACACAAAATAAAGGAAAAGTAAAAGAAATAAAAGAACTACTAAAAGATTTGAATATGGATATTCAAACGATGGACGAGGCTGGAATCAATATAGAAATTGAAGAAAATGGCCTAACATTTGAAGAAAATGCAATTATTAAAGCTAGTGCGCTAAGAGAGTATGGAGATGCAATTATTTTAGCTGATGATTCTGGACTTGAAATAGATTATTTAAATAAAGAACCAGGAGTACATTCAGCAAGATACTTAGGTAAAGACACACCGTATGAACAAAAAAATAAAATTATTATTGAACGTTTAGAAGGTGTGGAAAAAAATAAAAGAAGTGCACGTTTTGTATGTGTTATTGCAGCGTGTTTGCCAAATGGAAAAAATATAACTACTAGAGGAACTGTTGAAGGATATATAGGTTATGAGGCAAGAGGAGAAAATGGATTTGGATACGATCCTATTTTTTATGTAAATGACTTAGATAAAACGATGGCAGAACTAACAAATGAAGAAAAAAATAGCATAAGTCATCGTGGACAAGCATTAAGAGATATGAAAAAACAACTAAGAGAGTTGGTGAAGTAGCTAATGAAAATACTTGTAATAAGTGATACTCATGGAAATACTAAAGCGCCAAAATATTTGATTGATTATTTAATAAAACATGAAGAAATTGAATGTGTTTTACACTGCGGAGATTGTATTAAAGATGCAAAAGAACTAGAAAAAATATTTCCAAGTATCAAGTTTCATATGGTATCAGGGAATAATGATTTTGGTGATGAAGGACGAATTAGAGACCTAGATATTACAATAGATGGTGTTACATTTTATATGACACATGGACATAATCATGGTGTTTATTCAGATGTGAAAGAACTAATTATCGATGCAAAAGCACACGGAGCACAAGTGGCTTTATATGGTCATACGCATAGAATTTTTAAAGAAACAATAGAAAATATATTAGTATTAAATCCTGGAAGTTTAGTACAACCAAGAGATTTTACAGTAGGAACATTTGCTGTTTTAAATATAGAAAATAGCCAGGTAATGGACTGTTCATTGTTTTTTCAAAAGGGCGTAAATAATGTGGAGAAATACGAAGAATATAGGTGATGATTGCTGTATTAAAAAAAAAATAAAAAAAGTTTAAAAAAAGGTATTGACGTATGCCAACGAATTATGTATAATACATTTTGTTGGCAAGCGAAAAACGCTTAACAGCAAACAAACAAAATCTAGACCAAATACACATGCGGGTGTAGTTCAATGGTAGAACACCAGCCTTCCAAGCTGGCCACGTGGGTTCGATTCCCATCACCCGCTCTTTGTATCCATAGCTCAGCTGGATAGAGCAACGCCCTTCTAAGGCGTGGGTCCGGGGTTCGAATCC
>JBOFDK010000062.1:0-2056 GCA_051646925.1 Cellulosilyticaceae bacterium | reverse complement strand
GCTAGATCAATTCTATATGTTCCAAATTTTAAGCCCAAACCTGCATGCAAATACATTTCATTAATACCAACCCGAAGTGCAATCGTATCAATAAAAACAATTTCTGTTCCCACAGCAAGATTTAATATAGGATTTCGCTCAAGTGGCATAAATGCTTGAACAATGTTACTGTAATCAAATAATACTTGCCACGCTGAAAGCACTTTGCCAGACCATGAAACAGGAATATTTATGCCAAGCCCCACCGTTAAATCAAAAGGCATAACATGATATTTTTTGCGTGCTCCACCGCTACTGCCTATTTCATTAACAAATAATGGGGAGTAAATATCATAGGCCATTACGCTTACTTTTAATAAATTTGCCCAGCTGTATAAAACACCAACATCAAGACCAAAGCCAACATTTACTAAAAACGGCAAATTTGAAAAAGAACTTTTTGACATAATATCAGTTATAGAATCTTCTACCAAAAGTTCTGTTTGAATAAAAAGCTTAACTCCACCACCAACAGAAAGCATGTGACTATCATGGTTTACAAGAACGTGCCCATAGCTAACTTGCGTTGATACCTCATTACCAACACGAATATCAGAAAAATTAAGAGAGGGCAAATTTGCAGAAATATACGTATTATTTAGAAGAGCCCATCCCAAAGCATTATTAGTTGAGCCAAAAAGATTTCTTTCTATAGATCCTGCTTGAAGTGGTATGAGATTTAAATTGAGATCAATATTAACGCCGTTATTTTTACTAACCAAATCAGCTAAATCATTAAAAAGATTCTTGCTTAGAAAATTTATGCCCATCAAGTCTTGTAACGGCCCACCAAGATTTAATTCTAGGGCTGGAAACAACTTACCAGGATACTGCAAATAAGAAATTTGTTTTTCTATCGCCTTTCTTTCTTTCTTACTTAACGATGGTTGGTTAAGCATTTCATTTAATCGATTTAACTCACCTTGTATCGAATTTAAAGGAATATTGCCCAACAAAGGCATTCCTGCAGGATTTGAAAACAGTGTATAAAAAGTACTGGTATCTGCACTAAAGTTTTTTCCAATACCATTTGCACGCGGCGTTAATTTTTTATGGCGTTGTGCCTCATACTCATACGAGAAGCTGACAGAACAAAGGACTGCAAAAACAACTAATAAAATAAAACGTTTCATATCGTATATCCCTCCATGTACATATATCTACAAAATTACGCTGGCATAAAACCAGAGAAAATGTCATCAAAGCTCTCTATACCTCGAACCTTCGCTAGTGACTCAAAAACACCCATTGCTATGTGAAGTGATTTTTTTGAGTCTTCGCTAATAGTCAAATCATTTATTCCCTTTTTAACCTCGTCACTATAAACATCTTCAAAACCATCTTCAAGAAACTCAATAAACTCATCTATAACAAAGTTTGGTTCTGATTTTCCCACTTGAATTAAGAGAGTTGTAGTTGCAAGCCCTATTTTAGTTACATTTCCTGCAAAAAAAAGAGTTTTATCAGTTAACAAAAGTTGAATTGCCTTTGTATCAGCAGGAGAGGCTGCATCTTTAATCATATTGATAATATCAACTTCCTCACCTGAGTTCATTGCACTACTCATTATATCAGCAATTGTTGACATAGAAACAGTTACATCAAAAGCAAGATCTAAAACCTTTTCTTTACTTGCCAAAGGAAGATTTACTATGTCTTGAGAAGATTTTGTACCAATTGCCGTTAAAAGTGAACTTTTTGCCTGTAAATCATTTTGAAAACTGGTATTACTTAAGGCATTAATAAGATCACCAATTGGAAGCTTGCTGTATAGAGCAACTAAATCCCTAACCTGATCTTTTCCAAGTGATGTTGTAAAGGGATCAAAAAAACTTTCACAAGAAATAAATCCCAGCAAAAAAAAGCTTACAATAAATCCATAGAGTTTGTTTTTCATATATTACCTCGCAAAATTAAATTCATATAAAATATTAGTTAAAATTATGCTAATACTATTATAATAACAAAAGGATGTCAACAATGCAAGCTTTTTAAATGCCAATTTCAAGATGACTTA
>JBOFDK010000061.1:0-30887 GCA_051646925.1 Cellulosilyticaceae bacterium | reverse complement strand
CATATCTACTAATTTTTTTCGTACATTTGTATATGTTGCTACTATAGATGCTATTTTTGCAACATTTTGTGTACGTATAAGTTCAGTTACATTTTCATTATTTAACAAAATAGTTTGTGTATCATCACTATATTTAATGCTAATATCTATTTTTTTCAAAGCTTCTGTTAAATTTTCTTCTTGTGTATAGTCAATATTATTTTGCATGCAATAATATGCAACTGTTCGGTACATCGCTCCAGTATCAATATAAATACATTTAAGTTTAGCTGCTAAACGTTTTGCAATTGTACTTTTTCCTGCTCCTGCTGGCCCATCGATAGCAATTGAAAATGGCATATGTTTTTCTCCTTAGCTTTTACTCTGTTTTTTCTCTAGATATATTTATAGTATTGTTTGTACTTGTCACCGCTTCTTTTGCATTATCATAAACTTCATATTCCATCCAAATGCTTTCTAGATGTTCAAGATGTGATGAAATTTCATGACGTTTTTTTAAACTTACAGCTACAATTAATGCATTAATAATACTTAGCGGCGCAACTAATGAATCGACAAAAGATATCATTTCACTTCTACCAATTAAAGTATGTTTAGCATATTGTGCAATTGGAGAAATATTGCTATCAGTTATCGCTATAACTGATGCTCTTTTAGAATTTGCAAATTCTAGTATTTTTAATATACGTTTAGAATATCTTGGAAAACTAATTCCTATAATAACATCATTTTCATCAATACGATGCACAATTTCAAACATTTCACTGATGCTGTTTGTATTAATAAGTTTAACATTTGGAAAAACAATATTAAAATAAAATCCTAAAAAGCTAGCAAGTCCTGCGCAACTTCTAACACCTATAATATAAATTGTTTTTGCTTTTAAAATTTGTTCTACTGCTTCATCAAAAATCGTTTCATCCATATGTTCTAACGTATATCGTATTTTTTCTTCATCTGTTTGCAATACACTTCTTAAAACATGTTCTGTATCAATACGATCTGTTGTTACTTCTAGCCTTTGAAGCGCTGTTAATTTACTTTTTACAAGTTCCTCTAACGCTTCTTGAAATTTAGGGTATCCGTCATATCCTATTTCATTTGCAAATCGTACAACTGTTGATTCACTAACGCCTACAATTGTACCTAGTTTTGCTGCTGTTAAATATACTGCTTTTTCGTAATGTTCTAGTATATAGTTTCCAATTAACTTTTGCCCTTTGCTAAGTTTTGGCATACTTTTTTTTATGCGTTGCATTAAATCGTTATTAAGCATACTTTGTCCATCCTTCAAGTTTGTTCATTTATCATTTCATTATATAATATATTTACACATAATAAAAGACATCCTTTTTTAAAGATGTCTTTTATTATATTATCATCTAAATTACACTGGATAAGCCTTGCTTTCTTTATGAGCGAGTGTTATATCCACTTTTTTTTGTTGTGCTTCTCTGTATTTGAAAAATTCTGTCGCTACTTGTGGAAATAATGCATAGCTCAAAATATCTTCATCTTGTTGTTTATACATAATCATTTCTTGTTCTAATGTTTTAAGCTCTGGTTTTAATAAATCTGCTGGGCGACAAGTTATTCGTTCACTATTACCGATAACTTTTTTTACTACATCATCTTTAATCGGCATAGATGTTTGACCATACTCACCTTTAACTATCGCTTTAGACTCTTTAGAAATCATTTTATACCGTTCACCCGCAAGTACGTTAAGAACTGCCTGTGTACCTACTATTTGGCTTGTAGGTGTTACTAGTGGAATATATCCAAAATCTGCACGAACTCTAGGTATTTCTTTAAGTACATCATAAAATTTATTTTCTGCATTTTGTTCTTTAAGTTGTGATACTAAGTTTGAAAGCATACCGCCTGGTACTTGGTATCGTAGTGTATTAATATCTACTGCTAAAACTTTTGTATTTAATTGTCCACTTTCAATAAGTTTTTCTCTCATTGGTCTAAAATACTCTGTAACTTCAGTTAAAATTTCTTGATTAATACCTGTATCGTATGGTGTTCCTCTAAATGTTTCTACCATTACTTCTGTTGCAGGCTGAGATGTTCCCATAGCAAGAGGTGACATTGCAGTATCAATAATATCGCATCCAGCTTCAATTGCTTTTAAACATGTCATACTAGCAACACCACTTGTATAGTGTGTATGTAGCTGAAGAGGAATCGACGTATTTTCTTTAACTGCACGAACAAGGCGTTCCGCCTCAAATGGTACAAGTAATCCCGCCATATCTTTAATACATATAGAGTGTGCACCCATTTCTTCAATTTGTTTTGCAAGTTTAATGTAGTAGTCAAGTGTATGTACTTCACTAAGTGTATATGAAATTGCAACTTGTGCATGACCACCTTCTTTACGTGCTGCATCTACAGCTGTTTGAAGATTTCTCATATCGTTTAGAGCATCGAAAATACGAATAATATCAATACCGTTTGCGATACTTTTTTGTACAAAGTACTCAACAACATCATCTGCATAATGACGATATCCTAAAATATTTTGTCCTCTAAATAACATTTGAAGTTTTGTATCTTTAATTTCTGCTCTTAATTTACGAAGTCTTTCCCATGGGTCTTCTTTTAAAAATCGTAAACATGCATCAAATGTTGCACCGCCCCATACTTCCATTGCATAAAATCCAGCTTTATCCATCGTTTTTGCAATTGGTAACATTTCTTCTGTTGTCATTCGTGTCGCAATAAGTGATTGATGAGCGTCACGTAATGTCGTATCCATAATTTTTACAGGTCTTGTAATAATTTTTGACATTGTCATACCTCCTTATTATCCGTAAATTGATAGTAATACTCCCGCTGCAATAGCCGATCCTATAACACCTGCTACATTTGGTCCCATTGCGTGCATAAGTAAAAAGTTTGTTGGACTTTCTTGTTGACCAACTTTTTGCACAACACGAGCTGCCATTGGCACTGCTGAAACTCCAGCTGCTCCTATAAGTGGATTGACTTTTTTACCTGAAATATAATACATAATAATTCCAAACAATACACCTGTAGATGTACCGATAATAAACGCAAATAATCCTAACGCTAAAATTCCTAATGTTTGTCCGTTTAGAAATTTTTCAGCACTTGTTGAAGCACCAACTGATAATCCTAATAAAATCGTAATAACTGACATCATAGCATTACTTGCTACGTCTGCAAGACGGTTTGTAGCAGCTACTTCTTTTAGTAAGTTACCAAACATTAGCATACCAACTAATGTTCCTGCCGATGGTAATAATAATGAAACTGCAATTGTTACCACTATTGGGAATATCATTTTTTCAGTTTTTGAAACAGGTCTTAGCTGCTCCATTTTTACCATACGTTGTTCTTTTGTAGTAAACAGTTTCATAATTGGTGGCTGAATTACTGGAACTAGTGCCATATATGAATATGCCGATACCGCTATTGCACCTAACAATTCTGGTGCTAATTTAGTCGCAAGATAGATAGATGTTGGACCGTCTGCTCCTCCAATAATCCCTATAGCTGCTGACTCTGGACCTGTAAATCCAAGCAATAATGCACCTAAAAAAGCTACAAAAATTCCGACCTGCGCCGCTGCGCCCAATAATAAACTTTTTGGATTTGCAATAAGTGGACCAAAATCTGTCATAGCCCCTACGCCTATAAATATGAGTGGCGGAAAGATTCCGAGTTCTTTTCCCATCCCAATATAATATAATAATCCGCCCGGTTCTGTTTTTCCCGTAATTAGATTTTCGGTTCCTGCTGCAGTAATGCCTACCCCTGGCAAGTTAACTAATAATATTCCAAATGCAATTGGTACAAGTAATAGTGGCTCAAATCCTTTAGCGATTGCTAAATATAAAAGCCCACATGCTATGACTATCATTACTATATAGCCTAAATCTAGTTGCGCCAATCCTGATTCAGCAAAAAATCCTTTAATGGAATCGATAAAGACTGTGCCTATATTCATTTTATTTGTCCTCCTTTAGAGAGTAATTTCATTTAATTAATTGATTGTTATAATTACATCGTTTGCTTCTATCATCGCACCTTCTGATACGCTAATTGCAGCAACTGTTCCTGATGTAGTTGCAAATATTTCATTCTCCATTTTCATAGCTTCTAACACTGCTACTAAATCACCTTCTTTAATTGATTCGCCTACTTTTACTTTTACGCTTACAATTTTCCCAGGCATTGGCGCTACAACGTTAGTTCCATCTTTAATTACAGGAGCTTTATTTTCAATTATTGGTTTTGCAACTTGTGGTTTTCTAACCTCTGATACATTACCTTGGCTAACTGGCTGCATTGATGTTCCAGATAATTCCTCAACTTCTACATCGTACGTATTTCCATTTACATTTACACGAAATTTTTTCATTATTATATCCTCCTATAAGTCACTTTATCATTATCTTATTTTTCGATTAACTTTTTTTAATGATCGTACTACTAATTGATCTGTAGTCGTTCCTAACTGAGCCGCAATAACTGCTGTAATTACCGCTACAATTTCAAGTTCATTATCTGGTAACTCTGGTTCGGCTTCTTTTATTTCATTAATTACTACTGGAACCGAATTAGTTTTTATTTCATTTTGAGTTACTACTTGATTTTTAGATTCTAATTTTCGCACACAAAATCCAATAATTTTAATTAGAAAAATTAGTAATACAAGTGCGAAAAATACCATTATAATCCCTGTCAAAAACACGCTAAATCCACCAATAAATTCACCAAATGCGTCTTGGAAATTATACTCTTGTGTGAATATCATTTTTTTCACCTACCTTATACTGTTGGGTGTTTCTTATATAAATCATTCACTTGCTTAGTTTTAAGTGTTTCTAATGCCGCAATAATACGCTTACGCGTTGCTGCTGGCTCGATAATATCATCAATATATCCTCTTGCCGCTACTGCTAAAACATTTGTTGATTCTTCATATTCTTTAATTTTTTCAGCCATAAATTCAGCAGGATTTTCATTTGCTGCTATTTCATCACCATAAATGATTTTTACAGCAACTTCATTATTCATAACTGCAATTTCTGCTGTTGGCCATGCGTAAACATAGTCTGCGCCTATATGTTTGCTATTCATTGTTACGTAACCCGTACCAAAACATTCTTTTACTATAACGTTAATTTTTGGTACTGTTGCTCCAGCGAATGCAGCAACTAATTTGCTAACTTCTTTAATGATTCCAAGTTTTTCTGTTTCTACAGTTGATTCGAAATTAACAATATTTGTAAGTGTAACAATCGGAATATTAAATGCATCACAAAATCTTACAAATTGTGTTATTTTTTTTACACTATCATAATCACATGCAGTACTTTCGTTACCAATAAATCCAACGCTCGTACCGTTCATACGACCTAACGCTACTATCGCTTGTTGACCATATTCTGCAAAAAGTTCTAAATATTCATTTTCATCAGCTATAGATTCAATAATAGAACTTGTTGTTTGTGATGAAAAATCAAATGTATTAAGTGCTGCATCTACTCGGTTTAAATTATCCATACATTCAAATGTTGGTGCTTCTTCAGAACTATTTGATGGCAAATATCCAATCAATGTAACTACTTGTGTAATAAGATTTTCTTCACTGTCACACCCTGATACTGCTATTCCACTTTCTGACAAATGGACTTTTGCTGATGCAATTGTATCAAAACTTGCATGTTTGTCTTCTAATGCGCTTGGACTATTCAAAAACATTCGTCCATTTTGAGTTGATATAAATGTAAAATCAGATAATCCTGCTATAAATGACGTACCACCTGCACAATCACCACATATTACCGCAATTTGTGGAATAATTCCTGAAGCTTTTGTCATTTTTGCAAAAATTTGACCATAGCCATTCAAAGCATCTAAGCTTTCTTGAAGTCTTAATCCTACAGTATCAATAAACCCAACAACTGGTGCACCCATTTTAATTGCATCTTCATACATCTTTGCAATTTTTTGTGCATGCACTTCTCCAATAGATCCTCCTAATACAGATGCATCTTGGCTATATGTATAAACTAGAACTCCATTAACTGTTCCATATCCACATACAACGCCATCAGCTGGAGTATCACATGTTTCCATATTAAAAGCTGTACTACGACTTTTCATAAATGTCCCTATTTCGACAAAACTATTTTCGTCCATTAGGGCAGCTATTCGCTCTCTTGCAGTGAGTGCTCCTGCTTTTTTAGCCATTTTGCTATTCTCGTTATTAGAATTTGTTTTAATTTCTATTCTACGAGCTTCTAGTTCAGATAGTTTTTGTAAAGTGCTCATCTGGTACCCTCCAATTATCAATTTTTACTTAATTAAAGTTCGGTTATTATCACTATCATTATACTAAATCATTGTTTAATTCACAAGCCATTTGTAAAACAAATGATATCTTTTAAAAGCTTATTTATCAATTTTGTTAATTTTCACAAAAATTCATTATTGTTTTCTTTAACAAAAAAACTCTAAGAAATATTCATCTTAGAGTTTTTTTTCTATTTTTTTCCAACTATGTCCATCAAATATTTATACTCTTCACTTGTTAATTGTCTGTAAGTACCTTCTTTTAAGTCTTCTAACTTAATAGGTCCCATTGCAACACGTTTTAGACTTAACACATCATGCCCAATAGCTTCACACATTTTTCTTACTTGGCGATTTCTACCTTCATGAATAGTAATACTAATTGTCGTTGTAGTTCCACCTTCACTAATACGTTTAACTTTAGCTGGCGACGTTATATAATCTTCTATACGAACTCCTTGACAAAGTTTATCAATACTTCTTGCATTTACATGTCCTTTAACTTTCGCAATATAAGTTTTTGGAATATCATGTTTTGGATGCGTCAAAGCATATGTCAACGCTCCATCATTAGTCATTAATAATAAACCACCAGTGTTATAATCTAGTCTTCCTACTGGAAAAACTCTTTCTTTAATTGTTCCAAGTAATTCCATAACAGTTGGACGATTTTTTTCATCTGAAACAGTTGTAATATATCCTACTGGTTTGTGTAATACATAATATACGTATTCAGTTTTAATTTTAACTTCTTTCCCATTAAATGTGATTTTATCATTATCTTCAACTTGAGTACCTAGTTCTTTAACAACTTCCCCATTTACTGTTATTTTACCTTCTTGAATATAAACTTCACATTTACGTCTAGATGCAACCCCTGCTTGTGCGAGATATTTTTGTAATCGCATATTAAATCCTCTTTTCATTTGTTTAATCTTTAGTTAAAAATCTTTTTACTTTATCCATCCATGTTAAAATTTCAACTTTACCAGTTGTAATAATTTTTGTCGTTGCAAGTATTTCATCACCACAAACTATTTTAGCTTCGCCTACTTCTTGACCAACTTCAACAGGTGCTTCGATATAGTCTGGCAAAGTAACGTCAATTTGTATCATTTCTTTTTCTTCAGATGTTAATGGTAATGTTATTTTTTGATTATAATTTAGCGCTACTTCTGCTTGTTGTCCATTATTTACCTGAATAACACCCGCTTCTTCATTTTCCTGAATCAGCTCATATTGTTTATAATTTTCAAATCCAAATGTTAACATTTTTTTTACGTCTGTATATTTTCTAGTTTTTGCTGCTTGGTCACACCCTGCGCCAAGTGCAACTCCTATTAATGTCATATCATTTTGCTTTGCTGCACCTACAAAACAATGTCCTGCCTTACTTGTGTATCCAGTTTTTACGCCTATTGCACCGTTATATTCTCTAATAAAACGATTTTTATTTACTAATTGGTGCGCTTTACTTCCTTCTAAAGCCTTTGATGGTATATATTTATCAAGTGTATTTGTAATTTCTATAAACTTAGAATTATCTAATGCATACGCTGCAATAAGCGCCATATCATATGGAGTTGAATAATGATTTTCTCCATCTAACCCATTTGGAGTTTCAAAAGAAGTATTTGTAGCACCTATTTCGTGCGCTTTATCTGTCATCATTCGGCAAAACTCTTCAACGCTTCCGCCTACATGCTCTGCTATAGCAACTGCACTATCATTATGCGATTCCATCATTAATGAATATAGTAAATCTCCTAATGATTGTTTCTCACCTTCTAAAAGCCCAATTTTTACTTTTGGTGCTCTTGATGCTTTTTTTGATACTGTAACAATTTCATCTAATTCACTATTTTCAAGTACTACTATACATGTCATTATTTTTGTTGTACTTGCCATAGGCATCTGTTCATCTGATTTACGCTCATATAATATACGTTTACTTTCTTTTTCAATAACAACTGCTCCTCTTGAATAGATTGTATCCATTTTTGTAGTTGCTAAAACATTTGTTACTATACTTAGTGTACACATGATACCTATAATGCTTGTTCCAATTTTTGCTAATCTCATTTTGTCCACTCCTTCTACAGTGCTCGGTATGACTTAGCATACCTCAAAGGAGTGATTTTTATACCAAAAACAAAAAGTCTTACTCGTCTTCTGGTTCACTTACAAAATTCATTTCTTCTTCAATTTCTTTTTTAAACCGTTCAATAAGGTCTTCTTGCACTTTTGGCATTTCTTCGATACTTTTAAATCCGAAATGACGTAAAAATCCTGTCGTCGTTCCAAAAAGAATAGGTCTTCCAATAACCGTTAATCGTCCAACGTCTTCAATTAAATCATATTCTATAAGTTTTGTAACAGCATGTTCCGATCTAACACCACGAATTTCTTCGATTTGAGTTTTTGTAATTGGCTGAGAATATGCAACAATTGCTAGTGTTTCAAGTAATGCTTGGGTTAATATTTTTTTTATTGGCTTTTGTTTAAATCGCTGAATAGCACTTATATGTTCAGGTTTTGTACACATTTGATAACCTTGTTCTACTTCTACAATTTCTATTCCACTATTTGTTTGTTCGTAAATTTCATTTAACTTAAATACTGCCATATGCACTTTTACTTCAGCTACATCACATACTTCAGATAATTTCAAACTTGTTACACTGTCTCCCGAAAAAAATAATACTGCTTCAATTTTACTTTCTAACTCTGTTTTAATCATTATTTTTAACCTCTGTAATCACAATATCTTCCATTGGCGCGGCTTGATATATACATATTTGTTTTTTATGCACCAGTTCAAGAATTGCCATGAATGTAACAATAATTTCTACTTTTGGCATTTCTATAAGACACAAATCAAAAAAAGAAATTTGTTCATGCAGTTGTAATAAGTTTAGTAAATAATGACTTTTTTCTTCTATTGTGTAACTATCTTTTTGCAAAATATTTGTATCTATTTTTTTTTCTTTTTGCTTTATTATTATTTCTTTTTGTTTCATCAAATTACGAAATGTATCGTATAATATCTCTAATGAAACTCCCTCCAAAACATCTGTTGTAGTAGGTTTTGGCATTTTTATATCATTACCAATTTCATCATTTCGAAAACAATAACCCATTGCTAGTGTTTGTCGCTCTTCTAGCTCTGTAGATACATATTTCATTTTTTTATATTCAACGAGTTTCCGTATTAATTCTTCTCGTGGGTCTTCTTCTATACCTAAATCTTTTTCATGTCTAGGTAATAGCATTTTGGATTTAATATAAAGTAACGTTGTTGCCATTACAATAAATTCACTCATAGCTTCTAACTCTAAGTCTACACATGATTCAATATATGTCATATATTGGTCTGTAATAGATGCAATTTCAATATCGTAAATACTCATTTTATTTTTTTCAAGCAAAAAGAGTAATAAATCTAACGGTCCTTCAAATTCATCTAATTTAAACGTTACACTCATGCACTTCTCCTTTAATAATTGCTGCTATATACCATTTTAAATGGATTTATTCTAGAATGCAACTATAATATAAAGAAACCCTACATATGTAGGGTTTCTTTATATTATTATGGTGTAGTTTTAAAAAATTTATGGAATGTATAATTAATCATATTTTTCATTCTAGCTTTTCCGACATCTTTTGATGCAACTAAGTCTGCTTCGCCTACTTCTTCTTCATTTAATTTATACGTAACAACACCTATTTTTTGTCCTCTATATACTGGTGCTTTAATGCTATCTTCACATTTTATAGTATATGTTAATTCTTTTATATCACTACTTTTTGGAACTACAAATGTCATAGAATTTTCAATCGTTAAATCGACACTATTTGCATCACCTTTAACAACTTTAGTTTGTGCTAACACTTCTCCAACTTGAGGACCTTTTTGTATACTAAAATTAGCAAATCCATAATCAAGTAATTCTGATGCTTCTTTAAATCGTATTTTACCGTCTTGCGCACCCATTATAACTGCAATTAAATCTACGTTATCTCTAGACGCTGTTGCACTTACACAATGTTTTGCCTCTGGAGTATACCCTGTTTTAAGACCTGTAACACCATTGTACCACTTAATCATTTTATTTGTATTTGTAAGCCCAAACTCTGATTCACCTTTACGTGTACGGTGAGTAATTGTATCCATCCACGTCGTTGCTGTTTTACTTATTTCTGGATATTTTGTAATTAGTTCACGTGACATTATCGCAATGTCTTCAGCTGTTGAAACATGTCCATCAATATGCAAACCACAAGCATTTTTAAATACTGTATTTTCCATACCAAGTTCTTTTGCACGTTTATTCATTAAGTCAACAAACTGCGCTTCACTTCCACCAATGTATTCAGCCATAGCTACCGCTGCATCGTTTGCTGATGCAATAGAAATTGCTTTTACTAAATCTCTAACAGTCTGTTTTTCGCCCGCTTCCATAAAAATCTGTGAACCACCCATACTTGCAGCATGCTCACTAACTGTCACCATATCATCCCACTGAATTTTTCCAGCATCAATCGCCTCGTATGCAAGTAATATTGTCATAACTTTTGTTATACTCGCTGGTGGATAAACTTCTTCTTTATTTTTTTCTAATAAAATTTGTCCACTTTTTGCTTCCATAAGTACATAGCTTCTTGCTGTTTTGGCTAAATTATCTGATGCTTTAATTGTTTCTTGTGCAAGTATACTATTCATACTAATCACCATAGTGAATAACATAACCGCAATACATATTTTTTTCATATTTCTACCTCCTAATAATCTACTCTTATTGTTTGTAATTAGTCATAAAATATACCTCTTCTTTCCATTTTTTTTCAAAAAACAAAAAAAAGTTTTTAACATAAGTTAAAAACTTTTTTTATTACATATTAAATTACATAATAACATCATAAATTAATGGCTCTACAGTTACTTGCTCTTCGCTAATATGAAATGCTTCTTTAACATATTTTTTTGCAAGTTCTAAACATTGTTCATCGTTATACATAATAGTTGCAATAATGTCACCTTCATTAACATTATCCCCTATTCTTTTTTTGATACATAGACCTACACCTAAATCAATAATATCATCTTTATTTTTTCTTCCAGCACCTATTACAAACGCAGCTTTTCCTATCATTGCTGTATCAATAGCACCAACATAACCACTTTTGTTACTTACTACGTCAATACTATATTTAGCATTTGGTAATAAAGTTGTATCTTCAATTTCACATACATTACCACCCTGGCTCTTAACCCATTGTTTCATTTTATCTAACGCACGACCACTTTCAATACATTGTTGCAATATTACCATACTTTCTTCTTCTGTTTTCACACTGCCACCTAAAATCAACATTTGAGAAGCTAACTTCATACTAACTTCCATTAAATCTTTTGAGCCATTACCTTTAAGCGCCTCAATAGCCTCAATTACTTCCAAACTATTCCCTACCATACATCCAAGAGGCTGACTCATATTTGTAACTATTGCAACAGTTTTACGACCTACCCCATTACCTATATCAACCATTACTTTTGCAAGTTCATATGCTTCTTTTCGAGTCTTCATGAACGCTCCGTTACCACATTTAACATCTAACACTATAGCATCTGCACCTGATGCTATTTTTTTTGACATAATTGATGCTGCTATAAGTGAAAGATTATCAACTGTAGCTGTCACATCTCTTAGTGCATATATTTTTTTGTCTGCAGGTGCCAAATTATTTGTTTGTGCTACTACGCAAATATCATTATTATTTACAGCATTCATAAATTGTTCGAGTGGTATTTCTACGTTAAATCCACTAAATGCTTCTAATTTATCAATCGTTCCTCCAGTATGTCCAAGACCTCTTCCTGACATTTTGGCAACTGGAACTCCGCACGCTGCTACAAGTGGTGCTACAATAAGCGTTGTTGTATCCCCAACGCCTCCTGTACTATGCTTATCAACTTTGATTCCATTTATAGGTGCTAAATCTAATAATTCTCCACTATTAGCCATAGCTAATGTTAATTCAATTGTTTCTTCTATATTCATTCCGTTTAAACAAATCGCCATAAGCAATGTTGACATTTGATAATCTGGTATTTGTCCTTCTGTATAATTTGTTACAACAAAATTAATTTCTTCTTTCGTAAGTATTTGGCCTAGTTTCTTTTTTTCAATAATATCATACATTATCATATTACTATCCCCCCCAATTAAAACTATTTGATTAAATCATAAAAACTTTCACCTATTTCTAACTTTTTCAACCCAAATACTTCACTAATTGTTTGACCTATATCTGCAAACGAATTACGAGTACCTAAATTTTTTCCTTTTTGAATATTTTTGCCATATACCAAAAGCGGTACTGCTTCTCTCGTATGGTCTGTTCCTTTTGTCGTTGGATCACATCCATGGTCTGCTGTAATAATCAAAACATCTTCTTTTTTAAGCTCTGCTATTATATGTGGTAACTCACGACTAAATGCTTCTAATCCTATTCCATAGCTTTTAGCATCGTTACGATGTCCCCATTTCATATCAAAATCAACTAAATTTGTAAAAATAATACCTTTTGTATTTTCCCGAATAGCATTTATAGTTTGTTCTATTCCTTCTTCATTACTTTCTGTATGAATTGCTTGTGTTATCCCTTTTTTATTAAATATATCTTCTATTTTTCCAATAGCTACTACATCTAATCCTGAATCTTTTGCATAGCAAAGTAAATTTTCACTAGGCGGTGTTACTGCGTAGTCATGTCTATTATTTGTTCTAACAAAATGCCCAGGCTTTCCTGTAAATGGTCTTGCTATTACACGTGATACTTCGTGTTCACCTACTAATAGTTTTCGTGCAATTTCACACATTTCATATAAACGCTTTAATGGAATAATATCATCATGTGCTGCAATTTGAAAAACACTATCTGCTGATGTATATACGATAGGATATCCTGTTTCCATATGCCTCTTACCAAGTTCTTCTAAAATTTCAGTTCCTGACGATGCATAATTACCTATTGTTTTTGTTCCAATCGCTTCTTCAAAAGCATCCATAATATTTTGCGGAAATCCATTTGGATATGTCGGAAAAGGTATGTTTGTCGGAATTCCTACCATTTCCCAATGTCCTGTTGTCGTATCTTTACCTTTTGAATATTCATTTAATCTAGCATAGTTTCCAATCACTTTATCTGATTTTGGTAATGCTGTAATACCATCTATATTACCTAATCCTAATTCCACTAAATTTGTAATATCCAAACCCTTATTATATTTATATACATTTTCTAGCGTATTTACACCTACATCGCCATATTGACTAGAATCATGCATTTCTCCAATTCCTACACTATCGAGTACTATCCATATAAATCTATTCATTTTAATTCATCCTTTTCCATATTTATTATATTGTTAATATTTATAATTTTATTATATTCAAATTTATTATATTTAATTACATATGTTCCTTTTATTCAAGAACAAATAATGGAATTTACTATTTAAACATAAAATAGCAAGTATTTTAATTATAAATATAATTCTACGATTATATCACTAAATTAAAATGCCTGCTATATTTAATAAAATTATTGTTTTATTTTGCCAATTGCATATATACTTGCGTTGTTGAAATATCTGAATGTCCAAGCATTTGTTGTACTGATTTAAGATTTGCACCATGTTGCAACAGATGCGCTGCAAAAGAATGTCTTAACATATGCGGAGTTATATCACTATCTACATTTGCCGCTTGTGCATATGTTTTTAATATTTTCCAAAACCCTTGTCTTGTCAATATATGACCACTACAATTTACAAATAACGAATCTTGTTCATTACTTCTAATCATTAGATGACGCGCCTGGATTAAATATTTTTGTAGTACTTCAAGTGCTTGCGTTCCTATTGGAATTATTCTTTCTTTATTTTGATCTTTGCAAATAATAATTCCTTGCTTTAAATTTACATCACTAACTTTTAATGTAATAAGCTCAGAAACACGAATACCCGTTGCATATAAAAGTTCTAACATAGCTTTATCTCTTATCCCTCTAATATCTTGTTGATTTGGTTGTGCGAGTAAACATAAGATATCTTCTTCTGATAAAATTTTAGGAACTTTTTTTTTGATTTTTGGCATTGCAATACCTGACGCTGGATTTTCATGAATTTTATCTATTTTAATTAAATATTGACCAAACGCTCTAATAGATGCCAATGTTCTTGATATCGTTGCACTCGATTTATTTTTTTCTTTTATAAATTTTATGTATTGCTGAATCATTTCAGTGTCAAAATTTTGCAAATCATCATTTTTTTCTTTTATTAAAAATTCTATAAAATATTTTAAATCTCTCTCATATGATTGAACCGTATTTTTTGAAGCACACTTTACATTTTCCAAATAATATATAAACATTTTAAGATAATTATACATAGTTCCTCCCCATTTATACTGCATACAATATCACTTTATGTTTTACCTCATCTATACATAATAATATTATACATAAAATGATTTTTATTGTCTACCTTAATTCATTTTTTTGTATTTATCATAAATTTTATAAATTTATTTTGTGCATTCTCCACTAACATATACTGGTGTGAACATTTCCAATTGGCAGTTATGTATGTTTACTTAAAATAATAAAAGACTGTAAACTACTTCAATAGTTTAACAGTCTTTTTTTGTTTATATTAAATACTTATTTTCTAAGTTTGTCCAGTTCTTCAATTAAAGAATTGTTTAATACTTTAATATAAGTACCTTTCATTCCTAATGAACGTGATTCAATTACTCCTGCACTCTCAAATTTTCTAAGTGCATTAACGATTACTGAACGTGTAATTCCTACTTTATCTGCAATTTTACTTGCAATCAATAATCCTTCTGTTCCATCTAATTTTTCAAAAATGTGGAATATTGCTTCTAATTCTGAATAAGATAACGTTCCAATTGCTGATTTTACAACCGCAATTTTTCTTGCCTCTTCTTCTGTTTCATCTTTTAATGATTTTAGCATTTCTACCGCTACAATAGTCGCACCATATTCTGCTAAAATAAGATCTTCTGTTTGATAACTTCCTTGATTTTTTTCTCTATATAACAAGAATGTTCCTAACCTTTGTCCACCCGCAACGATTGGTACAAGACAACCTAAGTAGTTTGCACTGTTTGCTGAATCAGAAAAAATAGTATCCATTGTAATATTTTCTCTAACATCCATAATTGAAATTAATTGGTCGTTTATTGAATATCCAATATATTGTTCATCGTTCACTAAATCATTTGCAAAAATATTATTTATTCCTAATACTTTGCTCTTTCCACTAACAACCAATACATTTGATTGTACTACATCACTAATAACTTCACATATTTCTGAAAAAATAACTCTATCAGATCCTACACGCTGAAGTAATCGGTTAACTTTTCTCATTTTTTGTAATAATTCTATAGACATAAAAAAATCCTCCTATAATAGTTTATACGATTAGTATGTTCTAAATATTTTCACACTATACACCTTATTCATTTATCCTCATTAAAAAGACAAAGTTGAGTACTCAACTTTGTCCCCCAAAAGTTTTATTTACACATTAATCATATTATCACAATTTTAGAGAAAATTCAACGTTGATTTGTGAACATTTTGTAAACTTTCATTGTTTTTCGACAAGTTTACTCTTTTTTCTTGTCTTGTTTTTTTCCGTAATTACACGTTGAATTACGACAAACTATTTGTCTATTTTTTACCGATCCTTTTTCAATAAGTACATCTTTACATACCGGACAATTATCGCCTGTTGGTTTTTGCCATGACATAAATTCACAATCATTTATATTGTTTTCACAACCAAAATAAATTCTTCCTTTTTTTGTCTTTTTCAATATGACTTCGCCATCACATGTAGGACATTTAACACCTATCGGTTCAAACCATGGTTTTGTAAAATTACATTCTGGAAATTTAGGACATCCTAAGAATTTACCATATTTACCATATCTAACAATCATATGTGTTCCACATGTGTCACATGGAATATCTGTAACTTCTGTTAAGTCGATATTTTCCACTTCTTCTTCCGCTTTTAAAACTGTTTTATAAAAATTTGGATAAAATGCTTTGATAATTTCTTTCCAATAAATATTACCTGATGCAATTTCATCCAAAACACGTTCTAAATGCGCTGTGAAATCTACATTAACAATTTCGTCAAAATGATGTAACATAATACCATTTACTACTTCACCTAATTCTGTTGGATACAGAACTTTTGTTTCTTTTGTAATATATCCTCTTCCGAGTAACGTCGTAATGGTAGGCGCATATGTACTAGGTCTACCAACACCGTTTTCTTCCAATGTTTTAACTAACGTTGCCTCTGAGTATCTTGCAGGTGGTTGTGTGAAATGCTGATTTGGCGTAATATTGACACACTCTAAAGTTTCACCTTCTTGAACTTGTATAGGTGATACTTTCTCTTCTTTTTTGTCTTCAAGAGCATAAGCTTTCAAAAATCCTGCAAAAAGTTGTTCAGAATATGTTGCTTTATACGTATATTCTCCATTTGCAACTGTTATTGAATGTGTTTTGTATTTAGCTGGTGTCATTTGACTTCCGATAAATCGGCACCAAATCATATTATATAAACGATATTGATCTCTTGATAAATGTTCTTTCATTTGCAATGGTTCTTCAGTTAAATATGTCGGTCTGATAGCTTCATGGGCATCTTGAATCTTTGCAGCTTTAGTCGGCTTGTTATTTTTATTTTGTTGTAAATATTCTTCACCATATTTATTAGTAATATATTCAGCCGCTTGTTCTTTTGCCGTCTCTGAAACACGTACTGAATCTGTACGGATATACGTTACAAGACCAACTTCTTTTTTGCCTATTTTAATACCTTCATATAATTGTTGCGCAATATTCATTGTTTTTTGTGTCGAAAAACCTAAATGTTTTGCTGCCTCTTGTTGAAGTGTACTTGTTGTAAATGGTAGTACTGGATTTTTTATTCGTTCAGATGTTTTAATTTTATTAACTTGAAAAGGTTTATTTTCACAAGCTTTTATAATAACGTTTGCTTCATCTTCATTGTTAATTTCAATTTTTTTACCATTTTTCTTATCAAGTTTTGCATCAAACCCTTTTGTTTTTCCGTACTTAAACGTCGTTTGAATTGACCAATACTCTTGTTCTATAAATTCTTGTATTTCTTTTTCTCTATCACATATTAATCTTAGAGTTACTGATTGCACACGACCTGCACTTAATCCTTTTCTAATTTTTTTCCATAGAATAGGACTGATTTTGTATCCAACAAGTCTATCTAGTATACGTCTAGCTTGTTGCGCGTCTACTAAATCTGTATTAATTTCTCTTGGATTTTTAATAGCATCTTTAACTGCTTGTTCAGTAATTTCATTAAAAGTAATTCTATAAACTTTTTTATCTGTTGCTCCTGCAAGTTTTAATGCATGGAAAAGATGCCATGAAATTGCTTCTCCCTCGCGGTCAGGGTCAGTTGCTAAATAAATATTTTTTGCACTTTTAACTTCTTTTCGTAACTTTTGTAATAATTCGCCCTTACCTCTAATTGTAATGTATTTAGGCTCATAGTCATTTTCTACATCAATCCCAAGTTGACTTTTCGGTAAATCCCTTATATGTCCAACAGATGCTGCAACCGCATAATTTTTCCCTAAAAATTTACTGATTGTAGTAACTTTAGCTGCAGATTCCACAATAACCAAATTTGTTGCCATACTTACCTCCTCTTTATTTTATACGACTATATCTTCTAGCGGGCAATCTTTGCACAATACCCTTCATTTCTAGTTGCAATAAAATCATCTCCAATTGAGACATATTAAATGCTGATTCTTTTTTCACAATCGTTTGATACAACTGTTCCACTTGAACAGGTTGCTGACTTAAACAATCATAAACTATAACTTCAACTTTATCAAGTGAAATACTCATAGAATTAGCTTGACCATATTCTGAAAGTTGAGAATTATATCTTATTTCATTACTTAATTCTTCTATTATATCTTTCTCTGTCATTACTAGTTTGGCGCCCGCTTGTATTAACTTATTTGTTCCAACACTAAATTTACTAAATATATTTCCTGGAACTGCAAATACTTCTCTATTTTGTTCTAGTGCAAGTTGCGCTGTAATAAGTGAACCACTCTCTTCTGCCGCCTCAATTATAACACTGCCTAGTGACATCCCACTGATAATACGATTACGCATAGGAAAATGATATGGTAAACCTTTAGTCCCTGGTACAAACTCAGACACTATACATCCTTGTTCTAAAATAGATTGGTATAATTGCCTGTTTTGAACTGGATAACATACATCGACACCTGTCCCCATTACTGCAACAGTCGATCCATTATTTATTGTACCTTTATGCGCCGCTTCATCTATTCCTTTAGCTAAACCACTAACAACTGTAATTCCATTTAAACTTAACATTTTACCTAAGTACTTGGCCACATCAAATCCATATTCTGAACATTTTCGTGAGCCTACAATAGCAATCATAGGTTTATTTAACGCCTGTGCATTTCCTTTTACAAAAATACACATTGGTGCATCTGGAATTTCTTTTAACAATTTAGGATATTGTTCTTCTTTTATTGTAATAATTTGAATCCCTTTATCTAAACAAGTATTAATAATATCTTCATAATGCGCTAAATTTTTTTTTGATTTTTCAATTTTATCCGCTATATCTCTTCCTAATTGAATAGTCCACCACTCATGTGTTTTGTCAAATAATACATTATAATCCCCTATTTTGCCTAATACTTCTTGTTTTAGACTGTTTTTTATTGGAGTTAAATGCCACCACAATGCTAATTTTTTGTTCATCATTTACCCTTCCACCTTTCTTATCTTAATTATTGATTAATTTATTAATAATACGTCAATAATTAAGAAAACATTTTTTGAAAGGATAACCTTATGTTCTGTAAATTAATCAGTTATGCTTTAATTGGTATTAAAACAATCGATGTAACAGTTGAAATTGATTTGAGTGACGGCCTTCCTTCTTTTGATATTGTGGGTTTACCTGATAGTGCTGTAAAAGAATCTAAAGAACGTGTGAAAAGCGCTATAAAAAATAGTGGATTTCACTTTCCTATTAAACGAATCACTATAAACCTTGCACCTGCCGATGTTCGTAAAGAAGGCAGTTTATACGATTTACCTATTGCGCTTGGTATACTTTGCGCATCTAATCAATTAGATCCTTCTTATCTGCAAAATAATTGTTTTGCAGGCGAACTTTCTTTGGATGGACATTTGCGTCGTACTCGTGGTCTTGTTCCTATTGTTGCTCAGCCAAAACGTACACCAGAATTAACATTTATTGTTCCATTAGAAAATTCAAACGAATTATTACCTTTAGAACTTGATTCTATCGTATTTTGTAATCATCTTTTAGACGTAATTGGTTATTTAACAAAAAAAATAGTCCCAATAGTTCCCGAATTACCAGCAAATACTACTTCTAATAATGATTTTTTGGATTTTTCAGATGTAAAAGGTCAAGAATTTATTAAACGTGGTCTTATGGTTGCTGCTGCTGGAAATCATAATATTCTTATGATTGGCCCTCCAGGCTCTGGTAAAACTATGCTCGCAAAAAGATTACCTTATATTATGCCACCCCTTTCAAAAAATGAACAGCTAGAAATTACCAAAATTTATAGCGTTGCGGATAAACTTGGTACTGCGTCTATTATAAAAGAACGTCCTTTTCGTGCACCTCATCATACTGCAACTCCTCAATCTTTAACTGGCGGAGGTACAAATCCAAGACCTGGTGAAATTAGTCTATCTCACAGAGGTGTATTATTTTTAGACGAATTATTAGAGTTTAATAAAAAATCTCTAGAATTATTACGCCAACCTCTTGAAGATGGTACCATTACAATATCTAGAGTTAAACATCAGGTAACATATCCTTCTCAATTTTTACTTGTCGCCTCTACAAATCCTTGCCCTTGTGGTTATTATCCTAATCCAAAAAAATGTACTTGTGATGTTTTAAGTGTCAAACGTTATTTAGGCAAACTCTCTGGTCCACTTCTTGATCGTGTTAGTATTCAACTAGAACTACAACCTGTTTCTTTTGATGCATTAAAAGAACAAAAAAACTTATCAACGAAAGAAATGTATACTCAAGTTTTAGCAGCATATAATCATCAACATAAAAGATTTGCGAATTCATTAGTTAATTATAATAGTGAAATTCCAGCTGACAAACTTCAACATTTTTGCAAACTAACTCCTGATGCTGAATTACTTCTTCAAGAATGGTTTAATCGTATAGGTGCTAGTGCACGTGGTCATGCACATATACTCAGACTTAGCCGAACTATTGCGGATTTAAATAATAGCGAATTAATTGATTCTTTAGCTATTTCAGAAGCTATTGGATATCGCCTATTTGATCGTCAATATTATGCCTAAGCAGTTTTCAAATTTTCAAAACAAAAAAGGATGCATCACTGCATCCTTTTTTGTTTTAATAATCTCCATTTTGCATATATTCATTACCAAGTTCTACTAGTATAATATCTTCGCCTATTTTTTTTATCTGATCCCACTCTATTAAATACTCAGATTCTCCACCAAAAATCCCCATAACTTTACGCGGACCTGGAACAATTAATCTTTTAACTGTTCCTTCCACCCAATCAATTTCTACATCACATATATATCCGAGTCTTGAACCATCTATCGTGTTAATAATTTCTTTTTGCTTCATATCTCCTATTCTCATTACAACTCCCCCTATATTAAAACTATAAAATCAAATCACTAAATATGCTTTTTCATATGTTTAAGTGCTGTTTTTTCTAGTCTGGAAACCTGAGCTTGTGATATACCAATTTCATCCGCAACCTCCATCTGTGTCTTTCCAGCGAAAAAACGTAATGTTAAAATATGCTTTTCGCGTGTGTTTAGATGCTTCATCGCTTCTTTTAATGAAATATTTTCTAGCCATATATCATCATGATTTTTTTCATCACTTACTTGATCCATTATATATAATGCATCACTTTCATCATGATATACTGGTTCAAACAATGAAATAGGATCCTGAATAGCATCAAGCGCAAATACAACATCTTCTTTTGCTATTCCAAGTTCTTCTGCAATTTCCTGTATATTTGGCTCTTTAACATTTTGTTTTGTAAGACGTTCTTTTGCTTGTAATGCCTTATATGCTGTATCTCTTAATGATCTACTCACACGAATTGCATTATTATCTCTTAAATAACGACGTATTTCCCCTATAATCATTGGTACTGCATATGTTGAAAATTTTACATTTTGAGTTACATCAAAATTGTCAATTGCTTTAATTAGACCGATACACCCTACTTGAAATAAATCGTCTACGTGCTCCCCTCGATTATTAAAACGTTGTATAACACTTAACACTAACCTTAAATTACCATAAATATATTCTTCTCTTGCTTGATAATCACCTTCTTCTATCAATTTAAAAAGAATTTCTTTTTTTTCATTACTCAAAATAGGTAATTTTGCTGTATTAACACCGCAGATTTCAACTTTATTTATTGCCATGTAGATTCCTCCTAGTATACCTTTATGCATTCAGTCAGTCTATATTAAGGATATCCACAACAATTTAATTTATTCATTAGTTTAGCTCATTCTATTTATTTCCTTTTTTAGCCTAAGTATAATTTTCTTTTCTAGTCTTGATATGTACGACTGTGAAATACCTAATAAATCAGCTACTTCTTTTTGTGTTTTTTCTTTTCCAAGTGCATTAAACCCAAATCTTAATTCAACAATTTCTCGCTCTCTTATGTTTAATTTTTGAAGAGCTTCTTTTAATAATGTTTTATCTACTTCATCTTCTATATTTCTATAAGTAAGATCTGACTCTGTTCCCAATATATCTGATAAAAGTAATTCGTTACCATCCCAATCAACATTTAATGGTTCATCAATCGATACTTCTATTTTTAACTTATTGGTGCGTCTTAGGTACATTAATATTTCATTTTCTATACATCTCGAAGCATAAGTAGCCAATTTTATCTTTTTTTCTGGATTAAATGTATTAATTGCTTTAATAAGTCCAATTGTTCCTATTGAAATCAAATCTTCCATTCCAATACCTGTATTTTCAAATTTTCTTGCAATATATACAACTAAACGTAAATTTCTTTCTATAAGTGTATTTTTAATATTTGCAAGTTCTTCACATTCATCATCAAACTTAATAATTCCGTCAATAAGCACTTCTTCTTCTTCTTTTGTAAGTGGAGGTGGTAATACGTCACTACCTCCTATGTAATGAATTTCTTGATGTCTTTTTAGCAATATTTTATATATAAAACGTTTAACCTCTTGATAAAATAATTGCCAGTTCAATCTCAATTTCATGGATATATATCCTCCTTATTTTGTAACTATCAACTCTGGATGAATAAGCCCTTGGTACATGTTATTTTCAAAAACCGGCCTCGGTGAAATTCCAATAATACAATTTTCTAATTCATGACACTCTGCTCCACGTTTTAAAATCATTTTTTCTACCACTATCCCTATTAAAATTCCATGCTCACAACCTACACTTTCAAAGGGAATTAAATAAATTTTTTCTGTTTCTTCTTTAAGAATAACTTCTACAGGATCATTTTTTTTACATAGTTCTAAAGTGTTTTTTAGTGTTTCTGATAAAATAGGTTCAATATCTACTTCTGATAAGACGCTAACCGGCATATGATTTAATGTATACAATTGATTTCCTGTATCTAAAAATCCTTTTATCAATACTTCTTTAGAATCTTTTACAATTGTAATTTCATACTCATAATGCAATCTAATTAACTTTCTCTTTATCGCATTCATACTTTGCTCTATAATAACTAATAAAATTATGCCACTTATTACAGGCATCCATATAGCCATTTGAGGATTTTTTCCATTTTGTAATAATATATAATAAATATTAAACCCAATACCACCTACACCCCATGCAACTACACAACTTAATACATAGTGTTTCATAAATGTTGTTACATTTGATGGTTTGAATAATATTAAAATTGGAATAACGGGAATTATAATTGTCCAAATCATAATAGGTACACTTTGTAAGCTTCTAATTAAAACCGTCGCACAATATAATGTAGCTGCAATCATACTTCCATAAATGTAAGTTGTCATTTTAATTTTTTTATTAGAAAGTCTACCTACTATTCCAAATATCAATAAGTCCATTACAAAATTTAATATAAATAAAATATCAATATATATTACCTGCACAAAATTCCCCCCTTATCTTCTGTATACAATCAATCTCTTTTTATTGTATAAGAACTTCTTTACAAATTTTGTAAAAACAATAGAGTAAAAAAAAAAAAAGATACGACATAAATCGTATCTTTTTTTAATATTATCTTGTACGTCTTAAAAACTGTGGTATTTCTACTGTAACTTCCTGTGACACAGTCTTTTTTTCGTCAACTGGTGGCATATTTGCTACAGGTTCTTCTCTTGTCGCTTCTGTTTCTGGTGTTCTAACAGTTTCTTGAAATTTTTGTGGAATAATTTCTTTGTTTTGAAAATCTGTTGCAATTACTGTAATAATAATTTCATCGCCTAATTCTTCATTGATAGATGTACCGAAAATAATTTCTGCATCTGGATCAACACATTCATAAATTAGGTTTGCACCCATATTAGCTTCCATAAGTGCTAGTGATTCACCACCAGCCATATTGATAAGTACACATCTTGCACCATTAATAGTTGTATCAAGTAATGGACTGCTAATTGCTTGTTTAATTGCTTCTTCAGCTCTGTTTTCACCAGCAGCACGTCCAATACCCATATGAGCAATACCTTTATTGTTCATAATAGTTCTAACATCTGCAAAGTCAAGGTTAATTACACCAGGATTAGAGATTAGATCTGCAATACCTTGTACACCTTGTTGTAAAACATCATCAGCTTTTGAAAAAGCTTCAAACATTGTTGTTTTCTTGTCAATAACTTGTAATATTTTATCGTTAGGAATAATTACTAATGTATCTACTGATTTTTTTAGTTCTTCAATTCCTTTTTCCGCATTTAACATACGTTTTCTACCTTCAAAACTAAAAGGTTTTGTAACAACCCCTACTGTCAAAATACCTTGCTCTTTTGCGATACTTGCAAGAACCGGTGCTGCTCCAGTTCCTGTTCCACCACCCATACCAGCTGTGATAAATAGCATGTCCGTACCTTTGATAGATTGGATAATTTCTTCGCGACTTTCTTCAGCTGACTTTGTACCAATTTCTGGATTTGCACCTGCTCCTAATCCACGCGTCATTTTTTCACCAATTTGAATTTTAACTGGTGCATTTGAGCGTGATAACGCTTGATGATCCGTATTAATTGTAATAAAATCAACGCCTGCAAGACCTTGTTGAATCATTCGATCTACGGCATTGTTTCCACCACCACCAACACCGATAACTTTAATTTGTGCGTCTCCACTCTGTTTTTCCTTCATCATCTCGATCAAGACGTACTCCCCCTTCTTATCTTGTAAATTATACTTATTTAAATTTATATTGTTAACGATTAGCTTAATGGCTTTAAAATAGCCTGTTTGGTATCTATAAGCGATAAATCTAAAATACCCATCGCATATTGTTTGTGTACCTCTATCAAATATCTGACCTTTTTGTCAAAATCTCTGATATCCCCAATTATAACATTTAACTTATCAACATACAAGTGCATTTGTTCTATATTAGCTACTTCTATGACATCAACCGTCTCAAAAAATTCATATTTCCGTAATATACGTGTTATTTCTTTTAAAGTTTGCATTTGTGCTGTGTTTTCAATTTGAATTTGTCCACCTATTGTTACTTGATTAAACTGTAATCCTTCAATAATAGGTAACTTCATTCTTCTAGTTGAACTTTGTTCTACTGCAAATCCATCCTCATCTATTGCAATATATGTATCTAGAAATCGTACATATCCGAGTGGCCGTCGTTCATGTATATTAATTATTACATCATTTGGAAATTTATAAGCTACATCAACTGTACCCATATACGGAAAAATACTTATTTCGTCAACTACTTTTTCTTTATTTAGTTGTGTTATATGCATTCCTTCTGATAATGTCATTGCAGTTCTAATTTCTTCTTCAGTATATACCTCATTTCCCTTAATAATAATTTGATCAACTTGCCATATCGGCAGTATAAAAATAGTTATAAGCCCCAAAATAATAAGACCTATAGCATATGTCCATTTTTTCATTTAACCACCTCTGTTTTTCAGTATATCATAATATTATTATTCATTCAAAAAAAATAAACAAAAAAAAAAGAGAATTATATAATTCTCTTTTTTTTGTTTATTCAACTAGTTTACTAATTGATGATGTTCTTGAAATATTCGTTAATAATCCTAATGAACATAGTAATATTAATAACGCTGTTCCTCCGTAACTAACCATAGGTAACTGCATACCTGTTGTCGGCAATGAATTGGTGTTAACTGCAACATTAATTATTACTTGTACTCCTACCATTGTCGAAATACCGACGGCTACTAACGATCCAAAAAAATCATATGCATTCTGCGCGATTGCTAATCCCCTTGCAATAAGTACTCCGTATGCGAGTAACAGTAATACCGCACCAACTAATCCTAATTCTTCACAAATAACTGCAAAAATAATATCATTATATGGCTCAGGTAAAAATCCTAATTTTTGTATACTTTGGCCTAGCCCTTTTCCAAATACACCTCCCGAACCTACAGCATAAAGTGACTGAATTGGTTGATACCCTTTATCTGTTGGATCTAACCATGGATCTTTCCATACACGAACACGATCCAATCGATATTGCTTTAAAAATTTCCCAACAGGTCCACCTATTTCTTTAGTGGAATCTGTGTTCATTGCTAACATATAAACCCCAAAAATAACGGTAGCAAGACCTAAAATTCCCAATATGTAATACCACACTCGTGGCGTTGATACAAATAAAATTACAAACCCTACTGTTGCAATAACTAGTGCTGAACTCATATTTTCTAACGCAATAAGCATTGTTGGAATTAAAATAATCACACTTGCCCTCAAAACTTTTTGTATTTGATGCATATACTTTTTGTTTTTTACAATATAGGCCGATAGCATAACTATCATTCCTATTTTAACTATTTCTGATGGCTGAAAACTTAATCCAAACGGTAATGGAAACCAACGTTTGGCACCATTAATTTCAACACCAATTACAAAAACACTTAAAGAAATTACTATTGAGCCCCAATATAACAAACGTGCTAAACCCATATTGGATAAAACTCTATAATCTAGCTTGTTTGTTATAAATAACATACAGCAAATTCCTATAAATCCAATAACTGCTTGCTTTCTAGCAAAAACAAACGGATCATTTCTTGTATTCATCCCGTAATAGTGACTTGCACTATAAACCATTACAACTCCAAATGCAACAATCAAAATGATAATAGTAATAAGTAAAATATCTGGTGTATGCTTAGACGGGCCTTTTTTCTTTGTGGTAAGTTTATCTGAATTTTTAACCATTTTTTGCTCACCCCTCTATATTATTAACTATTTGTTTAAACAATTCCCCTCTTTGTTCATAACTTTCAAACATATCCCAACTAGCACATGCTGGTGATAATAATACACACTCTTTTGGCTGCGCCTTAGCTGCCGCTGCAAGCACTGCTTCTTCAAACGTTTCATATATTTCAAAATTTGTAAATCCTACTTTTTTACATTCTTCTGCTATCTGAAACTTTGTTTCACCAATAAGATATAGTTTTTTAACACGTTTATTAAACAATTCAATCCATTCAGCAAAACTTGTTTGTTTATCTATTCCCCCTGCAATCAAATGTACTAAGCGTTGCATTGCGCAAAGTCCTGGTATTGCTGCCCCAACATTTGTTGCTTTTGAATCATTATAATAATCTACATCATTTTTTGTTGCCACATACTCTATTCTATGTTCAACACCTTTAAAGTTTTTTACTATGTTCGTAATAACATCATTAGGTACACCAATTCCTTTTGCTATAGCTATTGCTGCTAATACATTTTCTATGTTATGTTTACCTAAAACTTTCAAATCTTTAATTTCACAAATTTCATTACAATGTTTTGACATGTTTTCAAACAATTTACCATCTTTTGCAAACGTGCCATATTCAACACTTTTTTGTCCATCAAATGTAACAATTTTTGCTTTACTATATTTCTTAGCTTCTTCATAATATGGATCATTTCCATTTAGAATGAAAAAATCATTTTCTGTTTGTTGTTTAGTTATTGCATATTTTGCTAAACAATAATTCTCCATAGTTTTATGTCTATTTAGGTGATCTGGCGAAATATTCAAAAGAGCTGCTACACGAGGATGAAAAGTATCTGATGATTCTAATTGAAAACTACTTACCTCTGCAACAACAATACCATTTGGTGGAATTATTTGGACATCTTCACTGAAAGCACGCCCAATATTACCCACAATAAATGTATTTTCATTATGAGCTTTTATAATTTCACCGACAAGTGCAGTTGTTGTTGTTTTACCATTTGTTCCTGTAATTGCTACTACTTCTGCTTCGCAGTAACCCCAGGCATATTCAAACTCGCCAATTACTTTTTTACCATTTTTTTTTGCATCTTCTAAAAAGGGTAAATCAAATGGCACTCCTGGACTTACAATTATCTCATCATAATTTTTTAAATCTATAATATCTCCAGATTTAAACTCAATACCTAAAGCTATTAACTCATCTACTGTTTTTTTCAAATCATCATTCATTTGCGACTGAGATTTTTGATCGTATAGTGTAACTTTTTGCCCTTTAGCATGTGCAAGTTTTGCAGCCCCAATGCCACTTCTTGCACTACCAATTATAATAACACTTTTCATTTGGCTCATTTGCTCCTCCGTAAATTTTTATAATGCAATAAGACCTACTAGACACATCATTGCAGTTATAATACAAAAAATCGTAACTACTTTTGTTTCTGGCCATCCGCCTAGTTCAAAATGATGATGAATAGGTGCCATTCTAAAAATACGCTTTTTAGTTTTTTTGAAATACAATACTTGAATTGTTACTGATAATACTTCTATTACATATATCATTCCAACAATTAAAATAAAAAGTGGCATTTTCAATATAAAAGCAATACCTGCTACAAATCCGCCTAATGCCAATGATCCCGTATCACCCATAAATACTTTTGCAGGATATGTGTTAAATAGTAAGAATCCCATCAAACTTCCAACTACTGCCGCTGCTAATGGTGATACTGAACTTCCTGCTGCTAACGCTACAAACACGAAGAAAGTCGAAACTAGTACTGTTACGCTAGATGCCAATCCATCAAGTCCATCCGTTAAATTCACCGCGTTTACAATAGCTAAAACACCCACAACTAATAATGGCCAATATAAAATACCGATATCTAAGTAAAATTCTCCATTTGTAAATGGTAATAAAATTCTTGTATCTAGTTCTACATAAAATTTTAATAAATATGCAAATATCATAGTTACAATAAGTTGCCCCATAATTTTTTGCATTGGCGTAAGTCCTAATGATCTTTTTTTAACAACTTTTATATAATCATCAAAAAACCCTATTACGCCAAATCCTAACGTAACAAATAGTACTGTCTGCAACTGCTTATTACCTGTCACAAACAATAAGCTCGTCGTTACAATACTTATTAGTATAATAATACCGCCCATCGTAGGAGTTCCTGTTTTTTTCAAATGTGATTGTGGCCCATCATCACGTATATTTTGCCCAAATTTTAGCCTTTTTAAAAAAGGAATCATAATAGGGCTTATTACGATATTAAGAAAAAAAGCTATTAGTACAGCATATAGTGCTTGATTAATCATTTTTTGTTCACCTTTCCTATTGCCTCTACGATTTCTTCAAACGCCATGCCCCTAGATGCTTTTAAAAGCACAGTATCATGTGGTTTAATCCATTCATGTAGCGCAGTTATACATTGTTCTTTTGTATTGTAATGATAATATTGCATACTTCGGTTGGTTAATGTTTTTTCAGCTCCAACTGCAATATTTTTTGCAAGCGTTCCTACTGTGCATAATATATCAACTTTTTGTTTAGCAACATATGTTCCGACTTTTTCATGATATTCAGGTCCTAACTCTCCCATTTCAAACATATCGCCTAAAATAGCTATGCGATTACCTTCTGTTTCAAAATGTGTTAGCACTTTTAGTGCCGCTAACATAGAGTCCGGACTTGCATTATACGCATCATCTAGTACTGTTATGTTATTAGAATAAGTCTTTATATTCATACGCATCTTGCTTGGCATATATGCCATTAATCCATCTAATATTTGTTGTTTTGAAAGATTATAGTACTGGGCAACTGCAATTGCTACCAAACTATTGTATACCATATGTTCTCCAATTGCTGGAATACAAATTTCAAAATTTTCTAGTGGTGTAATGACATTTGCATATGTTAATTGTCCATCAATCTTAATATTTTCAGCTCTGTAACTATTATTTTCACCAAATCCACATTTTGTAATTGTTCTATTACTTACAGATGCCGTATTTAATAAATTATCATCGCCATTTATAATTAATGGTCCGCCTTCTTTTAGTCCATCTACAATTTCCAGTTTTGCTTCTAAAATGCCTGTTTGACTTCCTAAATTTTCTATATGTGAAACTCCAATATTTGTAATAACTGCTACATTTGGCATTGCGCAACTACTAAGCCTATGAATTTCATTAAAATGGTTCATACCCATCTCAATAACTGCAATTTCATGTTGCTTATTAAGTTTAAATAGTGTTAGCGGCATACCTATTTCGTTATTAAAGTTTCCTTCGGTCTTCAAAACATTAAATTTAGCACCTAGTACAGATGCTATTAAATCTTTTGTCGTAGTTTTTCCAACACTTCCTGTAATTGCAATAACTGGAATATCAAATTTAGTTCTATAATAAGATGCTAAATCTAACAATGCTTGCTGAGTATTTGCAACCCAAATTGTCACCAATTCTTCATCTACAACCACTTGATGTTCTGTTAATGTAGCAATTGCACCTTTTTCAAATGCTTGCTTAATATAATTATGTCCATCAAAACGTTCCCCTTTTAGAGGGATAAACAAACTATTTTTTGATACTTGACGTGTGTCCGTTGTAATGGAATCAATTAATATATTGCCATTTTTTTGTTTGTTTAAACATCTTCCACCGGTTGCATGAATAATTTCTTGAATGCTTAACTCCATTATGACTCCTCCGTTGCCAAAACCTTATAGAACTCTATAAAGTATGTTTAATTCCCTGTTCATCCTACTCCATTTTGCTTAAAGCTACTTTGGTTTGATATAGTAGTCCGAGGGCTTAAATTCCCATACAACGAATGGTACATATTAG
>JBOFDK010000060.1:0-5581 GCA_051646925.1 Cellulosilyticaceae bacterium | reverse complement strand
CTAATATGTACCATTCGTTGTATGGGAATTTAAGCCCTCGGACTACTATATCAAACCAAAGTAGCTTTAAGCAAAATGGAGTAGGATGAACAGGGAATTAAACATACTTTATAGAGTTCTATAAGGTTTTGGCAACGGGTGAATAGATGAATTTAGCGAATAAACTTACATTAGCACGTGTTTTACTTGTTTTTGTTTTAATGGCGGTTATGTGGATGCCGGGTATACCTCTTGAAGTTATGCTTTGGAGTAGTTTATCTATTTTTCTTATTGCAAGTTTTACTGATTTTTTAGATGGATATATAGCTAGAAAATATAATCTAATTACTAATTTAGGAAAGTTTATGGACCCACTAGCAGATAAGATGCTTGTTACTGCAGCTATGATTGCTATTGTTGATAAAGCAGATGTATTACCAGCAGGCGTTTTACCTGCATGGATTGTAGTAATTATATTATTACGAGAATTTGCAGTATCAGGAATACGTCTTATTGCAGCATCAGACAATATTGTTATATCTGCAAACAAACTTGGGAAAATTAAAACAGTTTGCCAAATGCTAATGGTTATCGTTTATTTGGTACCTATTAACCATGCGTACTGGCAAATGTTTGCGATTACAACAGCGTATTGCGCATTAGCTTTAACAGTAGTTTCAGGTGTGCAATATATTTGGCAAAACAAACAAGTTTTTAATGCTTAGAAATAAAGCTTAGGATATCCTAAGCTTTATTTTTAGGTGGAAATATTTATATTATTAAATATTATGAAAAAATAATAATGAAGGTGACTTATGAAAAAAGATATTGAAGGGCAAGCGGTTATTAAAGGTGCTATGATTTTAGCGGGCGCTGTATTTATTAGCCGAATTATAGGCCTAGTTTATAAAATACCAATTACAAATCAACTCGGTGATGAGGGGATGTCTATTTATTTAGGTGCATATAGTGTATATGCATTACTACTAACATTTTCAGCAATTGGAATTCCTGGTGCTATTTCAAAACTTGTATCAGAGCGTATTGCAGTTGGTAAACATAATGAGGCTCATCGTGTTTTTAAAATAGCAATGATTTATACGAGTGCGGTTGGTATAATATCATCTATGATTTTATGGTTTGGCGCTGAAGCTATTTCTGTATTATTAAAAGGTGATACTACACTAACAATGCCGCTTAGAGCGTTAGCACCAACACTAATTATCGTATCGATAATGGCAATTCTTAGAGGATATTTTCAAGGACTTGGAAATATGATTCCGTCTGCAACATCGCAAGTAATTGAACAATTATTTAATGCGGTTTGTAGTGTTACTTTTACTTATTTGTTAATACCAAAAGGAATTATAGTAGCTGCAACAGGGGGAACATTAGGGCCTGGTATTGGAGCTACAGCAAGTTTAATATTTTTGACAACGATTTATTTTACAAGTTATAAACAGCGTAAAAGGTTAAGAGCCGAAGAAATTATTGATGAAAATAATCAATATAAAGAACCTACAAGTTCGATTTTAAAACAAGTTTTATTTTTAGTTGTTCCGATACTACTTACAAGTTCTATTTTTTCAATTACAACAACTATTGACCAAAAAATGTTATATGAAAAATTACCAGAGTCAATAGCGTATTTAGAATCTAATGATGAACTTGAATTATTACCAATTACATCACTGCCATATACAGAAAATAAAAATGTGGACTTAAAAGCAACTACTGATCGTTTAGTAGGCCAATATATGTCCAAATATGTTACGCTTATCAATTTGCCTGTATCATTAATTTTACAACTTGCAACAGCCGCAATGCCGGCGATTGCAGCTGCAATGATGTTGAAAAATTACAAAGATTTAAGGAAGAAAATAGCTATAGTTTTAAAAACAGGTATGATTTTTGCAGCACCCGCAGCGCTCGGATTATTAGTGTTTGGAGAACAAATAGTTCCTATTTTGTTTAAAAGTGCACCAGATGGTGGAAGACTAATAGTGTATGGAGCTATTGGTATTATACCGATGGGATTAGCGCAGCTTTCTGGAGGTATGCTTCAAGGAATGGGATATCAGAAAGTTCCTGTAAAAAATGCACTTATTGCATGTATTTTAAAAGTTATATTAAATGGAATATTTTTGATGATACCATATTTCCATATATATAGCGTAGTTATAAGTACTATGCTTTGCTATTGTCTATATGCATATCTTAATTTAAGAGAACTTTGTAAAATTGTTGAATTTAATTTTGATTGGATGCATTTAATAGGTAAACCTCTAATTGCGGCAGTTGGAATGGGAATTTCGGCATATGGTATTTTTATTGCTCTTAATTATATTAAAGTAATTCCTTTTGTATGGCTTATGGTTTCTATTGTATTAGCTATAGGAATTTATGGAGTATTACTAATTAGTATTGGTGGGCTTACTCAAAATGAACTAAGTAGTATGCCGGGCGGAAAATATTTAAAACGTTTGGTGCGCTAAGGGAAGGAGGCATTATGATTTATTCAGCTATCGTTATAGGTTCAGGCCCTGCGGGCTTATTTGCAGCAAGTCAAATTGCCAAAAAAGGTTTATCAGTTTTGTTAGTTGAAAAAAATAATCAACTTGGAAAAAAACTTTTAATTAGTGGAAGTGGACAATGTAATGTAACACATGATTGTGAAATAGAAGATTTTTTTGAATGTTATGGTGATAAAAAAAAGTTTATACAAAAAGCACTAAAATCATATACCAATACAGACCTTATGCTTTTTTTAACAAGTCGTGGTATTGCACTTGATATTCGTGAAAATAAAAAAGTATTTCCAAAAACAGGAGATAGTAACACGATATTGGATGTATTAGTAAATGAATGTTTAAAATATAATGTCAATATTCAGACAAATACTGAAGTAGATTCTATAAATTATGAAAAAGAAATATATAGTATCAATGTAAAAAATAGTGATGTATGTTATCAGGCGGAAAATGTAGTTGTTGCAACTGGCGGAATTACATTTCCTAAAACAGGTTCTACAGGAGATGGTTATGTATGGGCTAGTGATTTTGGACATAATATTATTAATCCTCGCTCGGCACTAACATATGTTACAACAAAGGAAAAAACATTTGCTGATTTATCAGGTATTTCTTTTCCAAATACTCATATGACAATAATGCGAGATGGAAAAAAAATAATAGATAGTATAGGAAGTTTATTAATAACACATAAAGGATTATCGGGGCCTCTTATACTAGATAGTAGCCGCTGGATTGATAGCGGAGATAAAATAATAATTAATACTTTGTATCCTAATAGTTATGAAAATGTTCAAAAGCAATTTGCAGCAGAAATTCCAAATATGGGCACGATGAGAATTATTACTTATTTGACCAAAGAACTTAACTTAATAAAGAATTTTGCAAATCATATATGCATGATTGCAAATATAGAAGTAGATACGCCATGTTCACGAATTACAAAAGTGCAACGAACACAAATTTTGCAACTTTTAACTAAGTTAACATTTGAAGTTACAGGACTTGGAGGAACTGCGGTTGGAATGGTGACAGCTGGCGGCGTAGATTTAAAACAAATTAATCCAACTACGATGGAAAGTCGTAAACAAAAAGGTTTGTATTTTATAGGTGAAGTATTAGATATTGATGGCAATACTGGCGGTTATAATATTCAAGCTGCATTTTCAACAGCGTATCTTTGCGCAAAACATATAAATTAGATGATATAAATCTTATTAACAAAATATTCGCGCAACTCCTGAAAACCTCTCTTATTTTAGAGAGGTTTTTTTATTATGTATTTTTACCTCGAAAAAGCACAAGTAAGCACAGATAATACTATATTATCTGTGCTTACTTGTGCTTTTTGTCGAATTATAGTAAACTATATATAGCAAGTTAACTTAGTTAACATCCTTTAAATATAAGGGTTAACTATAAAAACAAGAAGTTAACAAAAATGATAATATGAGGTGGTTAAAATGTCAGATGTTACATTTGGGGTAAAAGTTTCTGAAGAAATGAAACAAGAACTAAGCGAATTAATGAAAAACACGCAATTAACGGGTAAGGAGTTTATGAACTTACTTATAAAGAGTTATCGTTTAGAAAAAGAAAAAGAAAATGAACATGTAAACAAAGAAGATGTAATAGAATTACAAAGATTGTTGCAGCGAATTCAGCATTTGTTTATAAATAATCAAGAAAGACAATTTTTTGCAAAAGAAATGCTAGAAGAAGAGTGGAAGAAAAATAATGAATTAATAGAAAAAGAAACACAGGAGCTTGAAAATGCATTAAAGGAAGCTCAGGTGCAAAATGAACATATAGAAATAGAAAAGCTAGAAATGGCCGAAAAAAATACTGAATTAGAAGCGCAAATAAATTTATTAAAGGAAGAAAATAAATTAAAGCAGCAACAAATTATTCAGCAGTTAGTATTAGAGGAAAAATACGCAGAAGAAATCGAGAGATTAAAACAAGCAGTTACTAAGTATAGTAGATTTGAAATAGAGTTAGAGGAGAAGTGTAGTGAAAATACAAAAATACTAAATAGAAATGATGAACTGGCGTCAGAAATTTGGTTTTTACAAAGAGAAGTTGAAAAATTAAAACATGAACATAGTTTATTTGCGCAACAAAAAGATGATGAATTTCAGCATTTAAAAAATCAGTATGAGTTAGAACAAAAAAATATAGTTTTAGAACAAAAACTTATTTTAAATCAAAAGTTAGAAGTATTAAAGGAAAAACATTACGAAGAAGTTAAAAGTTATCAAGAAAAAATTCAGCAATTATTAGAAAAAACAGTGCAAGAATAATGTAGGTAATATATGAAAATTTTTATTGAAATAAGGGACATGTAATGATATACTTAGTGATTGGAAAAGGAGTGTATATTATGTCGAAAAATTACTTAGCACCTCATGAAATTACAGACTACACCATTCAAGGTGGTGGAGCAAAAGTTAATCGTCCTATTAAAGTAGTATTTTTAATGGCCATTATGGCAGGTATTTATGTAGCGCTTGGTGCGTTAGCATCTTCAACTGCGGCACACGCTATTGCAGATAAAGGTGTTGCAAAATTGGTTATAGGTGCAGTTTTCCCAGTAGGGTTAATGTTCGTTGTAATCAACGGTGCAGATCTATTTACAGGAAATTGCCTAATTGCGATGTCTTGTTATGATCGTCAAACAAGACTTGTTCAATTCTTTAAAAACCTTGTAGTTGTTTTAATAGGTAATGCTATTGGCGCGGTTGCTATAGCATACTTACAATCAAATTCAGGAATGTTTGCAATGAGTGAAGGACAATTTGCATATTATGTTTTGAAAACAGCAGAACATAAAGCTACATTACCATTTACAGAAGCGTTTATTCTTGCAATTATATGTAATGTATTTGTTTGTGCAGGTATTATGATGATGTACGCAGCAAAAGATATTACTGGAAAAATATTAGCAGGATTTTTCTCGATTTTTGCATTTGCAATCAGTGGAGCAGAGCATATTGTAGCGAATCTTTATTACGTTCCAGCAGGTATTTTTACAAAAGCTGATGCTACATTAGTTGCACTATCAGGAATTG
>JBOFDK010000059.1:0-61959 GCA_051646925.1 Cellulosilyticaceae bacterium | reverse complement strand
TGCAAAACCCATTCCATGCGTTATTATAATTTTCAAACAGTTTTACTAACTCAAATTCTAAGTTTTTTAATCTTTCTTCTTTTTTCTTGTTATCTGGATATATTATATTATCAAATATCATTTCTCAACCTCCTTATATGCTAGACGTTTACGTTTACTTTTGTTATATATTATGCATTTACCATCAATTGTGTTACTATATTTGTTAATTCTTCATACAAAAGAGCTTTTATAAATAAGCTTATTTTAACTCTATTTATAAAAACTCTTTTTTTCTTATTGTACTATTCTATATCTGATGTCTTTACTATTGTTTCTTCAGATGTTTCTGCATCTACTAGTATCATATGCTCACTATCTAACATGACAACACCATCTTTTATGCTTTGTGTTAGTTTTATAAGTTTAGCAGTTTCACTCCCCATTGTTCTTGTTAATTCTCCTACTATATTGTTCATTTGTCCAAGTCTTTTATTTAACTCTTTGCTACGAACGAACCCCTCTATACAACATGTAATAGCATCTAATATAAGTACCATAGCTACTATAATTACAATTCCTACTATTGCTGTCTTAAAATACATCTGCCCCTTTTTCGTCTCTACAGCTTTTTGCATTTTATCCGGCGCATTTCCAACGTCTAGTCTACTAATTTCATACTCTGGAGTGTTGATTTTTATTTTATTAAAATTTTGTGTGTTTCTTTTAGCTTTAACCTCCTTTATAAATTTATCCATATATACATCGCTATCAGTTGCAAAATGGTCTTCCATCAAAAAATCATCAATTTCAGCTTTATACCTTGTTACAGCAGTGTCTATCTCTTTAATCATTAATTTTTTATCTGCTTCTCCTAGTGTTAAATTTATCTTTTTCATAACTTCACTTTCTAGTTTATCTATTCTGCCATAAGTGTTTTTATACAACTTTGTTTTGTTATAATTATCCACGAAAATTTTTTTAATTTGCATGTTTTCCAGGCAGTCGTCAAATATTGATGTATACTCGTTGTCAAACATCCAGTTTATTTTGCTTATGTTGATACTTACGTCTTTTATAGCCACAGTATTTGATACTAACTCTCCCACAACACTAACTGCTTCATTTTTTAAATAAGCTGATTGCATAACTATATTATTTAACTCTTTATATCTAGCCATCATACCTTTACACACCAACGCTGCTACCCCAATTCCACCTAACCCTCCTGTTACTAGTGGCATATATTTTATAGCTTTACGTAATGTCTCACTTTGCATTGTGCTAAGTCTATAATCTATTTCTCCTAATAATTTTTCTGATTCTAGTTTTTGATTTGCATTTTTTATTACATTATCGAGTTCTTGTGTCGCACTGTCTATCTCTTCTAGACATTCTTCTATATTACTATTCCTTATTGATTTTTCTAATCGCGGTACTCTATCCTCTATATTTAATACTTTGCGAAACTCATTCCATGCTCCATTGTAGTTTTCAAAAAGTTTTACTAACTCTATTTCCAAATCTTTTATTTTTTTTTCTTTTTTTTTATTATCTGGATATATTACATTATCAAATATCATACTTATTTCTCCTTTATACTACACGTTTGTATATCTTATGCGTATATCTTATGCGTATATCTTTGATTTTGTTACTATATTTATTATTTATTAAAATTCTAATACGTTTTTTAATATCACACTATTCTATCTCTGATATTGTTACTATTGTTTGTTTAGATGTTTCTGTATCTACTAGTATCATATGCTCATCATCTAATATGACAACACCATCTTTTATGCTTTGTGTTAGTTTTGTAAGTTTAGCAGTTTCACTCCCCATTGTTCTTGTTAATTCTCCTACTATATTGTTCATTTGTCCCAGTCTTAGTTTTAACTCTTTGCTACGAATGAACCCCTCTATACAACATGTAATAGCATCTAATATAAGTACAATAGATACTACAATTATAATTCCTACTATTGCTGTCTTAAAATATACTTTCTTCGCCACATTTTCAACGTCTATTTTAGTAAGTTCAGCATTTTTAGAACTGAGCTCTATTTCTTTATAATATTTTATACCTTTTTCAGTTTTAACATTGTCTATAAAGTCTGCACAATGCTTAGTCCCCAATAGCGCATCAATACATTCCCTACTTATTTTTGCATTTTTTTGTATGACTTTTTGTACCGTTTCTTGTTCTTCGCTGTTTATTATGACCTCTATATTTTTTAGTAGTGCATTTTCTAGTTTATCTATCTTGCCATAAGTTCTTTTATAAACATCCACAAAGCTCATCTTCTCCAACACACTATTCTCACCTTTTAGTTGATTCTCGAATTCTCTACTCAATACCGTGTACTCTTTTCGAAATATCTTTTCTATTTGGGTTGTCTTTTGACACATTGTTGGACAGTTCCCTTGCTTAAATTCCTTTTTTCCAAAAAAAATAGCTGTTTCATTGTTTGGATAATCTGCTCGCTTCAGCATCCGACTTCTCTCCTTATATCTAGTCATCATACTTTGACACACCACTACTGCTATCCCAAGTCCACTTATCCCTCCTGTTAATAGTGAACTATATTTTATAATGGTACATACTTTATCACTTTGCAATGAGCCAAGTGTATAATCTATTTCTCCTAATAATTTTTCTGATTTTAGTTTTTGATTTGCATTTTTTATTACATTATCAAGCTCTTGTGTCGCACTGTCTATCTCTAATAGACAGTCTTCTATCCTACTATCCCTTATTGATTTTTTTAATCGAGGTACTCTATCCTCTATATTTAATACTTTGCAAAACTCATTCCATGCTCCATTGTAGTTTTCAAAAACTTCTACTAACTCTAATTCTAACTCTTTTATTTTTTTTTTCTTATTATCTGGATATATCATATTATCAAATATCATACTTATTTCTCCCTATACTTGGTGTTTGTATATCATATGCCTCTATCTTTGATTTGGTTACAATATTTATTTTTTTTATATATTTTTTCGCACAAAAAAATATATAAAAATAAACTTTTTCAAGTCTCTTTATAGGTACTTTTGTTTAAAATGAATACTATTTTATATCAGCAACTTTTACTAATGTTGTTTCAGATGTCTCTTTATCTACCAACATCATATACTTTTTATCTATCCATATAACACCATCTCTCAAGCTTTGTGTTAGCTCTATTAGTTTTTTCGTTTCTTTCTTCATCGCTTTTGTTAAATCTCCTAGTATATTGTTCATTTGTTCAATTCTTTCATTTAACTCTTTTCTACGTATCATTCCCTCTATACAACTTGTAATAGCATCTACTACCAATACGACTGCTATTACAATCACAACTCCAATTACTGTTGTTATAATACTGCTGCTTTTTATCTCACACTCAATACTACAATTGTTCCTATACTCATTTTTCACAACTTCTAAATTTTTAATCGCCTTAGTGCTATTTTCTAAATGTATTTCCGAATATATCTTATTTTCGACAAATGGTTTTTTAAATTCGTCATGTAAATACAAATATTTTTCATGCATCGCATTAATCTTACTCATATCACGCTCTATATTTGGGAATCTATAAAAATCTTTTATTCTCGTGTCTCCCATAGTATAATTTTTTGTAATAGTTTTTAGGATATTATGAACTTTTTTCGATTGCTCATATACTGCTTGACATATCTCTTCTCGAACGCTTTGTGCTCCGTTTACTTCTAAGTGATTGCTCAATGAATATGCTAATTTATCTAGCTTACCATACGTGTTTATATATATTTCTCTAAACTCCAAATTTATCGCTCCATCTATATTTATAAAACCTTCATTTTGACATTTGCTTATAAACCTCGCTATGCCTTCATATTCTATATTAAACATTTCCTTTATTTTATAGCTAGTATTTGCTCGTATTCTTAATATGTCCTTTGTAACTTGAACATTGTATGCTGCATCCTTAGCTCTTCCAGCATATTGATATGCTTTTATTGCATCTTTGATTTTCCTATATGTTAAATATAGAATAAATAAACCACCTCCTAGTCCTATTGCCACTGAACTATATTTTATAGCTTGAATAATGTCTTCCGTTTGTAGTTGGCTCAACTCATAATCCATTTCTCCTTTTAGTTTTTTTGCTTCTAATTTTTCGCTTATATTATCTATTACCTCATTAATCTTTTTTGTAGCATTATCTATATCTTCTAAACATTCTTCTATACTATTTGCCTTTATTGATGTTATTAATTTGGGAACTTTATCCTCCATCTTTATTTGTTCACAAAAATTGTTCCATGCATTTTTGTAATTTTCAAAAAGATTTTCTAAGTCCACCTCTAGTTCTTTTATTTTTTCTTCTTTTTTCTTATTATCTGGGTATATTATATTGTCAAATATCATACTCAATCTCCTTTATACATTTTTATTTTATATATTATATGTATTCATATTGAATCTTGTTACAATATTTAACATTGTTTTTTATCTATATGCTATTTTATCTATAATACCTTTATTACTATTGATTCAGAAGTACTCTTATCTATTATGAACATACGCTCTTTATCTATCCTAATAACACCGTCTTTTATACTTTGTGTTACTCTTATCAGATTATTAGTTTCATACCCTATCGTTCTTGTTAATTCGCCTACTATATTATTCATTTGTTCAAGTCTCTTATTTAGCTCTTTACTACGCATTATACCCTCTATACAACTTGTAATAACATCCATTATTACTACCATTGCAATTACAATCATTACCCCTAATACCCCTGCCTTAAAAGCTTGATTTTTATTTTCTTTACCTGTCTTGTTTTTCCTAAACTCTTTATTGTATTTTTTTATATCCCCTAGTAACAGCTCCTCATTTGTATTAGCTAAATTTACGTTTTCTAAATCTCCTTCTTTCAAGTTGTCTATCAATTCTTCTTTACACTTTTTTATCCACTCCGCATTATTACTACCGTCCTTATAATTTTTATTAATAAAAGACCGAAATTCACTTATCCTTTCATGCATAGTATTAAGCAATTTTTTTTCTGTTGATATTACCTCATTCTTAAGTTCTCTTAAATAGCTATCTACTTTTCTATTCATAGCATTTATTTCTTCTCTCATACATCTAATATAGCCCGCCATCTGCTGTTCTACTTCTTCGTTTATGTATTTTTTCAACGTTTCATCTTCAATCATATTTATCTGATTTTTTAATTCTATACTTGCCTTCACTATCTTGCCATAAGTATTATTGTATACATAATCCTTTTGTTTTTGTATTATGTTGCTCCCACTCTCTTGCCAGGCACACCACATGCCAGGCATATTATATACTATATTTTTTACGTCCATATATTCTTTGTTCAATATGTTTGATATATTATCCCGAAGCACATTACGTTCGAAATCACTTTTTTTTAGCATTTGCCTATATAATAACACCGCTACACCTATTCCAAATCCACCACCTGTTATAAGTGGACTATATTTTATAATTCGATGTACTATATCTCCTGTCAATACTCCATACCTATTATTTGTTTTCCCTAATAATTGTTCTGATTCTAGTATTTCACTTGCATTCTTTACTATGTCATTAAGCTTTTTTGTAGCATTATCTATCTCTTCTAAGCATTCTTCTATGCTATTTTCCTTTATTGATTTTTCTAATTTAAGTTCTATTCCCCCTATCTTTATTTGATTACAAAACTCATTCCATGCTTCCTTGTAGTTTTCAAACAGTTTTATTACTTCTATTTCTAGATTTTTTAATCTTTGTTCCTTTTTTTTATTATCCGGATATATCAAATTATCAAATATCATACCTTCTCTCCCCTTTATATGTTTTTAATTAGCCCAATTGACTTTTTTCAATTATATTTATCATTGTTTTACATTCTAACGTCGCTATCCATTATAAATATAGTCCACCTATTATAAGTGGACTATATTTTATTCTATATCACTTGCATCTATTACTCTTGCTTCAGCTGTACTATCATTTACTATTACCATTCGTTCTTTATCTAACCATATAACTCCATCTTTTAGACCTTGTGTCAGCTTTGTTAGTTGAGTAGTTTGACTCCCCATAGTTTTTGTCAATTCTCCTACTATATTGTTCATTTCCCCAAGTCTTTTATTTAGTTCTTTACTTCGACATAACCCTTCTATACAACACGTAATAGCATCCATTATTAATACAACCGCAACTACAATCAAAATACCTACTACTGCTGTCTTAAAATATGGTTTAACCTCTTTTGTCTTCCTAGTACACAGACTCTTATCATCGATTTTTATATCTGCAAAATCTACCTCATCATTCCAGTTTACTACTTTGTCCATGTTTGCTTTGTTCATTTTTACACGGGCCTCTATACCCTTTATCATTTTTTGGTCTTCTATCATACTACTGCCAATCTTATCCTCAAACATGTTCTTACTCCCAATATAAAGATTATTTATATCTCTTTGCCTCTGTATCACTTTTTCTATCACATCACTACCTACATCCTTATAGTTTATGTTAGCTATAATGTCATTTCTTAATTGTTCTTCACTTACGTATATACCTTTGTACACCTCTCTATAACTATTACAGGTAATTTTATTTACTTCATTTATAAGTTTATTTTTAATCGCTTCATCCTCAATTAATCCAAATTTATCACATAGTTGCATACGTAGCTTATCTACCCTTGCATATGTGTTTAAATATACATTCTCTATTTCTGTTTTTACTAAAAATTTATCTGGTACTTGTTCCAATGCATCTAAGTTTCCATTGAAATACGTAGCACCCATTACCTCATTTTTAAACATTTTAAGCATTTGTTCTACATTAAGTTTTATTCCCCAGTCACTTACCATCTTTGTTACAATGTATTTATTTTTATCTATTATTTTTTTACACACTAAACATGCTATTCCTATTCCAGTTACACCACCCGTTACAATTGGACTATATTTTATAATCTTCCGCAAAGTATCTGTTCGCATTTTTTCAAGTCCATAGTCTATTTTTCCTATTAATTGTTCTGACTGTAGTTGTTCACTTGCATTCTTTACAATATTATCAAGCTCTTTGGTAGCATTATCTATCTCTTCTAAGCATTCTTCTAAACTATTTTGATTTATTGATTTTCTTAATTTAGGAACTACCTCATCTGGACTTATTTGGTCACACAATTCATTCCACGCCTTCTGGTAGTTTCTAAAAATTTTTGCTAACTCTATTTCTAACTCTTTTATTTTTTTTTCTTTATTTTTATTATTAGGATAGATAAGATTATCAAATATCATACCTATTCTCCCTTCTAATAATATTTTCTATAACATTATCTTTTAAACTTTTTGTTATCTATAGCTGCATCACTGTTACTAATTGTGCTTCAGATGTTTCTTCATCTATAATATACATACTTTCTTTATCTACCCATATAACTCCATCTTTTATACTTTGTGTTACTTTTGTAAGATTATCAGTTTCTTTAACCATTGTTCTTGTTAATTCGCCTAATATATTGTTCATTTGGTCAATTCTTCTCGCTAGTATTTCCTTTTGCGCTGCCGCTATTATACAACTTATAACACCATCTACTATTTGTATAATTACTAGTCCAAGTAAAATACCTAGCCCCACAATACTTTTATTCATTATGGTTGAGCCAATGCATACCGCACTATCCTTGTTTACTACATCTAACATTTTTACTATAAATAAACATGCTAAAGCTACTCCCGTAATTAGACTTCCTGTAAATACGCTATATTTTATAATATTATTTACAGTCTTTGTCTGTAATTTTACCAGTCCATAATCTTTCTTTCCTGCCAGTTTTTTTAGTTCTAGTTTTTCAATTGCATTCTTTATAATACTATCAAGCTCTTGTGTAGCATTATCTATCTCTTCTAGACACTCTGCTAAACTTTCTTCAATTCTATTTTTTTCTATTGATTTTTTTAATATAGGTCCTTCATCACCTCTAATTATTTCCTTGCAAAATGCATTCCATGCGTACTTATAGTTTGCAAAAATTTGTATCAGCTGTGCTTCCATCTTGTCTATTACCTTTTCTTGTTCTCTATTTCCTTTGAAAATTAACTCATCAAATATCATAATACACTCTCCTCCCCAAACTACTGTTATAATTAACTTTATACTACTTCTAATTATTTTACTTTTACATTCCATATAGTATGCATTTATTATGATTTGTGTTACATTTTTTTTATTATTTAGTAAAATATATTTTTAATATGATATTATCTATATTTGACCTATTTTTACTAATGTTATTTTTGATTTTTTCTCATCTATAAGATACATTGTCTCTTTATCTATCCATATAACACCATCTTTTATGCTCTGTGTTATTTTTATAAGATTATTAGTTTCGCGAACCATTGTTCTTTTTAATTCGTCTAATATCTTATTCTCTTGTTCAAGTCTTTTCTTTATTCTACCTTTATTATTCTCTGCTACTGCCCAAGTTAACAAACCATCTATCGTAATCATATATATCATAGCAAATAGAGTACTTCCTGCTGGTATTTCTTGTATAATATGCATTGGCCAATACATTTCTTCTGCCTGTACTAGCAATTGATTTGCCACTAGACTCGCGAAACCTATTCCCGTAATTCCAACTACTATAGGTATTAAACATTTTATCATTATACGTAAAACATTCGGTTGTAATTTCTCCAATCTATAATCATTCTTTCCTATTAGTTCTTTTAGTTCTAGTTTTTCAATTGCATTTTTCACTATATTAGCAAGCTCTTTTATCGCATTATCTATCTCTTCTAAACACTCTACTAAACTTTCTTCTATTCTATTTTTTTCTATTGATTTTTTTAATATAGGCACTTCTCCAGTTGGACTTATCTGCTTGCAAAACTCATTCCATGCATTTTTATACTCCTTAAAAATTTTCATTATCTCTATTTCCATGTTTTTCAGCATTTTCTCTTTTTCATTGTTATCTCTATACATTAACTCATCAAATATCATAATACCCTTTCCTTTCTAATCATTTTTACAATATTTCTTTTTCTAATACGTTGATATTCTATACGTTATGCACTTGACTTTAATTTTGTTACATCGTTTATTATTTTTATCAAAAAAAAACGTTGACCGTAGGTAATTACCTATTGTCAACGCCTTTATTTTATTATTATATCTTATTTACCGAAATATCTGTTTAATAATCCTTGGAATGCTTTACCATGACGTGCTTCGTCTTTTGCCATTTCATGTACTGTATCATGTATAGCATCTAATCCTAACTCTTTTGCTAATGTTGCAATTTCTTTTTTACCTGCTGTTGCACCATTTTCTGCCGCTACACGCATCTCAAGGTTTTTCTTTGTTGAGTCTGTTAAAACTTCTCCTAGAAGTTCTGCAAATTTTGCTGCATGTTCTGCTTCTTCGTAAGCAGCTTTTTCCCAGTATAAACCAATCTCTGGATATCCTTCTCTATGTGCTACTCTTGCCATCGCAAGATACATTCCAACTTCTGCACATTCTCCTTCAAAGTTAGCTCTTAATCCTTCTATAATTCTTGAATCTACACCTTTAGCAACTCCTAATACGTGCTCATCTGCCCATACTAAACCTTCTGTTGATTGCTCTTTGAATTTGTCTGCCCCTACTTTACATACTGGACATACACTTGGTGCTTCATTTCCTTCATGAACATAACCACATACTGTACATATAAATTTTTTCATTATAATATCCTCCAAAGTTTAATTTATATTTTTATTTTGCTTCGCCCTGTTGTTGATAATTATTATTATATAGTTATTATACTCTCTTAGTTTTTACATGTCAACACTTTTTGTATTTTTTTATACTGAAGTATTTTTTTATTATACCACCTTTGTCTTCTTATTTTGAAAATAGTTTTTTTTTATATTATTGTGTATCTATATTATTGTATCCTCTTTACTTGTATTTTAAACTATGAAAAAGGCGTTGACACTAGGTACTTACCCACTGTCAACGCCTTTATTTCTTTATTTATTTACCGAAGTATCTATTTAATAATCCTTCGAATGCTTTACCATGACGTGCTTCGTCTTTTGCCATTTCATGTACTGTATCATGAACAGCGTCTAATCCTAATTCTTTTGCTAATGTTGCAATTTCTTTTTTACCTGCTGTTGCACCGTTTTCTGCTGCTACACGCATTTCAAGATTTTTCTTTGTTGAGTCTGTTAAAACTTCTCCTAGAAGTTCTGCAAATTTTGCAGCATGTTCTGCTTCTTCATAAGCTGCTTTTTCCCAATAGCTACCTATTTCTGGATATCCTTCTCTATATGCTACTCTTGCCATTGCTAAATACATACCAACTTCTGTACATTCTCCATCAAAGTTAGCGCGTAATCCATCTATAATACGTTGGTCTACACCTTTAGCAACTCCTACTACATGTTCATCTGCCCATACAAGACCTTCTGTTGATTGTTCTTTGAATTTGTCTGCTCCCGCTTTACAAATTGGACATTTTTCTGGTGCTGTTGTTCCTTCATGGATATATCCGCATACTGTACATATGAATTTTTTCATTTTATATTCCTCCTAGTTAGTAGTATTTATTCAACAGAAATTGCGCCTACTGGACAGCTATCCGCTGCATCATCTGCTGCACTTTCTTCATCTTCTGGTATATCTGCTAATATTGCAACTGATAATCCTTCATCATTCATGCTAAATACTTCTGGACATGTAGACGCACAAAGTCCACATCCTATACAAATATTTTGGTCTACTACTGCTTTCATATTATTTTCTCCTTTATTCATTATTCTTTGCTTGTTAAGTATTACTCATTACTCATTATTCTTTGTTTTTTTGTTATATCTCTCCTAGTATTACCGAAGTGTTTTAACGTTATTCAAATAAATTTATTTCATTTCAATAATTAGTTGTCCTATTTGAAATATATTTTGTATATTTAACTTTTCTTTCTTAATATCAATTTCAATAGTTCCTTTTCTACGCTCAATCTCTTCAATCATTTGAATCGTTTGCTCGTACTCACTAGTTTGATGAATTTGAGCAATTTCTTGCTCTATTTTTGCCACTGCATCTTTTTGTTCTTTTATATCTTTGCTACGCTCTTGATATACCGCTTCATGTGCTTTAATCTCTTCTCTTTGCGCTGGACTAACTTGAATATAACAAGGTACTCCCGCTTCAGCCGATGAATATTCAAACACATCAAATTCTACTACCCCTTGTGATATCGGCGCATCTTCCGTTATTTTTAAACGTACTTTTTGATTTGATGGTTTGTAATTTCCAAAAAACCAACTCTTTTCTGGAATCGCCGCTTCAATATCTCCATTTTCATACTGGTCTAATACATATAGTTCTATCGTTTTATAGTTTTTTAGTTCATTTATTTTAGATTGTTCTTGCTTGTTTTTTTGTTCTAGTGTTTCTATTTCTTTAGAAATTTTTTCAATTTGAGCTTTTAGTTCTTCTGTTTGTATATCAATAATTTGTTTTGCATTGAATAAATCAACTTCTTGTAGTATCGCTTGATTGTATTGCTCTTGTAATCTACGAATGTTTCCATACGATGTTGTAAATTGTGTATATTCTGCTGGTGTTATAATATGCTTTTTATTTAAAATAGTAACCCATGTTGCAAATTCTTCTATCTCTATAGGCTTTGTTTTGAGTTCTGTAAATAACTGGTTTTTTGCAACAGTCGGGTCTATATAATCCAAAACTTTTAGTGCTATGCTATTTAAATTTCCATCATGCGGAAAGCTCATCAATTCATAAACATTTAGTTTGAAATTTTCAAGTGTCATTTTTTTGCTTTGCATTCTAATTAACTTGTAAACATCTTCTACTAAATTCTGTGTCAACTTTGGCTGCTGTCCAAAATACTCTTTAAAGCTTTTTTCAATTTCTTCTATACTTAACCGCTCCATGTATTTTTTAAATATAACATCTTCCTCTGAATGTAGTATATGTTCAAGTACTGCAACATTATTTTTCAGTAGCTGGTCTTTTGCATTATATACAGATATCGTTTCTTTTTGTAATTCCATATCAAAATACTCAAAGTTATTTTCTATAAATAACACACTATCTTCAGATAAATCTTCGAAAATATATTCCATTCCTCGCCTAAAGTACCAATCATCTTGTCTGTTAATTCTTTTTACATCCCGATTTAATACTTCTATTACTTTATCAGTCTGTTTTTTATATGTGAAATGCATCATTTCAAAAACATTTAAGTTCATTGCTAGAAGCATCATCACACACAATACACCAACACCACTCCATAAAGTTTTCTTGTACTCTCGTCCGAATTGAACGATGCTCTCTTTAATTTTTTGTAGTTTTTCCATTTTTATCATACGCTCTCCTTAGAGTCAGTCTAATGTTATTATACAACTTTTAACACTTTTCAACTAGTGTCCATATTTATAATAACAAACCTTGAGCGATATAGTTGTTATTTATTATTTTTTAACTTTAACCTCTGTCCATATATAATCATATATTTTTCTTGTTTCTGTGTCTAAATCTATATACAGCTCGCTTGTATTCATAAGCTCTTCTGACATGTATGCATTTGGATTATTTCTAACTTCTTCTGATTGTTCTTTTTGAGCTTCTTTGTTTGGCGTTGTATATCCAATCTCATCTGCAATACGAAGCGCACTCTCTTTGCTACTTACAAAATTAATAAATTTTTCCGCTCCTGATACATTGGTTGCATCTTCTGGAATACACAAACTATCAATCCAAAAATTTGCCCCTTCTTTTGGTACTACGTATTTTAAATTTTCATTGTCATCTTGTAAGTTAAGCCCTTCTCCCGACCAAATCATGTTAATAGCTGTTTCTCCTCGTTCAATCATACTTGTCCCAGTATCAACACCGTAAATAGGATTCACTGCTTCTCGTTGTTTCATTAATACTAGTTTTGCTTCTTCTAATTCTAGTGCATCATCTGAATTTAGTGAATATCCTAACTTTTTAAGCGCCGCCCCTATTGTATCTCTATATGTGTCAAACATAAAAACTTGGCCTTTGTATTTTTCATCCCACATTATATCCCAACTATCTACTTCTTCTTTTACTACATTTGTATCATATACAATACCTACTGTTCCAAACATGTATGGTACTGAATATTTGTTTTTTGGGTCAATGCTTAAATCCATATACATATCATCCATCTGCTTTATACTTTCTATATTTTCATGATTAATAGGTCGAAGAAGTCCTTCTTCTATCATCTTTGGCAACAGTGCATCTGATACTAAAATAACATCATACTTAGCTCCTCCTCTTGCTATTTTTTGATACATTGAATCCATTTCATCAAATGTACCCATCTTTACCCTAATTCCTGTCTCTTTTTCAAATTCTTTCAACGTTACATCATCTATATTTGCTCCGTAATTGAAAAAACTTATCGTCTCTTGTCTAGAACACCCTGCTGCTGAAAAACTCATTCCTATTATAGCCATTAGGCATATTGCTTTTATTTTTTTATTCATTACTTTAATCTCCATTCGTATCATTATATTAATCTATACCTATATCTTTTATATTCCTTACATATTTTATACTATCTTCTTATCATTATTACTTATTATTTTTTACTTCTTATTGTTACTTATTATTGTTACTTTCATTATTAGTTCTAATCTATTACTTATTATTGTTACTTCTAATCTATTAATTATTATTTATTACTTATTATTTATTATTTATTACTTCTCATTGTTATAACTTTTTGCGATTTACTTCATGTATATACTTATAATCTTTTAATATTGAAGTCATTATATACTAATCAATATCTTAGCGTATAGGGTTTAATTTGAATGCTCGTGCTATAATTAAAAAAAATATTATTCAAAGGAGTTTTTATGCCTACACTTTATGACCAAAATCCTTATTGTCAATCTTTCATTGCTGAAATCATTAATATTCATGAGGATAACGACCTCTATCATATTCTTTTAAACGAAACTGCATTTTACCCTACTGGTGGTGGACAACCTTGTGATTTAGGATATATTGAAGATTGTCCAATTATTGATGTATACGAAAAAGAAAATCAAATTTATCATGTTTCACCTAAAAAACCAATCAAAATCCACAAAGCTAAATGTATAATTGATTGGCAACGCCGCATAGACCATATGCAACAACATACAGCTCAGCACCTTCTATCAGCTATATTTTCAGAAAAACTAAATGCGTCTACAGATAGTTTTCACTTAGGTTCTGACTACTGCACAATAGATATAGACTTACCTCAACCTGCCCAATCAATATCAACTGTTTTTGAACTTGCAAATGAAAAAATACAAGAGTGTATTTCCATAACTGCTTTTTACCCTTCAAAACAGGAATTGAAAAAACTAAAGCTAAAAAAACTTCCTAAAAAAACATTAGATACTATTCGACTAGTATCTATTGATGATGTATGTTTAGACGCTTGTTGTGGTACTCATGTGAAAAATACGCTAGAACTTATGCATATATCTCTTGTTAAAATAGAAAAACAAAAAAATGGTCAACGCATCTATTTTATTGCTGGATTCCGTTCATTAAAATCACTTGTATTAACCGCTTCAACTGCTAAAACTGAACTCGCTGAAGCAACAACAAAATACCACCAAGCAAGTAGCTTATGCACTCAACTAAAAAGTACAATTGAAGACTATGAAGTATCGTCTCTTATACAATCTACCGAGCAAACTTCTCCGTACACTGTTATTACAAAAATATTTGATAACAAAACAACAAAAGAACTACAACGTTTTGCTGCTAAACTTGTTACAACCCCTGATGTTATAGCTCTTTTAGGCTTAAAGGTTGATGGTATGGCATATTTAATATTTATGTGTTCAAACTCTGTCAAAAATATAGATATGTCAAAACTACTTCAAGATAGTATAACGTTTATAGACGGCCGTGGTGGCGGTACTAAAAACAGCGCTCAAGGTGGTGGTAAATCTATCAATAATTTAGAGTCTGCAATGCTTTATGCAACCAAAAAGTTAAACGAAACTATACTCTCATTAAGTTAAGTTTTTTCTAACAATTAAGTTTCTTTAATCAAAAATACCGAAAGGAAGATATTATAACATCTTCTTCTCGGTATTTTTTTGTTACTAATCTATATATTATCTAAAACTCAATATATATTTTAGCTTCTATGTATACTAACCTTCTATTACACTACTCTGCTATTACACTAACCTTCTATTACATTAATCTTCTATTACACTAATCTTCTATTACACTAATCTTCTATTACATTAATCTTCTATCTATAATCCTTCTTGCCTTGCCCTCACTACGTTCTATACTTCCCGGTTCTACTAATTTTACTTTTACATGAATACCAATCATACTAAGTAACTCTGACATGATTTGTTTTTCCACTGTTCTAAAAGAGCAACTTAAATCATTAAATAATTCAGGTTTAACTTCAACATGCACTTCTAACGTATCCAAATTTTTTGTTCTATCAACGATAATAACGTAGTGCGGCGCTGTTTCTTTTACTTTTAATAGTACGCTTTCAACTTGTGATGGAAATACATTTACCCCTCGAATAATAAGCATATCATCGCTACGCCCTGTTACTTTATCCATTCTAATAAGCGTTCGCCCACACTCACAAGCGTCTTCATGTAGCATTGTAATGTCACGTGTTCTATATCGTAGTAATGGCAACGCTTCTTTTGTAATCATTGTGAAAACCAATTCTCCCGACTTCTCCGCACCTAATACTTCAAGCGTATCTGGATTAATGATTTCTGGTACAAAGTGGTCATCATTAATATGTAATCCATTTCTTTTTTCACACTCAAATGCTACCCCAGGGCCTAATACTTCGCTTAGTCCATAAATATCAAACGCCTTAACGCCTAATAACTCTTCTATTTGCTTTCGCATTTCATCAGTCCAAGGTTCTGCTCCAAAAATTCCTATACGAAGATTTGTACTTTCAGGTTTAATACCCATCTGTTTCATAGTCTCACCAATATATAGCGCGTAAGACGGAGTACATGCAATTGTGCTAGTTCCAAACTCTTTAATTAGCTGAATTTGTTTTCTAGTATTTCCTCCTGAAATTGGAATTGTTGCCGCTCCTAATTTTTCTGTGCCGTAATGTGCTCCAAGCCCTCCTGTAAATAAACCATATCCATATGCAATTTGCACAATATCTTTTCGGGTTACACCGTATGCAGTGAAAGACCTAGCAATCATATTACTCCACATTTCAATATCATTTTTTGTATATCCAACAACGGTTGGTTGACCTGTAGTGCCACTTGATGCATGTATCCGTACAACATCTTCCATCGGTACTGCAAACAATCCATAAGGATAATGGTCTCTTAAATCTTGCTTTGTTGTAAATGGCAACTTAGACAAATGGTCAATACTTGTAATATCTCCGGGCTCAATACCTAACTCTATCATCTTTTTTCTATAAAAGGGAACTTTATCATATACTCTATTAACTGTTTGTATTAATCTCTCTGTTTGAACTTTTCTTTTTTCCTCTGTATTATAAGTTTCTTCCTTCTGCCAATAAGCCATCTAACAAACTCCCTTCTAGTACACCCAAAACTCTTACGTTCTCTATATACATCCAATCTCTCTATACATAAAAAAAGAGTTTTATGTTTTGCATAAACTCTTTTCTACATTACGTTATTTTACACTTTTATAATTTATGTAGTTCATTTTCACGCAACGTTTATGTCTAAACTAAATTTTTTTACAATTATTTGAATTTATTTCCATTATATGGTTGATTCTCTTAATTGTCAATTACACAATAGTCTAAATATTTGTATTTTAACTTGCATGTCCACCTGCATAACTCTACTAATTTTATTGCTCTAAATAATTTTAACAACATATTCAACTTTAGTGTTTTCAGTAACTTTATTATATGTCCCTTAAATTCCCATATGTAAATTTAATATCTTCGTCATACTTTTTTTCATTCTACACATACTAACTTTGTATCATATAAACGAAGGGAGTTTTATTATGAAAAAACGTCAATTAATTCAAGCACTTAGTGTTTCTCTTATGTCAGTCGCTATAATGACTACAGTTATGGCGGTTACACAATTTACAAACATTCGTGCGGCAATAAACACAAATTACACTTATACATTGAACGGTGAACAAATTCTTAAAAATCAACCAATGATTCTTTACAAAGGGAACTACTATGCACCAGTTGCAGAAACTGCACAAGCATTAGGATATAATGCACTTGTAGAAGCTGATAAAGCAACATTTACATCACCTGGTACAGTGCCTGATACAAAACCATCTACAAACACAACTTTAAAAAATGCAAATATTGCTGCTGTTGATTTTTCAAACAGAACAATGGTAGTTTATCCAGCAAATACTTCAAGTAGTGAAAAAAATCAAGTTGTGTTAAATATAACACCTCAAACAATTATTACTAATGCTCAAGGTACAGCTCGTTATAGATTAGAAGATATTGATACATTTAGTAAAATTGATGTAACTTATGGTGCGACTACAAAATCTATTCCACCACAAGCAAATGCAATCAAAATTGTCATATCTCCAAAATCATCAGTTCAACCAAGATAACAATAAAAAAGCCTTAAAGTAGATGTAACTCTACTTTAAGGCTTTTTAAAAACTATTTTTTATGATTTTATTTTGTAACGATACATTCTATCAATATATACAGAAATTAACCCCGCAATAGGAATTGAAATAATCATTCCTACTCCTCCGAAATAACTTCCTCCTACTAGTACAGCCATCAAAATCCACACTGGCGCAATACCTACTTTATCTCCAACAATTTTAGGCTGAATAACATTTCCATCTACTTGTTGATACAGAAGTAATAACACTGCCCCAAGTACACCTAGCTTAACACTACTAAATGCTCCTAATACAAATGCAAGTCCTGCACCAATAATCGGTCCTACATATGGAATAACATTTGTAATACCTGCTGCAACACCAATTAGTACTGCAAAAGGATGACCTATTATAATCATTAATATCGTTGAAATAATACCTACAACAATTGAAGCAAAAATTGACCCAACAAGAAACTTTCCAACAATATCGTCTATATCTATTAAAAAATGCTTTATATATGATTTTACTTTTTTTGAAAAAATAAGTGTCCCAAATTTATCAATCGCTCTAAATAATTTGTCCTTGTCTTTCAAGAAATAAAACGTCAAAATTATTGTTACAACAGCATCTACTACAAAACCGCTTAATTGACTAACAAATCCTGTAATACCACCTAGTATACCTTGCCCAACACTAAGCATAACGTCATTTATATAGCCCATCAACTGTCCACCACTGCTATAATCAAGGTTTAGTGTATCTAGATATTCTGTAAATTCCTTCATCCATATAGCAACTTGCTTTTCAAATTGTGGAATCGAAACTATAAATTTTTCGATATTACTTACAAATGGTGGTACTAAGAAATTAATAATAGTTGTAAGCATCAAAATTACAAAACAAAAAACTAATGCAACACTAAGTACTCGAATCCAAGCAAGTCCTCGTTTTCCAAGATTTTTTCTTTTCCATAGTTTCAAAATGTTTCTTTCTATAAATATCATAGGCATATAAAGTAAGTAAGCCCATAAAAATGCCCATAAAATAGGTGAAATAACATTGAAAAATCTTGAAACCCCGCCATACATCCACTTTATCAATACCAACCCATTATCAATACATTGATATCCTAAAAACAATACACATCCAACAACTATAGTCATTATTCCTATAGCTACAATATTTTTATAGCCTTTCATTTTTTCAAACATTTATTACTCCTCTCTTGTTTCTCATATATTATTTTTCATCCTATGTTCCTGCTACATAGCTTGTACATCTGTTAAATCAAACTCTCTACTTTCATTATATACATTCCTCAATGTATTAATGCTAATTTTTTTAGTATATCTACATAATCATATTTCAATTCATTTAAATAACACTTATAAATGTACTTTTATACTTATACTTTATACTTATACTTTTGTCTTTGTACTTATACTTTGTACTTATACTTTTGTCTTTGTACTTATACTTTGTACTTATACTTTTCTGTTTCGTATAGATTGTTACCTTTTGCGTCGATAGTTACAATAACCGGAAAATTTTCAACTGTAAGCTTGTAAATAGCTTCAGCTCCTAATTCCTCATATGCAACTACTTCGCTTTCAAGCACGCATTTAGATAACAACGCTCCAGCTCCACCAATGGCCGTTAAATATACTGCTCCGTCTTTTTTCATAGCTTGAATTACTTCTTGATTTCGTAACCCTTTACCTATCATCACAGTCTGTCCCATACTAATCATCCACGATGCGTATGCATCCATTCTTCCACTTGTAGTCGGACCACAACTACCTATAACTTGTCCTGGTTTTTTTGGTGATGGACCTGCATAGTAAATCGCACTATCTCTTAGCTCTATAGGTAGTTTTTCACCTTTATCATATGTTTCTTTCATTTTTTTATGTGCAGCATCTCTAGCTGTATATATAACCCCTGAAACAAATATTTTTTCACCAGCAGTTAAACTTTGTGCGATTGTTTTTGTCATCGGTAATACTAATTTCATTTCAAGTTCCTCCTATATTTTTCGGCTTATGTGACGGTTAACATGACATCCCATATTAATCGCTAGAGGCAACGATGCAATATGACATGGATAATCTTCGATATGTACAGCAAGCGCTGTCACTACGCCTCCTAGTCCTTGAGGTCCAATTCCTGTATTATTAATCATTTCTAGTAGTTCCTGCTCTAGCTCTGCCATTTTTTTATCTTTGTTTGATACTCCAATTTTACGAGTAAGTGCTTTTTTTGCAAGGTATGTGCATTTTTCAAAATTACCACCAATACCTATACCTACAACTAGTGGCAAACATGCATTCGGTCCCGCTGCTTCTACCGCTTCTAATACCGCAGTTTTCACACCTTCTATACCTTGTGATGGTTTAAGCATATAAACTTTACTCATATTTTCACTTCCACCACCTTTTGGTGCTAGCATAATATTTAGCGTATCACCACTTACTATTTCATAATGAATGATAGCAGGTGTATTATCTTTAGTATTTTCGCGGTATAGAGGGTTTTTGACTATTGATTTCCTCAAATACCCCTCTGTATAACCTTTTCTAACACCTTCATTAATAGCGTCTTCTAAACTTCCACCTTCTATGTAAACTTCTTGTCCTATTGTTACAAATACAACTGCTGTACCAGTATCTTGGCAAATTGGAATACTTTCTTCTTTTGCTATACTCATATTTATATTCAAATCTTCTAAAATCGATTTTCCAATTGGACTAACTTCTTTATCTTTTGCCTCTTCGAGCGCTTGCACCATATCATTAGATAGTACATAATTCGCTTCCTGACACATTTGCGCAACTTCATCTATAATTTTTTGTACATTAACTTTTCTCATATACTATACCTTCTCTTAATCTTCTTTTTTCGGTGGTGATTTAAACGCTGGAATAACGCCCATCTGTTGCAACGTTGTTAACATAACCACAAGAATAGGTCCACCAATCATTCCTAAAAGTCCCATAGTTTTTAATCCAACGTACATAGCAATTACTGTAACTAGTGCATAAACTCCTATTTGTGCTGATAATACTTTAGGCTCCATAATTTGGCGCATAACCACAACTAATGCATAGACACAAAATAGCCCAATTCCTAGCGTATAGTTACCAAGTACCATATGGTACACTCCCCAGGGAATCAAAATAGCTCCACTCCCAAAAACAGGTAGTGCATCAAAAATTGCAATTCCTAATGCAATTAGTAATGAATACTGCCTTCCAAGCACTAGTAACCCCGCAAGACAAATAACAAATGTCATACACATTAAAATTAGTTGTGTTCTAACATATCCTCCTAGTGCTACTCTTAATCCTTTTTGCATAATAACAATCTTGTTTACTATATACTCTGGTATTTGTACCTTTATAAAGCTTTTGATTTTACGATGGTCTTTAGTCATGAAAAATACAGATATAGACACTACCATAATAAAAAAGAATCCGTTTGGCAGTTGTGTTACAACTACGTACATACCTTTGACGATTTCATCTAAAAATCCTCCAATGTAATTCATCATCTCACTAACAAGCTCATCTAATGAAGATAATGCTGTCGGTACAGGAAACTGGTCGCCTAAACGTTGTAAATAACCTTCTAAACGCCCTACTGCTATCATAAGTTCTATACGGTATATTTCAAATGAATTAGTAAATCCTTCAATTTGTATCCATAACTGTCTAATAAGAAATGTTAACAATCCTATTAAACCACTCAAAATTGTAGTCATGGAAATTAATGTCCCTATCGCTCGTGGCACTTTACAACGTTTTTTTAGCCACGTTACTATTGGGTTTAGCAAACAAGAAAAACCCCACGCTATAACAAACGGAATAATTAGCTCTAAAACATACTCCCAAAAAACATATATCCCTATTAACCAAAATAATAAACGAACAAATCTTTTGCCTGTTTTTTCATACCACATTTCAATACGCTCTAGCAAACTATCACCTCACTTCTCCGTTTAACTGTATTTCCTTATATTTCCATGCTACTCCACGTACAACCGTATGTCAATATAACTAGGCGATATTACTTCTATAAATATTTAAAATTTTTTCTTTCAAAAAAAAGAACGCCACATTGGGGAAATGTGGCGTTTAAAATAGAGTTTTGTAAGGGTTTGCTATTCTTGGAACTAATCTTATTACCCTTGTGTAATAATATTTTAGGGGAGATTTGTAATAAACTAATCATTTAGATTATTTATATTAAATCAAGGGTTTAGGGGAATAAAAGTAACAAGTATTAATTCCAACGTAACATTATTAAATATTACTTGTCCGTTCCCATTTATATTACCATTGTTTTATGTACAAAATTTGTACTAATTGTTAACATATTATGAAATCGTGCGTTAAATCGTCTTTATTCTCTCTCTTTACCTAAAATATTCCTTGATTCTACATAATTCGTCATTTTTCTTCACATATAATATTCTTCTCAAATTTTTTTTTTATGTTAAATTCCAAATTCTTCTGCATATTCTATCACACCTTTAATACTTTTTTGGCTACTATCTATACAATAAACCATAAAATTTTGACTAGGTACTTCAAACGGTGCCTCAATACCTATCGTTTCTGCTGGTATATATCCCATTCTAGGATAATACTTCTCACTTCCTACAACTAATATACACTTATACCCTAATTTTTTAGCTACTCTATGTCCTTCTTTTATTAATGCTGTCCCTACCCCTTGCTTTTGGTAGCTTGGCAACACTGATAAAGGCGCTAGTGCTAACACTTCATTATTATCTACTTTCGCTTTTGTGAACATAATATGCCCAACTACTTCTTCGTTTATTTCTGCTACTAGTGATAGTTCAGGCACAAATGCTTTTCCTTCTCTAAGACTATTAACTAAATCTTGTTCATTTCCATCAGCATGTTCTGCACTAGCAAACGCTGTACTAATTACTTCATATACCTTTTTATAATCTTCTACTTGTTCTTGTCTAATATTCATAAGCACTCCTATATTTAATCTTTTTTAAACTATCTCTTATTGGCACAATAAAATTAAATGCCGCCTTATTACACTATCGCATATATTTAAAGTAACAAAAAAACCTCAGAATAATATACCATTCTGAGGTTTCCTATGCGATTGGGGGGACTCGAACCCCCAAGTCCGTTAAGGACACTAGATCCTTAGTCTAGCGCGTATGCCAATTCCGCCACAATCGCCCACTTTTTCAAGACATTATCCATTATATCTATATTTATGTATTTTGTCAATAACGCATTAATCTCTCTTTATATTCTACTTCACAAATATTTTTTGTATTTTAGTGCATCATTCTGATTTGTATAATATTTTCAACAATTATATACATTACCCTATCTTTTCATTCTCTTTCTATGCTAAAATGGTCATTAATAAAACTTTTTTTTCATTTAGGAGGATATAGATTGAATAAATATTGGGATTTAAAATACTTAAAAATTACACTCTACTCTATAACTGTAATCATCATTGCCATTCTTGTTTATCGACTTTCCTCAAATACAGACAACATAATGCCTTCTATACTAAACTTTTGGTATACTGTCACTGGAATTTGCACGCCTATCCTTTATGGGTTATTAATTGCATACCTTATGAATCCTGCTATGCAATTTTTTGAGCGCCACCTTATCAAATGGATTTCACCGTCACTTTCTAAACACTACAAAAATATTCGTATACTTTCTATTATTATGGTTTATATCATTTTGTTTAGTACTATCTTTTTTTCTATTCGATTTGTTATTCCTGAAATTTTAGAAAACATAAAAATATTTTTAGCTAATCTAAATGACTATATCAATGAAATTAATTCTTTCCTTTTAGGTTTGGAAGAACGTATAGTTGATGCATTTCCTTACCCTGAAGTTCAATCAGTTGTAAGTCAAACTTTAGATCCTTCAATTATATCTCAATATTTAAATATAGCTAGCATTAGTCAAATGCTCGATCAACTTATAACTCATTTTTTCAATATAACTGGTACACTATTTAACTGGATTATCGGTTTTGTAATTGCTATATATGCTTTAATGCAAAAAGAAACATTTGTCAACGGCTCTAAACGTCTTACATTTGCAATTATGAAACCTTATGTTGCAAAAAAAATCATAAGCATTATGAGTGAGGCTCATAATACTATATCAAAATTTTTCACTGGCAAATCTCTCGATTCGCTAATAATCGGTTCATTATGTTTCATTGGTTTATCTATTATGAATAACCCTTATTCATTAATTCTTTCTTTAATTATTGGTGTTTCAAATATGATTCCATACTTTGGCCCTTTTATCGGCGCTATACCTGCAGTTGTTTTGACTTCATTTGAAGGTTTCGCCCCTGCCATTGGTGTTGCTCTGTTTGTTTTGGCACTACAGCAATTTGATGGACTTATTTTAGGACCTAAAATACTTGGTGAATCTATTGGTATTACACCTTTTTGGATTATCTCTGCGATTACTGTTGGCGGAGCGTTGTGGGGACCTTTAGGTATGTTTTTTGCCTCTCCTATTTTAGCTGTAATATTAACAACTATTAACAGTTGGCTTGATCAACGTTTATCTAAAAAAGAAATTGTTATACCTAAACTTTCTCCCGATAAAATTATACCCTCTATCTCCCAACCAAATATTAATTTTAATTTTTTCAAACAAAAAAAGAAACCATAATGGTTTCTTTTTTTTGTTTTTTATAATAAATTTTTAATTTTTTCTTCTAATGCTGCTTTTGGTAATGCACCTACTACAGTTTCTTTTACTTCACCATTTTTAATAAGTAAAATAGTTGGAATACTCATAACATTATATTTAGAAGATACCGCTCTATTTTCATCTGTATCAACTTTTCCGATTTTAACTTTTCCTTCATATAATGTACTTAATTCATCAATAATTGGCGACATCATCTTACAAGGTCCACACCAATCTGCATAAAAATCTACTACTACTGGTATTTCAGATTTGATTGCCTCTTCTTCAAAGTTTTGATCTGTAAATTTAAAAGCCATAATAAATCCTCCTTCGTATATCGCAATATTCTAATATTTTATTAACACATTCAGTATATTATATGTTATCTATCTTTACAATATACTTTTTTTTAATCTTTAATTAAAAAACTAAAATTACAATGCTATTTTTTTGGAGGTACTGCTTCTAAACGATTTATCGTAAATCCTAGTTCTGAAAATTTCTTTTCATATTCTGTAACGATATTATCTTCCATACCGCTTGCATGTAAGTCTAATGTAACATTTTTCATAAGCCAACCTTCTAGTGATAGCTCCTCTATAGATGATGCAAAAAGCCCTTTGTTATCTGTTTTGAAGTGTAATTCTCCAGTTTCATTTAGTATTGCTGCGTATTTTTGCAAAAATGCACGATACGTAAGACGTCTACTCGCTTGGCGATTTTTTGGCCATGGGTCTGAAAAATTCAGATAAAGTCTTGCAACTTCACCATCTTCAAAAATACTGCGACATTCTGCAACGTCAAAGTATAAGAAATACAGATTTTCTGGTGTTTCTATCATTTCAGCTTTTTTGCACGCTTTGTAAACAACCGTTTCAGCGCGTTCTGCTGCAATATAATTTATATTTGGATTACGTTTTGCAAGTTCTGTAACAAAACCACCTTTACCACAACCAAATTCAACATGTATTGGATTTTGATTTTGGAATAGTTCATTCCACTTGCCTTTCCACTGCTCTGGATTTTTAATAACTCTATCATTACACTCTAGATACTCAGTTGCTCTAGGATCTCGTCTAAGTCTCATATTGTTCCATCCTTTGTTTTGTAAATTTCTGATTTTTTCTTTTCTTATTTTAACACAATCACTTTCATATGTGCATAAGTATTTTGTCCCAATTGCATAAAAAAAAAGGTATGCTATTCGCATACCCTCGCAATCCAATATCCTTTTTTGCCTTCACCTTTATCTTTTTCATCTTCAAATCTAAATGCTTCAATTTTATCAGCTGCTAAAGTACATTTGCGCTCTGCTTCATATATATCAGGAATACCAACAAAATACGCATCACTATTTTCTTCTTTTCCAAGTATACAGTAATCAAAGTATCTGTAACTTGCAAGTATAAAATCTTGTGTTCTCCAGTCATATGACAAAGCCTCTATACCCGCTAACTCTTCTTGCCCTATACGTACCCATTTAATGCTATCATCTAGTTCATTGAATGGATGCATACTAGGTTTTGTTGTCATTAATATCTCTAAATGCTTATTTTCTATTTTTCTTTTTTTCTTACTATATATTTCTTTTTTTCTCGCATTTTCTTCTTTCATTTTTTTGTTAACTTCTAACACCTCTGATTCAAACTCACCTTTAAGTGCCATATCAGATGTATTTACATTTTTTCGATATTCTGGAAAGAATCCACTAACACATCCTTCTTCGTAATCATCGTCTTCTTCGCGTTTTGGAAAGATTCCACCAACACATCCTTCTTTGTAATCTTCTTCTTCGTATTTTTTGTCTTTTTTGTCTTTTTCGTCTTTTTCGTCTTCTTCGTCTTCTTTGTATTCTGGAAAGAATCCACCAACACATCCTTCTTTGTAATCTTCATCTTCTTCGTCTTCTTCGTATTTTTTGTCTTTTTTGTCTTTTTCGTCTTCTTCGTCTTCTTTGTATTCTGGGAAGAATCCACCAACACATCCTTCTTTGTAGTTGTATTCTTTTTCTGTATCTTCGTCTTTGTATTCATAATGCTTAAACAGCCCACTATAAAGCATTTTTTTCTTTTCTTCATTTTCTTCATTTGAATTGATATTATTTCTAGGCTCTGGTTTTGCAGCCCCATCTGGTGTTGGTATAATAACTGGATTAGGTCCTTCTCCTGGATGTGCAGGTTTATTTGAAGTATGTGTTTTACAATTATTTTCACAATTATTTTCACAATTGTTTTCACAATTATTATGATGTTTTGGTTTTGGTAGTGCTGCTTCTATATATGATGTAGTTAAATACTTATCCTTTGTAAAACCTACTAATACAGAATCAGTTGCACTCATTGTTGCACCTTCTGATACTATTACTGCTGCATCAATATCACCTGCGTGAAGGTTTTGATTTCCAATATTAGCTGCATTAATTTTCCAAACTGTTTGTTTTGTACTGCAAGGATTATTAATACCTCCAAGTCTAACCGCTTGTTTTTTTGTTTTACTTAATAAATACAATACATATGACTTGTTACAGTCAATATCTTGTACGTAGCACTTTACAACACCTGGTGTTGTAATTGTAACGTGACCACTAGGACTCCTTCCATTAACACCATAACCTGACACATTTTCTTTTAATGATATAAACATGTTTATGTACATATTTCTTCCTCTTTTCTATTCTAAAGTTAATAATATATATGAACAAACTTTTGCTATTATAACCTTATTCCACTAAATAAGTTTGAAAATATTTATTTTCTATTATTATTACTACTTTAATTACAAAAAAGTTAACAAAATATTTTTATAACATTTCTTTATTTCTTAATTTTCATAACATAGTAACTTTTTGCATATTTATTATATATACCAAAAAAAAAGGAGACCTAATATTTGGAAACATTAAATTTTATGACCATATACCCATCCAATATCATAGCCTTCCCAAATGATATTACATCCACTACTACTGATAAAATTACAAATCCACTTCCTATAATATCGCCAGATATAGACAACGCTAAAACCGATATACTTCCCACAAATGTAATACAGTCCCCGAATACACCCACTGTATTATCGCTTGAGTTAAATTTAGTAGGTACGTCCACTAAACCCGAGGTCTCTAAAAACATAGTTCCTACTCTTAATATACAAAATGGTACAAATAATGATTTGATTATCGACTGGGGCGATAATTCTACTTCTTTGCTTCCGCCAGGGGACACCTCTATTTCAAAACAGTCTTCTTATACATCCTCTTTTAAAAGAAAGACAGTGCAGATAACAATTACTACAGCAGATAATTCAACTGGTTTGTATACATTGGGAACTGGTGACCCGCATAACCTTCTTCCTGTGCTCACATTCTCAAACAACCCAGCTTTATCTCATCCTTTAACTGCAATCACTGCTGGCTCTAATTCATCAGTTGGCGTTGCTTCATTTTACAAATGCTATAATCTCAAGACAGTAAATCTTGCAGCTTGTGATACTTCTAATGTAACTGATATGTCCTATATGTTTTTTAGATGTAATAACTTAGAATCTCTTGATTTGAGTTCATTTAATACGGAAAAAGTTACTAATATGTCAAACATGTTTTTTAGGTGTAGTAATTTATCAAAAGTTCTTTTATATTCATTTAATACTGCGCAAGTTACTGATATGTCTTATATGTTTTTTGCATGTAGCAGTTTAACGTCTATTGATTTTTCTTACTTTAACACTGCAAATGTTAAAAATATGTCCCAGATGTTTTCTGGGTGTAGCAAATTAAACTTTCTTGATTTGAGTACATTTAATACCCTAAACACTGACAATATGTCAGAAATGTTTGATACGTGTATTAAATTGCAACAAGTTATACTTGGAAAAGATTTTAAGTTCAATGGAGATTCATCATACCTTCCTGAGCCTCAGGGTCTTTATATTCATCACGCCGATAATAAGTGGCATGATATTAGCACAGATATAGCTTATGCTCCTAATGAGCTTCACAAGGATGCTACTACTACAAAAACTTACGTTGCTGTTTCTTTTATACCTCCTGGTATTTCTATCAATACAGATTTATTGGACCTTTCGATACCTGACGATAATATTAATAATTCTTTAACTGTTAATGCTCGTTCAACAGCTGACCATAAATTTTCTTACCAATGGTATCGCTCTGAAAGTAATAGTTTAGATAATGGCATATTGCTTGAAGGAGAAACATCAGCAAGCTATACTATACCAACTGATTTGAAAAGAGGTGTTTATTACTATTATTGTAAATTGACATCCGAAAATTACCCCACTGTTTATACAAGAGTATCAACAGTCATAATTCACTCTTCTACTAGGCTAATCATTGACTTAAATCTTTTACCTTCATCTGTATCAAATTTCAAACCTACGCTTTCTATGCAAAACAATACAGATACAGATCTTATTATTGATTGGGGTGATAATACAAGTTCTGTATTCCCATCCGACACCAGCGTAACATCAATATCAAAACCATCTGCTTATCCAGCTAAAGATAAATATGAAATCCGTGTTAATTTAGTGTCTCCGACATCAGAATTATATACGCTCGGAGATGGTCTTACGTCTAAGCCAAAAGCTATTATATCTTTCCCTGATGCTTCATCGTGGTCTGGTGACGCTTTAACCGATGTTATATGTGGATATAATTCTTCCATTGGCCGTGCTTCATTTTATAGGTGTAGCAATCTTACAAATGTCAATCTTTCAGAATGTAATACATCTAACACAGAGAATATATCATTGCTATTTTTTGAGTGTTTTAATTTAGAAGTACTTGATTTAAGTCCTCTTGACACTTCAAATATTAACAATATGGCTAGTACATTTGTAAATTGTACTAATTTAAAAGAAGTTACACTTGGCAAAGATTTTAAATTCATTGGGAGTTTGTCATACCTTCCTACTCCGAATTCTAATTTTATAACAAATGCAACCGGTAAATGGTATGATGTTTCAACTTATGAGGCCTATAATTCAACTACACTTCATGAAAACGCAACAAAAACAACAACTTATCTTGCAACACCATTAATATTTTTATCTTTTGATGCTCGTAGTGGCACAAATATTGCTAGCATACCGATTACTAGCAATCTATCATTTCCTCCTAATCCAACATGGGGTGATAATGCTGATAAAAATAATTATGCTTTTGGTGGTTGGTATACCAAACCCGATGGTGTGGGAACGCTAGTTACACCTGAACAAAGTCTATCTTTAGACGAAGACACAACAATTTATGCTAACTGGCTTAAAACTACTGATTCAGGCACAAAAACAGTTCGTACTACCTCTCTTTATTTTAATAATGATACTACTGATACTAATAATACGTCTGCGGGATGGTCTTGGAATCAATCCTCTAATACGCTTACACTAGATGGTATTACAATGAATATGCATCTTAATGATGCTATTGAATTTGATATGACTTCTAATAGACCTATTATTTTAGAAATTGTTGGTGATGTAAAACTCGTATGTCAAGAAAAAAACAGTAGTGCTATTGTATCTAAATCAGAATCATTATTAATAAAAGGAACGCCTAATTCTAATCTAAATATTAGTTCAAATGGCGATGGTATTATAGGAAACACTTTGATATTTAAAGACCTAATACTTGATGTAAATAGCACGAGCAAAACCGCTATTGTCACAAATAATCCTGATAGTGATAATATCTATATTTTAAATAGTAGTATTGAGTCACTTGGTCATACTATGGCTTACCACACAGTACCTCTTTCACCTTATACTGCTACTATACACTCAGGTTCTTCAAAAGCTACTGCAACAGACAAAGTTTACACAAATCAGGCATACGCATCTATTACGTGTTCATCTAATGCACCTTCTGCTACAACATTAGAAATTGATTTAACTGGCCATTCTAATAGAACTCCTACTATATATGCCCAAAACAACACTAGCAAAGACCTGATTATTGACTGGGGCGATAATGAATTTAGCACTCTATTACCAATGGAAACTCAATTATCAAAACCTAATGCATACTCAGAAAATGCTAATAATTATACTATATCTATTTATAGCACAACAGGTTCTGATGGTTTATATACACTTGGTAATGGTAGCTATTCTCTTATACCTTTTTCTGAAGAATCTAACGGTTTAATAAGTCTTGTTTCAGGAGTTTTATCAACGGTTATACAATATTCCTTTGAAGGTTGTCGTAACCTCAAAAGTGTAGACCTTTCAAATTGTAATACTTCAAGCATTACTAGTATGGTCAATATGTTTAATAACTGTAACAGTTTAATATCTCTTGATTTAAGTTCTTTTGTCACAAAAAACGTTACTGATATGTCGCATATGTTTACTAACTGTAACAACTTAACATCTATTAATTTATCTTCTTTTAATACACAAAAAGTTACTGATATGTCGCATATGTTTACTAACTGTAACAGCTTAACAACTATTGATTTACGTTCTTTTGATACACAAAAAGTTACTGATATATCATATATGTTTAATAACTGTAGCAGTTTAACATCTCTTGATTTAGGTTCTTTCAAGACTTTCCATATTACAGATATGTCTTATATGTTTAATAACTGTAATAACCTAACATCTATTAATTTAAGTTCTTTTAATACAAGTAAAGTTACTGATATGTCGCATATGTTTAATAACTGTAATAACCTAACATCTATTAATTTATCTTCTTTTGATGTTTCAAAGGTTACTACTATGATGAATATGTTTAGTGGTTGTAAAAGTTTAACATCTATTGATTCAAGCTCTTTCAAGACTCCAAACATTACCAACATGGCAAATATGTTTGATGACTGTAGCAACTTAATTACTATTAATTTATCTTCTTTTGATACATCTAAAGTTACTGATATGTCTCATTTGTTTTCTAATTGTAGTAATTTAACGTCTATTAATTTAAGTTCTTTTAATACAGAAAAAGTTACTAATATATCTTATATGTTTAATAACTGCCATAGTTTAGCATCTATTGACTTAAGTGTTTTCAACACTTTAAAAGTTACTACTATGTCGTATATGTTTAATAACTGCCGTAGTTTAGCATCTATTGATTTAAGTGTTTTCAACACTTCAAAAGTTACTGATATGTCTTATATGTTTACTAACTGCAACAGTGTAAAATCTCTTGATTTATCTTCTTTTGTCACACAAGAAGTTACCGATATGTCTCATATGTTTACTAACTGTAATAGTTTAGCATCTATTGATTTATCTTCTTTTGTTACACAAAAAGTTACCGATATGTCTCATATGTTTACTAACTGTAATAGTTTAGCATCTATTGATTTATCTTCTTTTTCTACAGACTCGGTTAAAGCTATGGATTATATGTTTTCATCAGGTGATACCACTAAATCCGACTATACTCCTAAAGCTTTGCAAAAACTACAACGCATTACTCTTGGAGAAAATTTTCACTTCAAAGGAAATACTTCATACCTTAATTCACCAGATAAAACCTTTATACAAAACGCAGATGGCAAGTGGTATGATACTGCAACTTATATAGACTATGCATCATCTGACGTTCATCGAAAAACACAAAAAACAACAACTTATACTGCAACACCATTACTATTTTTATCTTTTGATGCACGTAATGGTATAGATATTCCTAACATTTTAATTACTAATAATAATAATACACTACCACCTAACCCAACATGGGGAGATAATGCTGATAAAAACAACTATATCTTTAATGGTTGGTATACCGAACTTGATGGAAATGGCACTCTCATTACAACTGAAAATATCCACAATTTAACTGTTCATACAACTGTTTATGCTCACTGGACTAAAACAACCGCTTCAGGTACAAAAACAGTTCGCACTAAAAAACTTGAGTTTAATAGTAATACTTTGAATACTAATACTTCATCTGAAGGATGGTCTTGGAATCAATCATCTAATACGCTTACACTAGATGATACTACAATAAACACTCATCTTGATGATGCTATCAAATTTGATATTACTTTTAATAAACCTATTTTTATAGAAATTATTGGTGATGTAAATATCACATCTCAAGTATCAAATGGTATCGTTGTTTCATCTACCGCACCATCATTATCAATAAACGGAATGCCTAATTCTAAATTAAACCTTAATTCAAGCGGCAACGGTATTTTAGGCAATACTTTGATATTTAAAAATTTAACACTTGATGTAAGTAGCTCGGATAAAACTGCTATCGCTACAAATAAACCTAATACCAATAATATCTATATTTTAAATAGTAATATCGAGTCACTTGGTCATAATGCATCTTATAACAAAGTACCACGTATATCTTCTGGTGCTACTGTATCTTTTGGCTCTTCGAAATCTAGTGCTAAAGATACTATTTATACCAATCAGGCATATGCATCTATTGTATCTACACCTAATGACGCCTATTTTGCTTCAACTCTAGAAATTGATTTAACTGGTCATTCTAGTAGAATCCCTACTATTAATGCCAGAAACAACACAGGAAAAGACTTGATTATTGATTGGGGTGATGGTGAACTTAGTACTTTTTCACAAAATCTACTTGAATTATCAAAACCTAGTGCATACTCGGAAAATACCAACAAGTATACTATATCTATTTATAGAGCACTTGGCTCTGATGGTTTATATACACTTGGTGATGGTAGCGATTGTATTCTAACTTTTCCTAAAGAACCTAACGGATTAATAAGTGTTGTTGCAGGAGTTTCCTCTACGGTTGGACCATATTCTTTCAATGGTTGTACTAACCTTCAAAATATAGACCTATCAAAGTGTAATACTTCAGGCGTTACTAGTATGTCGCATATGTTTAATAACTGTACCAGTTTATCATCTATTGATTTATCTTCTTTTGATACAACAACAGTTAAAAATATGTCATCTATGTTTAATAACTGCAGCAACTTAACCTCTATTAATTTAACTTCTTTTAATACAGAAAATGTTACCGATATGTCGTATATGTTTACTAACTGTACTAACCTAACATCTCTTGATTTAACTTCTTTTAATACAAAAAATGTTACATCTATGGATTATATGTTTTCATCAGGTGATACTTCTAAAGCAGACTATACTCCTCAATCTTTAAAAAAACTACAAAGTATTACAATAGGAAAAGATTTTAAATTTCTAGGAGATAATTCATACCTTCATGCACCAAATAAAGACTTTATACAAAACACAGATGGCAAGTGGTATGATACTGCAACTTATATCGCCTATGCTCCACCTGAAGTGCATAAAGATGCAACTAAAACATCAACTTATGTTTCAACACCATTTACAGCTTTATTTTTTGATGCACGTAATGGTATAGATATTCCTAACATGTTAATTATTGATAATAATACACTACCGCCTAACCCAACATGGGGAGATAATGCTGATAAAAACAACTATATCTTTAATGGCTGGTATACCGAACTTGATGGAAATGGCACTCTAGTTACAACTGAAAATGCTCAAGACTTAACTACCAATACAACTGTTTATGCTCACTGGACTAAAATGACAGCCTCAGGTGCAAAAACAGTCAACACTAAAACACTTGAGTTTAATAGTGATACACCTTCTGATGGTCCTATCGATACTCCTTCTGATGGTCCTATCGATACTCCTTCTGATGGTCCTATCGATACTCCTTCTGATGGTCCTATTGATACTCCTTCTGATGGTCCTATCGATACTCCTTCTGATGGTCCTATCGATACTCCTTCTGATGGTCCTATCGATAATTTATTTGCTGATAATCACATCGCTTATATGGCTGGCTATCCAAATAGTACTTTCAGACCTTCAAATAATATTACTCGTACCGAAATAGTCATATTATTTGCAAGACTACTAAACCCTTCTATTTATAGCGATATCATTTATAAACCTACTTTTACTGATGTAAAAGATAATGAATGGTACTCTTCGGTGCTGGGCTATATGGAGCATTTCAATATTATTCAAGGCTATCCTGATGGTACATTTAGAGGCAATAATCCTATAAGTAGAGCGGAGTTTACTGTTATCGCTAATAGGTTAATGCCTTGCGAGGAAGGCGAGTTAAACTTCACAGATGTAAGCCCAACACATTGGGCAACTCCATTTATAGCTTCTGCTACTAAACAAGGATGGTTAAATGGTTATCAAGACAATACTTTTAAACCTAATAAACCACTTACACGCGCTGAAGCTGTAATTATAGTAAATCGTATGCTTAATAGGTCATGTACGCTAGATTTCACGAAAAATAATTTATATACTGAACCGTTTCTATACAACGCTTTAAAATCTACTCATTAGGCATACTATGCTATTTATGAGGCATCTAATTCTCATTAAAACAATCTGTTTAATTATAGTTAAATAACTATTAAAAAAAGAAGTGCGTATAAAAACTATTACGCACTTCTTTTTTTATTTTTCAAATACTATTTTTGATGAAATTTCTTTTTTTAAATCACTAGATAGTACTTTTTAATTTATTAATTTTATTTATTAATTTTATTTATTAATTTTATTCACCCTATTAGCTATCTCTGCATATTATATAATACATTCAATATTAAAAACTAAAAATCTAAAATCATTAGATTTTATATAAACAATCAATTTACGTCACAAATAATTTTTATATGCAATATAATTCTAAAATTTTTCATTTTTTTGGAACATTTCATATATGTTAATCATACTATATTAGTATATTTTTAAAAAGAAGAGGAGATAACGCCATTGAATCCTATTATTGAACCTAATGAACAAAAACTAGCATTAGCGGCTGCTAAAAAAGCCGATAAAGCTAATGCTACAATATTAACGATTGATTTAACGAATATTTCATACAAAAGACCTAGACTTTTTACACAAAACAATACGACCAAATCTCTTGTTATTGACTGGGGCGACGGCACTAAAGACACAATAGCTCCAGGTACATCTTCAGTATTAAAGCAATCCCCATACCCAACCGATAAACAGGTTTTTAATATATCTATTATAAGAAAATCTATTGCTGACGGATTGTATGTACTAGGTTCGGGCATAGATAAGTCTGTTTTATCATTTGCATATGAAAACCCAAACAACAATGGATTAGTATCTGTCGTTGCTGGTTACTGCTCAACAGTTGGCCCTTTTTCATTTTCTGAATGTTCTACACTTACATCCGCTAACCTTTTAGCTTGCGATACCTCAAATGTTACCAGTATGAAAGGTCTTTTTAATTCTTGTTCTGCATTAACAGATGTTAAGGTTAGTTCATTTGATACTCATAACGTAGTAGATATGTCCTATATGTTTTGTAATTGTCAGTCTCTAAAATCTCTTGATGTTTCTTCATTTAATACTTTAAATGTTATATATATGGACTCCTTATTTTTCAATTGTCAGTCTTTAACTGAGCTTTATCTACAAAATTTTACAACTCATTGGTTAACAAATATGCACAAGATGTTTCAACAGTGCTATAATTTACAAAAAATTACTCTCAGTAACATATTTAGGTTTAACCCAGAGTCACATCTACCTGTACCTTCTACTGAATTTATTCCGGAATCAACTGGTAAATGGTATTCTTTCGATGATGATATAGCTTATTCAGTAGCAGATGTTCACAATGGTGTAAAGACAGTAAGAACGTACTGTGTATTTAACACGCCTGCCATAATTACACTAGACAAAAATCTATCTGATGTCGTGGAAGTAGTTGATGATAATGCACCAACTCTAACTGTTAGTGCATCATCATCACCTAACCGTCCACTTTCATACCAGTGGTATTTCAACACTACTAACACTTATAATAACGCCCTACCTATTCCATCTGCAATAACGCCTTCGTATAATTTGCCTAATACTTTACCAACAGGTGACTATTTCTATTTCTGTGTAGTAAGCAGTACTGGTAAAGATTCTGTATATAGCAATATTTCAACAGTATCTATTAAATACTCAACTATTGATATTAATCGTAATCTTCACAAACCTTATCATGAAAGCTATATGTTCGGTTACCCAGATAATACATTTAAACCTAACCAACCTATAACTCGTATAGAAACTATAGTAATATTTTCTAGATTACTTGTAGATCCTATTGATGATGATGAAACTTACAAGTCTTCATTTCTAGATGTAAAAGAGACTAATTGGTACGCAAATATACTCGGCTACATGGAACAATTTAATACCATTGCAGCTCATGGTGATAAGACATTTCATGCTAACGATGGTTTAACTAGAGCTGAATTTATATCTATTCTTTCTAAATTTACATTTCTTGAAACATCAGATATAAGCTTTTCAGATATCCCTCTTACTCACTGGGCATTTCCATTACTCTCTTCAGCTAATGCCAAAGGATGGATAACCGGTTATCCTGACAATACTTTTAAACCTGAACAACTAATTACACGCGCTGAAGCTATCACGATAATTAATCGTATGCTTAATAGACACTGTTCTTTAGACTTTATTGAATCTTATATTGATGATAATATTAGACTCTATCTAGATATGCAGTCGACTCATTGGGCTTATAACGCTATTTTTGAAGCATCTAATTCACATATATACAGAATGTAAGTGTTCTTATAATTCTAAACGACTCAAACCAACTAATAGATACTTCTAAAACAAAAAGGTAGTATGTAAGAAAACTCTTACATACTACCTTTTTTATTGCATTGCGCTATTGCTTCTATTTCTACTTTAGCCGCCTTTGGCAGGTTTGCTACCTCTACTGAACTACGTGCTGGATATGGCTCTTTAAAATATTCTGCATATACTTCATTCACTGCTACAAAATCATTAATGTCATCTAAAAACACTGTAGTCTTTATAACATTTTCAATACAGCTTCCCGCTTCTTCTAAAATCGCTATAAGATTTTTACACGCTTGATGTGCTTGTTTTTTAACTGTATCCTCTAATTCTCCTGTTATAGGGTCCATACCTAGCTGTCCTGACGTATAAACCATCTCACCTATAATAACCGCTTGTGAGTAAGGTCCTATCGCTTGTGGCGCTTTTTGTGTTGATACAATCGTCTTCTTCATTTAATACATCCCCCTATCGTTATACGAACATTCTATACTTACATAGTATATTCTTATATATTCGATTTTATCATCATACTTATTTCTTATACTACTCTTATACTACTCTTATATTACTCTTCTATATTAACTTGGCGCTCTGAATCAATATAATCTGATAGCATTGCATATTGACTCAGTGATAACGTTTCACCTCTAGTTGAGCTTCCTATTCCTGATTTGTCTAATATATCTTTTAGTTGATCTTTTGGCAAGTGCAGTTCACCATTTGCCATAAGTGTATTTAGCAATGTTTTTCGTCGTTGTGAAAACGCTGCACGAATAATTCTGAAAAATTGTTTTTTATTTTTAACATTTACTGGTGCATCTGGATGTAGTGATAGTTTTATAACTGCTGAGTCAACGTTTGGTCTTGGCATAAAACAATCATTTGGTACATCAACAACTAGCTCTGAATCTGCATAATAATTCAAAGATACTGTAATTGCTCCGTATTGTTTTGTTCCCGGGCCAGATGCCAAACGGTCTGCTACTTCTTTTTGAACCATTACTGTAATGCTTTCTATCGGTAGTTCGTGTTCTAATAATGCCATTATGATTGGCGTTGTAATATAATATGGCAGATTTGCTACTACTTTAATTTTTTTATTTGGAGATTCTTCTGCTATAAGTTGTTTTAAATCTACTTTCAATACATCTTTATGAATTAATCTAAAATGAGGTTCTTTCCCAAACTGTTCATCTAAAATAGGTATAAGTTGATTATCTATTTCAATAGCGATAACACGCCCTGCATTTTCTAATAATGCCTGTGTAACGCTTCCTATTCCTGGTCCAATTTCAATAACACAATCATCTTTTGTAATATCTGCTGCTGTAACAATTTGTTCTAGCACTTTAGGATTTATTAAAAAGTTTTGTCCGAATTTTTTTTGAAAAACAAATGGATATCTATTTAATACGGCTTTTGTACCGTCTGGTGTTGCTATCTTTTGCATCGTCTCACTCCTTCTGTCGTATCATACCATAAAGTAGTATATTAAAAAAGGTCTATCACTTTTTTTGCGATAGACCTTTCTAAATATTTAATAATTTTTACGTTCTTTGCGAACATCAATAGATTGGTCTTTTAGTATATAAACTTGCTTGTTTCTTCTACCAAACGAATAACATTCTTTGCTCGTATCGAAAAACAAGTCTACATCATGACCTTTGATTGCTCCGCCTGTATCTCCAGCTATTGCAATGCCATAGCCCTCTATGTATAGTATTGTGTTCAGCGGTATAACTTTTGGATCAACTGCAACCATTCCTACGAATGTTGGTTGACCTGTCGCTGTAATACCTTCCCATCTATCTCCTGGAATATCTGTATATGCTGTCGCTTCTAGTGTAAGTTCTTTTGTATATTCATATACCTTACCTGTTGCTGCATCTACAATAGTATTCTTATTTCCTTTTTTAATGATTTTCGTTTGAGGTTCTACAATAACCTCTTCTGTAACTACTGTCTCAGAAACAATTTCATCTCCAACTGTTACTATTTCAACTACTATTTCTTTAAGGCCCGTTTGCCCCTCTATTTCAACTTCTTCAACACCAGCGGCTAAAGAGTTTGTCATTTCAACTTTTGTATCATAAGATATTTCTTCTTGATAAATTTCCGTAGCAACTTCTCTTGTTTTAATTTCAATCTTCATACCATCTTGCACCATAGCTGTAGTTGGAACTGACACAAAACTACCTTCTGGTAATTCAATGTTTCTTGAGTTTAAAACATCTTCTACAGTTTCTGACTCTGTTCTGAAAATCGAAGTCAAACCATTTACAGTCAAGCTAACTGTTGGCTTCCATCTTGTAATTACAATTTTCATTCCCGTTTCTACTTTTGTATCCAAGCTAGGTTTTACGTTGTCGTTGTTACCTAGTATAATATTTTGTTTTGTTAGCACATCGCCAACATTAATGTCTAATGTTTCGTATTGTGTCACCTTACCATCATCTATGATTGCTATTGTACTAGACATAGATTGATAGGCTGTAATACTCCCTGTTCCTAAAATAAATAGCACTACTATCAATAAAGCTATTCTACCTGCATTTTTCATGATTACCTCCTTGAATTGGGCAACTACAATGGCATGAAGTTTAGTATTTCTATAATTTACCAAAGTGTTTTTACTTCGCCCGTTCATCTCCTCAATCGTGCTTATCGATGCTTTACTGGAAATAAATTGTTTTTAACTTTTCACAAATCACTCATTGAATTGTAATACGAATTGTTTTAAAAATCAAGTAAAACGTAATAACTTTTTTTTCCAATTATCAAAAATCAAGTTATTTTTTCCATTTTACAACGTATTTTCAACGATTCTAAGCATCGATTTTTTCTTTTTTCAAATTAGCCACTTAACATTTGTGTAACAACTCTTTAATAAAATTTCTATGCTACATTCTGTCTATTTATGACTATTTAGAAAAATTTTCTAAATACTTATAGATTTTTACCATTTTTATCATTTTTTATTCACTAGAGTTTATTTTTATCATTTTACCAAGAACAATATTGCTATATGTTTTGTTTAGTTATACTGTGTTTTTTTTACTTTTCTCATTTTTCTAACAACCCCACTAAAATAGCTATTTTTAGCACCTCAAAACAAAAATAGCGCTATGTATACACTGTAAAATTATTCCAATTCTACAATATAGCCATAACGCTATTATCTAATTTATTCTTTTATTAAAAATTATATTGTCTTATTTCATTCTAAATAATTTTTTTGCATTTTCCAAAGTTATTTTCGCAACCTCTTCAGATGTAATTCCTTTTATCTCTGCAATTTTATCTACAATATGAACCAAATAACTAGAATCATTTCTTTTGCCTCTATGTGGCACTGGTGTTAAGTATGGACAATCTGTTTCTATTACTATATGAGATAATGGTACTGATTCTACAACTTCTACTGTTTTCTTTGCATTTTTAAATGTTAATGCTCCGCCAATTCCTAGATAAAATCCTTTTTTGACGTACTGCTCTGCTAATTCCTTACTTCCTGAATAGCAATGTATAACACCTTCTTTTATACCACTTTCTTCTATAATATCATATGTCATCTTTGATGCATCTCTGCTATGAATAATTACTGGTAAATCTACCTCTTTAGCTAACTCTAGTTGCTTTTTAAACCAATATATTTGCTCTTCTTCTTCTGAGTGATTGTAATAAAAATCTAATCCAATCTCTCCGATAGCAAGTACTTTTTCATATTTAGCCAATTCTTTTAGTATATCAATGTTTTTTTCTGTCATATGTTTTACATCATGTGGATGCACTCCAACTGATGCGTAAATCATCTTGTAGCGTTTAGCTAGTTCTACACTATCTTCTGATGATTTCATATCCGCTCCAACATTCATAATCAAATCGACTTTGTGAGATGGCATTTGCCCAATAAGTTCATCAAGGTCCTGGTCAAATACTTCATCATTATAATGCGCGTGCGAATCAAAGTACATAATTGTTACTCCTTTAGTTAATCTCTATAACATCATATCCAGCTTCTTCAAGTGCTGCACGGATTTCTTCTTCTTCAGCATTACCTTCAACTATAGCCCAGCTATCTTCTAAACTAACGTCTACATTTGTTACACCTTCTAATTCTAACAATGCTTCTTTAACTCTGTTCACACAGTGCATACAGCTCATACCTTCAATTATTATTTCCATTTTTTATTCCTCACTTCTATTTGTATTCTATAACAATATTTTACTACTATTATAGTTTCAAGTCAAAACTTCACTATGCTATAACTAATATTTTATTTTGTATTGATTTAACTTTTTATTTGCAATTTTTTAACTTTTTTTCAATATGATTTAATTTTTTATTTTGTAGTATTTCAGTCTAAGTGCATTCATTACAACTGATACAGAACTAAAACTCATTGCTGCTGCCGCAAACATTGGGTCTAGCAGTGGTCCACCAAATAAATGTAATACACCCATAGCTATTGGAATTCCGAGTATGTTGTATCCAAATGCCCAGAATAAATTTTGCTTAATGTTTCGAATAGTTTTTTTACTAAGGTCTATCGCTCTTGGTACGTCCATCAAATCACTATGCATCAAAACAATATTTGCAGATTCTATTGCAACATCTGTTCCAGAACCTATTGCTATCCCTACATCTGCACTCGCTAACGCTGGTGCATCGTTAATACCATCACCAACCATCGCTACTTTTTTGCCTTGCTCCTTATATTGTTTGACTACATCTGCTTTGTCTTCTGGCAATACTTCCGATACAATACGGTCTACACCTACTTGTTTACCTATAGCTTCTGCTGTTTTTTTATGGTCACCTGTTAACATGACTACTTCAAGTCCCATTTTCTTCATTTGTTTAATAGCTTTAGCGCTAGTTTCTTTAATCGTATCTGCTACCGCGACTACTCCTATTAATTGCTTTTGATATGATAAATACATAGGTGTTTTGCCTTCACTTGCTAACTGTTCAAAAAATGTTTCTGCCTCATCTACTAATATATTTTTTTCTTTCATTAGTTTAATGTTTCCAAGCAAAAATGTTCCTTCTATATCTTCTAGTTCAAATATAATACCTTTGCCTGTTACCGCCTCAAATGATGCCACTTTAACTAGATTAATCATCTCTTCTTTTGCATAGTCTACGATTGCTTTTGCTAACGGATGTTCTGAATTATTTTCACCGCTTGCAGTATACTGTATAATCTGCTCTTTTGTATATCCATTTAACGGATACACGTCTGTAAGTTTTGGCTTACCTTCTGTAACTGTCCCTGTTTTGTCTAAAATAACTACATCAACTTGATGTGCAACTTCTAGCGCTTCTCCGCTTTTAATCAAAATGCCTTGTTCTGCACCTTTACCTGTCGCAACCATAATCGCTGTCGGTGTTGCAAGACCTAATGCACATGGACATGCTATAACTAGTACTGATATGAAAATTGTAAGTATAAAAATAAAATCTTTGCCAGCTAATCCCCATATTATGCTTGATGCGATTGCTAATACTATAACTACTGGTACAAAATATCCCGAAATAACATCTGCTAGTTGTGCTATAGGTGCTTTACTTCCTTGTGCATCTTCAACTAATTTAATAATTTTACTAAGTACTGTATCTCCTAAAACACTACTTGCTTTAAATTTCATCGCACCTGTTTGGTTTATACTGCCTCCAATTACTTTTTCACCAATAGTTTTATCTACTGGTATACTTTCTCCTGTTAGCATTGATTCATCTATCGTAGTACTTCCTTCTATAATAATGCCGTCACAAGGAACACGTTCTCCTGGTTTAACAAAAATTATATCTCCGATTTGTAACGCTTCAACTCTTACTTCAAGTTCTTTTGTACCTTTTATTACTATAGCTGTTTTTGGTGCTAAGTTAATTAGGTTTTCAATTGCTTTTGATGTTTTTCCTCTACTAATTGCTTCTAATAACTTTCCAAGCGTAATTAATGTCAAAATCATTCCTGCTGATTCAAAGTATAATTGATGAACATAGTGCATCTCACCTTGACCTATTTGTATAAGAGCAAATACTCCGTACAAATACGCCGCTGCTGTGCCTATTGCTACTAATGAATCCATATTTGGCATTCTTTTTACTAATGCTACAGTTCCTTTTTTGAAAAATGGCCACCCTATAATAAGTATAGGCGTCGTTAACACAAACTGTATTAATGCATAGTTAAAACTATTATGCATCGGATTTAGTATTTCTGGTAATGGCATTCCTACCATATGCCCCATACTAATTATAAAAAGCGGAATCAAAAATGCTAATGATATACCTAATCTCCATTTTAACTTATTAATAGCACTTTTCTTACCATCTTTTTTTTCACTTTCCGTCTCTACACCATAACCTGCTTTTTGAATTGCTTCTATAATATTCTTTTCAGTTAATTTCTTTTTATCAAAATCAATGACTAGTTTCTCCGTTGCAATATTTACACTCGCTTCATTAACACCATCAAGTTTCTTTATCATGCGTTCAACAGCTCTCGAACACGCTGCACATGTCATACCTGTAATTTTAAATTCTTTCATAATTGCACTCCTATATTTAATTATTTGAATATATGGATACAATATCACGTTTTATTCTCTTATTCAACTATTTTTTTCTTTGTTAATACTTTTTTTTAATGCTTCTTTCTTTATTTCTATACTTCTCTTATTTAAACTGTAAGCACTTTCATTAACTTTAATCGATAAAACTTGTAGCAATACCTTTTTTCGTCTTATCTCTTCCTTATCTTCACTTTCCATATATTCTCATTCTCTTTACTTCCTATTTAATATTTTTTTATTATCTTTACTTCTTACCTACTCAACTTTACTTCTATTTAAAAGAAATCATATAATCCAACTTTGCTTCTACTTCCCTTAAAATAGTCTATGCATTTACGGTTATAAATCACTATATCATCTATAGCCTCTATCTCTAGTAACGTTCTAAAGCCTATTAATAGTTGTGTCAATTCCCGAATATCAATTTTCAAATCAACTACATCTGACATTTCTAATTTAGACACCGCTGCGTTATACGTTTTCTCATTAGAATCAACTTCAATGTTCGAATTTACTCTAACCTTAAATATTCCCTGATTTTCTTGAATCAATTCATCTGTAACTTCTATTATATAACTACCTTCCTTTTGATACTCATAAGCTTTAAGTGCTTTTTCTACGTTTATTATTCTCCCCATCATATAGCTAATCTGCTTTGTTTCTTGACGTGGATTTTTTAGTAAATCTAGTATAAGTGCTTGATTTGCTATACAAAATTTAACCTTTGTAACTTGTGCGCTATGACTATAAATGTAATTAAAAATAGACCAAGCTGCCTCTTTGCTACTATACATCAATTCAACTACTTCAAATAATGATTGATTATTATTAATTTTATAAATCATATAACCTTCTATTATTCCTTTTGAATTACGGTAACTAATAGTGTATCTATCATCTATATTCATTCTTTTGTTCCAATCTGGCAATAACCTTGCCATCATCCCATTTATTTGTTTTGCTTGTCCTTCATAATATTTTTTAAGTTCTTCTGTAGGTATGTCTTTTTCTTTCGTTATTGTTCCTTGATTTTTAAAACCTGCCATATTATCAATGTTCATTTCATGTTGTTCTTGTATATAACACCATTTCCAACCTAGTTTTTGATAAAATGCATACGAAAACGGTGCTAACATTGAATAAACTGCCCCCTCATCATACATTGTGCGTAAACAATCTTTCATTAAACTACTACAAACACCACCGCTTCTGTAAGTACTATCTGTTGCAACACCACCTACACCTGTCATACTTACTTTTTGTTTATTCATATAAATAGCACGTTTAGATAGTGTAATGCTACTTGCTAGTTCTCCGTTATCAATCATTCCAAAAATAACCTCTGTTGCATCTTCTCTATTTGCTTTTTCCCAATCTTTTTCAAAATCTGCTCGCTCACACATTTTAAAACAATATAAAAGCAGTTCAATGAATTTTTCTTTATACGTATCTTTTCCTGTTGTAAGTTTTTCAATTTTCATAATTTTCCCCCAATAATTCAATGTTTTGATGTTTTAATTATATAATATTCTTCTATGCAAAATATATATTAAAAATATTTTCTGTTGGACTGGCAACACTTTGAGCCTTTTTCTATACTATAGTATATATGTTATTTTAAAAGGAGTGTTTATATGTCTCGTTCAAATATTGGTACAAAAATACCTAATCTACGCACAATCTCTACTACTGATAATATTCAACTATATGAGGTAAGTAATAAATGGATTGCTTTATTCATTGGCCCTAATGCCTCATACCCTACTTATAAGTCATTATGCGATCATAATAACTGCATGAATTGTAACTATGTAGAATTTTTAATGTTTAATACCAACGCTGATTCACCATGCATTTATATTATTGATCCAAACCATGTAGTTCAAGCTGTTTTATACGAAGTAACTGACACACCAACTACAGCATCTAACATAACACACGTTATTCAATCTTTTTCCAACAATTACAGCACCAATTACAGCATCGATTCCACCTCTGATTATCGTACTCAAATCCAAAACATTAACAACCAACCATCTAACCCAAATTGCCCTGCACTCGAACCACTTGTTGGTGAATACGTACTCGGTAATCCTAAAAATGTCGACCCAATGCTAAATGATTTTTTAATTTATGCATTTGCATTAATCCAACCTGATGGTTCTTTAAAAGTTTATTCTGAAAAATATCTCAAAGAGCTTTCTAATCTTCGTTATTCTAACCCTAACCTAAAAGTTGTAATGGCAATCGGCGGATGGGGTAATGAAGGTTTCTCCGATGCAGCCCTTACACCTACATCACGATATGATTTTGCTCGTGAAGTAAAAAAATGGGTTGATGAATATTGTTTAGATGGCGTAGATATCGATTGGGAATATCCAGGCTCTAGTGTTGCTGGTATAAAATCTAGAAAAGAAGACCGCGAAAACTTTACACTACTACTCACTGCACTCCGAGATGTACTCGGTCAATCTTCATGGCTAAGTGTAGCTGGTATAGCTGACAATGGCTACATTCGTAATGTAGATATTCCTGCTATTTCTAAAATCATAGATTATTTTAATTTAATGAGCTATGACTTCACTGCAGGTTCAACTGGTACTAATGGCGCAAAACACCATTCTAACCTATTTGTATCTGACTGTTCATTGCCAAACATTAGCACTGATATATATATTCAAAATCTTTTATCCGCTGGTATGCCTTCTGAAAAGATTCTCATGGGTATTCCTTTTTATGGACGTAATGGTAGTAGCGTTACAAAAACCTTCGATGATATTCGTAAACATTATATAAATAAAGACGGTTACCAAATTAAATGGGATAACGATGCGAAAGTTCCTTATATAGTTGATCCAAAGGGTAACTTTTTCCTAAGTTATGATAACGCCCTATCTATTTATTTTAAAGGCAATTACATCTATAACAACTGTCTTGGTGGTATGTTCTCATGGCAAGCTGGTATGGATCAAGCAAATATACTTTTAAACTATATGTATATTGCAATGCATGACCCTGACAAATTAGAAGAAACACTTTCAAAAAATTATTATCGTTAAGCAATGCTTTAACTATACGTTTTCATATGATACTGAAACTATATACTAGGACTTTATTAATAGACTCTATCTCTAAGCTTTATGCTTTAACTATAATATAAAAGCCGTACAATCTGACTTTGTTCAGATTGTACGGCTTTTATTTATACTATTGATTTTGTTACTCTATTATTTCAATTAATATTTCACTTAACTCATTAGCAGGTAATTTGAATACCTGTTTCATACTTTTTGTCCTCTAATATAATACGCACATCATAAGTACCTTTTAATCCTGTTTTTGTTACAACTGTTCTTGTATTTCTGTCATCAGTGTCTAAAAATGAACCACAGCACATTGCTTTTGCTGGAACTGCTGTTGTCGGGATATAGTAGCGATGAACTTCTTCACCTTGCTCTAATAATAACATCGCAAGGTCCCCCTTCATAAAACGTGCAAAGAATGCAAACTTATCAAACTCTTCTTCAAATCTTGCATTACAACTTTCTGGTAACATTTCACCACATGCTTCTGCTGGAATAGCTGTTTGAAATTCTGTTGTTGGACTTAAATAACCTAATATTTTGCCTTCTCCCATTTCTAAGTTAATACCATCTGTATACAGTTTGATTTTTTCTGCACGATAGAAGTTACCTTTTGCTTTCAACTCATACATTTTTGTATCATTCACAAGTTCTACAGTTATAGATTTTTGTGTTCCACCTGCCATTGCAGCAAATGCACCAAGTGCCTCTGACGGCACACCATCTTTATCATATGCAATCCCACCTGAATGCACCATATAATGGCCTTCTTTATAGTACTCTACGTTACAAATATAAGGTGAGAAAAAGTCTGCCCCTCTATCTTTTCCATATTCCCATACTTGCTCTATAGTCATATCATCTGTATTAATTTTATACCTTACACCTCTAGAATAGTTGTCTTTGGCCGGAATTTTTCTCTCTTCTACTTTAGTTCCATTATGATGATTGTCAAAACACATTACATCACCATCTGGTGTAATAACGCATGCGTGTTGTTCATACTGCCATCCAAAATTATTGCCTATTGGCTTAAAGAAGTATTTTTGCATATTTTCTGGCCATGTTTCTGGGTCCCCTATAATCCAGTTTAACTTACCTGTTTCATAATCAATATTCGTAATCGCATCTATATGACGCCCTGAAAATGTCAATGAATGTGATACTTCATCATACCATACCGCATTATTATGGAACCAATCTTCAGCTGAATAAGAAAGACCTTTTCCTTCTCCTGGTACAAGTGCTTGTTTGTAATCCCATGTTTTCAATATTTCACCAGTATTACGGTCAATAAGTACACATATATCTTCTACTGTTTCACTTGTCATATCTTCAGTTAAACAAAGTAGATTTCCATCTTTCATCTCAAATTGGTCATGATGATACGCACCTGGCACACGATATTCTTTGTAGATTTTTCCTACTGCTGACATTTCGTATAATCCCGACATATAATACGGCATTTTCACAAGACGATCTGTACCATATAGCAAATTACCATTTTTCAGACGCTTGATATCAAATACGCAAAGTATAGTCAAATGCCATCTAACATCTCCCGCATAGTCAATCCCAACAGTTGTTTGAATATCCGCCGGACAAAGAATCATAATATTATCTTGAAAATATTCTGGTGTAGTTTGAATATATTCAATAACATTATTATTAACTACATTACCAACTTCAATATGTAACGTAGTTGTTTTACCTCTATACGGTGTGATTTCTACCGTATTGTTGTAGTCATTATACAATCCTACAATCGGTAATATATGTTTTTTTGCCTTTGGAAATGTATGTTTAATATCCGCTGCTTTTGTTTTACCTTTTACGCATACCGTAATAGCTACTTCTTCTTCTGTATTAAACAAAACAACTGCTGATAACGGATTAATAAGATATGCATTGTATTTTAAAAGTGGTGCTTCTATAGTATAATTTCCTGCTTCAAATTCCTGAAGCATAGCTTTTTCTGCTTGTTTTTGTAATGGTATCCAATGTTCAATTTCTTTATACGCTACTGACATTATTCATTCTCCTTTAAATATATAATATTATTTAATTAAATATAATACTTAAAATTTATAACTCATTCCAAAGCGATAACATCATTTGCTTAATACTATAGTTACAATCCACCCCCTAAACTACATACATGACATAATTGCACTATATGATACTCTCAAAATATATACCTTTAGCTACATAAACAAGTTCACAAATGGTATACCTAATACTAAAATTACAACTAGCTCAACTGCTACTATAACAGTCGTATATTTATAAACATCACTTGCCTGCAAATAATCTTTATTACCAAATAACATCGCTGCAAGTGGTGACGCTGCTGGCGTGCACGCTGCTGATAACAACACTGTGAAAATCAATAATGTAATAATAGGTGCTGGATTTACACCCGCTCCTGCGCAATATGATAAAATTACAGGTTGTAAAATCATCCCCATCACAAGAGAGTTACAAACATTCGTCAAAATTACAGTAAGGATTAACAATACAACAGTAAACATAGTCCCTGACATATTTCCAAATATCGGTGTCATTATCGTATTTAAAAACGGTGTAACACCAGTTGCTTCATTCGTCAAAATCCCACCGATTAAAATAGCTGAAGTACATAAGAAAAACGTAGGCCACGCAAAATTTTGACCCATTACTTCTGAAAATCTTAATACTGGACCATCTTCAAAAGAAATCAAAGATAATATAGTAACTAGTGACATAGCTACAATCAATGAATTATTATTTAAGAAACTAAGAATAGGTAAAGTTGGCAATAAACTTGGCACTAACATAGCAAATATAAATACAACTAAAAATATTCCATATGTTTTTTGCGCTTTTGACATTGCTGGTAATGGATTTTTTTTCAGCATATCAATTTTAATTTTTTTCATTGCTTCAACATCAGGACGGAAAACAAATTTAAACACTAATACCATAGATATAAGTAACACATACCCTAAAATAAAACACGCTATAAAATAAGATGCATTTGAAATAGCAGTTCCTTCTACAAGTGTTGGAAAATTCACTAACAATCCGCTGTAGTTACCTAATAACGCCAAACTATTCCCCATGTATGGTGGTACTGGAAACCCAAGTAACGCTGCCATAACTACACCGATAACCATTAATTTTGGATATATATCTGTTTTTTTATAACCCACCTCATCAAACACTCCGTACAAAATAGGCCAGAACAAAAATACAGGAGTAAATACACCGATGAATACAGACATAAAATATGTTCCTGATAAAATAATCAAAGTAAACATCCACGGTTTTCCTTCTATCATTTTACGAGTCATAATCCACCTAGCAATATATATTGTAAGTTTTCGATTCGTTAACCCACCCATAAAAATCATCAAGAAAAACATTTGAACAACTATTGGATTACCAAAACAAGTTTGCAACACTCCCCCAGCAGATGCAAAATCAGTAACACAAAGCATTATAATACTAAAAATACTAGCAACTGTTGGATTGATAGTTGACCATAGATAAATAGTTCCAATAAATACCCCTACTACTTGCAACCCTACTAGCGTTACATGTGGCAATACCCCAACCGGTATAAATCGAAATGCCATCATAATAGTTAGTCCGATTATAAAATGAATATACGATTTTTTAACTGTTTTCTCCATAATTAATTCCCCCTTATGTGTTTTTGTTAAAAAAATATCATATTCTTATTATATCGAACTTCAAATTTTTTTTAATAGGCAAAACTTATATTAAACCAAAAAATAAATACTCATTTTTGGTATTTATTATACTTTATTCTATATTTGTATGGATTTGTATGTATATTTTGATGGATTTGAAACGTTTTTGAATGTTTTTTTGCAACATTTTTGCCTTATCTAACTCCTTCACATTTTTCATCATAATAGTAACTTTAATATATTTTAACCGTACTCCCTCTCGAAACTGCATCATACTCATAATATGTCCAAACCGTTCCATATACTCTTCATCAGCTAAATACTCTATTGGATAATGAATATTCAAATCAATACCTAGCCTGTATATCTTACTGAGCAATGCACCAAAATATTTGAACGGTCTATAAAATTCCTTATTATTTAGGTTCATATGTTGGAAAGGATTCAATGCTACTTGAACTCCTTTCCACATATGCACTTCGTCTTCTGGAATATGTGCTAATTGCCAATAAACTTTATACGTCGTAGTTTCCTGTTCATACGGACTATAAAATTTTTCCACATAGTCTTCCCATTCTTTTTGGGCAAAAATTTCAGAAAAATCATCTTCTATATTTCTCAAAGACTCCCTTAAACTTTTTGGCGACTTTCCAAAAACCCGCTTAATGCTAGTATAGAATGTTTTCATATCGTACATCCCAACATTATTGGCAACTTCCACTATAGATAAATCACTTTCTAACAAATAACATTCAACAATCATTATTTTACGATACTGCAAAAAAGTCTTAAAACTAACACCACTCATCCTTTTCATAAACTGCGAAAAATACGTTGTATTCATATATAGCTTGTCTAATATATCCTCGACTGTAATTTTTTCTTGAATATGCGTCATCACATACTCCGACACTTCATAATAGCGACTCACTAACTCTTGTGTCGGATAAATTTCAGGTTCTTTAGAATGTGTTATAAGTTGATAAAAATTAAATAACATTTGCATTATATTCTCTTCATTAAACTGCTTTGCTCGTAACCACTCTACGTTTTTTAAAGCTTCTGTATTATTCGTATAATTAAATTCATTAACTATCAACTCTCTTAAAATATGATTTAAATCCGCTTTAAATGGTCTATTCAATGTTATAAATTCATCATTATTAACAAACTCCACATAATCCATGTGTGAAAAAATATGCCTAAATTGATTCAATCGGATTTTTACAGATAACACGTATGCCCCTTCACTAACTAAACTATGTACTACATATTTATTAACAAATGTCATTTCACCTTCTGTAATCGTTATTTCTCTTTCTACTTTTCGAATAGTTACAGTACCTTTTATCACGAATATTAACTCAATCTCTTCTTTATGGAAATGAGGTTTCACTGACTTTATATATAGCATTTTCGTGCTAATTCTTTGTTCTTTCATATGTTTTAGCCCTCTTTATTTATTTATTTATTTATTTATATATCACCAATTATAACACTCTGTTATTCTAATAAACATAATCTGCGTTATTTTTATAATGAATATGTTTAAATTATGTTTTTTTCAGTTAATTGTTTGTATCCATAATACTTCTCAAATACTATCTCCATATATTAAAATACTATCTCCATATATTAAAATACTATCTTTAAATTCAATATTTTTAAACTAATAAAATATACGAAAAAACAATTATAAAAGCCGTACAATCTGCATCATTTAGCAATTGTACGGCTTTTATTTATACTATTGATTTTGTTTTTTCATAGCACTATAACCAATCCAAACAGTCCATACATATGCACATGTTTTTGGTATCATAAGCATCCCGATTAGCGGATGAACATCTGCCCATAGTACTACTGGAATATAAAATGCAAAGCTTAAAACTATAGTCAGCCACATCCAATTAAACGCAGTGTCTTTAGTTTCTTTTGCACTTTTATAAAAACATACTATAATTATTAATCCAAGTATTGCAAACGGAATGTTACGATAAACTCCCCATTGTATCGGTGAATTTGCACTAGTCCATGCATTTTGTGGCATTAAGCATAGTATTATTCTTATTGCAGCAAGTGCATAGATTGTAATAGTTAAGCCTTTTTTATCAACAATGTTGTATCGCTCTCTCCATACTTTATACAATATGATATAAAAAATAGTCATAGTAATACTCGTTATAAATTTACCAACACCTAAAGACACTGTATAGTTTTCTAGTCCTGTTGTACATAGTGCAATTGCTCGTGGCACTAGATGAAATGCATCTCCCGTTCCTAGAAGAACTGCCATAATTCCAAATAATGTATACTGTTTAATACCTTTTGCATTTTTAATCATAAGCACACCTAACGTTATAACCGTTGTTAGATATACTATATCAAATATCGTTTCCATAATTGCCTGCATGTTTTTTCCTCTTTTTTCCATTTATTTATTTATTTATTTATAAGCTTAACATTCTTAACAATTATAGTCAATAGCTCAAAAAAAAGGGCAACTAACCTTATTGGTTAATTGCTCCCCTTTTTATTTTGTTATTTAACCTCTGCACCATCAATCATAGTTCCTAATGGACCTACCGCAACAAGATTACCTTCATCATCTGATGCACATAGCACCATACCTTCAGATAAAATTCCACGTAATTTCACTGGTTTTAAGTTTGTAACAACTACAACTTTTTTACCTACAAACTGCTCAGGTGTATAGTGTTTCGCAATCCCTGATACAATTTGTCTAACTTCATCACCTATTTTAATTTTAGAAACAAGTAATTTATCTGCTTTTGGTACTACTTCACAAGCGATAACTTCACCTATTTTCAGCTCTACTTTACTAAAATCATCAATAGTAATTTCTTCTTTTTTAGCTACATTAACCTTTTTAGATTCTGCTTTAACTTGTGCTGGTTGTGCTGGTTTTGCTGCTTGGATAGCCTCTTCTAGTTCAGCTAATTCTTTTTCTTTATCTATACGAGGGAACATGTTTATACCTTTTTTAGCTTTAACACTACGCTCAAGTGTTCCCCACTTATGAATTGTATCCCATGCTGTTAATTCTCCTCTTTCAATACCTATTTGTTGCCAGATTTTTTCTGGTGTTTGCGGCATAAAAGGTTCAATCATTACACTTACAACTCGTAGTCCTTCTGCTAATGTGTATAATACATTTGCAAGTACAGGCTTGTTTGCTTCATCTTTTGCAAGTGCCCATGGCATTGTTTCATCAATATATTTGTTTAATCTTCTAATAATAACCCAAATCTCTTCAAGTGCATTATTAAAGAAAAGCTTCTCCATATAATCTTCTACTTTAACTGTTTGCTGCTCTACTAATGCTTTTATATCATCATCAAACTCTGTTGCTTTTTGTTCATTTTGAAGCACACCGCCATCAAAATACTTTTCAATCATTGCAACTGTTCGTGATGTAAGGTTTCCTAAATCATTTGCTAAGTCCGAGTTAATTCTTGTAATTAACGCTTCATTTGTAAAATTACCATCTTGTCCAAATGCAATTTCACGAAGTAAGAAATATCTAATAGCATCACTTCCATAACGACTAACAAGTACGCTTGGGTCAACTACATTTCCTTTTGATTTACTCATTTTTCCGCCATCTATTACTAACCAACCATGACCAAAAATTTGTTTTGGAAGTGGCAATTCAAGTGCCATAAGAAGTGCTGGCCAAATAATAGTATGGAATCTAACTATTTCTTTTCCTACAAGATGCACGTCTGCTGGCCAGTATTTATCAAAATCTTGATTGTTTTCTGTTCCATACCCAAGTGCTGAAATATAGTTTGATAACGCATCAATCCATACATACACTACATGTCCTGGGTCAAATTCTACTGGCACTCCCCAAGTAAAAGAAGTTCTTGAAACACATAAATCTTCTAATCCTGGTCTTAGAAAGTTATTAAGCATTTCATTTTGTCTAGTATTTGGCTGTATGAAATCTGGGTTTTCTTCAATATGTTTTATTAATCTATCTTGGTATTTAGATAATCTAAAGAAGTAAGATTCTTCTTTTACTTCTTCAACTGCACGTCCACAATCAGGACATTTGCCATCAACTAACTGATGGTCTGTAAAAAACGTTTCACAAGGCGTACAGTATTTACCACTGTATTCACTTTTATATATGTCACCTTGGTCGTATAATTGCTTAAAAATCTTTTGAACAGTCTTTTTGTGGGCATCATCTGTCGTACGAATAAAAGTATCATACGTAATATCCATAGTTTTCCATAAATCTTTAATCCAATCAACAATGTTGTCTACAAATTGTTGTGGTGTTACATTTTCTTCTTCTGCACGTCGTTCAATCTTTTGGCCATGTTCGTCTGTCCCTGTAAGAAACATTACATCATAACCTCTTAATCTTTTATAGCGAGACATTGCATCTGCCGCCACTGTTGTATACGAATGTCCAATGTGTAATTTGTTACTTGGATAATAAATCGGCGTAGTAATATAATATGTTGGTTTACTCATTTGTTCTTCCTCCGTAAGTAATCTTTTGTTCAAATAGTCTATGTCTATTATAGATATATTTAATCATTATGACAACAGTATACCTCTTTTTTTAAATAACTATATCTTTATTTTCAAAAAGCACTCCCTAATCGTTAATGTGCCATAAAATTATATATTCACCAACGCCAATTCCGCGTGCTACTTTAGGCTCTGTACTATCATTCCAAAATGTACACTCTCTAAACAATGTGCTTACATTGTATCCCTTTTGCACGAGCAATTTTTCCATAATCGGAGCCCCACTTTTCCACGTTAAAAAATGCTTATCATCAACTTCAACTATTCCTGTTTTACTAACTAACAGTTTTGGTAAACACTTAATAATTTCTTTCTTTTCTTTAAATTTCATTATTGGTTTAATAAAGTGCAATACAACAAATGCACATATAATCGTAATATAATGTATTACTTTATGACCTTTTCCATGTTTTTTCATAAATATCTCTTCTCTCTTTAGTTATTTATTCTTTCTTATATAGTATGATATGATATAATATTCTATATTATAATACTCTATATTATATTATACTATATATTTATTTTAATTAGGAGGTCATCGCATATGGGTATTTTTGGTGGTAGTAAAGTTGGTAACGTTTCTAAATTCGAACAACTTCTTATTGATGGTGAAGTAATCGAAGCTGTATATCGTCTAGTTATAGATGAAATATGTTTTACAAACAAACGTATTATTTTCGTTGATAAAACAGCTCTCTCAACAAAAAAACAATTAATTAACATTCCTTATCATTCAATCTACTACTTTTCAGTTGAAAAAGGTGGTGTTTTCGAACTTGATAATGATGTTAAAATTCACACTAAAGGTGCTGTTTTCGAAATGGAATTTGCTAAAGGAACAAATATTATAGAAGTTGAAAAATTACTTGCTAAAAATATTTGCAAATAATTGTATAAAATTTTCTATTATATTATCCATATTTGAAATGTTTTTTGCATATATTCTTATATGCAACATCAATAATCTCAGAGGAGGATTTATAAATGGCTACAAAATCTAAATTTCTAAGAACTGAAATTGGGGCACACAATCCAATCTTCAACCAAATTCGTACAACGATTGAAACTGCATTTTATGGCAATAATGTTACACCTATAACTTCATTAAAGGAAGCATACAAACTTGCTGCTTCTGCACCTGGTACAGTTGTAACTGATATCTCCGTATATAAACCTGAATTATTAGGACTTGATGATGATACAAAAATTCTTCTTTTTAATGATGGCGCTGTTAGTGGCCGTGCTGCTTCAGCTCGTAAAATAATGGGTGAACCAAATGTAAGTCAAGGTGAATACGCTCTTAAAATTAGCGAAGCTATTTATAAATCTCGTACAAAAAAACTTTATCATGCACAATCAATAGTTGGTCTTGATAATAACTTCTCTGTAAAAGCACATCTCTGTATTCCTGAAACACAAGAAAATATTATGTACTCTTGGTTACTTAACTTTCAAGTAATTAATGAGGCTGTATCTGAAATGTATAACTCTTCAAAAGAAATTCCAAACGAAGGTGATATATATATATTCTCTGATCCTGACTGGTCACATCCTGATCATCCAATGGGTCTTACATTTTTTGACCCAGAACATAACTGCGCCGCAATACTTGGTATGAGATACTTTGGTGAACATAAAAAAGGCACATTAACACTTGCTTGGGCACTTGCTAATCGTCATGGATATGCTTCTTGCCACGGCGGTCAAAAACGTTATAATCTTGACGGCGGAAAGTCATTCGTTGCTGGTGTATTTGGTCTTTCAGGTTCTGGAAAATCAACTATTACACACGCTCGTCATAACGATAAATATGATATTACTGTTCTTCATGATGATGCTTTTATTATATCAACTGAAGACGGGTCTTCTATAGCACTTGAACCTGCTTACTTTGATAAAACACAAGATTATCCACTTACTTGTGAAGATAACAAATACCTTGTTACAATTCAAAACAACGGTGCAACTGTAGATGCTGATGGTAAAATTGTTCCTGTTACTGAAGACATTAGAAACGGTAATGGCCGCGCAGTTAAATCTATTCTTTGGTCACCAAATCGTGTTAACAAATTTGATGAGCCTGTAAATGCAATTTTCTGGCTTATGAAAGACCCTACACTTCCACCAGTTGTCAAATTATCTGGTTCATCTCTAGCGTCTGTAATGGGAGCAACTCTTGCTACCAAACGTAGTACTGCTGAAAGACTTGCCTCTGGTGTTGATCCAAATGCATTAGTTGTTGAACCTTATGCTAATCCATTTAGAACATACCCTCTTGCTGATGATTACAACAAATTCAAAGCATTAGTTGAGGAAAGAAACGTTGATTGTTATATACTAAACACAGGCGACTTTATGGGCAAAAAAGTAACTCCTGCAATTACTCTTGGAACACTTGAGATGATTGTTGAAAATACTGCAACGTTTAAACCTTGGGGACCATTTTCTGATATTCAAATTATGGAAATCGAAGGGTTTGTTCCAAATCTAAATGATACATCATATGTAGAACAATTACAAAAACGCATGAAAGAAAGAGCCGAGTTCATTCAATCACGCGAAAGTTTCAAAAATGGCTACGATAAACTTCCTGCAGATGCTTTAGAAGCACTTCAAAAAGTAGTCCTTGAAGCTAACAAAGCTTAATTTTAAATTTATATATTTATACCAAAAAGGAGATTATTCAATTAACCAATTAGGTTAACTGAGTAATCTCCTCTTTTTTCATACATTCATCTATGATTTTTTCTGCTAAACGCTTGTTGTAATTCGCTTGTTCTATCAAGCTAGCTATAAGAATTGCCTTCTCTAACGCTTGGTCGTTCTCTCCTAACGCTTCCATCTGGCTATTAACTATTTTTACCTTCTCATCTATTCTTTTATTGAAATACTCAAGTTCTTCTTCTCTACAATTTTGATACGAGTCAAATAGTTTTTCTAACTTATCTTTATCAATATTTCCATTATCTTCAATTAACGAAAATATTTTTTTAATATCTCCGATGCTCACAATACTTTTAAACTGATATAATAATGACATCATCATTATATGCTCTTTTGTATATTTTTTCCTTATTACTGGTATAATAACTTTATCTTTTGTGTAGTTATTTATCATTGTTTTTGTAAGTAATTTATCGTCTTCATACCTTTTTGTATGACTAAGCTTTGTCTCAAATAAAGTAATAACTTGATCCATATATAAATCAATGCTTGGAATGTCTACTTTATTAATAGTATCATCTAAATTTAATTCATTTATATATTTTTGTAACCATTCAACTTCCATAATGCCTCCATAAAAATCTTTTTTACTATCTTTAATGATACAAGAAGTTTACACTAAAAACAAGGCTATTCATTTTAATAACTTCATTGACTTTATATATAGTTTCATGATATATTGTTAATATTATAAGAAGTAGTTATCAAAACCACTTCTACTGAGGAGCTGAAATAATGAAATCAAATGTTCGCGAACCTATTAATGCTTATACACATCTTATCGGTGCTGGACTTTCTTTAATAGGAACTATACTATTACTAATACAAGGTGCACGTTTGTCACCACTTACAACAACTGTTACTATATCTATAATCATTTTTGGTCTAAGCTTAGTTGCTCTATATACAACTAGCGGTATATATCATCTTGTTCATGCAACAGATGCCGTACTTCTAAAATTAAAAAAACTTGACCATTCTATGATTTTCATTTTAATTGCTGGGTCTTATACTCCTTTTTGTATGCTTAGTCTAACTGGTGCTTGGCGAGTGAGCATTATGTCAATCGTTTGGAGTATAGCAATTATCGGTATTTTTCTAAAAATGTTTTGGATTCATATGCCAAGATGGCTATCAACTGGACTTTATATAGGTATGGGTTGGATTGCACTTTTTGCACTTAAACCACTATATCATTCTCTTCCTATCGGTGGCTTTTCATTTTTAGTTGCTGGTGGTATCATGTATACAATCGGCGGCGTTATATACGGTTTGAAAAAACCAAATATTTCTAAAACTTTTGGTTTTCATGAATTATTTCATATATTCGTTATGCTTGGTAGTCTATGCCATTACTGGGCTGTATTTCGCTATATTTTATAATTATTAATAATTTAATTTTTTACAATAAAAAAAGGTATTTGTAGACCTATTCTTAGGTTTACAAATACCTTTTTTTTATATCACATAATTCTTATTTATACCATCTAGTTTTCATTTATATCATCTAGTTTTTATTTATATCATCTAGTTTTTATTTATATCATCTAGTTTTTATTTATATCATATAGTCTTTATTTATATCATATAGTCTTTATTTATATCATATAGTCTTTATTTATATCATATAGTCTTTATTTATATCATATAGTCTTTATTTAACGTAATCTCTGTATTATACTAATTGGCGATATAACTCTGCTTGCGTTACTATCTCATATGGTATTAACCATATATTACCTATATCAAATGTAATTAGAGATAAAATTGCCCAACCTAGAAATGAAAGGTCTGTTACAAATAAATCCCATTTGTGTCCATATGTTAATCGTTTGCTCTCATTTAGAGCTTCTCTTACTGTAATATTTGGATTTTCTGCTAAAATATAATATGCAAATTTATATTTATACATTGCAATTATTCCCGGTATAATCAATAATAATGACCATAACATCACCCATAGATAAATCCACCAAAACATACCCATAGACCTTACCAAATCTTTAAATCCAGCTTTCGCATCTTCCAGTTGAATATTTTCACCATCAGCAACTTTTAATGAAATAATTGTTTGTGTTAGCGTAACTGCTCCCGCAAAAACAATCAGTGCAATTAGACCTACTATCGGTATTACAGTAACTAGTGTTAATACCACTACAATCAACGCAATTATTAGTCCTACTTTTGTCCACTGACCCTTTAACTTTTCTTTTGCACTATCTTTAGCAATTTTACGATTTAGCATTGGTTATCCTCCTTATTATATAACTATATATTCTTATATAATATCTTTAATCTGTAGTATTTGATAGGGTATTTCTTTAATATGTACTATTTTATCTTGAATATATTTTATCTTGAATATCTTTATATCTTTATATCTTTATATCTTTAATATACTTATTATACTTTTATCAATAGTCTATATGTTTTTATATTAAATAAAAAAAAGATGAAGCTATTCTTCATCTTTTTTATTTAATATAACTTATTTACGAGTTACATCTGCCGCTTGTGGTCCTCTAGCGCCTTCAACGATTTCAAATTCAACTTCTTGACCTTCTTCTAAAGTTTTGAAACCTTCTGTTTGAATAGCTGTGAAATGTACGAATACATCTTCTCCGCCTTCTCTTTCAATAAATCCAAAACCTTTTTCTGCATTAAACCATTTAACTTTACCTGTCATTTTGATAGGCCTCCTTAAGTATACTTTTTCTTGCTAAAACACTGTACAACTAAACGGTCTCGGTCATAAATTGTTTTGACAAGCTGCCTACCTTCGTTCGTTATTGCTTCCAATATTTTAACTTTTCCCCATTATGATATCATATTGCTATTCAATAATCAAGCAAAATTGTTTAACTTTTTGTACAATATATCATAAGAAACATAATTGTATTCTTCTGTTTTTTGTATATATGACAATTATTTTTTGTTGAATATTTCAATAGTTTTTTCGATAGGCACACCATGCTCATCAACTAAAAATATAGCTAATTGCTTTTCATCAATCCAAAAATTCAACATTACACCTTCTGCCTGATTTTCTTTTCTTCGTTTAATCAAAACTTTATTTGGCGCTATTACACTATAGCTTTGTTGCTCCCATATATCATCTAATATGTTATCATATATGATTCCATCTTTAAATATTAGTGTTCGATCATAAATTGATACCCATTCTCCTTCTAACAATCTTTTAGCTTCTGTATTAGATGCAGGTATAGGATTTTGAGTAAATGGTGCTGTAAATTTATATACTATTTCCTTTATATTATTTTCTTCATTTAATATAAACTTTGCTTCCTTTGTTACAACATCATAATTATTTAATTCACCAAACCCAATCCATATGTAATCGTTTTTACGCACTATTTTATTATCACCATATATCTCTGAAATTTTACTAATATTATCACCAATGCTTATTCCAAGCATTGTATATGTATCATCTTTTAAAGTAATTTCTTGTATTCTTTGTTCTTCATCTATAATCCAACTTATGCCACCGTCTTGATTTAATTTTATAAGTTCTTTTGGTAAACTATCTGTAATTTCACCTAAGTAAACTTTTAAATCTTGTGTCATAGGTTTTGCAAATCCCACACCTGATAACGAGCCTATCATAATTATTAAAATTAATAAACCTATTCTTTTTCTATTCATCATTTATCCCCCACGTATTCTAAAGTTAATTTAGTATAGCATGTCCACATTTTAAATTCATGAAAATTCTGTTGTCGACTAAATGTTTTCATCGACAGTTTTTTCATTTTAAAACAAAAAAAAGCAACCAGTTTATAACTGATTGCTTTTTAAGTAGTGCGGATAAAGAGAGTCGAACTCTTACGCCATAGGCGCTAGATCCTAAGTCTAGTGCGTCTGCCAATTCCGCCATATCCGCATCTTACTTTATGATTATACATTGTTCATTGTCTTTTGTAAAGTGTTTTTCATCAAAATTTATAGACTTTTTTGATCACTATATTTTATGTCTTTACAACAAAAAAGTCGCATGACATATTAACGTCATACGACTTTCATCTTAGTGGAGGGAGAAGGATTCGAACCTTCGAAGTCAGAAACAACAGATTTACAGTCTGCCCCCTTTGGCCACTCGGGAACCCCTCCTTATTCAATTTGGCAGCCACCTACTCTCCCGGTCCGTCTCCAGACAAGTACCATCGGCCGACTAGGTCTTAACCTACGTGTTCGGTATGGGAACGGGTGTGTCCCCTAGTCGCATCGCCACCAAAAATTGTTAAAGTATATTT
>JBOFDK010000058.1:0-7095 GCA_051646925.1 Cellulosilyticaceae bacterium | reverse complement strand
CTGGTACTGTAACAGCGATTTTAGAAAATACGGTGATTCTGTTTTGTGGTTTGACTAACCATTTAGTGTCAAAAAAAGAATTGAAAAAGGAAGGATACAAATTTGCAAAGATAACCAAAGGGGCAAAATCAATAGTCGTTTCCTCAAATAGAAACCTCAAAGAATAACTCTTGTGGATTGCAAAATATCGATTTAAAGAAGCTTTTACGTAGATAGTACTATTATTATAAGTATGTTAAAATTAAGGTATATTTTGTTTCTAAGAACGGAAGGTTCATTGTTCCCAAAACTTATGAATCTTCTGTTTTGGACCTTTAGCTCAGTTGGTTAGAGCAGACGGCTCATAACCGTCCGGTCGTAGGTTCGAATCCTACAAGGTCCATAACAGATTTGTTTTTTTGTTATTTTAAATTTTTTTCAGGAATATTCAAAATACCTGGAGTCGACATGCAGCATTTGAATGGAAAAGTTATTAAATCAACAATTTAATTGTATATATTTTCACTCTAGTAACAACTAATAAATTTGGGTGGGGAAAATATGTATAACTTTTTGTTATTTAATCATACAAAATTATGATTTAATATAAGGACCAAAATCAGGGAGGGACTATGAAACAAAGCCGTTATTGTCAACGAAAGCTCAAACAAGAATATTGTCAATTTATTCGGAAAAATCCAGAAGCAGCAATCAATTTTTGTTTACCTAACCAAGCAAACATAACGAATAAAGGGAAGAATATTCATATATTTACTAAAGGAAGTTCATTTTCAGCTCCAAGTTTGTATTATTTGGTGAAAACAAACTTGAACGAAATAGAAGTGTATCACCCTTCTGCATTTAAAAAATTATTTCAGATTAGTAGTAACCATAGGCAACTAATAGTGGAGCAAATGATTCAGGTAGAAATGGAGCATATTGCGTTAGATGGTTTCCACCGTTTAGGTGCTGGAATTGATTGCAACGTATGCCCAAAAGGCAAAAAAATTAAAAAGTACCTATCATGATCCATTGATTCATACAGGAATATGTCAAAAAATGGATAGGGAAAAATTTTTTGTTGTACATCTGACTGAATCCAAAAAATTTACCTCTTTTGTCTCCCCTAATAATGTAAGGATGACAAAAAAAGAGGATCGTTTTGTATTTGATACAAAGTTTGGAACAATTACTGCAGGTGAAGGACAAGTGCTTGTACGTGATAGATTGAATCATTTCGAAGTCTATTCAGAACAAGAATTTAAAAATTTATACAAAATATGTAATACTTGAAAGTTAATTGTGAAGATGAGTATATTTACTTACATTAGTAATGTTGTGCCCAACTATTATGAGTAAAGCTAAAGGTATCTAAGCCCTGTTTACTGCTGTTGAAATTTAGTTTTTTTATTGGAGGGCGTATTATGTCTGTAGTTATAGGATTTATACTAGTGATAATTTTTTATCTATGTTCAATGATGGGGTATTATTTGTATGGGAAAGCCGAACAAAATAAAGAAGCCCTTTTTTTTGCAAAAGAGTTATTTTTTGGATTAATAGGTGTCGTTGTTTGTCTGTTAGTTATGTCTTTGCTGATTTGAGTTCTCTACAGAAAAAACGGTATTTTAGTGATCCAAACATGAAACCTAATTCATTGCCAAATTTTAAACGTGAACTTGAGCAACTTAAAGCTGAAGGAACAAGTTGGGAACGGGGTTTCTGTAGCAACGTAACAAAAAGTTCCATAGATTGCACTAGTCGTAGCTAGAGATACAGCGATTCAAACTTTTAGTTTCAAAAAAAAATTTTCAAACCGATACTCTTACCCTAACATTAAAAATTATTTATATATTTTTTATCTGTGTTTTTGGGTACGTTCTTTTTTTCATTTTTTCTATTTTCGCTAGGGGAGTGGGGCCTGGAAATGAGCCAGTGAATTTTTGGAACAGGGTGCACTTATACAAACTCAAAAGTTTGATTGCTGAAGGCGAAAAAATAAAAATTTATTTTGGTCGCTGACAGTTTTTTTGTGGACGTGCTTTTTAATTTTTTTGCTTTTGCAATCAGATAAAGTATGTACTCACTTGCTCATTTTTTTGTTAATTAAAGCTCTTAAAAAATTTCAGAAAATTGAAAAAGAGTATAAGGAGAATTGATATCACTCTAAATTGAACTGGACTTTGCCAACCTAATTTTTCTTTTATTCGAGAATGATTATAGTACTCTATATAATGTTCAATCGCTTGTTTTAATTCTTGGTAACTTTTGTAGATAACGCCATGGTAAAGTTCTTGTTTGAGGATACTAAAGAAATTCTCCATAGGAGAACTGTCCAAGCAGTTTCCTTTGGGAGACATGCTTTGTTAAATCTGATTCTTTTTTAATCCATGGCTATAGGCTTTCATTGAAAAAAAATAAAATAAAGAAATTCTTATTTGTATACATAAACGGTCATAGTTTGATATAATAGAAGTATTAAAACGACCTTGAGCTTGCAAGGAAGCCCCTAAATAGGATTGTAGGTTCAATTGCAGCAAGGGTAACGTCAGACATGAGTTGGAAAAAAGAATCGCCTTATGTTCAATTCACTATAAGTCTTATAGGTGGTACGTATAGGTGTCTCCTACATGAAAGTAGATTGAAACCCAAGTCAAAAATAGAAAAATGTGGCTTGATCCAAATAGATGCCACAGTTATCGAGAACTTGTTGACACATATAGGATAGATGGTTAGTATTTTATAAAAAAGAGGAGGAACATTATGAAGAAATTTTTTTTTATTTTTATGTTTTTATTATCTATTACAATGTGTTTTTTTATGAATAAACAGTCAATGATAAGAGCAGAGGAGGTAGTAAAACCAGTTGAATCTTCGACTATTGAAACAAAAAATATTGATGTAGATGATTTAAGAGAAGATGATAAAATAATGGATGTATCTTCTCCTATTTCGTCAAAGGCAGCAGGTGGAGAAGATATTAGTATTTTGGATCCGTCGACGGTAAGAAATGTTGCCAATTGGGCTGACTTTATAAGCGCGTTATCAGATAATACAGTTGAGGCTTTGAATATCACTAGTGATTTTCAAACTTACGATAATCCTAGAAGTGGTGTAATTGGATCTTTAACAACAGGAGCTACAACAAATGTTAGTGGAGGTGCTTCTTATGTTTACCTTAATAATATTGGGATTTCTAGAAAAGTAATTATTGAAGGAAATGGTCATCAGATAGATTTTAGAGCAGTTACACTGTGCTTCAATAGTAGAACTGCAAGTGGAACTCCACCATGGGACATAACTTATCAAAATATGGAAGTTTACCATGGTAATTGGTATGGTATTGTAACATTAAGAGATTTAACGGGTGCTCAGGAGTCAGAAAGCAAGTTAACTCTTCATAATGTTAAGGATACTGGTAACCAACTTATACATTCGGAGCGTGGAAATGTATTTATTTCTGGCAAGTCAAGTAATAAGCAAGCAAGTACTTACACGTCTAAATTTCAAAGCAATTGGGCAATAAACTACACCAATCAAGCTAATATGTTTATTTCGAACTTAACTCTATTGGAGAATGCGGAATATGTAGCGACTACTATAAATTCTGGAAATATAGAACTTGGTTACAATAGGCCAGGGAATTTAAAATTAGAAAAAAATTCTAAACTGGATTTGATTGCAGGTGGTACTGCACAAACAGGATACGAGGGTTGGGGTACCAATATTTTAGTTTGGAATGGGAGTGTAAGTATTGGTGAAAATGCCATCCTAAATCTTAAACCGCAGTCTAATTCCTCTGCTATTTCACTACGCGATGCAGGAGCGTCTATTACTGTAGGAAAGGGTGGGCAATTAAATATAAATTCAGTTGGCCATACTAATAACTCTAACGGAAGTACTCGGAATATTATATGGATGGCAAGGGGCTCTAATTTCCATGTTTTGGAAGAAGGGGCATTAAATATAAATGCAACTGGCATGGGAAACTCAGATTCTAATATTGTTCATGTAGATGGAAATGCTTATTTTACAGTTAGGAAAAAAGGCAAATTTGATATAAAGAGTGATAGCACTTCACAGGCACAAAACTTATTGTATTTTAATTCAAATGGCTCCCAATTTAAATTTGCGGATGCTGAGCGTGTTAACTTGCAAAGAACAGGAGTATTAGGAACCGCGAATACAAATGGGCTAATTAATATTGCGAGTACCGGTGGTAAGCTAGCAGTGGATATTCAGAAAGTCAATCGATGGTCAAAAGGAAACATGACGGAAACACCAACTAGTAGTTGGACACCAATGTACGGAACAATCCTAAGCTATAGCGGTTACACACCAACAGTTACAGCTGCATCATCACTACTACAAGCAAATGTTAATGACTTTAAAACCAATTTTACAACAAGAAATGCTCAACGAGTGTTGTATGAGTATATTCCTGATGTGGATGTCAGTATTGCTAGTAAAGCAACAGATGTAGTAGTATCAGCTAATTCAAAGACTGTTTATGGAACAACAAATCCAGGAGCATACGTTCGGTTAACAGATGTTCCTATTAAACCAACAGTGCCGACTGTTTTTGAGAAAAATAAAAATATGCTACCTAGTCCAGTTACTTCAACTAATACAGGAGAGAATCCGAAGTTTTATGAAAACTTTACGATTCAAGCAGATGCTACCGGTAACTATAGCTATACATTACCAGAGAATAAACATTTTTCTGCGGGGACAGTTATTACGGCCTACTCATTCTTGAATGGTAAATCAGCTGAGGCTTCTCAAACGGTACTAGATGAGACTGCACCAACTGGTGAAGCAAAAGAATATCATGCAGGTAAAGGGACGATAGTGCCAAACCCTATGTCATTCATTAAAAATCCAACAGATGCTAATAATCCTATTGAACAAAATTTCACTTATGCCTATTCAAGCGAAAATGATAGTATAGTTATTGCTACAATGCTTAACATAGTGGGTGAACATATTGTTAAAGTTGATTTATTTGACGATGCTAAGAATAAAACGACGATTACGTCAAAATTGATTGTTCATGAGACAACAAATACCGTAACAGCAAATGGTTTGAGCATTGGTACAGATGTCCTTTTAGGGATGAATGAAAACCAATTGAAGGAGTATATTTTAGCTAATAGTAATCCATCCGCAAATAAAATTATGGATGGAATATACACTGATTTATCGAATAAAGTCCAAATAACTAGCATCAGTGGATTGACATCTACTTCTAGTGCAGGTGAGTATCAGGTTACTTTAAGTGTGAAAAAAGAAGATTCTGGATTATCAGAAGATTTGGCGACAGTAATTTTGATTACTGTGTTTAATACAGAGGGTACAGTGACTGTTAATTTTGTAAATGAAGCAGATCAAGTATTACCAGGTTATACAGTTATCATTGATGGAATGATAGGTGATGTGATTGACCTTACAAAGAATGAGAGTATGACTCTTCAATTAATGAATGTTGTTAGTGCAGGTTATGACATTGTGGAGCATCCTGTAAATGAGAGTTCAGTGACTATTGACAGTGTAAACGTGATTGTACAATATAAAATTCAAGGTGTAATTAGTTTGAGCTCTGTTCCGAACACATTAGGATTTGGCTCTCTGTCTTATGAAGCTGTGACAAAAAGAATAGAAAAACCTACATTAGATAAACAATTAGTTGTCACGGATACGCGAGCAGACGCAAGCAACGGATTTAAAGTTACAGCGACGTTATCGACTCCAATGACTAATGCCAGTGGAAAAAAATTAGAAAATGCATTGAGATATGTTTATAAAGGAAATGAAAAAATCTTAGATAAGAATGCACAAGAAATTTATGTTAATAATAGTGGTTCCGCTGGAAGTTATACAGTTAGTGATAGTTGGGATGGAACGCTTGGAGCAGACGGAGTGAAGCTACAAATTAGTTCTTCGGATGTGGTTTACACTGGAGGCTACACGGGCGTAATCACATGGAAAATTATAGTAGGGCAACCGTAGAGGGATAAGAATAATGAATAATACTATAAGAAAAGTTCTATTTTACTCTTTGTTAATGCTAGCCACGATTTCATTGAATGTCTCAACATATATACATTGCCATCAGGTTAAATTTGTTCAAAGATAGGTAATAATATCCAGCAAGGCGTGTACTATAATTTAAAGCATTGATAGCAATACAGCAGAGCATTGGGAGGTCGGATTCCTAATGTTCTTTTTTTACATTAAGAGTGTATTTGAAAATACATGAAAGTGTCAAGATGTCTTTACATTTTTTGTTTAATGTTGTAATATATAAATGTAAAGATGTTTTGACATTACGAAGAAGGAGAAGTTTATCTATGAAAAAAGAAAATAGCTTTCTATTAGGAGTGATATTTATGTCGGTGTTGCTGATTGGAATAAATATGTACTCTTATAAAATATCATTTTTCTATTCGGCAATAACTATAGTAGTTTTGATGTCGGTGGTTATGGGTAGCGTGTTTTTTGTCCATAAAAAAGATGAGATGCAGTCAAAAGTTATTCAAAAAGCAATGTCTAGTTCATTTGTAACAATAATGGCAATTTCTCTTGGCAAAGGAACATTAGAAGTTTTGGGAGCTTTTGGTTGGATTGATAAGATTGATTTTGAGTTAAATTCTATGAGTGTAGTAGTTATCGGGTTAACGTCTTTGGTATTCAATCTATACTTAGAGAATAGGAAATACAGAGTAGGTAAAAATGATGGAAAATAAAATTAAAGTATTAAGGATAGAACAAGGGTTGTCGCAAGAAGAGTTAGCAAAAGAGATAAAAGTTTCAAGACAAACGATAAATGCTATAGAAAACGATAAATATAATCCAACGCTGGAGTTAGCGATCAAACTTTCTCAAAGGTTAAATGTGAGTATTGAAGAGTTGTTTTTGATAAAAAGTAGAAAAGACGAGACGTGAAAATGGTTGCTATCCAGTGATGCGTAGGTTATCATGTGACCTGGTAAGCTAAAAGTGGAACATCAAATAGATTTAGATTACACTAAATTTATGGAGGGATTTCAAATGACAAAATTTTATGATGAAGCATTCAAATACGAATGTGTCCAGCAAGTGGTTAAAGAAGGCAAAACA
>JBOFDK010000057.1:0-22534 GCA_051646925.1 Cellulosilyticaceae bacterium | reverse complement strand
AGCTCCTTTTGGTCCGTTCGACTTGCATGTGTTAAGCACGCCGCCAGCGTTCATCCTGAGCCAGGATCAAACTCTCGTTAAAAAAGTTTGTCTGCTGACAATTTTTACTTCGTACTATTTACATAGTACTGATTTTTTTTGATTAGAACCGAAGTTCTTCTCAATTGAATCGACTGGTTTAATGATTGTTATTTTATTTTCAAAGTTCATTTTGTTTGTGTTGCTTTGCTTTGTTATTGTGTCGCTTTGTGACGACTTTTATTAGTTTAACACCTTGTGTGTAACTTGTCAATAACTTTTTTTACTTTTTTTTTGCTTTTTTTCTTTTAATTTTCCAGATAACATATTTATTCAAAATGATTTTTGTATTTAATATATTTTATCTTTCATAATACATTTCTAATACTCAATGTGTTTTGTTTTTCAATACACTCTCCGTACAAGTTGTTATACTACAGTATATCATCTCTTATGTCAACACCATTTACCAAAGAAGTAATATTGTATACTTGTCTGTTATTTTAGTCATTTTTAGCATATTTTTCGCATACTTTAGAGATATATCAAAGAATTAAATTACATTTTCAAAGGAGCTTCTATATGTTTAAGAAAAAAAAGAAAAGCAATTTTATTAATTACGAACAAGTTTATCACTCTTCTGCTGTTTGTTGTATTTTATTTTTCACTTTTGTTATATTGAATTTCTTTCTTATTTTCAGCAATATTCTAACTGTATTTCTTTTATTTAGTAGTCTTATCTTTTTAATTTTATACTTCATTTTAAAATCATCTTTTTATCTAGGTACATCTTTCATATTTTGTATATTGTGTATTTTAACTAATTTATTTTTTTCTTAATCGCAAAACGAAACCGACATGTATTTATAATTAATCTGAAACCTTTAGAAATTTGAATCATTTTACACCTAATACATTCCGTTTCAAATTATCAACAATCAATAAACTTTAGAAAAATATCCTAATAAAATTATATACCTTAATACTCTATCTCTCTTTTTTATAGAAAGATTACGATAATTAGTTCTTAAACTTCTTCCATTCAACACTAATAATTCAGACTCTATAAAGAATATATTTTTTTATTAGAAGTCTAAAAATAATTAAACAAATAAGGAGAAAGAATTTGGAAAAAATATTCGCAATCTTAGGTTTAGTATTAATAATAGGTGGTACTTATTTCTTATCAAACAATAAAAATACAGTTAATTGGAAATCAGTAACTTATGCTTTTTTAGCACAATTCTTATTAGCATTTTTATTAATAAAAACACCTCTATGGAAATTAGTAGAATGTTTAGGCAACGGAGTATCTTGGATATTAGCTCAATCTAGCGAAGGAATATCATTTGTGTTTGGTGGACTCGTTCCAGATGGTGAATTCGTATTTTTTATAAACGGACTATTACCAATCGTATTTATATCCGCTCTTATAGGATTATTATTCCACTATGGAATAATAGCAAAATTTGTCATCATAGTAGGAAATACAGTAGCAAAGTTTTTAAAAATAGATACACTGGTAGCTGTAAACGGTATAACCAATACATTTTTAGGTCAGTCCGATGCTCTATTTGTCACTAAATCATATTTACCTCATGCTAATGAGAACGTTATATTCGCCACATTAGTTGGTGGCATGACTTCTGTATCAATATCAGTAATTGGTTTATATACATCTCTAGGTGCATCAATTGAGTGGATACTAATATCTATTCCATTAACTGTATTTAGTACATTTGTATTAACTCAAATATTAATGCCTACTACATTTAACAAAGATAAATTAACAGTAGAAACACCAGACAAAGGTTTGACAGCAATAGAAACAATGATGAATTATGCTTATTCAGGGTTCAAAAGTGTTATAAATATAGCTGTGGCCTTGATGGTATTTATATCTATTATATTTATGATAAATAACTTTATAGGACTTTTCTTTGATGGTTTCACTTTACAATCATTATTAGGATTTTTATTCAAACCACTAGCTTTTATAATGGGTGTACCTCCGGCTGAAGTAACCTATGTATCAGAAATCTTTGCAACAAAATTAGTTATTAACGAAACTGCAGCAATAGGATTACCCACATTTGCTTTATTAAGCACTAGCACTAAAGCAATGGTCACAGTAGCATTAATGGGCTTTGCAGGTATCGGTTCTGTCGGTATTTTAATAGCTAGTTATTCAGTTCTAGCACCAAGTAAAGTTCCTATAGTCGCTAAATTAGGAATAAGAGCATTAATCTGTGCATCACTGGTCAACATTATGACAGGTGCTATAGTAGGCTTATTTTTGTAGCACTTAACATTTAGCTAACACATATTTGTAAAACTTATATAACTTATAAAGATTTAGCCTTTTAGTACAAAAAAAGCCTAATTTAGATTATATCTAAATTAGGCTTTTTAAATTATATTACTTTACGTTTGCTTTAGCTGTTTCAACTAATCCAGCAAAAGCTGCTGCATCATTGATAGCCATATCTGCTAACATTTTTCTGTTGATTGTGATATTAGCATTTTTAAGACCATTCATAAATCTGCTGTATGACATATCATTCATACGAGCTGCTGCGTTAATACGCGCGATCCATAATGTTCTGAATTCACGTTTTCTTAACTTTCTGCCAACATATGAGTAGCTTAAAGATTTCATTACAGCTTGTTTTGCTGTTCTAAATTGTTTAGATTTCGCGCCTCTATAACCTTTAGCTAATTTTAATACTCTATTACGTCTTTTTTTAGTAGCTACGCCACCTTTAACTCTTGCCATTTCCTTGACCTCCTACTGCTTTTCTCAATTATACGTATGGTAATAAACGTTTCATTTGCTTTACGTTTGTTTCGTCTACTAAACCTGGTTTTCTTAGGTTACGTTTTCTCTTAGTCGATTTCTTTGTTAAGATGTGACTTGTATATGCTTTTGATCTTTTTAATTTTCCTGTACCTGTTGCTTTGAAACGCTTTGCTGCTGCTTTGTTTGTTTTTAACTTAGCCATGGTAAGGTCCTCCTTTTTTTCTCGTTATATTTTTTTTGTATCTCTAGGTAACTACTTTGGTGCTACCACGATTACCACACTTCTACCTTCTAATTTTGGTTTTGCTTCTGCAGTACCAAATTCTTCAAGCATTGTCATTGCTTCTCCAAGCATTACAAAACCTTTTTGAGTATGCATCATTTCACGACCACGGAATACTACAGAGATTTTTACTTTATCACCTGACTTTAAAAATTTAACTGCATTACGCATTTTAGTTTCGTAGTCATGCTTCTCAATGCTTGCTGTCAGTCTAACTTCTTTAAGACTAACTGTTTTTTGTTTTTTACGCGCTTCTTTTTCTTTCTTAGCTGCGTCGAACTTGTATTTACCATAGTCCATAATCTTACAAACTGGTGGTTTCGCTTGTGGCGCAATCTTTACAAGATCTAAATTTTTCTCGTTAGCAAGTTGTTGAGCTTCTTTGATTGGTAAAATCCCTATTTGTTCTCCTTCTGAACCAACTAAACGGACTTCTTTGTCACGAATTTGTTCATTAATCATTAAATCGTTAATAACGGGCACCTCCTAATATTGGCCTTTTATCATTATAAACCGTTCTTAAGCGTGAACGGGTACGCACTAAACCACAAAAAAGTGGATAGATGCTAGTCTACCCACTTTTTTCTCTATATCATACTAAAACCCTGACGGTTTATATTTAAATTAGTATGACCTTACGAACGCAGTCGTTGTAAGGTGAGAAGAAAGCTTCTACTTGCATCGTTTATTTAACATCTTGAATATTATCATATCCAGATTAACTTGTCAATAGCTAACACTTATCATTACAAAAATAATTATTTACTGAATGTATTTGTAATATCAAAATGGTAATTATACTGCGTAGCTATTTCTTCTTTAATACGTGTTATAAACGATTCTACTGCTACTGTACCTTCATCTCCTTTTTGGCGACTACGTACAGCTACTTCTTCATTCTCTTCTTCATCTTTTCCTACAACTAATATATACGGCGCACGAGACATACGCGCTTCACGAATTTTATAACCAATTTTTTCTGAACGCTCATCTACTTCTACACGAATATTTTCTGCCTCTAATGCATTTTTTACTTTTTCTGCATACTCATGATGTTTTTCTGAAATAGGAAGAAGTTTTACTTGAACTGGTGCAAGCCATGTTGGAAACGCTCCTGCAAAATGTTCTGTAATAATCCCTATAAAACGTTCGATACTTCCAAATACAACTCTGTGTATCATAACTGGACGATGTTTTTCTCCATCTTGACCTACATATTCAAGTTCAAAACGTTCTGGTAATTGGAAGTCTAACTGTATAGTACCACATTGCCATGTACGACCTAAGCAATCTTCAAGTTTAAAGTCAATTTTAGGTCCATAAAACGCTCCATCACCTTCATTAATTTTAAAATCATAACCTAGCTCTGATAATGCCTCCATAAGAGCTTTAGTTGCTGTATCCCAAGCAGCATCTTCTCCGATACTATCTTCTGGGCGTGTAGATACTTCTACTCGGTATTTAAATCCAAAAGCTTGATAAACTTCATCAATTAGCTTAACTACACCTTTGATTTCCTCTTTAATTTGTTCTGGTAACATGAAAATATGAGCATCATCTTGTGTGAAGTTACGTACACGCATTAATCCATGTAACGCTCCTGATAACTCATGACGATGAACAAGTCCTAATTCACCCATACGAAGTGGTAAATCACGATATGAATGCATTTTTGTTTTGTAAACAAGCATACCACCTGGGCAGTTCATAGGTTTTACTGCATAATCCATTTCATCTATAACTGTCGTATACATATTTTCACGATAATGGTCCCAGTGACCACTTGTAAGCCATAAGTCTTTGTTTAATATAATTGGTGTTGAAATTTCTTGGTAATTTGCTTTTTTGTGGATTGCTCTCCAATAGTCAATTAAAGTATTTCGTAATACCATTCCTTTTGGTAAGAAAAATGGGAATCCTGGTCCTTCATCAAGAATTGTAAATAATTCAAGTTCTTTACCAAGTTTACGATGATCCCTTTTTTTCGCTTCTTCTAATTTTTCTAAATGTGCTGCAAGTTCTGCTTTTTTTGGAAAAGCTGTTGCATAAAGTCTTGAAAGCATCTTATTTTTTTCGCTTCCTTTCCAGTATGCACCTGCACAAGAAAGAATTTTAATAGCATCTACTGGTTTTGTAGTCATAAGATGTGGTCCTGCACATAAGTCTACAAAATCACCTTGTTTGTAAAATGAAATTTCTTCACCTTCTGGTAAGTCTTCAATTAGCTCTACTTTATAAGGCTCATCTTGATCTTTCATAAGTTGAATTGCTTCTTCTCTTGGTAATGTAAATCTCTCTATTGGATATTTTGCTTTAACAATTTTTTTCATTTCCGCTTCAATTGCTTTAAAATCTTCTTCTGTAAAAGGTTTTTCTGTATCAAAATCATAATAAAATCCATCTTCAATAGCTGGACCAATTGCTAATTTTGCATTTGGATATAATGCATGTACTGCTTGCGCTAAAATATGTGCTCCTGTATGACGGAATGCCCATTTACCTTGGTCATCATTAAATGTTAAAATTTCTAATTCACAATCTTCTGTTAATGAAAATCTTAAATCAACCATTTCTCCATTTACACGACCTGCACATGCATTTCTTGCAAGACCTTCACTTAAATCTGTTGCAACGTTAAGTATTGTTGTTCCTATTTCATATTGCTTTTTTGTTCCATCTTTTAATGTAATATTAATCATTTCATATTCCTCCTATTCATTTAAAAACAATTTTATAGTATCTATACTTCTATATAATTATTTTATATACAGGTTATAATCAGTTTTTATATGCTAAAACAATATTCTAACATACAAAAAAACTCCCATCCCCTCCTAGAAATAGTTCTAGAAAGGGACGAGAGTATAGTTCCCGCGGTTCCACCCTAATTGTTTTTTCTTATCCGAAAAAACCACTTAATCAATGACTATAACGTAGTCAACGGATTGGTTTGCAATCACTCCGAGATGGTATTCACATTGTGACTTTTAAGAATACTTCCACCAGTGTATTCTCTCTCTAAAAAAAGGCTCACATGTTACTGTTCTCTTCAACGTTTTTTGTTATTGTAATATGCCTATATTTTAATCAAATTCAACTACTATGTCAACCTATTTATTTTTGAAAACATTAGTATTTTATACCTACTTAATTACACTAGCACATTATCTATTATTATAGTTTTTATGTTAATGTTGCATTTCATTAATTTTCTTTATTGTTAAATCAAACATTATTATTTATCATTACTATTTATTAATTATCTTTTGGATATAATGTTAATATTTTGCCTAATGTTTTTTTCTTCGTACATTTTGTTAATGCAGCATTACTATCTTCTAAATCTTTTTTTCGAATTTTATTATCTGCTACAATTATTAAAAAAAGTTCTTCTAAAATTTGACGATACTCTGTCATCCTAAAATTAATCCATCCATCTATATTAATATTATTTTTTTCTTTAACCTCATGCAAAATCGGTATATATACTTTATAATACGTAATTCCAGAAGCACCATCTTCTTTAGGTATAAAATGATTGACCTTAAAAACTTTTTTGATATTTTTTAATTCCGCTTCACTAAATCCTTTTAGTTGTTTTATTTCTTTATCCGATACTTCTTGTAATATTGCTTCTTGTACTGTATCACTTATAATTTCCGATACTTCTTTTATCATTTTTTCATTATCTACACCTTCGCACTTTACACCTATTAACGTTGTCATATCTTGATTTTTTTTATACCAATTATAGTTTCCAATTGTTCCATTTTGTTTGCACTCATTAATTTTTTTTTCGATAATAGTACTATACTTTTTGGTTTTCAATAAAATTTCGATAACTATGCCCTCCTACCTATTACGTACTCACGCTGTTAATTATTTAGGATATTCAATCTATTTTTTTTGATATTTATACAGATTAAATTATTTAGGTTATAATTTTTTACCTCTTTTATAATATGCATTATCTATTATTTTTGTTACTTTATTTTTCGATATTTGTAAATTTATTATTTTTATGTTTATGTTTATATTAAATTTCACATCTCTCTTTATCTGTATATGCTATGTACTTAATCTTATATATACGTCATAACGAACCTAACTCTTTTTAACACACCAAAAATTCCGAACACCTAAGAATATAAAAACAATTAAAGACCCTATAGACTATAACCTTTTTTCAAAGTATTTATATCTATAGGGTCTTTTTTAAAATTTTTTATTCAGCTTTTAAACTATAATTTAACTATTTTCTAGCCTAAGTGCGAATTAGATGCTTCCAAAATATCGTTATAAGCCCAGTGAGTAGGTTTTACATCTACAAATGTTTTCAAATCACCTTCTAACCGCTCCATTAAATCCTCTACAGTGCATTTTCTGTTTAACATACGATTAACTACACACACAGCTTCAGCACGCTTAAGTGGTTGATTAGGTTTAAATTCAAACTCTGAATAACCATTTATCCACCCCATATTATAAGCTCCTGATATATATATATTAGCCCAATGGTTTTCGTCAACATCTCTAAATTTATTATTACCACCTTTTATTAGAGCAAATTTAGCACCCATTGCAACAAACTCTGCTCTAGTTATCGGCTGATTACCTCTAAACGTACCATCTGGGTAACCTTTAATAATATTCAGTTCTTTCATAAATTCAAGTGTATTCGCGTAGTATTCATTACCTACTACATCTTCGAAAGAAGGCTTTTCAACTTTCGTCTTATCTATACAAAAACCCCTTGCTTTAGCAAGCATTATTAATGCTTCTTTTCGTGTCATATTTTTTTCAGGTTCAAACTTATTATTTGGATACCCTGAAATATATGCTAAATGTTCTATTCTATATATATTATCAATTTCTGGCACATATTCATTAGTATAAATAGCATAATACGTTTTTTTAGTTTTTGCATCTTTATGAACATCATCAGAAAAATATGCTTCATTAGTTTCGTTTTCATACCATCTACCATCTGCCCCTGCAATAATTTTATTATCAGGCTCAGGCAAGTATGAATTTTTTGCTTTAAATTTGAAAGCTCCTCCAATTGTAATTTTTTTCAGTTTGTTACACATTGCAAACATAAAAAATTCTGATTGCATATCTTTCATTTTTGTAGTGTCAAAATTACCTATATCAAGCACTTCTAAATTACTACACTGTGAAAACATTAGACCCATATTAGTTACTTTTTCAGTATTAAAATTGCTCAAATCTAATTCTTTTAAGCTCTCGCATAAATAAAACATATTACTCATATCCTTAACATTTGCAGTATCAAAATTACTTAGGTCTAAGCTCTTTATACTACTACAAGAACAAAACATACCGCTCATATCTTTAACATTTCTAGTATCAAAGTTCCTCACATCTAGTTCTTCTAAACTTTCACATTTTTTAAACATACTATTCATACTTATAACATTTTTAGTGTTAAAGTTACTTACATCAAGTTGTAGTAAACTATTGCATGACTCAAACATATTCTCCATACTTGTAACATTTGTAGTATCGAAGTTCATATCTTCAATATTTGTTAAGTTAATACATCCCGAAAACATACCATACATATTGGTAATATTTCTAGTATCAAATCCTATTAAATTCACTGTTTTCAAACTTCTACAATTAGTAAAAATCCCAAACATTTCTGCAATATTTGTAGTATCAAAATTGCTTACATCAATCGTTTCCACACCACTACAACCTGCAAACATGCCAGACATATCTGTAACATTAATAGTGTCAAACTTACTTACATCTAATGTTTTTAAACTACTACAATTACAAAACATCCCTGATATTTCCATAACGTTTTCAGTGTAAAAATTACTCACATCAAGTGTTTCTAATTTTTCACAGTCCATAAACATCATTGACATATCTATAACATTTTCAGTATCAAAATGTCTTACATCAAGTTCTTCTAAATTTTTGCATTGTAAAAACATACAAAACATATTTGTAACATTTTCAGTGTTAAAGTTACTTACATCAAGTTTTTCTAAGCTATTACACATCGTAAACATTTCAGCCATATCTGTAACATTTTTAGTATCAAAGTTACTCAAATCAAGTGTTTTTAATTTTTCACAATTCGAAAACATTCGAGACATATTTGTAGTATTTCCAGTATCAAAACTACTCAAATCAAGTTGTTCTAACATCTTACAATCTGAAAACATATTGAACATATCTGTAACATTGCTAGTATCAAAGTTGCTCACATCTACTGTTTTCAAGCTACTACAACTATCAAACATCCCTGACATATCTGTAACATTGCCAGTATCAATGTTGCTCATATTAATCATTTCTAAACTCCAGCACTGGAAAAAAGCATCTGACATATTAGTTATATCACTAGTATAACACTCTAATAGGTTTGCTTTTTTAAGATTAACACATCCATAAAACGAAGCTCTACCAATAGCTGAATTAGTACCCGCACTAATTTCCATCAATACATTAGCAGACCATGCTTTTTTCGTATGAATGTAACTATCATCTTCTAATACATTATCTTCCCAAAATACTATAACTGGCTTTGCATTATATATTTCACCATTTCCAAATATATAATTTGATACTGCATCATCTGATGTATTAATTTTTATTTGATATTCCTTTTTCTCCAAGTACGGAGAACTTTTTGATAATGATGTTACACTTGGGTCTGCTAAAAATACAGATGTAGTATTATCACCCCAATCAACAGTTAAAGGTTTACCTGTATTATTTTGTATATATAAAATAGGCGTAAAATTTGTAACTCTGTCTTCAGGTAATTGTTTTAAGTCAATCTCTAATACAGTAGGTTTACTTTTTTCTTCTAATTTTTCAATATCAAATCTACTTAAATTTAGATTTTCTAATCCATCACACCCAAAAAACATATCATGCATATCTACAACTTTTTCAGTATTTAATTTACTTATATCTAGCGTTTTTAATTTACTACAATCCATAAACATATAATACATTTTTGTAACATTCCTAGTATCAAAGTTACTAATGTCAATCGATTCTATATATACACACCCTGCAAACATTAAAGCCATATTTGTAACATTTTCAGTTTCAAATCTACTTAAATCAAGTGTTTTCATTTTAGGTAAATTAGAATACATACCAAACATATCCGTAACTTTTTTTGTATCAAAGTTGCCACCATGTATTTCTTCTAATTCAATACAAGAAGAAAACATTAATCTCATATTTGTAACATTTTCAGTCTCAAATTCACTTACATCAAGTATTTTTAAACTTTCACAAAAAATAAACATACCACTCATATCCGTAACTTTTTTTGTATCAAACTTACGCATATCTAACGTTTTCAGATTAGTACAACCACCAAACATTCCGCACATATCTGTAACATTACAAGTATTAAATTTACTGATATCAATTTCTTCTAATCTCATACATTGTAAAAAAGTAGCACATAGGTCAGTTATATAAAGCGTATTACACTCTGTAAAATCAACTTTCTCAAGATTTCTACATCCATAAAATGACGCTCGCCCAATTATCGAACTGTTACCAGCTATCACTTCAATTAAAGCGTCCCCTGACCATAATTTACGATTTATATATAAATTTTCCAACATTGCCAAGTTAATTTGCTTATGAATATCCTCTTCTATTTCTTTATTTTCATCTACTTCTCCACAATATTGAAATGTTATAACTGGCTTTTCATTGTTCTTTTTACCATTTCCAAATACATAGTCTGCTTCTGTATAATCTGGTGCAATAATTTTTATTTCATATTCCTTTTTATCCAAATATTGAGAATCCTTTGCTAATGATGTTACACCTGGGTCAGCTGGAAATACAGATGTAGTATTATCACCCCACTCAATTGTTAAAGGTTTTCCTGTATTATTTTGCAGATGAATAGTAGGCGTAAAATCTACCATCTCATTTTCATTTAATTTATTTAAGTCAATTTTCAATATAGTAGGCTTGCTTTTTTCACCTACTACTCCATCAGCAAATTTACTTAAATCTAGATTTTCTAATCCACCACAACAATAAAACATATCACGCATATCTGTAACTTTTTCAGTGTTAAAGTTATTCACATCAAGTTCTTCCAAACTATCACAAGATAAAAACATACTATTCATATTTGTTACTTTTTCAGTATTAAAGTTTCTAACATCTAACTCTTTTAATTTATTGCAATCCCAAAACATCCTAGACATATCTATAACATTTTCAGTATTAAAGTTACTTACATTTAGCTCTTTCAAACTACTACAGTCAATAAACATATTATTCATATTTATTACTTTTTCAGTATTAAAATCGCTAACATCTAACTCTTCTAACATTCTACATCCCATAAACATACTATTCATATATTTAACGTTTCTAGTATCAAATTCAGCTATGTCAAGCTTTTTCAAATTCTCTAAATTGGCAAACATACCAGCCATATTTACAACTTTCGAAGTATCTAATTTACCTATTTCTAGTTCTTCCAATTCAATACATACAGCAAACATACAAGACATATCTTTAACATTTTCGGTATGCAAATCACTTACATCAAGCTTTTTCAATCCATTACAATCAACAAACATTCCACACATATTTGTAACATTATCAGTATTGAATCCACTGACATCAAGTGTTTTTAGACTACCACAACTTCCAAACATTCCACACATATCTTTAACATTTGTAGTATTTATTCTACTTGTATCAATCTCTTCTAAACTCCAGCATTGAAAGAAAGTACCAGCCATATCAGTTACATCTGTAGTATCACACTCTGCAATATCGATTTTCTCAAGATTACGACATCTATAAAATGATGCTCTACCAATTGTCGAACTCTCTCCAGCAATAATTTTAATTAAAGCATTCCCTGACCATTTTTTACGATTTGGCAATAGTCTCTCTATTATTGTTGCATAAATTTGATCACGAATACTCTCATCTCTTTCTATACTCTCCGTTTCGAATGTTATAATCGGCCTTTCATTACTCACTACGCCATTTCCAAACGTATATTGTCCGTCTGCATCACCATCTACAATAATTTTTATTTCATATTCTTTCATCTCAAAATATTCAGATTCCTTTGCTAATGATGTTATAAGTGGGTCAGCTGGAAATATAGATGTAGTATTATCGCCCCATTCAATTATTAAAGGTTTTCCTGTATTATTTTGAAGATGAATAGTAGGTGTATGCTCTAAAACGTCTTCTTTAGATAATCTATTTAAGTCAATGTTTAATATAGTAGGTTTAAGTTTACTTTTAGGTACCATTTTATCTACAACTTCCATCACAGGCGTAGTTGGTATCATCATAATACCTGTACACTGTGTTAAAAATGCTGTAAATTGTTTTTTTAATTTTCGTTTTATACTTTTCATTTATTACACTTCCTTTTTTTTAAATATATACTCTACTATAATATGCTACTAGTTTGTCCATTGTTCCAAGCAAAAAAAAAGAATTAAGCAACGTATAAATATCGTTGCTTAATTCTTTTTTTTATTTTATAAACTGTTACTATTAAGTTCTTTTAAAAGCTCTTTAATATGTTCTTTATGAAAATCATATTTTTGATTACAGAAATGACAAACAAGCTCAACATCATCTTGCTCATCTTCTGCTATAGCTGTAAGTTCTTTTGTCCCTATACTTATAAGTCCTCGTTCCATACGTTCTCTTGAACAATCACACTTAAACTTAACTCCCATTGTTTCCATTATTTCAACATCTTCACCTAAAAGTTGTTTTATAATATCTTCTATAGTTTTACCTTTTTCCATTTCTTGTGTAATGGATTTAAAGTTTTTCAAACGCTCTTCTAATTCTGTTATCGCCTCATCTGATGTAAATGGAAGCACCTGTATAATAAATCCACCTGATTTTTTCACACTATAGTCACAATCTACTAATACTCCTAGTGCAACTACAGAGTTGATTTGTTCTGATTCTGCAAAATAAAGTGCAAAATCTTCTGCTATCTCGCCTGATAGTAATGGAACTTGTCCTACATAAGGTTCTTTTAACCCCATATCTTTTACAACTGTTAAATCTCCCATACCAATAGCTGCCTGAACATCTAATTTTCCTTCTGCATTGTTTGGTAAATCAACATTCGGTACAAATGGGTATGCTTTTACGTTACCATGTCTATCCGCTTCAGCTATAACACCTTTCATTGGACCATTTCCTTTTATTGATACTGCTACTCGGTCACGATCATTTTTCAACATCGCTCCAAGCATTATAGTCCCTGTCATAGTACGTCCTAACGCCGCTGAAACAACAGGTGATGTTTTGTGCGCTGTTACTGCCTCATTAACTGCTTCTGTTGTATTTACAGCAAAAAAACGAAAATTCTTTGCTTTGTCTGTTCCTCTAATTAAATAATCTTTCATAATTAACATCTCCTTAATTTTCTGTAGTATAGACTTTGCCTTCGACTGCACATTCTTTTGCAACAAACGTTACCCGCTCTGTCTTTTCATTATATAGTGTATCCGAATAATCGTCATATATGCCAATCAACTTCATACCAGCTTCTTCTAAAAGTTCTTGAATTTCTTGAACCGTATATGCTTGTTGATGATGCACTTCTTCTGTTCTTATATATTTTCCATCTTCATCTTTTATAAAAAATGTCACATTAAATTCATTTGTGCATGTCTCTTCATCATAATAGTTTTCCCATATATATGCAGCATCTTCTAATTGTTGTGCAAATACTTGTTCACCCAATTTATTTTTATATTTATAAATTGTATTTAAATCAAAAATAAATAATCCATCTTTTTCAAGGTAATTATTCACCCACTTAAACATACTTAATACTTTTTCTTTAGTAGGTAAATAATTTATACAATCACATGTACTAGTTATTATATCTACTGTACCATATAATTCAAACTCACTCATGTCTTGTTGCAAATATAATATATCTCTATTTTCTTCCATCATACGTTCTCTTGCAATCATAAGCATTTCATAAGAACCATCTATACCTATAACTTCATATCCTTTATCTTCAAACATTTCACACATAACACCTGTGCCACAACCTAAATCACATACTATTTTAGGATTAACACCATTTGCTTGAATTGTTTTTTCTATAAATTCAAACCATCTTTCATATGGTGTTTCTTCCATAAAATTATCATATACCATTGCAAAATCATTATATATTTCCAATTACTTCACCTCATTAGTATTGTATTACTAACGATTGTACACTAGCCTTCCATAAGTTGCAAAGAGAATTATTGACAAACATATTTTTCCGTCGTATTATAATAGTAGTTCTTTTGAATACTACTATTGTTTTATCGGAATATATAACAGTGTAATTACAAGGAGGCTTTAAAATGAATATTAAAGTAGGTATTGTTGGTTATGGTAACATTGGTCGTGGCGTAGAAGCTTCTCTTCAACAAAGTCCTGATATGGAACTAGTTGCAGTTTTTACAAGAAGAAAACCTGAAGATTTAAAAATTCACACATCTACCGCAACTGTTGAACATATGGATAATATTTTAAATTATAAAAACAAAATTGATGTCATGATTCTTTGTGGTGGTTCTGCTACTGACCTTCCTGTACAAACACCTGAAGTCGCAGAACATTTTAATACTGTTGATAGTTTTGACACACATGCAAAAATTCCAGCTTATTTTAAATCTGTTAATGCAAAAGCTCTTTCTTCTGCTAATACAAGTATTATTTCTGTTGGTTGGGATCCAGGCTTATTTTCAATGATTCGTATGATGAGCGGTGCAATTTTACCTGTTGGTGAAGACTACACATTTTGGGGCAAAGGTGTTAGCCAAGGTCATAGCGATGCAATTCGCCGTGTTGAAGGTGTCAAAAATGCTATTCAATACACTTGTCCTATAGATTCTGCTATTGAGTCTGTTAGAAATGGTGAAAACCCTACTCTTTCAACACGTGAAAAACATTTACGTGAATGTTTTGTAGTTGCCCATGAAGGTGCTAATTTAGCAGATATTGAAAATACAATCAAAACAATGCCAAATTATTTTTCAGATTATGATACTACTGTTCATTTTATTTCTGAAGAAGAACTTAAAGCTAATCATAGCAAAATGCCACATGGTGGGTTTGTTTTTAGAAGTGCTAAAACTGGTTTTAATAACGAAAACAAAGAAATCATTGAATTCTCTTTGAAACTAGAAAGCAATCCTGAATTTACAGGTAGCGCACTTGTAGCTTATGCTCGCGCTGCTGTTAGAATGAATAAAGAAGGTATTTTAGGAGCAAAATCTGTATTCGATGTTCCTCTAAGCTATCTTTCTCCAAAAACTTCAATGGAACTCATGTCTGAGTTACTTTAATTTATAAAAAAAAACGATGGTTACCATATACGGCATCCATCGTTTTTTTGTTGTATTTCTATTAAACCCTCTTCTGTGCAGTACATATATAAACTTCCTCGTCCACGTTTTGGAAATCTAACTTCTGGATTTTGTTCTGGATAAAGTTTTATAAGATATAATCTATCCATAGTCACGTACGCTACAAAGGAAATAAAATGTGTTTTTTCCATAGGATGATTAAATGTTATAAATAAATCATCTTCTACTAATTCTACATTTGCCTGATGGCTACTATCAACATCTTTTATTTTTTTTAACGCTGTAAGTTTTTGACCACAACAACTTAATACAATCTCATTTGTACTAGTCACTACATTTTTGCATGTTTCACATACATAAAATTTAATTTTTTTCATATTTCCTCCATTGTTAGTAGTATCTATTTGTTCACCGGTTAAGAGTTCTGATGCATTTACTTCCAAAGCCGCTGCAAGCACCGGAACTATTGTAATATCAGGATAACCCATCCCACGCTCCCATTTGGAAACGGTTTTGTCACTAATATTTAGTATCCTTGCCAGTTCTAATTGTGTCAGTTGTTTTTCTTGGCGCCTTTTTCTGATTAATACACCCATTTGAATCGCATTCATTTGCCTCACCTCTTAATTTTATTATACAAATCGGATATATATATAACAACCTACTAATCGTAGAGTTTATAACTCAACTTTTTATTTCTCCTTGTTGTATTGCTCTTAGATGTTTAACACTTTTTTCTTCTAGTGAATCAATCATATAATTTTTATCAATTATTTTTTTATTTTCATACTCTTCCCAGTATTTTTTTTCAGTTAACCCAATCGCCTCATATAATTCTTGCGCTGATAGAAGGTAGCACCCTTGTCCTCTTGTAACAATTTGCTCTGTAACATCTGATGTCGCAACTGTAATTCGATAGTTTGATGCATTTTGGTGGGCAAATTTTTCAATAAACTGATCTGCTGTTTCTTTTTCTTTCGTATAAACTACTAATACATTATGATGTTTTTTAATCTCTGTTAAATGTCCTTCAACGCGGTAAGCATCAAAAACAATCATCATATAACAATTATGATACGCTTGGTAATTACATAGTATATCTATTAATCTATCTTTTGCTGTTTCCATATTTTCTTCAGCTAAGTTATTCAAATATGGAATACCAAAAATAATATTATACGCATCAACTACGACGTAACTTTCTTTTTCTTGATCTCTAACTGTACTTCTATGCACAGGTCCATTATAACTTTCTATTACACGTTTTTTTATATACTGTTTTGGACGATAATCTTCTTTTTTGTTTGCATTATACGCTCTATTTAAAATAGCATCAATTTCATCTGTTCCTATCACTTGTTGCATTTTATAATTGCTTTTATTAGTGCTATCTTCATTACTACATTTTTCTTTTCTTGCTGGTATATGCATATGCTCAAATACGTTATCCCACACTACCGTATAACCAACACCTTTTTTACAAAATACTGAGCCAGATGGGTTGTCCATATCTAACTCTGAGTCATATGCTATTTTTTCTAAAACATTTTCTTCGTTATGACATTTTTTGTATCCTGAAAAACTACAGAAAAAACGCCCTCTTCCTTTTGTATACGCTAACACTTCTTTTGCATAATGTTGCACTGTAACTACTGGCGCACTTCCAATTATAATTGCTTGCCCATTTTCCATTATTGGAGATTCAAACTGTGCATGACTTTTTTCAAGGTCTGTCATAGCACGTCCCAACATTTGGTCCGGTACTTGAAGTTTGAAATTATAGTAAGGTTCTAGTATAGATGATTTTGCCTGCTTTAACCCTTGCCTCACTGCGCGATACGTAGCTTCTCTAAAATCTCCACCTTCTGTATGTTTATTATGAGCTTTGCCCCCTATTACTGTATACTTAACGTCTGTAACATCTGCGCCTATTAATACACCTTTATGCTTTTTTTCTTGCAAGTGTGTCATTATTAAACGTTGCCAATTTTTTGCAAGTTCATCTTCACTACAATCAAACTCGTATTGTATTCCACTTCCTTCTTCTAACGGCTCTATCAATATATGTGCTTCTGCATAATGCCGTAGTGGCTCAAAGTGTCCGACACCTTCTACTGTATTTTGTATAGTTTCTTTATATACTATATTTCCTTGGCCAAACGTTACTTCAATACCAAATCGTTCTTTAATCAAATAGCTTAAAATTTCAATTTGAACTTCGCCCATTAATTTTACTTGAATTTCACCTGCGCTTTGATTCCATATAATTTGTAACATAGGGTCTTCTTCCGCAAGTTGCATGAATTTTGGTAAAATACTCTGTGGTTCTATACTATTTGGCAAGTTAATTTTATATGTTAATACCGGCTCTAAATACGGTTTTTCTCCGCTTTTTTCACATCCAAGATTATTTCCTACATATGTTTGTTGAAGCCCTGTCACCGCACATACTACACCTTTTGAAACTTCCGATACTGTATCATATTTTTCACCCGAATATATACGAATTTGATTTACTTTATCTTCATTTTCACATGGCATATCTTTTACCTTTAAAGAGCCTTGTGTTATTTTAATATGAGTTAATCTATTACCTTTCTCGTCTCTAGAAATTTTAAAAACTTTTGCGCCAAATACTCCCATGTCTTCTTCTTCATAGCTATATTTAATTATAGTATCCATCAAGTATTGTACACCGTCTAACTTAAGCGCCGAGCCATAACATACTGGAAATATCATTCGTTTTTTTATTGCTTCTTTAATTAAAGTTTCTGATATATTATTTGTTTCTAAATATGTTTCTAATAACATCTCATTACACATAGCAACTTGTTCATAAAAACTTTCATCTATCGGCTCTTCAAAAGAAATACAAGATTTGCTTAACACTTTTTCTAACTGTTTTTGGACATTTTCTTTATCTACACCTTGCTGATCTACTTTATTTACAAAAATGAAAGTTGGGACATTATACTTATCTAGTAAATACCATAAAGTTTCTGTATGTCCCTGAACTCCATCCGCACCGCTAATAACTAAAATTGCATAATCTAATACTTGTAATGTACGCTCCATCTCTGCCGAAAAATCAACGTGTCCTGGCGTATCTAATAACGTTATTTCTGTATCTTCAAATGTCAATTTAGCTTGTTTTGAAAATATAGTAATTCCTCTTTGTCTTTCCAATTCATACGTATCTAAATATGCATCTTTTTTGTCAACACGCCCAAGTTTACGGAGTTTTCCTCCTGTATATAATATCGCTTCTGAAAGCGTCGTTTTTCCTGCATCTACATGCGCTAATATTCCAATTACAAGTCTTTTCATCGTTTTTCTCACCGTTCTATTATTTGTTCTTATTGTATCATAATTATAATACTTTAGTTAAGGACAAGTATTAATTAGAATTATTTTTTCTAATATTTTTTAAAGCTTTTTTTGAACCTCTTTTTATATCTTTTTCTAATTTTTTAGTTTTAAAATCAACAAAAATTGTATCAAAATCATAATCATCTGGGTACAAATCAGCTGCTCGTCTTCTTAATGTTAACCTTTTCATATCAACTGTAATCATTTCTTTTTTATAAAAAATAAGTAAAGGCTCATACGCTGTCTGTGGCTGATATACTACAGCTTCTTCTTCGTAAGCATGTAAATAAACAACATCGCCTTTTTCTAATATTACTTTTTCTTCTTCTATTTTAATTTCTTCTACACGTTTTTTCTTCGTATCTATAAGTCCATACTGATAATCTTTTTGATGAATGTACGTATTAGCACGTTTTAATATTGCATCTGATATACCCATTTTTTTTGCAATCCATAATGCATTACTTTCTCCTGAATACCCTACAAGTAGTTTGTATAATGGTTCTAGTGTTTCACGATTAAACTGCATTGCTGCATTTTCAAAATCAGGATGGTTTTCAGAAAATGTTTTTATTTCATTATAATGCGTTGATGCTACCGTTATAGCACCTTTTTGATACACTTCTTCAAGAATTGCTATTGCCAAAGCCGCTCCCTCTCCAGGTTCTGTACCACTACCTATTTCATCAAATAATAACAATGTACTTTTGCCCGTTTGTTTTACTATTTCTGAAAGATTTTTTACATGTGCTGAAAATGTACTTAATGCATTTTCTATACTTTGTCCATCACCTATATCTACATACATATGTTCAAATACTGATAAATTTGTTTTTTCTCCGACTGGAATATGAAATCCTGATTGCATAGCAAGTGTTAATAACCCAATAGTTTTTAACACTATCGTTTTTCCTCCAGCATTTGGTCCTGTAATTATTAGGCTACGATAATTTTGTCCAATTGTAACATTTAGCGGAACTACATTACCTTCTAGCAATGGGTGTCTTGCATCATGTATATCTATAATTCCATGTGCATTTACTTTTGGCGCTTTTCCATTAATTGCTCTACTATATTTTGCTTTTGCAAACAATAAATCAAACATTGCCATAATATCCATATTGGATTTAATAGATTCATATTGGCTAAATATAAGTTCAGTTAATTGTGATAATATTTTATATACTTCAACCGACTCTTCTATCTCCATATTTACATATTCCGCAGTATATTTACTTACTGAATTAAGTTCCATAAATGCTGTTTTATCTGTTGCCTCAACTACTATTCCTTGTATTTTGTTTTTGTAAGCATTTTTTATTGGTACAGTCCATTTACCTTGACGCTTTGAAATAAACTGCTCTTGTAAATAACTTTTGTTATTAGCATTTTTAATAAATTGATTCAGTTTTTCTTGAATTTTTTCTTCTGCAATAATCATATGTCTTCGTATTTTTTTAAGCCTACTACTTGCTTCATCCGCTACACGATTGTTACGAATTGCCAGATTTATCTCCTCTTCTATATCCGTGAAAGACTGCAACCCTTTACTGTACGCTACGAGTGTCGGGCTTTCTAATTCACGCGCATTCATATATTGCTGAAAACGATTACACCCATGCAAAAATTCACTTACTGCTACTAATTGTTCTTCGTTTAATATAATATCTTTTTCAATTTTTTCCATAACATCTTGAATTATACCAAGTCCCATAAGCGGTACATTCCCCGTTATATCAAGTAATCGTCTTGCTTCTGTTGTTTCTTCTAAACGGTTAATTACTGTTTTTTGATGTCCACTTGGCATTAGTTTCTCTACTCTATCCTTACCAAGACTACTAACGCAGTAACTTTTTACTATTTCTTTTAATTTATAATATTGTAATTTTTCTAATGTTTGATTGTTCATATATCTCCTATTAATACTTAATTTTATATAAATTATTATAAATGTAAACACAGCATCTATTAAGATGCTGTGCTTACACTTATTTTATGATTTTTTACATTTAATACGGCGTCATACTTGTGTCTATTTTCTTCAAATACAACGTGACTAACGTTAATAATCGTAATATCTTTTAATGCTAAAATACTCTCTTCGATTTCTTTCGCACGTTCCATATCTAGTGCTGCAAAAGCTTCATCCAAAAACAAAATACTCGCCTCTGATAAAAGTCCGCGTGCAATAACTATTCGGCTTCTTTCTCCGCCCGATATATTACTTCCATTATCAACAATCATCGTCTCAAGTCCTTCAGGTAATTGTTCAACAAAAGTTGTTAATCCCGCTCTCTCAATAGCTCTATTTAATTGCTTATCTGTATATTTTTTATACATCGTTAAATTATTTTTTAATGTGTCTTCAAAAATAAATACCTGTTGCTCAACATTTGCAACATTACTATAAAAATCTTCTTTTTTAATATCTTTAAGTAATTTTCCATCCATTAAAATTTCACCTTTTGTTGGATTAAAATACTTTCTTAGAAGTTTTAAAAATGTTGATTTTCCTCCACCACTTGGCCCTACCACAAGGTATTTTCCACCTTTTTGTAGTGTTAGATTTGTTTTTTCAAGTACCTTTACATCATTATTATACTCAAATTCCACATCTTTGAATACTATCGATTCTTCTAATTTATCAAAATTCAACACTTCTTCATGTGTATCTGTATTTATAAGTGTCTTTTCCATTTTACTAATTAAACCTTGTACTGTAAATAATTTAGGTAATCTCTCTGATATATTCATTACTGGCCACATAACCATTTGTGCCCCTTGAATAACTAATAATGCACCACCAATTGTCATTTCTCCCTTAATTGCCATATATGCACATATCAAAAGTAAAAAATACAAAGTTGATTGCATACTACAGTTTTGCACTGCCATAATGTATGTGTGCATTTTATCAATACGATACCCTTTAAACTGCACATCCTTACTTTTTGTATCAAAATTTTCTTGAACTTTTTGTTGTAAATTATTACTTTTAATAATATGAAAAGCTGCAAGTACTTCTTTTATATACGCAGTATAACCTTCAAATAATCCGCTTCTTTCTTCCATATGTTTAGCTACAGGTTTTGAAATTACTTTAGAAAAAAGAATATTAATTACTACAACACCCATAACTAATACTAACATATTAGGTGTTGCACTTACAATCATCCATATTCCAGCGCAAAATGATGCACCACTTCGGCATACTTCATAAAAACTCTCTACCAAATTTGTATCTATTTGATTACAATCATTTGTTAATCCAGATACATATAATGCATTATTCTCTTCATGAAATTCACTAATATTTTTATTAAATACCCCTTTTAAATAATAATTTTTAATATTCACATTTGCTTTTTTCTTATACATAGCATATGTATAGCAATGTAGTAATGAAATTGGCACTATACTCATAGCCACTATTAACAATGTCGGTACATTTTGCTTAAACGCTATATAATCCCCGCTAATTACCGTATCTGTAAGTGCAAACATTATTATCATCATTTTAGCTTCCATAAATGCCAATATTGCTGCAATAGTTAACGATACTATTAATATTGGTATCGCACGTCTTAATGATTTTAACATGTTGCCACCTCCTCAAAATACATTTGACCATCATACATATTTGCAACACCAAATTTCAACTCA
>JBOFDK010000056.1:0-27824 GCA_051646925.1 Cellulosilyticaceae bacterium | reverse complement strand
CATCTATAATAACTAGATCTGTATGATCTAAAATATGATTAAATATTAACTCTCTTTCTGCCAGCATAGATATACTACATAGACCTTCTAAAGTCGTTATTATAACATTTGCATCAATGAACTGCTTATCAATGTCTGTTTTAGGACATTGATAATAAAACGGACATACATAGTTAGTAGGTTTAGTCGTATTATCCTTAAACCTTTTGAGGCGGTGACATGGCTCATTACCATATTGAATTATTTCATCACTTTTATTAGAAAGTGCACCAATTAAACATCCCGGAGTTAACACTTTGGAATAATACTCATCTAAAAAATCTTGTTCTTTAATAGCCGCATTTATATGACTTAGTCTTCCACTTTTCCCAACTATACTTACTGCCTTAACCCCTAGTTTGGATAACAGTTTAGCTTTTGCAATGCTTTCTTGTACAGTAGCTTCTATAATTACTATACGAGCCCCCCGAGAGGCTAATACTACTGTTAAAGATTCGGCGATAGTTGATTTACCTGCTCCAACTTGCCCTATCATATGAATTACACCATTAATTTCAATATTTTGTACCTGTTTTAGATTATTTTCAGATATTTCTAAAAGTTTGCTATTGGATAATATTTTCTGTCTATATGAATTTCCTAGTATAACGTCTATATTGGATGCTGTATCTAAAATATCCTTTATATCTACACTAAGCGGTCTTTTGTGTTTGGTAATACAACTATTTAAAGTAATTGTCCGCACATCTTTAGGAAAGTTGATTTTTATTGCCCTATTACCTTCTGCAATATAACAATACTCATGTTCATTAAAATTTTTGGCGAATGTAATAGTCTTTTTCTGTTTTTTTAAATCTGTAGATAAAAGTTTAGAATAATCTTTTTCACGGTTATTATAAAATCCAGGTATAATATCTGCTCTTTTTACTTGATTATCTTCTATATTATAGAATCTTATTTGCTTAAATCTATCTTGAACATATAATCTTAATATATCCCTAAAAACTTTTGATTGATTCAATGTTTTTAAATTTCTCTTTGCATTAGAAAGCATAAAATCACTCAAATTGAAAGTGTCATTTTTAACAATGAGATTTCTACTACCTAATAACATATATAAATCATTAGCTGGATAAGTATCTTCTATCTGTAAGGAAAGATATAATAGAATTTCTAGTTGCGCAAATTTCTGTGGAGTTAGATCATGCCACTCTTGATGTTTTTTGAATGTAGAAACAATATTTTTAAGTAACATTACAGAATACCTCCCAATTTAACATTTAATTCATCTTTAAATTCATTAAATGTTAAGCATTGTATTGTGTTTTTATAAGTGATATTTTTCCTTATGCAATTTAAATAGGCTTTTGTACGTCTATTAGGCACTACATAATATATTTTTTGCGTATCAAGTAAATTATTTTCTTTTTTCTCGATATCAAGTTGAATCCAATATGGATTTTCTACTACTTTAGCATCAACAACCCATCTATCACCATCTTTAAACACAAGTTCAAAATCCCACTCGTCTTGATTTGGCCATAAATCATATTTGATATCCCTAGTGTCTAATAATTTTTTGATATCGCCTTCTAACTGTCCGGGATAATAAATATTGTGGGCTATTACCTCATTCAATACCATTATTGGTTCGTTAATTTCAATAATTTCTGCATTAATGAAATTTTTGCTTCTTTGACGGCAGTATTCATTCACACAGTTTAATTCCCCATTAAGATTTTGACGAAGCACTAATTTACAGATAGGACATATTTGAATAGATTTTGTGGTTAGTGGGAGTTTATCATATGCTGCATCAATGATTGTTTCAAAATCCCGACAAAAAGTCAGCTGTTCTATGGTTTGAGAGATACGATTTATATAAATATAAACATTATTACGTTGAATTAAAAAATGCCGAATAAGTTGATAGCTATCCTGATTTTTACTTATCATTTCTAGATAGAATTTCTGCCCTCTATATTCACTTTCTGGATTAAACTTATCTTTTGCTTTAAATAATTCTCTTCTCTCTAATAACTCATAGGCATCTTGAAGTAGATAGTAACTATAATTATTTCCAATAGCTATAAGAGAATCAACATAAGCTATCGGTGTACTATACAATTCACTTTTATAGGGATTCGGCAAACTATCTACTAAGATACTTAGCGGAGTTTCGAATAATGTAATAAGTTCTGTCTCATGTATAGGCATAATATGTGTTCCATCATCTTTATATAGTGAATATTTATAGTTAAGAAATGCACATTTATCTAGAGCCTTTTTCAGAATTGACCCCTTTCCACATCGGGGCATATTTACATATTTTTTCTGGTACAGACCTAAAATACTCAAATCCATTACTTGCATAAAATCTTCTTTAAAATTCTTCATTTTTACCTCCATAAAATAAAAAAAGTCTTGCACGTATGCAAAACTACAATAGGTAATAAAAATAAAAAACACAAAAAATCAAAGCTCACCATAGCTAACTATACAAGGTGTCATTTTATTATTTATCTCTATTCCGTTGTCTCGAATACATTATCAGTATAATTTAAGTTTTAAAAAAGTCAATACAATGTTTGTAATATATGAAATAAGTTATAGTTCATATCATGTATAGCCATCTAATTCTTAAATCAGTATCCCTTCAGAATCTAGTGATATTATCATATGTTGTCATTACACTTTTAGTTATAAAATAGCCCCTATATACATAGAGGCTATTTAAACTATATTTATTTATTTATTTAATTTTTAGGCCCAAGTGAAATTATTAGTGCCTGCACCAATTTCAAAATGATACTTAACAATACCCAAATCTACTTTTGAACATATTCCGCCTGTACTTCTAGCACTCACTGTGTTGTTATTTAAAGAAATCATAAATTTTTGTTGATTGATTGCTGTTGGTGCAAGTAACGCCGCTTCTACGCCGCTTTTAAACCAACTAGGCATATTACCATCTGTTTCTATAACCTCTGCAATATTTTTTGATTTACGTTTATCTCCTTGTGTAATACCATATCCTAAAGATATAACACACCCAAGTTTTTCACCTGGATTTATAGTACAATCTTTTTTCGCATTACTTTTTGAAAACGTCATCGCTACCCAACAAGTGTTTAGACCTAGCATTTGCGCTTTTAGTACTATTCTTTCTCCATAATAACCTGTTTTTTCATCAAAATCATTTGTCTTTTCGCCAATTAATGCAATATAATTTTGAACGCCTGAAAACTTACCATAATGCGCCATCATTCCTTCAAATGCTTTTGTATTATTTGTAATAAGCTGAATATTTAAACCACTTTCATTATTACACGCATTAATTTCTTCTTGAAGCTGATTTATAATTTCTTCTGAAATGCATCTATCTAAATATTTGCGAACTGAATGTCTTGATTGTATTGCTGTCATCATTTCCATAATAACTCCCCTGTACTTTTATTATATATATTCTACCAAAAGTTTTCCACTCATATCACCTTATTATACACTATCTATATAAAAATAATAAAGCTTACTTTTTCTTCTTAGCCTCCTTCTCCGCCATATACTTATTGTAATTCTCTCGTATAATATACATTCTTTGCATATATGGTAGTTTCCTAAAATTCAATCTATCTTGAAATTCAAAAACAAACTCATCTGACAAACGATAGTCAGTCGTTATTATATCCCAATTAACTTTATCTTGGTATTTTCGAATCATTTCTTCTGATAAATTTTGGTATTTAGTTACTATATCCCAATTAACTTTATCTTGGAATTTTCGAATCATTTTTTCTGATAAATTTTGGTATTGACTTACTATATCCCAATTCAACCAATGTTGAAATTCACTAAGCATCGCAGATGATAATTTATACTTAGTTGCTATTATATCCCAATTAACCTTGTCTTGGAATTTTCGAATCATTTCTTCTGATAAATTTTGGTATTTAGTTAGTGTATCCCAATGAAACCTATGTTCAAATTCACTAATAAAATCTTCTGGCAATTCAAATTCAGTTACTAATCGTTTCCACTCGAACTTATATTCAAATTCATGAAGAAATTTTGCTGGCAATTTATATCTACTGGCTATTATATTCCAATCAACCTTATTGCGGTATTTTCGGATCATTCTTTCAGATAATTGTTGGCTCTCAGTTAAAATACTCCAGTTCATCTTATCTTCAAATTCATCGATAAAATCTTCTGAAAGTTTATAATTGTGTGCTATTACATTCCAATCAACCTTATCTTGAAATTTTCGAATCATTTCTTCTGATAATTTTTGATTTTTAGTTAACAAGTACCAATTAAACTTATCTTGAAATTCACTAATAAAATCTTCTGAAAATTTCCTATTAAAGACTATTATGTCCCAATTTACTTTATCTTTAAATTCTCTAATAAAATTCTCTGATAAATTTTGAAATTTTGACACTAATGCCCAGTTCATTTTATCTTTAAATTTTCTTATAAAGTCTTCTGATAGTTCATAATTACTCACTACCTTTTTCCAATTTATTTCATGCTCTTTGCATCCTTCTTCTTTTAATACTTCTTCTATTGCATTAATCATATTCCATCCCCCTATTTGACTGCTCTATTTAACATTTAAATTTATTTAATTTTTTCAAGATTAGAACTTTGTTATTCCCTTAAGCGTAAAAGATGATTTTTTCATGTTTTTCTCAATGAATATAAATATCTACAAAGCTCCATATTTACTTATATGAAAATTTATCTTATTTTATTACATTTATTTTAAATTTCTCTTGTATTTTCTGACAATATTTTACATTCGTCACACTTCCCGTAATTCCCTTTTATAACACTTCGCCTTTACCAATATATTAATATTTTAATGTAGTCAAAAACTAAATCATCCCACTTTTTCTATATTTCCACGCAAAAAAGATAGACTTTTGAAATTAAGTATTATTCTAACTGAATTTTACTTAGTTCTACAAAAGCCTATCTTTTCATTTTTATTTAATATAAAAAATTTGAAATTACAAAATAGCTTACGAGATGTTTACATATCTCTGAACACTCCAACTACTTTGCCAAGTAATTCTATATCATCATACACTACTGATTCCATTTGATCATTTTCTGGTTGTAAACGAATAGTACCTTTTTCACTAAAAAAGCGTTTAACCGTAACTTCTTCGCCTATTAATGCTGCTATAATTTCACCATTTTCAATATGTTTTTTTTCTTCTACTATAATACAGTCATTTGATAATATCCCCGCGTTAATCATACTATTATCTTTTACTCTAAGTACATATGCCTGTTCATTACTAGATTCGGAAGTTATCATAGGATAATACCCATCTATATGTTCCTCTGTAAGTATCGGAACTCCTGATTTAACAGTTCCTATTATAGGTATTACTTTTACATTTTCATTTAACCATTTTCTAGTATCATCTAAAATTTCAATTGCTCTAGGTTTTGTAGGGTCACGTCTAATAAAGCCACTAGTTTCTATTTTATTCAACTGCGCATGAACTGTTGATGTTGAATTTATTCCTAAAGCACTCCCAATTTCTCTAACTGAAGGTGGATAACCTCTTGTATAACTAACTTTTTTTATAAACTCTAATATTTCTTGTTGTTTTTCTGTTAATTCTGACATAATCATTCCCACCTTGCTTTTTTTTTATAATTATATCAATGTTTTAAAATTTTGTCGATACTTGTCAGTATTTTTTTCAAAAATTAGGTATTTTTATGCATCCATTGTTTTTCATAGTTTGAATTGCCATCATAATGCCTAATCTACCATGATATTCTGTAAGACCGCCTTGAAAAAATACTGTATATGGAGGTTTTATTGGAGCATCTGCACTTAATTCTATAGATGCGCCTTGAATAAATGCTCCCGCTGCCATTATTACTGGTGCATCATACCCTGGCATTGCCCAAGGTTCAGGTGTAACAAAACTATCAACTGGTGCACCTTTTTGAATCCCCCTACAAAAAGATATAACATTTTCAGCTGTTTGCATATTAATCGCCTGAATTATATCGTTTCTTGTTTCATCCTTTTTAGGCATTACATCAAATCCTAATTTTTCAAATGCCGCCGCCGCAAATATAGCAGCTTTCAAAGCGTTTGCTACTACTTCTGGCGCTAAAAATAGTCCTTGTAATACAGGTTGATTAAGTCCAAGTGTAGCTCCTACTTCTTTTCCAAGTCCAGGAGCCGTAAGCCTCATTGCAGCTCGTTCTACATAACATTCTTTTCCAACTATATATCCGCCAATAGGCGCAAGTCCACCACCTGGATTTTTAATTAATGAACCAACACATAAATCTGCACCTACTTCTGTTGGTTCTATCTCATCTACAAACTCTCCGTAGCAGTTATCAACCATACAAATTATATCTTCGCGAATTGATTTAATAAAAGAAATTAATTCTCCTATTTGTTTAACCGAAAATGTTGGACGATAGCTATATCCTTTTGAACGCTGAATTGTTACCATTTTTGTTTTGTCAGTAATAGCTGCTTTAATTCCATCATAATCAAAACTAAAATCATCTAATAAATCTACTTGTTTATAATCAATATTATATTCTTTTAAACTACCAACTTCTTCTCTAATACCAATGACACCTTCTAAAGTGTCATAAGGTTTACCAACAGGAGATAGTAGTTCATCTCCAGGTCTTAAATTTCCAAAAAGAGCAACAGTTAGAGCGTGTGTTCCAGACATTAATTGCGGACGTACTAACCCTGCCTCTGTTTTAAATATATCTGCATAAATTTGTTCTACTGTATCACGACCTAAATCGTTATAACCATAACCTGTTGTTGCTGCAAAATGAATATCACTTAACTTGTTTTTTTGCATAGCATGAAGTACTTTTGCACCATTTTTATGCATTACTTGGTGAATTCTTGCAAATTGTGGTGATAGTTCATCAAGTATTTGTTGACAAAATGTTTCAGTTGTAGCATCTATGCCAAATAAATCATATAGCGTTTCCATAAATAACTTTCTCCTTCGGTTTTATGTCACAAAAAACAACATATACCTTAAGGCATATGTTGTTTAAGTCTATTTATTATATTAATTTTTTACTCGTTTGTCATATTCAGACTTACTGTTTTTGATGGGCATATAGTTGATATTGCATGTTTGTAAATCATTTGTTGTTTACCTTCAGTTTCAAGTAATACGACAAAATTATCAAACCCTTTAACAGTTCCTTTTAATTGGAACCCATTTGTTAAGAAAATTGTAACAAGAATTTTTTCTTTACGTAATTGATTTAATAATAAATCTTGTAAATTAATTGCTTTACTCATAAAAATATTCCTCCTAAGGATTACATTGTTATTGTTTATTGTATAAGAAATAGAGAAATTTGTCTATAAAACTTCCAAAATTTGTAGAATATATGCTAGATTATGTTCAAGAAAATCATTTTTTATACTTCAAAAGCTTTATTTTCAATAATGCGTAATATTTGCTTTACTATAACTTCTGTATCAAAGTTCATATTATCTACTTGTATAAAATGAGGATTTGCCTGGTGGCGTAACCATGTCATTTGACGTTTTGCATATTGCCTTGTACTTTGTTTTAGTTTTTCAATACACTCATCTAACGTTTGTTCTCCCTTGAAATATGGGAAAAATTCTTTGTATCCTATAGCTTTCATAGATGGCTCATTACCTGTAAATCCTGCATCATAAAAACTTTTTACCTCTTTTAATAACCCCTCATCCATCATTATATCTATTCTTTTGTTAATTCGTTCATATAATACAGCTCGGTCCATTTCTAATGCAAAAAATGTAGCATCATAAGGTGATTGTAATTGCTCTTTTTTCGCTTTTTCAATTGTATTATGTTCTGAAATAGGTGTTTTTGTTTGATGATAGTATTCTAGTGCCCGTATAACACGCTTAACATTATTTGGATGAATTGTTTTTGCGCTACTTGGATCAATTTTTTCAAGTTTTTCAAAAAGTGATAACACACCTTCAGTTTTTGCCTGTTCTTCTAGTTGTTTTCTATATTCTAAATCTTCTTTAGCTTCTTCAAATTTAGTATCATGCAAAATAGCATTTAAATAAAAACCTGTTCCTCCAACTAAAATTGGTGTTTTACCTTTTTTATGAATCTCATCAATACAACTGTATACCTGGTCTTTAAACCATGCAACATTACAACTTTCACTTGGTGATAATACATCTATCATATAATGCTTTATATTTTGCATTTCTTCTTTTTTAACTTTTGCTGTACCTATATCCATGCCTCTATATACTTGCATAGAATCGGATGATATAATTTCTCCGTTAATTGTTTGTGCTAATAATACACTAGTACTTGTTTTACCTGATGCTGTTGGTCCTGCAATTAAAATCAATGGTTTTTTCATTATTTCACCTACTGAATTCGTTTAAATAATTTTTCTATATCTGTTTTTGATAAACTAACTATAGTTGGTCTACCATGCGGGCATGTAAAAGGATTTTCTAATTTTAATAATGCCTCAATAAGTGCTTTGCATTCTTTTTGATCTAATTTATCATTTGCTTTAATTGCACTTTTACAAGCCATTTGTATAATATTGTGCTCTGTAAGTTCAAAAAATGTTTTTGTTTTTGTATTTTGCAACTCATCAATAATTTGACGCACTACTTGTACCGGAAGTGGTTTATTAAAAATATATGGCACTTCCCGAATAATCATATGATTATTTCCAAAAAGCTCAATTCCAAATCCAAGCGTTTTAAACATATCTAAATTTTCATTAATCCACTGATATTCTGAAACTGTAATTTGCATTGTTTCAGGAACAAGTAATAGCTGAGTTAGTACAGTATGCTTACTAAAATCTACTTTATAACGTTCATACATAACTCTTTCATGCGCAGCGTGTTGATCAATCATATATATTTGAGCATCATATTCTATTAACCAGTATGTGTTAAACAATTGTCCGATTATTTTATAATCTAACTGCTCATTTCTTGTTGCCATACTTTTAGCTTCTGTATTTGCATTTGCTATACTTTTAACTTCTATATTTTCATTTGTTATACTTTTGGCTTCTATATTCTCACTTGCTATACTTTTAGCTTCAGTATTTGAAATATCAGTTTTTTCTTGTATAGCCTGAAAAATATGTGGCCGTTCTGCAACTATTTTAATTTCATTACTTGAAAATTGTTTAATAGGTTCTTCTGTAATTGGTGGTGAATACGGCGTTATAAAACTTTCAACACGTATTTGAGCACTTTCTTCTTTCGTATATGTGTATGGTTTTAATGTTGTCGTTACCGGTGCTACTGCATTTGGCACAAGGTATTGTTCATTTAAATGTTTCTTAATTGCATCGCATACTGTTTGATAAATAATATCAGGATTTCTAAATTTCACCTCTAGTTTTGTTGGATGAACATTTACATCAACCTCACTTGGATTAATATTAATATGAAGTACTACAAATGGAAATTTACCAATTGTTACAAATGATTTGTAAGCTTCTTCCGTTGCTTTTTGCAAAATAGCACTCTTTATATATCTTCCATTTATAAAAAAGTGTTCATAATTACGATTTCCTCGTGTAAGTGTTGGTTTTCCAATCATTCCTGATACTGTAATATTGTTTTGCTCAAAACAAATTGGCATAACATCATTTGAAGCAGATTTTCCATACAAATGATAAATACATTGTTTTAAATCATTATTACCTGATGTTGCAAAAACAAGTTTATTGTTTTGAATATACTTAATAGAAACTTCGGGATGTGCCATAGCTAACTTATACATACAATCTGCAATTTTAGCGGTTTCACTACTTACACTGTTTAAAAAAGCTTTTCTAGCTGGAACATTAAAAAATAATTGGCGAATAATTAAAGTTGTGCCTTCTGAACATGCTATTTCGTCACTTACTAGTAATTTTCCGCCATGTATTTCAACGTGCTTACCTGTTAGTTCTCCCGGTGTTTTAGTAATAAGTTCAACTTTAGACACCGAACTAATACTTGCTAGTGCCTCTCCTCTAAATCCTAGTGATTTTATATCAAATAAATCATTTGCAGTTGCTATTTTACTTGTTGCATGACGTAAAAATGCAATTTCAACTTGATCTTTTGGGATACCTTTACCGTTATCAGTAACACGTATCAAATCAATTCCACCATTTTTTATTTCAACCGTTATAGACGATGATTTTGCATCTATGCTATTTTCAGAAAGTTCTTTTACAACTGAAGCGGGGCGCTCAACTACTTCACCCGCTGCAATTTTATTAATAGTATGTGTATCAAGTAGGCGTATCATAAAAAAGTCACCTTCTTATCGTAGTTTTTGTTGTAGGTCATGTAGCAATTGCATCGCTTGAAACGGTGTTAAATTCATTAAATCAGTTGTTTTTAACGTATCAACTACACTTTCATATGATGATTCAAACAAACTAATTTGATTTGTAGTATTAGTTGTTGTTACAGTTGTTACAGGCTCATTTACCTGGAACTCCTTCGTATCCACGTAAGTATCACTACAAATTAAATTCCGAATAGCTGTTCCATCTTCTAATTCAATTGTTTTCATTATTTCTCGTGCTCGTTTTAAAACTTTTTCTGGAAGTCCTGCAAGTTTTGCAACTTGAATACCATAACTATGGTCTACAGAACCTTTTGCTATTTTTCTTAGGAAAATAATATCCTCGCCAGACTCTTTTACCATAACGCAATAATTAACAAGACCTTTAGTATTTTTTTCTAAAGAAGTTAATTCATGATAATGCGTTGCAAAAAGCGTTTTAGCACCAAGTAGTTTTTGGTTTGCAATATATTCTATAATTGCCCATGCAATACTTAGACCATCAATGGTACTAGTACCTCGTCCAATTTCATCTAAAATTAACAAACTATTTTTTGTTGCATGATTAAGAATATTTGATACTTCCATCATCTCTACCATAAACGTACTTTGTCCTGAAGCTAAATCATCAGAAGCGCCAACTCTAGTGAAAATTCTATCAACTACACCAATTTCCGCTTCTGACGCAGGTATAAATGATCCTATTTGCGCCATAAGTACTATTAATGCCACTTGGCGCATATAAGTAGATTTCCCTGCCATATTAGGCCCTGTAATTAAGTTGATTTGATCGCTCGTATTGTTTAGGAATACATCGTTACCGATAAACTGATGGTTACCCATTATTTTTTCTACAACTGGATGACGACCATCAGTTATAGAAATTGTTGACTCATTGTTAATAACTGGGCGTACATAATTATTTTTTTCTGCAACATCTGCAAGTGATGCTAACATATCTATTTGCGCTATACACTGAGACGTTGTAAGAAGTCTTTGTAAATGTTTTGTTATAAAATCTCTTACTTCTATAAACAATGTATATTCAATTGCTTGTAATTTTTCATCCGCTCCTAAAACTTGTTCTTCAATTTGTTTTAGTTCTTCTGTAATATATCTTTCACAATTTGATAATGTTTGCTTACGTATGAAATAATCTGGAACTAAATTACTATATGAATGTGTTACTTCTAAAAAATAACCAAATACTTTGTTGTATTTAATTTTCAAATTTTTGATGCCTGTTTTTTCTTTTTCAGCTGTTTCTATATCTAGTAGCCAATTTGCACCATTTGCTTTAATTTCACGAAGCTTGTCTACTTCCTCGTTGTAACCATCTTTAATCATACCACCTTCTCGAATAGTAATAGGCGGATCATCTGTAATTGATTGTTCAATATACATATGCAAATCTTCAAGAATATCTAATTCTTTTAATATTTCTACAATACCTAGTGATTTACATCCTATTAATAATTTTTCAATTTCTGGAAGTATACTTAATGATTTTTTTAGCGCAATAAGTTCTTTTGCATTACACGTGCCATAAGCTATTTTTCCAACTAAACGCTCAATATCATAAATTTCATGCAAATGTTCTCTAAGAGATTCTCTCATAAAAAGAGAGTCTTTAAATTCACTAGTTGCATCAAGACGTTTATTAATAGTTTTTGCATCTATAAGCGGTTGTTCGACACATTTTCGCAAATATCTTGCACCCATAGCAGTTTTTGTATTATCTAGCACCCATAAAAGAGACCCTCTACGTTTTTTTTCACGTAGCGTTTCAGTAAGTTCTAAATTACGTCTAGTTGCTATATCAAGTAGCATATATGAATTTACATTATAAAACTGAACTTGTTTCATATGGCTTAAATTATTTTTTTGCATTGTTTTTAAATAATTTAAAAGCGCTGATGCTGCACTTGTTGCTAACGGATATTCTGTTAGACCTATTCCGTCTAATGCCATAATGTTAAAATGCGTAAGTAAAAGTTTTGACGCAATAACTGGGTCTAGTGTATCTTCTGGAATTATATCTATAATACACTGCAAACGTTCTTTTAAAAACTGCATAACTTCTACTGTATTAGATGTATTTATATCAACCAAACATTCAACAGGTTGCATTTTTGCTAATTCATCCATCAATTTACGCTCATTACTACTACCAGTAATTTCCGTAACTATCCATTCCCCAGTCGTTACATCACAAAAACTAATTCCATATGCATTATCTTTTTTAACGATAGCTACTATATAATTGTTTTTACTCTCTTCAATCATATGCCCCTGCATAATAGTTCCTGGCGTAATTACTCTTACTACATCTCTTTTTACAATGCCTTTGCTAGCGCCAACCGCTTCTACTTGCTCACCTAATGCTACTTTATAACCTTTTTCAACAAGTCTTGATATATAATTTTCTGCTGCATGAAACGGTATACCACACATAGGTGCACGTTCACTCTGACCACATTCACGCCCTGTTAATGTGATTTCTAGCTCTCTAGAAGCAGTTATAGCATCTTCAAAAAACATTTCATAAAAATCACCGAGACGAAAAAACAAAATACAGTCTTTATATTTATTTTTTAAATCTAAATACTGTTTCATCATAGGTGTTAGTTCCATTTTAATCACCCTTTACTGTAAAGATCCTACTAAATAATGTGTTTTTGCACTAATAATATTTACTGTTTGATACGTTCCAAGCAATGATTTATCAGCTTCTACGTGTACTAAAAGTCCTGTATCTGTTCGCCCGCTTAAAAAACTTTGCTCACTTTTACTAGTATCTTCAAGTAATACCTCGGTTGTTTTTCCAATTTGATCTGCCATAATTTCCGCTGCAATTATCTTAACGTTTTCAACTAATTTGTTAAAACGTTCTTTTGAAAGATTTTCTGGCACTTGATTTTCCATAGTTGCTGCTGGTGTACCCGTACGTTTTGAATAAATAAATGTATAAGCACTTGAGAAACGAACTTTTTTTACAACATCAATTGTATCTAGAACATCCTCTTCTGTTTCACCCGGGAAACCAATAATGATATCTGTTGTAATATGAGCCTCTGGTATTTTTGTTTTAATACGATGAACTAAGTCTAAATATTGCTCTTTTGTATAATTACGGTTCATGCTTTTTAGAATTTTATCGCTTCCTGATTGGAACGGTAAATGAATTGATTTACATATATTATCATGTTTTGCAATAACATCAATTAAATCATCACTTAAATCTTTTGGATGCGATGTCATAAATCTAATTCTTTTAAGCCCTTCAATTTGACTAATTTGCTCAAGTAATTCCGAAAAACGTATAGGTTCGTTTAGATTTTTGCCATATGAGTTAACATTTTGACCAAGAAGTGTAATTTCAGTAACTCCATCACTTACAAGATATTTAATTTCTTTTATAATATCTGCCGCTTCACGACTACGTTCTCTTCCTCTAACATATGGTACGATACAGTACGTACAAAAATTATTACATCCATACATAATGTTAGTACATGATTTGAATTTATGTTTACGAATACTTGGAAGATCTTCTACTATATCTTCATGCGACTCCCAAATATCTATTACCGGTTTACCTGTTTCAAAGCGTGTTTGTAGTAATTCTGGTAATTTATATGTGTTGTATGTTCCAAATATTAAATCTACATGTCTATAACTCTTTTTTAATTTTTCAATTACAATATCTTGCTGCATCATACAGCCGCATACACCAACGATTAAATTTGGCTTTTTTCGTTTTAGTGCTTTTAAAAATCCAAGTTTCCCAAAAATTTTCATTTCAGCATTTTCACGAACACAACATGTATTGTATAACACAAAATCTGCGTCTTGTTCTTCTGTTGTTTTTGTGTACCCCATTTGCTCTAACATACCTTCGATTTTTTCAGAATCGTGAGCATTCATTTGGCATCCAAATGTTGAAACACAATATTTTAAGTTTTTATCTTTTAATTTTTTTGATAGTTGAAGCATAATATCATGTTGACGTTTTGATTCTTCTGTCGATACTTCAATAACTTTTCTTTCACCCATCGTAGTTCTCCTTTAAAGTTTGTTTTGTCCTTACTTATTCTACAATAAATGGCAAATTGTTTCAATGGAATTTAGGCCCCGCTAAATTTTCCAAAATTTATTCCTCCAAAGCGCTCATATTTTCATCGTAAATTGCTCACAATAATACCAAATAAACATTTTAAAATAGGAGCATCCACAATGATAAAAAAATTATTCTTAATTATGGGCATACTAGCAATGCCTGTATGTGCAACATTTGCCAGAGATATAGAACCTAGTTTTCCGGTTGATATAAATGCATTTGAAATAGAACTTCAATCTACTCCAGCTAAGAAACTTGATGATAAATCTCGTGAAACAATACAAACTCCGCCGAATGTCACTGAAGAAGAGCTAACTTTGCAGTTACACAATGTTTTAGTTAATATTCTTAAAAAAAGAAATACCGCAATTTTAAATAATGATGAAAAAGCACTTAACACTCTTTATGATACAACTGAAAAAGCTGGATTATATGCTTTTGAAAATGAATCTATAAAAATGAAATATCTAACAAAATGGGCCGAAAAACAAAATGCAAAGTTTACCAATATTGTATCTACTATTCAAATGCGTAAAGTTCGTAATCGTGATGATGGACTTTATGGTATGACGTGTAATATAAGTACAACATTTACTTATTCATATGCAGATTCTCCAAGTGTGAAAAATAATTTCATACTCGGTACATCACACTATATTCATTTGCAAAAACAAGTAGATAATAGTTATTTAATAGTTAAAGAATGGTATACTGACCCTTTTTCTGATTCTTTAAGACTTAAAAATTCAACCTCTGCTGAAATGAAGCAGTTTATCGGAACACACAAATCTCCAAATTATGAACCTGATGAACGTACTCAAAAAGCAATTAATTATGCACATGAATATTGCGGTGTTAATGTTACTAGTCCTAACAAAATTTCAAGCTATAATACAAATTATATGGACTGTAATCCTCGTGGTGGTGATTGCGCAAACTTTGCTTCTCAAATATTATTTGAAGGCGCAGGTTTTAGAAAAAATGATATTTGGAATTATACAAATGAAGGCTCAAAAGCATGGGTCAACGCACAAGCTTTCAAAAACTATTTTGTTAATAGCGGCCGTGCTAGTTATATAGCAAAAGGCTCTTATGAAAAAATTTATAAAGATGCATATATGATGCGTCCTGGAGATTTTGTAGCTTATGAGAAAAAAGGACATATTACACATATTTCAACAGTAACAGGACTAGATAGTAAAGGATACCCATTAGTTACGTGTCATAATACAGATCGTTTACTTGTTCCTTATGATTTAGGTTGGAGTAATGATGATGTTACTTTCCATTTAATAGACGTTCACTACTAAAAAACAGGCTATCATCAAATTTAATTTTGATGATAGCCTGTTTTTTATATTTTATTATTATAATCATTTAGCGCTTTTAAAACGATATCCATAAGTTTTTCTTGGTACAAAGTATCTCCAAGCATCTTATCTTCATTCCAATTACTCATAAAACCCATTTCAAAAATGACTACGGGTACTTTAGACCAGTTAAAACCTGTCATATCTGCACGCTCAACAATTCCATTTACTTTAATACCTGCTTGTTTAAGTTCATTTTCCAAACATTTTGCATACTCGTAACTACTTTCGTAAATATTTTTTGTATATTTACTACTTTTAGATGGAACTAATATTGTTGCGCCTGTTTTATTTGCATTTTGAATACTATCACAGTGTATACGAATAGTCATTTGTGCATTTGCATTATTAGCAATTTGCGCCCTCTCGGCGTTACTAATATTAACATCCTCTACTTCTCTTGTCATGACAACTGTATAACCTGCATCAATTAATTTTGATTTAAGTATTTTTGCTGCTGAAAGATTTATCATATGTTCAGCATTTTTAGTTCCAACACCTTCAGTTCCAGATGATACTCTAGCCTTTGTCTCAGATATACCTGGCGCAATTGGCTCTCTAGTATTATCACCTTTTTTTTGATGCCCCGCGTCAATACATACGACAAACGGAACTTCTTTTTCTGCCGCATCTACAACCTGCGGCGCCGCAACTAGTAACAATATAAAACTACATATAAAAATCCACTTATTCATTATGCACACTCCTTTTATCATATTCTAATAAAGTGTTTCTTATTATAAACTGTGCATAATGCCAAAATCATATACATTATTAATTATTTTAATTAATATATTGTTACTTTTTAAGTTTTAAGCATATTTTATCAACGATAGGCCCTATAAGTTCTTTATGTTCTTCTGTATTTTGAGCATTAACAGATAAGTGACTTACACTACGAACCATTGGAATTTCACCTAATAAATCTAGATTTAAATCATTTAAAAATGCCTTAGTTTCAGAACCTTCAAAAAATGTGATTTTCTTATCACAATCAGGACACTGTATGTAACTCATATTTTCAATAACTCCTAGAACAGGAATATTCATTTTATTAACCATATTAACTGATTTTGCAACAATCATAGATATAAAATCTTGTGGAATAGATACAATAACCATTCCTGAAACTGGAATAGATTGTCCAACTGTTAACGGAACATCTCCAGTACCTGGCGGCATATCAATTACTAAATAATCTAACTCTCCCCACAAAACTTCTTCCCAAAATTGTTTTATAACACCTGCAATAACAGGGCCTCTCCATATAACTGGTTGTGTTTCTTCTTCAACTAGAAAATTTAATGAAATTACTTTAATTCCATCTTCAGATTCAATCGGTATAATATTTGTTCCATCTGATACTGCATGTTTTCCTGTTAAGTGCATTAAACGCGGAATACTTGGTCCTGTAATATCAGCATCCATTAATCCTACTTTATATCCTTTTAAGGCAAGATCTTTTGCAATCATTACAGACATACTTGATTTACCAACTCCACCTTTACCACTCATAACACCAATAACATGTTTAATTTTATTATTAGGATTATTTTTCACACCACACGCTGTTTCTTTCTTTTCGCATGCCCCTTTAGATGGGCAAGAACTACAATTTGACATATCTCCACCTCCCATTTTATATTACAACTACGTTATGAAAATTGCAAGTTATGGTAATTAAAAAAACGTTACAAATGGAATTTCCTGGGAAATTGCATTTGTAACGTTTTACATGAAAAAATCTAAATCTAGCTGATTTGACTCAGGTAAATTACCTAATATGCCAAATGAGCTCATCTTGTCTGTAACTGTTTTACTAACTTTTGTACGCGCTCTAAAATCATCTTTTGAAATAAATGGACCATCTTTTACAGCCTGCATTAACGCTTCAGCTGCCTTTTCACCAAGACCATCTATTGCACTAAGTGATGGCATAATTTTACCATCTATAATTTGAAAGTTTTTATCATGTGCGCACGTTAAATCAATTGGTTTAAATTCAAATCCACGTGCATACATCTCTTGCACAATTCTCATATCTTTTATTACATCTAATTCTTTTGCTGTTAAATTTTCTTTGCCCCTCATAGTTAGTTCTTTTAAATGATGTTCTAACGTTTCTTTACCAAAACACATAAGTTCATACGAAAAAGCAGATGCACGAATACTTAAATATGCTGTGTAGTACGCTAGTGGATAAAACACTTTATACCATGCAATTCGCCAAGCCATCATAACGTAGGCTGCGGCATGTGCTTTAGGGAACATGTACTTAATTTTTTTACAAGACCAAATATACCACTCAGGTACATCATGTTCTATCATAGCTTTTTCCCACTCAGGTTTTAAGCCTTTTCCTTTACGTACACTTTCCATAATTGAAAAAGATAACCCTTTATCAATTCCCTGGTTAATTAAATACGTCATAATATCATCTCGTGTACATATAACTGTTGAAATAGTCCCTTTTCCTTCTTCTATTAAAGTTTGAGCATTTCCAAGCCATACGTCTGTACCATGAGATAGTCCAGATATTCGTACAAGGTCTGAAAAACTTTGAGGTTTTGCATCTACAAGCATCTGAATAACAAAATCTGTACCAAACTCCGGAACACCTAAACACCCAAGCGGAATACCGTTAATATCTGATGGCTTAATGCCTAATCTATCAGTACTGTGAAAAAGAGACATAACATCTTTGTCATCAAGCTTAATTGTTTGAGAACTAATACCTGTAATATCTTCAAGTCTCCTAATTATAGTTGGATCATCATGTCCTAAAATATCTAGTTTTAGTAAATTATGATCGATTGAATGATATTCAAAATGAGTTGTTATAATAGGCGTTGTCATATCATTTGCTGGATGTTGTATCGCTGTAAACTCATAAATATCACGATCATGCGGGACTACAATAATACCACCTGGATGTTGCCCTGTTGTTCGTTTTACACCAGTACACCCCGAAGCAATTCTTCTCATTTCGCACCTACGCTTATGAACATTACGTTCTTCATAATATTTATAAACGTATGCAAGCGCAGTTTTTTCTGCCATAGTTCCAATAGTTCCCGCCCTGTACGCCTTACCTTCACCAAAAATTACTTCAACATACTGATGCGCTTTTGACTGATAATCTCCTGAGAAATTAAGGTCAATATCTGGTTCTTTATCTCCTTCAAATCCTAAAAAAGTCTCAAACGGTATATCGTGACCTTCTTTTAATAGTGGGTTTTGGCACTTAGGACATAAAGCATCAGGCATATCACACCCAGAACTTCCGCTATATGCTTTTACTTCAGGAGAATCAAAATCTGTATAGTAACATTTTGGGCAAATGTAATGAGGCGCTAGTGGGTTAACCTCCGTAATTCCGGACATAGTAGCGGCAAAAGACGAACCAACTGAGCCCCTAGACCCAACTAAATATCCATTTGCATTAGAATCCCATACTAGTTTTTGCGAAATAATATACATTACGGCAAATCCGTTTGAAATAATAGAGTGTAATTCACGTTCAAGCCGCTCAACTACAACTTCATGAAGTGATGGCCCATAAATTTCATGTGCTTTTTCATAGCATATTTTACGCAACGTAGCATCTGAGTTTGGGATTTCTGGTGGACATTTATTTGGTAAAACTGGTGAAATCTTCTCAATTTTATCCGCAATCAAATTTGTATTTGTAATAACTACTTCATACGCTTTGTCAGTACCTAAATATTCAAACTCATCAAGCATTTCTTGTGTAGTTCTAAAATATAGCGGTGGTTGCTGATCTGCATCTTTAAAACCTTTTCCCGCCATAATAATGCGTCTATACTGTTCATCTTCTGGGTCTATAAAATGCACATCACAAGTTGCTACAACCGGTTTATCATATGTTTCTCCAAGCGCTACTATTTGGCGATTATATTCTATAAGCTCCTCTTTTGTTGTAGCGGCAAACTTATCACTTCTAAGCATAAAATCATTGTTACCTACAGGCTGAATTTCTAAATAATCATAAAACTGCATTAACTGAGAAATTACATCGTCTTGTTTTTCATGTAATATTGCCTGAAAAACTTCTCCCGCTTCACATGCCGCTCCAATAATAAGCCCTTCTCTTAGTTCATTTATTAAACTCTTAGGCATTCTTGGTCTACGATGAAAATAATCCAAATGCGAATGTGATACAAGTTTATTTAAATTAATTCTTCCTATCTCATTTTGAACTAAAATAATACCATGATACGTAGGTAATTTTTTTATATACTCTGCCGAACGTTTAGTAAGTGCATTAATTTCATCTAGCGTTGTAACACCTTGCTCATCAAGCTTTTCCAAAAAAACTTTAAAAATATCTGATGTCGCCTTAGCATCATCTACAGCTCTATGATGATTATCAAGAGCTATTCCTAGTTTTTTCGCAAGTGTCTTTAATCTAAAATTATGAAGACTTGGCATTAAAACACGTGCTAGTGAAACTGTATCTATCGTTGTAAACTTACATTCAAGCCCCATATTTGTAGCATTTGCCTCAATAAATGCCATATCAAAATCGGCATTATGCGCAACTAATATACTATCTTTACAAAATGCTAAAAAATCAGGTAAAACTTCTTCTATTGTTTTTGCATTTTGAACATCATCATCTACAATACCTGTAAGTTGCTGAATTTTATAAGGTATTGGTATTTGAGGATTAACAAATGTATTAAATGTTTCAACAACTTCATTTTGATACATTTTAACTGCGCCTATTTCAATAATTTTATTTTTATGAGCACTAAAACCTGTCGTTTCAATGTCAAAAACAACATATGTTGATTCTACCGGCTGATTACAGCTATTTGTAACTATTTGCTTTGCATCATCTACAAAATACGCTTCTACTCCATAAATGATTTTAAATGGGTCATTTTTTGAAATACAGTGATTTGCAATTGGAAAGGCTTGCAAGCAACCATGGTCGGTAATTGCAATTGATGTCATTCCCCAATCTTTTGCTCTTTGTATTACTTTTTTTATATCTACAACACTATCCATATCACTCATAACAGTATGAAGATGTAATTCAACTCGTTTTTCTTCATGGTTATCATACCGTTTTTTTGTAAAATCAGGTATCGCTTTTATACCTTTTATAGAGCCAATTGTAATTTCTTTATCATATTTATCCATCATTGCCGTACCTTTAAGACGATAAAATTGATTTTTTTTCAAATTGTCTAACAACTCTCCAAGCTCTTCATTTTTAACAAATAACTTTATAGTAATCGTATCCATAAAGTCTGTAATATCTAGCATCATAATAGTTTTTTCCATACGAATTTCTCGCATATCGATGCTTATTAACTGACCTGCAATAACAACTTCACCTATTTCATCAATAATCTCTTCAATAGGTGTAATATCGCCATCACATTCTCTTCCATAAAACACATCTGGATCTTTAGCTTTTTTACGTGTTTTTTCAGAAAACTCTTTTTTGTATTCACACGAATCCGTTGCTTTCACTGTTTTTGCTACTTTCGTAGTATCAGTTGTCGCTTTATCTTTCATTAAAGTTATTACTTCATTTTTAAGAAGTGAATCGTTATCAGTTATAATTTTATTTGAACTACTTTCAATATATTCAATATTTAGTTGTATTTTACGGTTAAACTGCTTACTAAATATATTCTCAATAAAAGAGTGAATAAACGAGCTATTCTTTCTAGCAATTAGATTATTTTCTAATTGCACTGTAATTGTATCTCCGCTTACTTCCCAATTAGCATTTTTTACTATTAAATAATAAAGTAGTTTTTTGTCCATCAATTCTTGAACAATACTTTCTTTATAATTTTTAAGTATTTCTTGCAATGAATAGTTTGATGATAGGTCAAATATTATGTTAATTTTAATATTTAATTCACTACTAGCAAATAATTGTTTTTTTATTGCATCTTTCATAGTTTTTATTACTTGGTAGCTAACTACTTCCATAGATTTAACATTAATTTCCAAAATGTTATCTTTTTTATGGTAGTTAATTTCTTCAACAAATATAGATGCAAATAAATCAAATAACGATTTATTTACATCTAATTCTGGAAAAACTTGAAAAAAGGCTTTTTGATTACTTTCCATCCGTATCTAATACCTTTCGCATGACTATTATTCTTTACTCATTATATTTTTCATATATGAAAAAGGATCTGATGATTTCAAATCTGCATTACAAGGCAACTCGCCCTCTACTCCGTCTACTAACCAATCCATATGAATAATATCATCATAACTTAGTTCTATACCCGTTTTAACACGTAGCACATTGTTTTGATCATAAATTGGACCTGTAAATACGCAAAATTCGTTATTCATAATACTATTTTTCAATCCTTCAATTAAATGTTTCATTTGCGGATTGATATTTCTATTAGAGTACAAAATATCTACAATCCCCGTATCCATTCCTAACCAAAAATTAAGTGGTATTTGGTCTGTAGATGCAAGTTCAGTAATTGCATTCCACGTTCCGCTTAAAATATTTCCAATTACTTTTTCATAAAAAACGCCCCAGTTCCAAATAGCCATAGCATAGTGCATTTTAATATCATCTTTATCTGTTATACCGTATACTCCGTACTCTTTTGAACGATCTTGAGGAATTGGTAAATCTTCATTAGATATAATGTCTACGCCTTCTTTTTTGAGTAACTGTGCAATATTTTTTCCTTGCTCTGGGTTATCCCATCTATGTGTCCACATAGTTTTTACTTTAGCATAAGGATTGACTGCTTTTACTCCAAGCGTAAATGCATTTACACTTGCAATGACTTCTGATATAGGGTAAGGTGCAACATAACCTATATTATTTGTTTTTGTCATAGCTCCAGCTATCATTCCTAATAAATATCTAGGCTCATGAATACGCCCAAAATATAACGTTAATGATTTGTATGAATGAGTAGATGCACAATTGAAAAATCTTGTATCACTATACTGCATAGCAGCTTTTAATGCTGGTGCTACAAATGTCGGACTTGTTGTAAATACTAAATCATATTTTTCTTTTGCAAGACGCTCAAAAGTGTCATATGCATCTGCATTTTCTGGTACATTTGTAACATTAATTGTATTTATTTGTTCTTTAAAAATATTATCAATATGAAGCCGTCCTAGTTCATGACTATATGCCCATCCTGATGTTTCTGGTGTTTTTGCATATACAAATGCTATGCGTAATTTTTTCTTCACACCCATCCACTCAGATAACGAACTAAATACACTTTTTTTAGGAGATTTAATTGTATCTGTCTGAACATTTGCTTCTTCTTGTTCAATTACACTTAACTCATCAATAAGTTTTTTAATATATGTTTTATGAGTTGCTTCTAATATTTCACTTGGCAATCCATAAATTTTGATAAAGTTTAAAAGCGCATCCCCTGTTGTTATAGGTAAATCTTTACCACCTTCTTTGTGATAAATCGCTCTAAATGGTCGATAAATATTAGCTAAAAATATTTTTTCTTTCGCATCAAATACATTACTACCTACCGAATAATTATTAATAAATTCCATAAGCTCATAAAATCGCCCTGGCTGACTAAACCAAATTGTATTAATTTTAGTTGTTTTATAAAAATCCATAAATTCATAATAAATCGTATTTCTTTTATTATTAGGGTCTCTTTTTGGCACTAAACGAATTACATTTGCCATAAAAGATGTCGCACCTACATATTTTAATACACTTACACGCTTATTGCCTTCCATTACAAAAAAATTATTAAAGTATTCATACACTTTAATTGGATCGCGTAAACCTTCTTGTATATGTGCATCGTATAAATGCATCCATTTTGTTGCAAACTCTGTATTTTTGTCCATAAGTGGCATAAAATTACGCGCAAAAGCAACGCTTCTAGCATGTGTATATGTACCAATAATTTTATTAATTGGTATATCTACTAATCCAAGTGACACTTCAGATAAAACCTCTGATTGATGAACTCTTCTATCTAATGAAGGTAAATATCCAACTTCCCCTTTATTAGAAAAACTATTCCATGATTGTTTGGCACTTTTATTTGCGTGTATATACGCGTCTTCTAACTCTATTTGTTTCATTTTATACACCTCGTTTAATTATTTACCTACATATTTGAATGTTTCCGGCGTTAACTGAGATAATCCCCATTCCAATTGACGTCCATTCAATTGATAGAACATATTAAACGTTTTATCGTCAACTGTATAACTCATTGTATCTGATGATAAAATTATAAACTTTCCGATTTTACCAGTATCTTTCATTTGAATTTGTCCATTTTTTTTGATTTGTATTGTTTTATTTGTTTCTTCCGATTTCCACTTGCCATATAAATTTGGATTTCCATAATTTTGCACACTAAAAAGTGTCCCTGTACAAACAATCATTATGATTGAAATAAAAATAATAAAGTTTGTAACGCGTGCTCTCCGTCTATGTCTACTATTTTTTTTATTTTTCATAATCTCCCCCTTACTTATAAAAAATTATACTATACCCATTATTATTTATCAACACAACAAAGAGCCTAGTATCCCATACTAGGCTCTTTATTAAAATTTAATTTCCGCTCATCCAAATAACTTAGTTTTATAACTAATCTATTCGTCAAGTGTAAGGATTTTTATTGGTCGCTAAATCAATAATTGTAACATCTCTTTTTAAATATATATTTTGAAAATATCTATTTTGTAAACATCTATTTCGGAATCACTATCATACAAATATCGCCTGCCCTACAGAATTATATTGCTCTTTCTGAGGATCTTCTTTTGAATAGCTTACTGTTGAAAATAATACTAAACTAACTATGAAGGTACACAATATTTTTTTATTCATTTTAGGCCCCCTAATGTGAATGATGTTACAAAACTATTATGTGCATATATACTCTATAATATAATAAGAAAACATTTGTAAAATTTCCTTAGTTTTCTAATTATAGATATTTTTACAATTTACACACGCGTTATAAACTTGTATAGTATACTTAAGAAAAACTAACTAAGAGGTGATTTATATTAAAGATTTAACGGAACAAATCCAATTAATGCATCGTTTCTTTAACACAAGACGTACGTATAACGAAGACTTTCGGTTATATTTTTTAAAAAAACTCCAAAAAAGCATTCTAAATCACGAACATAGCATCGTACGGGCTCTTCATAGTGATTTAAACAAACCTCCTTTTGAAACATATACGAGTGAAATATCTATTGTTCTTAGCGAAATAACATATGCGATAAAAAATTTGAAAAAATGGATGAAACCTAAACGCAATATTAGTATGTTTCCATTTTTGAGCACTACAAGTATTACACCTGAACCTCATGGGGTTATAGCTATTATTGCTCCTTATAACTATCCTTTTCAGCTCGCTCTTGTTCCTTTAATAGGCGCTATTGCAGCTGGTAACTGCGCAGTTATTAAACCATCATCACATACACCAGGTACAAATGCTGTATTACAATCAATCATTAACGAAGTATTTCCTAAACATTTTGTATATTTAACTGATTCAACAGATACTACCTCTAGCCTTTTACTAAAACAACCTCTAGATTATATTTTCTTCACAGGCAGCGTATCTTCCGGTAAAGCTATAATGGCTGAAGCGGCAAAAACACTTACTCCTGTTACTCTAGAACTTGGTGGTAAAAATCCTTGCGTTGTTGATTATAATGCTGATTTAGCTGTTGCCGCAAAACGTATTGCATGGGGTAAATTTTTAAATAGTGGTCAAACTTGCGTTGCACCTGATTATTTACTTGTTCACGAAGATGTTGTAGAACCATTTTTAAAACTTCTCACATCTGAAATCAAAAAAATGTTCTCAGACAAAAAAAATCTATCTAGAATGATTCACGAAGAACACTATGTAAAAGTTTTACAATGTATAGACGAAGATAGTATTTATTATGGTGGGCATTTTGATACATCATCACTATATATAGAACCAACAATACTGTATCCTACTAGTTTAAAATCAGAATGTATGAAAGAAGAAATTTTCGGCCCTGTTTTGCCTGTTCTTTCATTTAACAAACTTGAAACCGTTATAAGAACCGTTAAACGCTTTCCTAAACCTTTAGCTATGTATGTATTTGGCGAAGATAAACAGCGTATAAACCACCTTTTTAAACATTTATCTTTTGGCGGTGGCGCAGTTAATGATACAATTATACATTTAAATAATATGCAGTTACCTTTTGGCGGAGTAGGTCATAGCGGATTGGGCTGTTATCATGGTAAATATAGCTTTAAAACTTTTTCACATTACAAACCTATAGTACGCAGCTGTAAAAAACAATTACCACTACGTTTTCCGCCTTATCATAACAAAATTGATTTTATAAAAAAATATATTCGTTTCAAATAAATTTTGTTTAGCAAAAAAGTCTATATATGTCGTCAGCTGACATATATAGACTTTTTTGTATACTTTTTTAATGTTAATCTGATTCACAACCTGTGCAAATAATGTCATGTCCTGTTTTTGCTTGAACTTTTTTTAAATCATCAAGAAAATCATGAATTTCTCCAATTTCCATTCTATCATTTGACGATATACTGCAAATTTTACCATTTTTAAAATCTCTTAGAGTAAATGTGCAATCATCGCCTTCTTGCTCATGAATACATCTATACCCATCTTTATACTTGCTTTTGAATTCATCATATTTTTCGTGCATATAAACACATCCTCTCTTTTGTTTTTACAAAGTTAGGATATGCAGTTTAATCATTTTTCATACCGTCAAATCATGGAACTTTAATTTTTGAATTTCACGCTGTTTTTGCGATGATTCTATTTCATGTGTATAAATAGATAATGTAATAGCTGGGTTACTATGCGATATAAGTGACGAAACAGTAGAAATATCCATATGCGCTGCTATACAATACGATGCAAATGTATGTCTAAAAATATGTGCATGTAAATGTCTATCTAAACATTTTCCCAATTGTTTCATTAAATCATGCAAAGTTCTACTAGATAAATGTTCATTTGAATTCACTCTACTTGGAAATAAAAACACCGAATTACTAATTATATAACTTAAATTATTTGAGTCTATTTCTTTTAATCTTTCCATTTGCTTTTCATATATATTGAAAGCTTCAAATAACTCATCATGCATAGGAATAATATTGTATTTATTCCCTTTAGTTATTAATTGAATCGTTTTATTTTCATAATTAATTGCATCTTTTCTCAAAGATACAACTTCTTGCGCGCGGCACCCTGTATATAGAAGTATTTTTACTAAAAGTAAATTACGCACGATGCAATAATACGAATATGCATAAGATATTTTATCTGTTAATGAATTATTTTTATCAGAAATTTCTTGTTCAAAATATACAAACATCCTTTGAATTTCCTGAGAAGTTAAGATTTCTTTTGGTTTTTGATGTTTTTTTGTTTTAATCGTATCTATAAGCTGATGCAGCGGCTGATTAACAAACTGTTTATCAAAACAAAACTTCAAAAAACGATGCAAAACAACTCGCTTACGTCTTAATGTATTTGGCGATAGTTGCTTGTTAAATAATTCATGTAAATAATTTTCTATCATTTCGTAATTAAGATTTTTTAAATCCAAGCATTCATTTAGTGCTGCCCACTGCATCAAATCTTGGCGGTATGCACGAATTGTATGTTCTGATAATTGATTGTAAGATAAACTAAGTATAAAGGATTGTATAGCCTTTTCAATTTTCATAGTTCCTCCTATTTTATAAATATATATAAAAAAAAGAGTAGCAAGCTACTCTTTTATTTATTACCACAAGTCTCTTCAGAATATGTTTTATAAATTAAATAATACATTGAAGCAATAAATAATCCACCTATTAGGTTTCCAAGTGTTACTGGAATAACGTTATTTACTAAAAAGTTGCTCCATGTTAATCCTGCTAATTTTTCAGGATCAATTCCTGAT
>JBOFDK010000055.1:0-30939 GCA_051646925.1 Cellulosilyticaceae bacterium | reverse complement strand
ACTTACTTCTTTAAAAGTTTTGTAAAATGTTTCTAAATATTGATTAGAAGTGTTTTTTGAAAAATGTGTAGCTGGCCTTAACAATGTAATATCTATTTGTAGTGGTGTATTACTAAGCAGCCTTAGTAGCTGAACTTCTGTTTCTTGTTTTACTGGCATTAAATTTAAAATGACTATACGTAATTCTCTAATATCTTGTGAGGTGGCACGTATTTCATCCATAATAAATATATTTTCTTTTTGTAAAATTTCCCCCGCTGGCAATTTATTCGGTATACGAATTGGCATACGAATACTCCTTACTATACATTATAGGATTTTTTTATTTTTTCCTCTAATTCTTTATTTAACATTCGTAGTTTATCCACGTTACTTTCTTCCCATAGTTGCCAAAACTTTTCATATATTTTATTCATACTTTCTTGATTTTCACATTTTGCAAGTGCTTGAACATTTCCAAATATATCTGCTACTACGTTTGATTCCATAGCAAAACCTTCTTGAGATTTTAGTACTTCTTCTCTTATTTCTGACATCTCTTGGTCTAGCACATATGCCGCTTCTGCAGCTTTACTTAAACGTTTTTGTAGATGGTCTGGCATATTTTGTTTGTATTTATATCTTAGTGAATGTTCTATTGTTGCCCAAAAGTTCATAGCTAATGTACGTATTTGTATTTCTGCAAAAATTCTTTTTTCTCCGCGTGATGTCTGTACTGGATATTTTATGATAACATGATAACTTCTATATCCGCTTGGCTTTGTATTGCTAATATAATCACGTTCTTCTACTATAAAAAGGTCTTTACCATCACGACTTTTAATTAGGTCTCGCACTTTATATATATCTTCTGCAAATTGTACCATAATTCGAATTCCCGCAATGTCTTCCATTTTTTCTTCTACTTGGTCTAATAAAATATTTTTTTTCTTTGCTTTTTCTAAAATGCTTGATATTTTTTTTACACGCCCCGTTACAAACTCAATTGGTGAATATTCTTCTATATTCATACACTCTGTACGAATACCTTTAAATTTTATTTTTAATTCTTCAACAGCTTGTGTATAGGGACTTAGCATTATTTTCCAGTTTTTCATTTCCATCTTTACTGTCACCATCCTTTATACATTATTTTTTTATTTATTATTTTTCTCATCTATTATACCTCATCTATTATACCTAATTCAGCCTATAACCTCAACCGAAATCATAATCTAAAATGATATTGTTTCATATTTTAGAAGATTGTCTCATAAAGTGTACAAGATACTACTTTTGTCATGAGGGGAGACACTATGGGAAAAAAAGCACTTATTACCGGCACTATTGTATTAACTATTACAGGTTTTATTACTCGTATACTTGGTTTTTTATTTAGAATCTATATGTCCAAAATTATGGGCGCTGAAGGCCTTGGATTATATCAACTAATTTTTCCAATCTATATGTTAATTTGGGCAGCTTCTTCTGCAGGTATTTCTCTTGCAGTATCAAAAAAAGTTGCTGAGTTTACTGGACGTGGCAATCATACTGATGCTGTTAGAACTTTAAAATCTTCGCTTGTTGTTGCCGGGTCTATTAGTTTATTAATTTCTATTTTTATTTTCTTCTCCGCTCCGTGGATTGCTGAGAATTATGTTCGTGAACCAAATGTTGTTCTTGGTCTAAAATATTTATGTGTTTGTGTACCTTTTATGACTATTGCTTGTTGTATTCGTGGTTATTTTCAAGGACGCCAAGAAATGTCTATTTCAGGTATAGCTCAAATTATTGAACAAGTTGCACGAATGTTAGTTATTTATCTTTTTGCAGGGTTTTATCTTCCTAAAGGTATAATGTATGCTTGTGCGCTTGGAACTTTAGGATTATGTGCAGGTGAGTTTTTCTCTTGTTTGTTTACTTTTATAATGTTTAAAATAAAACAAAATAAATTGCCTTATTCTAAACCATCACAGTCTTATGTTTCACTTATGAATACAATAATAACTATTGCTATTCCTATTACTGCAAATCGTTTTTTAACATCTGGTCTTGTATCTCTTGAAAATATTTTAATTCCTATCCAACTTCAAAAATATGGTCTATCTAGCAGCGAAGCGTTAGCAATGTATGGTATGTTTAGCGGTATGGCTTTACCTCTTTTATTTTTTCCATCTATGGTCACTACTTCTATTTCTACTGTTCTTATACCAGCACTGTCTGAAGCTTCTGCCAAGAAAAATATACGTTACTTACATAAAACAGTAAGTAAATCTATCCAATATTCTTCTTTAATTGGTATTGGTGCTAGTTGTTTATTTTTAACTTTAGGCTCTGAAATTGCTGAAATTTGCTATGGTAGTGAATATTATCAAGTTGGTGAACTACTAAAAGTATTAGCTGTAATTTGTCCTTTTCTTTATTTACAAGGTATTTTAACTGGTATGTTAAACGGCCTCGGTCTTCAAAAACTTACATTTAAAGGTAATATTATCGCTTCTGTTATTTGTATTGCTTTTATTTTTATTTTGGTACCGTCTCGCGGTATTATGGGATTTGTGTTTGCACTACTAATCCAGTCTGGTTTCGTTACAATTTATCATCTGCTAAATGTCCTTAGTCACATTTCTTTACGAGTAGATGTTATGAGCTGGATTATACGCCCAGGTATTGCGGCTATAAGTGGATGCTTAATTATGAAGTTTATTCATTCTTATTGGCTTACTTCTATATTTTCTTTAACTGTATCTACTATTTTAGCCGTAGGTATTTTAGGAGTATTATATTTATCATTTTTATTTATATTTAAATCTCTTACAAAAGACGATATTATGATGTTTTTACGTTAATCAAATTACATATATTTATTTTCTTATTAAATACAAAAATATTAAAGGCGAAAATCACTTAATAGCGGTTATTGCCTTTAATTTTTTATTAAAACAAATTTTATTCCTCACCTTTTATTACTTCCCAGTATTTTTGAAACATTTTTTCATTTTTATTATCTGCTGGCACATAGTATTTTTTATCTTTTATAGGATTTGGTAAATACTGTTGTTTTATATAATGATTATTATAATTATGTGGATACTTGTACTCTACACCTCGTCCTAACTCTTTTGCACCTTGATAATGGGCATCTTTTAGATGTAGTGGTATATCTCCAACTTCTATATTATCTAAATCTGCTAAAGCTGCATCTATCGCCATAATTGCTGAATTTGACTTTGGACATTGTGCCAAATATATAGTAGCCTGCGCTAGTGGTATTCTCGCTTCTGGAAATCCTAGTTGTAGTGCCGCTGCTACGCATGACTCTGTTATTGATATTGCCTGTGGTACTGCAAGTCCTACATCTTCGCTTGCAACACATAATAATCGCCTTGTAATTCCTTGTATATCTCCAGCTTTAACTAACCTTGCTAAATAATGAATTGCTGCACTACTATCTGAGCCTCTTAGTGATTTATGAAATGCTGATATTATTGAATATCCATCTTCTCCACCTTTATCATAGTTTAATATTTTTACAGTAGAACATTCCATAGTATTTTCAAATGTAATATTTATTTCATTTGAACTACTGTAAAGTCCCATATTAAATACTAATTCTAGTTTATTTAACGCTGTCCTCATATCTCCATTGCATGTTCCTGCTATATATTCTAATGCATTATCTTCTGCATTTATTGTTTTCAAAGGATACATATCTTGTAATTTTTTTACTGCTCTTTTTAATCCTTTAAATATATCCGCTACTTCAATTTGTTTAAATTCAAACACAGTACTTCTACTTAGTATCGCTTTGTATATAACAAAGTACGGATTATCTGCTGTACTTGCAATTAAAGTAATTGAACCATCTTCTATTACTTCTAATAATGCTTGTTGCTGTTTTCGGTTTAGTGCCTGAATTTCATCTAGCATCAATACTATCCCTTTGAAAAATAAATCTTTCTTTATTGAGTCTATTACTTCTTTTATCTCTTTAACTCCGCAATTGACAGCGTTTAGTTTTACATATTCTCTTCCAGTTGCTTTTGCTATTATATTTGCTAATGTTGTTTTACCTGTTCCTGGCGGTCCAAATAAAATCATATTAGGAATGTTTTTATTTTCAATAAGTCTGTTAAGTATTTTTCCTTCACCTATAATATGACTTTGACCTATCATATCCTCTATTACTTCCGGTCTTAGTCTATCTGCTAACGGTTGCATAATTCACCTCTTATTTTCAAATTTGCTGCTTTTAAATTATACCATATTAATTATTATTATTCTGAAAATAGTATTGACTTTTTCTCCCCTATCTAATATAGTGGTACTAAACCGAACTACTATTTGAATTACTTATTTTACATCATTTATATTATTATGTGAAGAACTTATTTAAATAGATTAATAAACAGATTAGTAAATAAATTAGTAAATAGATTAATAAATAAATTAGTAAATAGATTAATAAATAAATTAGTAAATAGATTAATAAATAAATTAGTAAATAGATTAATAAATAAATTACTAAATATTTAAATGTAACTACTTAAAGGGAGAGCTCATGGATTTTAACACTGCTTTACAAAAACTTGGTTTTACACCAAGTGAATCGACTGTTTTTATTACTTTAACTAAACATGGACCTTTGACTGGTTATGAAGTTGCTAAGTTATGCGGAATTTCACGCTCAAATGTATATGCTGCTCTATATAGTTTACAAGAAAAAGGTAAATGCTATACTATCGAAAGTGAAACTTCAAAATATATTGCATTATCTAAAGAGGAATTACTAAAGTCTAGTGAACTAGAATGGAATAATGTATCAAATGCAATTCAAAAATTTTTTCCATCTCCAATCGAGGTAGGCGACCCATACATTACAATTAAAGGGTATGAAAATGTTATTAATAAAATTAAAGCTACGCTTTATGACTGTAAATCACATTTATATATTTTAAGCACAAAAGAAATCATTTCACTATTTGTGGAAGAACTTTCATCAATTAGTAAAACAAAGCGTCTTACTATTATTTGTGACCAAGACTTGCACATAGATAATGCATCTATTCATATCAAAAAAAAATCACCATCAGGTTTTCATATGATTATTGACACTGATTGTGTTATTACTGGTGATTTAGATTTTTCACCGCAATGTCTATATACAAAAAACCAATCACTTATACGTGTTATGCGTGAATCATTTGTTACTGAACTTGATATGATTAAATTAACAAAATAAATAATATTTTATTAATACAATATTAGGAGGATTATATGGCTACTTTAAATAATAATTATACAAATGAAATAAATTTTTTCGAAGGAAATAATGCATTTAAACTAACTTCTGATTATGGCTCACCTATATATGTTTATAATGAAAATATTTTACGAACACGTTGTCGCGAAATGAAAAACCTTGTATCTTACACTAATTTTGTACCTCATTATTCAATAAAAGCGAATACGAATATTCATATTTTAAAAATAGTTCGCGAAGAAGGTCTTCATGCTGACGTTATGAGTCCTGGTGAAATTTTTCTTGCTAAACAAAGCGGATTTACATCAGATGAACTTTTTTTCATTCCTAATAATGCAACTGAAGAAGATTTTCTTTTTGCTATATCTGAAGGCATTTTAACAAGTTTAGATTCTACAAGCCAACTTGAATTATACGGAAAACTTAATCCAAATTCTAATGTTGCACTTCGTTTTAACCCTGGCGTTGGTGCTGGTCATCATGAAAAAGTAATAACTGCTGGCAAAAAAACTAAATTCGGCATTAATCCATCTGAGCTTTCTGAAGTAAAACGTATACTTGAACTTTATAATTTAACCGTTGTCGGTATTAATCAGCATATCGGTTCTCTTTTTATGGATGCTGACCCTTATATCCAAAGTATTGATTCAATTTTGCATATTGCTAAATCATTTGATTCTCTTGAATTTATTGACCTTGGTGGTGGATTTGGTATTCCTTATAATAAACAACAAGGTGAAAAACGTCTAGACCTTATATCTCTTGGCGAAAAACTTGATGTTATTTTACATGATTTTTCAAACTCTTATGGGAAAAAAATTCAATTCCAAATTGAACCTGGTAGATATATTTCATGTGAATGCGGTATTCTTCTCGGTACAGTCACTAGTATAAAAGAAAATTCAGGTATTACTTATTTAGGAACAGATATAGGTTTTAATGTGCTTCAACGTCCAATTATGTATAATTCTCACCATGATATGGAACTTTATTCTTTATTACCAACAACTACAACTGAAAATAATATTTATACAGTAGTTGGTAATATTTGCGAAAGCGGTGATATATTAGCTAGTAATCGAACTTTACCAACTGCTCATATTGGTGATGTTCTAGGTGTTATGGATGCTGGCGCTTATGGTTTTTCTATGTCTTCATCGTATAACCAACGTCCTCGCGTAGCTGAAGTTTTGATTGAAGCTACTGGCTCTACTCGCCTCATTCGTAGACGTGAAACATTTGATGATTTAATTAATACTATGTTATTTTAATAATTTCAATATACACAGGAGCCTATATTATGAATTTTTCTAGTTTTTTTAAACTTGTTGAAATCCAAACAAAAGTAGCAAGTGTTTTACCTTTTTTGTTTGGAACACTTTATGTTATTTTTGCATTTGATACTTTTGATACCATCAATGCTCTTCTTATGTTTTTATCTCTATTAATTTTTGATATGGCAACTACTGCACTCAATAATTATATAGATTATAAAACTGCAATAAAAAAAGATGGCTATGGATATGAATCTCATAATGCCATCGTTTCTTATAATCTTAATCCTAAAATTGTACTATTCATTATTATTTTCATGGTTGGATTAGCATCTACTTTAGGGTTTGTTTTATTTTTAAGAACAGATTGGATAGTACTTATTATTGGTATAATTGCATTTTTAGTAGGTATTTTCTACTCTTTTGGACCTATTCCTATTTCTCGAACACCTTTTGGAGAAATTTTTTCTGGAATAACTATGGGGTTTTTAATTCCTTTTTTATCAATATATATACATCTTTATAATCAAGGTTTAATACAATTATCATTTACTAACTCACACATACTTTTAAATATGAATCTTGCTGTACTATTTTCACTATTTATAGTAACGATACCTCTTATAGCTGGTATTGCAAATATTATGCTTGCAAACAATATTTGTGATATAGATGATGATATTGTAAATAAACGTTATACACTGCCTATATATATTGGTAAAAAAAAGGCTCTAATCCTTTTTGAAGCTTTATACTACATTAGTTTCATTACGATTATTGCTAGTGTTTTTATGAAGATTTTACCAATTACTAGCCTTATTTGTTTATTCGCAATTATACCTCTTAAAAAACACATTAGTGCATTTAAACTACATCAAAGTAAAGGTGAAACATTTGTATTTGCTGTAAAAAACTTTTTGATTATGAGCCTTCTTTATAATATTTCTTTAATTCTAGCACTATTAATTACACTTTTAAATAATATTATAGTCTAGTTTAATGCATTGAAAATTTCTGTAATCATTATTTTAGTTGCTGTAGCTCCGCCCGATGTCATGTACCATGCAACTGGATCTAGATATATAATTTTATCTTCTTGCGCAACACTCATTTTATTTACAATACTATTATTAAGTGTATCTTTTGCTGTAGCATTTGCTACTCCATCTGCTGTACCTATTGCATTACGGTCTATTACAAAAAGATATTCAGGATTTACTTCTAGTAAATATTCAAATGTTACTGTTTGTCCATGTGTTGAATCATCAATATTTGTATCTGCTGGAATAACTCCTAATGTATTATGAATAATACCAAATCTTGAAACTTCACCGTATACACTTATTTCACCTTTATTTACCATAGTAATTAAACCATTAGCATTTGTACTTGTTGCAAGTGCTTTTGTTTTGTCTACTTGTTCCCATATCTCTGCTAAGTAAGTTTTAACTTCTTCTTCTTTACCAAATAATTCTCCAAGTACTGTCATCTCTTCTTCTAATGACTCCATATAATTTTCTGTATCAATATTTATATATACAACAGGCGCTATTTTTGAAAGTTCATCATACTGACTTGCTAATCTCCCTGAAATAAAAATAATTTCTGGTGCTAATTCATATAGTACTTCAAAATTAATTTCTTTTACTCCTCCAACATTAGTATATTCATCTGATTTATATACTTCTAAATACTCTGGAATACTAGTAGTATCTTGTGGTATACCTACTACTGACGTTACTCCTAATGCGTGAACTGTATCTAATATACCGAAATCTGTAACTACTATTGATTTTGGATTTTTAGGTACTTCTACTGTTCCATATTCATGTGTAATTTTCATCGTTTCACTAACAACATTTTCTTCACTACCATCTACAACTGGTGCTATTTCTGTTACTTCTTTACTGCTACACCCTACTACTGATACAACTGATACTGCCGCTAATGTTAATCCCATCATTAATTTTTTTAATACTTTCATGCTTTTATCCTCTTTATCCTTCTATTATTTTTTTCTATTTTGTTTACTTTGCTGTTTAACTTTTATTTTATTGTTTTTTGTTTAGCTTTTTTAAATTACTGATAATACATACACATTTTTTTGCAATTTACATCCATAATACTGCATGGCACATCATATAATTTTGTCATACTTTCACTTGTCATAATAGCATCTACACGGTCAAGTACCGCTTCCTTGCCTTCTTTAAGTGCTAAAATATAATCTGAATAAAATGCTGCAAAGTTAATATCATGTATAACTATAACAACTGTTTTATTTAATTCATCTACTAATCTTCTAAGTATTTTCATAATTTGAACACTGTGTTTAATATCTAAATTGTTTAATGGCTCATCTAGTAAAATATATTCTGTATCTTGCGCTATAACCATAGCAATATACGCTCGTTGTCTTTGTCCACCACTTAGCTCATCTATAAATTTTTCACGAATGTCTATAAGCTCCATATACTCTAATGCTTCTTCGATTTTTTCTAAATCTTTTTCTTTAAGTTTTCCTTGTGAATGTGGAAATCGTCCAAAAGCAACAAGTTCTTCTACTCGTAAACGCATCATTGTATTCTGTGTTTGGTGTAAAAACGCAACTTTCTTTGCTAAATCTTCCGTTTTCCAATCTCCAATTTCTTTGCCTTCAATCCATACTTCTCCACTATCTTTCTTTAATGATTTACAAATCATTGATAAAATTGTACTTTTACCAGCACCATTAGGTCCTATAAACGATGTTATCGCATGATTTGGAATGTTAAAAGAAATCGTGTCGACTACTTTTTTTCCTTGATATATTTTACTAATATTTTTTACTTCAATCATACACGATTCTCCTTAAGTAATAAGTATAAAAAGTATGTTCCTCCAACAAAGTTAATTACAACACTTAACATCATATTCATTCCAAATACGCGTTCAATCATCCACTGTCCACCTACTAGAAATATTCCACTCATAAGCATAGACGTACTAATAATTGTGCTATGTTTATATGTTTTAACAAATTCTCTTGCTAAGTTTGCAACTATAATACCTAAAAATGTAATTGGCCCTACAAGTGCTGTTGAAACTGATACCATAATAGCAATAACTATAAGTAATTTTTTCACTACTTTGTCATAATCTACACCTAGGTTCATCGCTTGGCTACGCCCAAGTGCTAATGCATCTAGTAATACAATATCTTTTCTTACCCAAATGATAGCTATACTCATAAAAATTAATGCTGGTCCAAGTAGTTTAGTATTCATACTATTAAAACTTGCAAACATTGAATCTTGTAACATTAAAAACTCATTTGGATCCATCAAAAATTGCATTCCTGTTGACAAACTACTAAAAAATGTTCCCAGTACCATACCTATTAAAACCATTAACATAATGTTTTGATTTTCTTTTTTAAATAATACACGATAAAATAATACGCTCATAACCATCATTGCCATAAGTGTCATTACAAAGTTTGTAACTGTCCCTACTCCTAATGGACTAGCTGTTCCTACTACAAAAGCAATAAGTGTTTGGATAAACATATAAACTGAATCTAAACCTAAAACATTTGGAGTTAATATTCGATTGTGTGTAATTGTCTGAAATACAACTGATGAAAAAGCAATCGCACCACCAGTTACAATCATTGCTAACACTCTTGGTAATCTCCTTGAAAGAAAATATGCCATGTTTTGTGGTGTTAATCCTGTACCTACAAATAAAATTATAGTAACAACTAACGCTATTATTAGTAGTAGTATTTTTTGTTTATCCTTCACTGTTTTTTCTCCTTAATATTAATGCGAGGAAAAGTCCACTCCCTACAATACCAACTGTCAAACCTATCGGTATTTCATATGGCGCTATTATAATTCTTCCAAAAATATCACATATTAATAGAAAAACCGCTCCTATCATTCCTGTCAAACCTATATTTTTTTCTAAATTATCTCCTACATATAGTCTAACGATATTTGGAATTATAAGTCCTACAAATGGTATCGTCCCTGCTATCAAAACGATAAGTGTAGAAACTAATGCCACTATAACTAATCCACCATTTACAATTACACGATATGGTATTCCTAAATTTTTCGCAAAACTTTCTCCCATACCTACTACTGTAAAATGTTTAGCATATAAAAAGGCAATCGCAATCAATGGAATTACTAAATATATTAACTCGTAGTCACCACCAACAATCAATGAAAACTTACCATACATCCAGCTGTTAACCACTTGACCCAAATTAAAGTTATAAGCTAAAAATGTCGTTACTGAACCTATCAAGCTACCAAACATCATCCCTACTAATGGAATATACATACTGTTCTTTACTTTGATTTTTCTTAAAATATTCATGAATAAAAATGTCGCTACTAATGCACCTATAAATGCCATTATTGTCTGTGTAAAGATACCTGCTTTTGGCATTGCAATAAATGTTATTAACAATCCAAATTTTGCACCATCTAACGTAGCTCCTGTCGTTGGTGAAACAAACTTATTCATACTTAGTTGTTGCATAATTAACCCGCATATACTCATACCAAAGCCTGTTAATAATACACTAACTAGTCTTGGAATACGGCTGACTAATAAAATATGTAATTGTTCTGTATTTCCTTGCAGTAAATCACTTATTTGAACATTTGAAACACCTATAAACAGAGAACATATTGCAAGAACAGTGAGCAATAGAACCCAAACACTTTTTTTCATTTTTGATACCTCTTTCTAATTGATAAATCTTATCATATTTGTATTATAAATGAAATTCATTATCATTGTCAATCTTTATTTTAATAAACAAAAAAAAAGACGTCTTGGGGAAACGTCTTTCTTTGTTTAGTTTATATTTATTATACAAACTGAAAAAAGGGATAATAATATGGGGAGATCTCTTCTACGTTACAGGCTAAACCTTACAAGGGAAGAGTTCAGTTGTAGCTCTGTAACTTGTCTCTATTATGCATCTAAGTTTTTAACAAATTATGACCTTATATATAATAAATTCAAAACATTTTATGTAGAAATCTTTACATCACTAAGTTTCCATATATACATACATTATATATCCTTATTTTATTTAAACTAACTAAAAATAATACTTTATCTATCTTTATTTTATTCAGATTAAGTACTAAATAATACTTTATCTGTCTTTATTTTATTTAGATTAAGTACTAGATGATACTTTATCTAGTTTTATTTTATTTCGGCAAAATAAAAAAGATGTTTTTCTAATTAGAAAAACATCTTTTTTATACTATTACATTCTATTCTTCATCATCTTCGTATTCATCATCATCTTCATATTCATCTTCATCGTCTTCTTCATCTTCAACGATATTTTTATGAACAGTTAAATCAGGTGTACCTACACTTGCTACAGCTACTTGTTTTACTGGAATACGAACTCCTTTGTTAAGACCTAATTCAATAATAAATAAATCATTAATGATGTCTACTACCTTTCCATACATTCCTGTATTTAAAAGTACTTCATCACCAACTTTAATTGAACTTTGCATTTCTTGAATTTGCTTATCTCTTTTCTTTTGTGGTCTAATAATTAAAAACCACATGATTGCAAAGAAAAATGCCATGTACCCTACTGTTGACATAAGCATCATTCCACCACTTGCTGCTACTGTTTCTGCTAATAAATTAACCATTTGTTTCGCCTCCATCTTTTAGTATCTAATTAGATTTATATCCTTCTAAACGCATTTTTTTATATGATGTAAATTTACCTTGGTCTAATGCATCTCGAATCTCGGTCATTAAGTTGTTAAAGTAATGTAAATTATGAATAACACATAATCTCATACCTAACATTTCTTTTGCTTTCAATAAGTGGCGAATATACGCTCTACTATATTGTTTGCATGTTGGACATTGACATTCTTCTGAAATCGGTGCCATATCCTTTTCATATTTTTTATTAAAAATATTCATCTTTCCATGGTTCGTGTATACATGTCCATGTCTACCATTTCTTGCTGGTAATACACAATCGAAGAAGTCGATACCTCTCTCTACTGCTTCCAAAATATTTTCAGGTGTTCCAACTCCCATCAAATACGTTGGTTTATTCTGCGGAAGGTATGGTACAACCTCATCTAGTACATTATACATTGCTTCGTGACTTTCGCCAACTGCTAATCCACCAACTGCATATCCTGGTAAGTCAAATTCACGAATTATTTTTGCATGTTCTATACGAACATCTGCAAAAAGTCCTCCTTGGTTAATACCAAAAAGCATTTGATTTTTATTAATAGTATCTTCTAATTGATTTAGTCTATTCATCTCTGTAATACATCGCTCTAGCCAACGTGTTGTACGCTCTACTGAAGGCATAATATACTGTCTATCTGCTAATGCTGGTGGACATTCATCGAATGCCATTGCAATAGTTGATGCAATATTAGATTGAATTTGCATACTTTCTTCTGGTCCCATAAATATTTTTCGTCCATCAATATGTGATGAAAAATAAACACCCTCTTCTTTTATTTTTCGCATTGCTGCTAGTGAAAAAACTTGAAATCCACCTGAATCTGTTAATATAGGTTTGTCCCATACCATAAAACGGTGCAGTCCACCTACCTCTTTTATCAATTGATCACCTGGTCTTAGGTGCAAATGATATGTATTCGATAATGCAACTTGTGTATCAATAGTATTTAAATCTTCTGTTGATAACGCACCCTTTATAGCCGCTACTGTTGCTACGTTCATAAAAAGTGGTGTTTCTACGGTTCCATGTACCGTATGCAAGCGCCCTCTTTTGGCTCTTCCTTCTACTTTTAATAATTCGTACATATTATGTCTCCAATCTTTATATTACTACTACTTAATAGTTTACAAGAAAAAGATTTGCTTTTCAACAAACTCTTTTTTTATTTTTCTCCATTATATAATATTTTAATCATTTACTTTGACACATAATACCAAATTATAATTTTTTTGAAAGATAGTATGAAGATTAGTTTATATTATATTATTAATATTACTTTATATTATAGGCTATTACGTTTTGTTTTGCTATAATATAATCAAATTAAGTACATATTAAGGAGCTGAAATATTTGAAACACTTAAAAAAATTGATAATAAGTCTTTTAATTATATTATCCATTTATAGTTTGATGGGTCTCTATGCACAAAAAACAATGTTTTATACACCTCATATTACTCATGTCGATTTATCTAATATTTTAAATCAATCAAGTTTTTCTGAGGAAGATTATTCATTACTTTTTGAGCAAACAGGACTCACAAAACCAATCATTGATGAATTATATACTAAACAAAACTTTCAAAGTGAAATACTTTCGCATCAATATAATTATTTAAACCCTAAATCCCCTACAAAACGTTCTTTGAACTTCATTACAAATATGGATGAAGCTTATGACGAAAATGGAAAACCAACAAAATTATTTAAGTTGGCACCTTATCATAATGGATATATTTTTCTAACAAAATCAACTTATACTGCTAACTGGCGACATGGACACGCTGCTTTAGTTGTAGATGAAATTCGCGGAAAAACACTTGAATCTTTAGAACCTGGAACTATTAGTATCGAACAAAATGCTTCTAGGTGGCAATACTATCCAACATTTAAAATGATGCGATTAAAAGATACTCCTAAATCTACTTTAAATGAAATTGCACAATTTGCTCAAGATAATTTATATGATATACCTTATAATCTTTTGGTCCCAAAAAAATATTCTAATCATTTCAAAAGTACATACTGTTCATACATTGTTTGGCAAGCATTTATGGCATTTGGTATTGATCTTGATTCTACAAAAGGTTTTTGGATATCTCCTAAAGACATTGCAAATAGCCCTCACCTAGAACTTCTGCAAATATACGGATTTAACCCCGACAAAGGATGGTAATATGCAACTATTTAGTTGGAAACATTTATCGAAAAATTTGATTACTATTAAAAAACTTATACCTTTTAAAGTATTGATAACTTTATTTTTTATTAGTGTATTTTGCATAGCACTTGCTACTAATGCTACTAATGATATTAAAAATACTTCACTTCCTAAATACGAAGTACTTATTAACAATATTAATCCTTTAAATATATCAAACATATCATCATCTAATTTGATATATTCAGATATCACTATGAACTCCTCTCTTGCTTATACTGTATCTGAAAATACTTTGGAAAAGACAGAACAAATTTTTATGCCTTATACCGAAGGATTTATTAAACTAGAAACTTATGAACAGTTGATGTCACCTATTCGTAAAGTTACCCACAATTTTCCCACAACTTTTCATGATTATGATATTTTTGATAATTATGCTATTGTATCTTTTTCTGGTGGTCTTGAAAGTGTATATATTATAAACTTAGCTACAAACGTTGCCACTCCTGTATTTTTTAAAGAAGAAGATAATTTAGGTAAAATGTATGTTTCATATGCATCGCAAATAGGCTCATCTACAGTTGTTTTAGCTTATGAAGCAAATGCTTATAATGCTTTTGTATATATAATTGATTTAGAAACTGCTACTGTTACAAAATCAACTCGCATACAAACTAGTACTTACGCTCGTTTTCAAAAACATTTTTCATTACTTAGCAATGGTTTATGCTATTTTATGAATAAATCATCTGTTGATATATACAATCCATTTACTGATGAACATTCAACTACTCCAATACCTTTCTCGCCTAATAGAATTTTATCAGATGGAACTACAATGTATGCTATTGAGGAAGCTTATGGATTACTAAATTTATTTAATTTGATGGACTCTTCTAGTGTGTCACTAACACTTCCATCTAATACCTATGAAATAATTGATTTATTTATTGATGGAAATAATCTTTTTTTAGCTTTATTTGACCCATCTGGTACACGCTTTATAAATTATTACTGCATTTATGACCTCTCATCAGCAAAATGGTTATACTGCATGGGATTAGAACATTTTCCAAGTTATGCCCTAACAACAATTCAGCCTACTTATAATAATTGAATTATTACTTGGGATTTTTAATATTGCTTGGGATTTTAATTTTAATTGAAAACTACAATATTACTTTGGAATTTTAATTTTAATTTTAATTGAAAACTATAATATTACTGCTTTGAAAATAAACCCCCAATATCGATTAGACAATAAAAGTCTATTCTATATTGGGGGTTTTATAATTAATATTTATTTATTTTCAAAAGTAACACAACTAGTCCAGTATACTATTTGACCATCTAAACTTGTTCCTTGAACAATTGTATTCCCGTCTATATCTACGCCACGTATAATACGCGCACTATTTCCTTCTAACAACGGTGTAATATAATTTGTTTGAATGCTATTTATAGGGTGTTTATTCTGTTCTTCAGTACTAAACATATCCATAGTCCATCTAATGTAATGAGCGTTATTCATATGATTGTTGACATCAATTTCACTAGCTCTTACTTTTCGTTTATCTTCATGCTCAATTACTATATTGGATTTTAATTTAGGTAAAGACTCTCCTATATATTCTTTTTCTAATTTCGCAAGTGCTCCACTTAAATTTTTCAATCTAATTGGTCTATGTGTTTCGCAGTCTAATAAAACATAGTACCCTATAATAAATCCTATTTGTTCATCTTTTTCATTATAAATATTAAAATGACGCACTGCAAACAACTTCTCTATACCTACTGGAAATGTTTCTATACGAATTTTTTCATTAATAGCTGGAAAGGTTTTCATTTTCATTTTTGCGCGAGATACAATCCAAAAAACATTATCAGTATTATCATGTCCTGCATAATCAACACCTAATAGTTTTGCATGTTCCCCAGATGTTTCCTGCATGAAATCTACAAGTGAACTTAATCTTAATCTTCCTGTTAGATCAATATCTCTAAATCCCATTGTGAATATTTTACTATGCTTAGAAATAGCAGCTTCCATAATATATCCCCCTATTTATTATTTTCTATACTTAAATAATAATCATTGCATCTCCAAAACTGAAAAATCTATATCCATGCTTTACCGCTTCTTCGTAAGCATGAAGAGTATGTTCTTTACCCGCTAATGCACTAACTAACATTATAAGTGTTGATTCTGGCAAATGAAAATTTGTAATAAGACCATCAATACATTTGAATACATATCCCGGATATATAAAAATATTAGTCCATCCTGTTCCAGCCTTTACATTACCATTTTCATCAACGTTTGATTCTAACGTTCTAGTACTCGTAGTTCCAACAGAAATAATACGTCCACCTTTTGCCTTTGTTTCATTTATAATTTTAGCATCTTCTTCTTCTATTTGATAATATTCACTATGCATATCGTGTTCCAAAACATTATCTACTTTTACAGGTCTAAAAGTTCCAAGTCCTACGTGTAATGTAACATACGCTATCTTTATACCTTTTTCTTGTATCTTCTTCATTAATTCTTGTGTGAAATGAAGTCCTGCTGTCGGTGCTGCCGCACTTCCATCATGCTTAGAATATACTGTTTGGTAGCGTTCACGGTCTTCTAACTTTTCATATATATACGGTGGAAGTGGCATTTCTCCAAGGCTATCTAACACCTCTTCCCATATTCCCTCAAATTTAAATCGTACTATACGTTTGCCATCTTCTATAATTTCAATTACAGTTGCACTAAGTAATCCCTCACCGAATATAATAGTATCTCCGACTCGTGCTTTTTTCCCAGGCTTTACTAACACTTCCCAATCTGTCTCATTTTTTCTTACAAGAAGTAAAAATTCAACTTTTGCCCCAGAACCTTCTCGTACTCCAAACAGACGTGCTGGTATAACTCTTGTATTATTTAGTACAAGACAATCTCCTTCTTTTAATGCTTCTATAACATTATAAAAATGCTGATGTTTGATATTTCCTGTTTCTTTATCTATATACATAAGTTTAGATGATGTTCTATCATTTAATGGTACTTGGGCAATCTGCTCTTCTGGTAAATAAAATTTAAAATCTGATGTTTTCATACGTTATCCTATCTTTTTTATATTGACTAATCGCCTTATTTTTAGTTTCATTTCTCATTTTATTTTAATGATAGACTCATTTTTTTGTTAAGTCAAGCCTACTTTTTATACGCGATTTATATTTTTTCAAACTAATATTTATCTTAAATACAATAATTATAAAATCAACTCCTATACTAGTTAACTTATCTAGTTTAGGAGTTGATTTATTTTGTCAATTATTAATAAGATACTACTACACCTGGGTAATAGTACTCTATAATTTTATCATATGTATAACCTTTTCTAGCTAAGGAAATTGCACCATTTTGAGACATACCTACTCCATGCCCATATCCTTTTCCATATAATACAATATCTCCATACATTTTAGTTGGTTCATTTTTATTATCTGGAATAACCGGGCTATTGTCCTCAATAACTTCATTCCCTATTTTTTTCACACCATCTTTTGATTGAACATACACACTACCTTCAATCGAAATACGTTTTTGACCATCTTTATCTAATACGTATAACTCTGTTTTTTCAACATTTGGTACTTCTGGCTTAGATGTTACATCTTCTCCATCTGTGTATGGTGTAAATTTATACATCGTGCTTTTTAATGATCCGCCTTTTGATGCGTGAAAAAAAGTACGTGGCATTTCCCGGGAAAGACTATATTCACCATCACTCCCTAATATATTTAATTGTTTGACACGACCACTTGGTGTCCAATCGACAATTTCCAAACCTATTGCTTTACCTATTGATATATTATCATCTTTTAAACATGCATCTAACTCTGCTAATGTAATCGTTCTTTCCCAATCATGGTTGTTCTCTTCATGCCCATCTTCAACGCCCATTAAATATGGTACTTCATTTCCCCATACGTATTTAGCATTTTCTGTGTGGCCACCACTACTTGAACCATAAATAGTCTCCGCTACTTTACCATTATATCTCGCTATTTCACCTTTTGTTAAATCAACTGCCATAGTTGTATTTGTATGTTCTGATGTTATACCTTTATATACCTGCGAATATGTAGTATCTACAAGATTGTACCCTCTTGATAAATATCTGTTATATTGAAATGTTGCCATACTTCTTGCTGCAACTGCTTGTGCTTTTAATGCCTCTAGTGGATAACTTCCACCCATTTCATTATTTACTACACCATATAAATATTGTTCAAATGGTACAACACTTACAGCTGTTAATCCTTTTTTTTGTCCTTTTACAACTTCTATAACTCCTCTATATCTACGCGTTCCAATTCCTGTACTTGGTACACTATCTTCTGCATACGCACCTTGAAAAGCTATAGGTGTATCTAACTGTTCACTAATTAATAGTGTTTTTCCTTCTTGATTTTTAATATTAATTCTTTTGTCATTAAAATCTACACTTTTTGTACCTGCCAATTGTGTAGTCGTATATATTTGATAATTGCCTCTTTCTACCTGTGCTACTAATCCATTTATATCATCTATGTATTTTAAAGCTTCTTTTGCCGCTTCATATGTTTTAAATTGTTCTTGATATGTATAATACTGCGCTGTATCACGTGTAATATTTGCTTCCCTTGTTTCTAATACACCTTCCTTAGTCCAGTAATTGTTTGTATAATATCCTATTTGTAACGGTTGCTCACTTTTAACTGTAATTGTATCTAAATCTTTTGCTATTGATTCTAAGCCAATACGAATTGTTTGTGGCACTTCTGTTGCTGTCATTATGTGACAATTGCTTACTAACATAATAAATAAGCTTATATAATATAGTGTTTTTCTTAACATTTTATGTCCTCCTTTATTTTTAGTCTACACACTAAGTCTATTATATAAGTTAATTTCCCAAAAATCTACATTTTATATTAATTTTTACTATTTAAAATTTTATACTACCCACTTATCTACTCCTTATATTGCTTTTTACTTTTTAAAGTTATAATCTGATAGTTTTGTTTTTTTTTCATATTTATCTTTAGTATTTTATAATTGTTTATTCACCTTTTATTCAATGTTTTTTATCTCTATCTATTTCTATATTGAGTTATATTATTAATCATAATTTACATTTAGTGCACTTCTTGAATAAAAAAAAACATCTAAAGATATAACTTAGTTATATCTTTAGATGTTTTTATATTTATTAAACCCATTCACCGTTTTGAAAACCTTCTAGTAATGTTTGAACTTTATTTTTGCATCTACTACCTTTACAACCACCTGTTGTAACTCCTGTTGCTTTTACAAGCTCATCATATGTGGTTATTCCGCCACGAATAGCATCTTTTACAGTAGCTGTCGTTGTACCTCTACAAATACATATTTTTTCTAATTTATCTTTAATTTCTTGTGGAATTTCATTCATTTTTATTTCCTCTTTTCTACATTTCAATTTCTTCTTGATTGAAAAATTCTTTTAGTTCATTCATAGCCACTTGCTCATCTTCACCGTCTATAAGTAATTGAATTTCAGCACCTTTTATTGAACCTAATGACATCATCCCCATAATACTTTTTGCATTTATTTGTTTTTCATTAGCAACAATTGTAATATTGCTTTCATATTTACTTGCTAATTGAACAAATAATGCTGCTGGTCTTGCTTCTAAACCATTTTTAAGCTGTATTGTTACTATTTCATTAATCATTTTTTTACTTCTCCTCTTTGTTCCCTCATTTGATTAGCTATTTCACTTAATTTTTTCAATCTATGATTTACACCTGATTTTCCAACAGGCGGAGTTAATAGTTCCCCCAACTCCTTTAGTGTTGCACTAGAATATTCTAGTCTATACCTTGCGATTTCTTCCAATGTTTCTGGTAAAGACGATAATCCTATCGTATCTTTTATATACTCTATATCTTGAACTTGTCTAACAGCTGCTGATACTGTTTTTTTAAGATTTGCTGTTTCACAGTTAACGAGTCTATTAACATTGTTCCTTACTTCTTTTATAATTCGGATATTTTCAAGTGCCATTAGAGCTAAATGTGCTCCCATAATATTTAATAAGTCAACAATTTGTGAACCTTCTTTTAGATAAACAACAAAGTATCCTTTTCTCATAACTATTTTAGCATCCATCTCTAAGCTTTGCATAACTTCTTGTAAAAATTCAGCATAGGCCTCTTCTTGTGTTACAAATTCTAAATGATAACCTTTCTCTGGATCGCTTACTGATCCACCCGCAAGAAATGCACCTCTTAAACATGCTCTTTTACAACAAATACTTTGTACTACTGTCAGTTCCATTTTTTGTTTTGGCATATTATTTTCTATATCGTTATCCCAAATGGTAGTTGCTACTAATATTTTTTTTACTTCATCCGATTGATTTACATTCATTAAATAATTTTTCTTCTGTCTTGTACGGTGATTCATAAGTACCACTTCAGTATTTATATTAAAAGTTTTTTTTAACATTGTAAAGTATTTTTTAGCAATACCTTCATTTTCGGTCTGCATTTGTAGTTTAAAAGCCTTATCTTCTGTATGAATTTTTCCTGCCATCAAAAGAAATGCTCCTAGTTCTGCTATCACGCAATGTTTATCTTCATTTTCAATTTTTATGAGTTCTTTTTTGACTTCTGCAGAAAAAGACATAGTTCACCCCATTCATCATAATTCGTATTGTTTTTATTTAATAAGTTTTAAAATATACTCTCCTAATAAGTCTGCATTATGTCTAATATATTTTTTTTCATGATTAATGTGTACTAGAGATGCTTCAACGCATTCTATCCTATTCCATATTACGTCATCTTTGTTTCGTATAAGACTATGTGCACCATCTTCTATATATTTTTTTAAATATTTTTCTGTAATAGGCTCTGTATTTACAATAGCACAATCTACAATTTTTCCTCCGGCATAATACTCTAAAGCTCGTATATGGTCTTCTACCGTAAACCCTATTGTTTCTCCAGGTTGACTCATCATATTTGCTATATATACTTTTTTTGCTTTTGCATTACGAATAGCCTCTGCGACCTGACTAACTAATAGGTTTGGTACTACACTCGTATACAAACTTCCAGGCCCTAAAGTGATTAAATCCGCTTCTTCAATTGCACGAATTACATCTTCTGCTGGCTCTGGATTAGATGGTATTAAAATAATTTTTTCTATCATCGTATGCTTTGCTTTACTATATTCTACAATTTGAGTTTCACCTATTACTACTTCGCCATTTTCAAATGTAGCTTGTAATTCAACATTTTCCAACGTAACTGGCAAAACTTTCCCTGATATTGCCAGTACGTTGCTTGTAACTTTAACTGCTTTTTCGAAACTTCCACTTAAATCTGTAAGTGCTGCTAAAAATAAGTTTCCAAAATTTTGTCCTTTTAATGTCCCCTCTGTAAATCTGTATTGAAGTAAATTTTTCATCATTGGTTCTGTATTTGCTAACGCTACTAAACAGTTTCTAATATCCCCTGGCGGAATAATGTTCATTTCTTGTCTTATTATGCCCGAGCCTCCACCATTATCCGATACTGTTACTATCGCTGTAATATCTAATGGATGTTTTTTTATACCCCTTAGCATAGTTGATAGTCCTGTTCCCCCACCAATCGTTACTATTTTTTTGTTTTCAGTTATCATACTATTTACCTCTTTTACTATCTTGATCTATATCTCTATATTGTATTGTAATAGCATTTCCCTCTTTTTCTAAATACTCATGTAATTCATTTCCAATTACTACTGACCGATGTTTTCCACCTGTACATCCTATTGCAATCACTAATTGATTTTTTCCTTCATTACTATATTGTGGTATTAAAAACTTTATCATATCTTTTAGTTTATCTACAAATATTTTTGTATTTTCAGCTTGCATAACAAATTCTTTTATACTCGCTTCATTCCCTGTAAGTGGCCTTAATTCTGGTACATAATACGGATTAGGTGCAAACCTTACATCAAATACCATATCAGCATCAATTGGAATTCCATACTTAAACCCAAAAACTACTATAGTAATCATTAGATTTTTAAAATCTTTTTCAGATTGATAAATTTTGCATAACACATCTTTAATGTCTTTTGGTAATATGTTTGTCGTATCTATTATATAATCTGCTTTTTGCTTAACTTTTTTTAAAATTAATTTTTCTTTTATTATAGCTTCATTTAATCTTCCGTTATGTGCTAGTGGATGTTGCCTTCTAGTTTCTTTATAACGTTGTATCAAGATTTGTTCTGAACATTCAAAATACAAAATTTGGTATACATAACCTTTGTCTTTTAGGTAATCCAATCCTATAAATAAATCATCAAATAGAATACCACCTCTAATATCTATACCTAAAATAACTTTTTCATAGCTTTGTTTTTGCTTCACTATAAGTTCTGCAAACTGTGGAATAAGCGCTGGTGCCAAATTATCTACGCAATAGTAACCTGCATCTTCAAAAAAGTTAATCGCTGTATTTTTTCCCGCTCCTGACATACCTGTAACAATTACAAACTCCATTGGTGTCCTCCACTATTTTGAATATCTATACGTTGTCTTTTTACATTTTAAGTATTTTGACTTCTGTCTCAAGCATTATACCTTGCTTCAACTTGACTTCTTTTTGAACATGTTCAATTAATGAAATCATATCCTTACAAGTTGCACCGCCCATATTTACGATGAATCCACAATGTTTATCTGATACTCTAGCCCCGCCTATTTGGTATCCTCTTAATCCGCTATCCATAATTAGCTTTCCTGCAAAATATCCTTCTGGACGTTTGAACGTACTACCTGCACTTGCATACTCTAACGGTTGTTTTTCTCTACGTTGTTCTATTAATTGTTTCATTTGCCTAGCTATTGTTTCTTTGTCACCTTCTTGAAGGTTTAACGTTGCACCTAATACAATATAACCTTTTTTTGTAACTATACTTGTGCGATATCCAAATTCCATTTCTTCATTAGAAAGTACTCTCACTTCACCATCTGATGTCATAACTGTAACATCTACTACTACATCTTTCATTTCACCGCCATATGCGCCTGCATTCATAGCTATTGCGCCACCTAATGTTCCTGGTATACCATGTGCAAACTCTAAGCCTGTAAGTGCTACTTCTTGTGCTAATTTGGCAATACGTGCTAACATCGCCCCGCTTTTAGCTACAATATAATTTTCTTTTATTTCTATATCTGAAAAAAGCTTATATATCTCTATTACTGCTCCATTTAAACCATCATCACATACTAACAAATTACTACCGTTCCCTATAATATAGTATGGAACTTCTGCTTGCTTACAAGCTTTTATCATTATCTGTAACTCTTCTACAGAATCAGGTGTCATATAGTATCTTGCTTTTCCACCTATTTTAAAAGTTGTATGTGATGCCATTTCTTCATTTTCCCTCAAATGATTTGCTTTAATTTTATCCTGAAGTAAATGTATTATGTTTAATTTTTCCATGTTTTACTCCTTAACTAAGTTCATTTATTTATTATTATAATATACATGATTTTCAAATGTAATGATAGCTTTTTTAACTAGTAAATAATTGCTACCTTACTACCTTTATTTGTTTTACTAATGAATAACGAATCATTCATGTAAGCATTAGTATTATCTATAAAAATAGCCCAATGGGCTAGACACTCTTCTCATGACTAATCCATTGGGCTATTTTTTACTTTTATTATATTCATGTAATCTTTTTCAAGTTTTTCTTAGCTACTAATTATTCTATACGTTTTTTCGTTTAAAGTAAAAAACAATATCAACAATTCCTTTTGCTATACTTGCACATAAGAATACACAATTAATAACAAATCCTGAAATAGCAATACCCATATTTCGCTTTTTTTTCATTTCAATTGCACCAAGTACTGTTCCTACAATTGATACTGGCAACCCTATAATCGGTACAATCCAACCTAGTGAACTAACAATTCCTAAAATAAACGATGTCCATGCATTAGGATTTGATTTTTGTGTTGGAACTATATGCGGTTTCATATCAATACTATCATTTGTATCATCTTTATCTACTACAAAATCTTTTGTGTATAACTCTATATCCTCTGACTTACAACACACTTTCTTTTTCACCTTTATCCCCCCCTATTTCTTTTAGTTTATCAACTTAGTATATCATTAGTATCATTATACATAATCAAGTTCTTTTTGGAAAGATATTTAATTAATTTGCAGCTTTAACTTCTGTCCATATACGACTATATGTTTCTACAAGTTTTCCTGGGTCATTAAACATCTCCATAGTAGATAAAACTTCTACATCTGGATATGCAATTTCACTATTTTTCATTTCTTCAGGTAGCAATTCACGTGCTGCACTTATCGGTGTTGAATACCCAACATACTCTGCGTTAAGAGCTGCTACATCTGGACGACAAAGAAAATCAATGTATTTATGTGCATTTTCATAATTTTTTGCATTCTTTGGAATAACCATAGCATCAACAAAATAATTTGTTCCTTCTGATGGTAATACATACTCAAGTTCTGGATTATTTAATGTCATAAGTAGTGCATCGCCTGCCCATGCAAGCATCATCGCTGCTTCGCCATTTTCCATTTTTCCTTTACCCTCATCGCCAACATATGCTAAAACATTGCTTTTTTGCTCAATAAGCGCTTGTTTTGCTTCTTCTAATTCTGCCTCATTTGTCGTATTCATAGAATAATTTAACTTCTTCAATGCAACCATAATAGAATCACGCTCACTATCGTACATAAATACTTGTTTTGCATATGTTGGGTCCCATAAATCAGCCCACTGTGTAACTGGTTTTTCAACTATTCCTGTATTGTATACGATTCCCATTGTACCCCAAAGATATGGTACAGAATATAAATTTTCAGGATCGTATGGTAAGTTTTTAAACTCTTTATCTATTTGATTGTAGTTTGTTAATAAACTCATGTCTAATTTATTAACCATGTCTTCATTAATCATTTTTTCAACAACATAGTCTGAAGGAAATACAACATCATACTCTGATACACCTGCTGCAAGACGTGCAAACATATCTTCATTTGTTGGATAAACTTCATAAATAACTTTAATTCCTGTTTCTTTTTCAAACATTTTATTTACATCTTCATCAATGTAATCGCCCCAGTTATACACATATACTGTTTCTTTAGCTTGACTACTACACCCTACTGCACTAAACATAGTTGTCAGTCCTAACATTGCTACCAAACATAAAGTTAATTTTTTTTGCATTTTATATACCACCTTCTTTAAATTTTATTTTTCTCTAATAAAAACATTTTATTATTTTAAGCTAATGTTTTTAATTAATGTTTTTTAATTCTTGCTTCTGTATTTTTATTTTGTAACTTCTTGTTGAATTTTGATTTTGTCGTTTTTTTTCTTCTCTATTTGCCTTTAAATTAGTCACAATTAATATTAGCATAATGGTACCAAACATAATTGTTGAAATTGCATTAATTTTCGGACTAACACCACGACGTGCCATAGAATAAATTTGAATTGATAACGTATTTACCCCTGATGCAGTATTGAAAAAACTAACTACGAAATCATCAATTGATAACGTAAATGCAATAAATGCACCTGATATAACTCCAGGTAATATTTCCGGTAATATAACTTTCTTAAAAGCATACATAGGTGAAGCTCCTAAATCAAGAGCCGCCTCATATAAGCTACTATTCATCATTTTTAATCTTGGCATAACACTTAGTATGACGTATGGGATACAAAATGTTATATGTGATAAAATCAACGTTGTTAAACCAAATTTTACACCAACTGCACTAAATAATAACATAAGTGATATACCAATTACGATATCTGGACTTAAAAGTGGTATATATGTCAAATTCATCACCATATTTTTTGAACGTACTGACATTTTATTAATTCCCATAGCTGCTAACGTACCTATAATCGTTGAACATACAGCCGCAATTGTCGCAACTATAATAGTATAGTAAAACGAACGTTGAATACTTGGATCATTAAACAACTCTATATACCATTTAAATGAAAATCCTTGCCAACTTGTTGTTTTCGACTCATTAAAGGAGTAGACCATCAATAATAAAATTGGAGCATATAAAATCAAAAGAATAATTCCTAAATAAGCTTTTTTGATTATTTTTATCATATCAATCCCCCTCCTTTTTCAATAGTATCATTTTTCGACATAAATCCAATTGTTGCCAAAATAATAACCATTAAAATCATTGAGAGTGCTGAACCAAATGCCCAATCCCTCGTTCTCGTAAATTGTTCTTCTATCAAGTTACCAATTAATACTACTTGACCACCACCAAGTAATCTTGTAATTACAAATGTAGTTAAACTTGGCATAAAAACCATAATTATACCTGTAATTACTCCTGGTAAACTTAATGGCAATATAATTTTTCTAAATGTTCTTCTTTTATTCGCACCCAAATCATGTGATGCTTCAATAAGACTTTTATCAATTTTTGCCAGTGAATTATATATTGGCAGTACCATAAAAGGAAAGAAATTGTAAATCATACCAAATACAATAGCACCATTTCCATATAAAAACTGACGTGTAGGTAAGCCTAACATCTGTAATATGTTATTCAAAATACCTTTATTTTCAAGTAATACCATCCATGCATACGTTCTCATCAAAGAATTCATCCACATCGGTAATATAACTAATAGTAATACAATATTTTTATTTGAAATATCTTTACTATTTAATATCATAGCTAATGGATACGCTAGTATAAGACAGATAACCGTCGTCACAAATGCTAATTGCACTGATCTAAATAATACTTCCATATATAACGGATCAAAGAAACGTTTGTAACTTTCTAATGAAAAACCCGTAGGTGACTTAAAACTAAAGTATACGATAAGTAACAATGGTATTAATACAAAAATTCCAATCCATATAAGATAAGGGTATGCTAGATGTTTTTTATTCATTTACCTATCTCCTTTTCATAATATGAATATCTTCTGGTGTTAAACTAAGTCCTACTTGTGTATTTATTACAGGCATAGCTGTTGAATGTACCGTCCAAATAAATTCACCTGTATTTATAAGACTTTCATAATGAACACCTTTAAATGTAACATTTTCAACTTCACCAACTAACATTCCATTCTCTGGTTTTACAAGTTGTAAATCTTCTGGTCTAATGACAATATCTACTGCAACATTTTCCCCAAAACCTGCATCAACACATTCAAAAACCGTTTTATGAAATTCTACAACATAGTCTTTATGCATTGTTCCAGTTATAATATTACTTTCACCTATAAAGTCTGCTACAAAAGCATTTTTAGGCTCATTATAAATATCAACTGGTGTACCAATTTGTTGAATGCGCCCTTCATTCATAACAGCTATAGTATCAGACATAGTAAGCGCTTCCTCTTGGTCATGTGTCACATATATAAATGTAATACCTAACTGTTGTTGAATTCTTTTAAGCTCCATTTGCATACCTTTTCGAAGTTTTAAATCCAATGCTCCTAATGGCTCATCTAACAGTAACACTTCTGGTTCATTTACTACGGCTCTCGCAATTGCAATTCTTTGTTGTTGTCCACCACTTAATGAATCTATAGAACGATTTTGATACCCTTTTAAATTTACAAGCTCAAGCATCTCTTCTACTTTTTTAGCTATAACTGCTTTATCCATCTTTTTTATTTGTAGTCCAAAAGCAATATTTTCACCTACTGTCATATGAGGAAATAATGCATATTTTTGAAATACTGTATTTATACGTCTTTTGTATGGTGGCAATTCCGCAATGTTCTCATCTTCAAACATAACATCTCCTGTAGATGTTGTTTCAAAACCACCTATAATACGTAATAATGTTGTTTTACCACAACCACTTGGTCCTAATAATGTTAAAAATTCATTACGTCTAATATACATATTTATTTGTTTTAATACTTCTGTACCATCGCTAAATGTTTTTGATATATTACAAAGATCAATGATATTTGCTGTTTTATTTTCATTCATGTCATATACTCTCCTTTAAAAACTTGGTGGTGTTGCAACCCAAAGCACTGTTGCCTTTGTTTTACCTGCATTTTCTAAATAATGATCTCCGGTCGGTCTAAAATAAAAACTATCACCTTTTTTTGCTTTAAATTTTTTATTTCCTAAATGCACATAAATAGTACCTGCTATCACATGACCAAATTCTTCACCTTCATGTGGTGCCTGTTCATAAGTTTGCCCTGCTGGTTCTATATTAATTAAAATTGGCTCCATATCATTTTTTTGCGCATTCGGAATAAGCCATGTAATCATATTGCCTAATTCTTTGTCTTCTTTTTCAAACAGGTCTTCTTTTGTAAATACAATTTTTTCTTGACTTGTTTCATTAAAGAAATCTTTTAAATTAGTTCCCAGACATTCTAAAATATCAATAAGTGTGGCAATTGACGGTGAAGTCAGACCGCGCTCTACTTGTGAAATAAACCCTTTAGAAAGTTCGCAACGATCAGCAAGTTCTTCTTGTGTCAGACCATTCTTTTTTCTTAATTGGTTAATTTTCGCGCCAATATCCATCTTCTTCCTCCTATATTTGTAATTTAAATTTATATTTTTGTTTTGTAATTTAAATTTTGCATTTTATTGATCTATTATTTTGTTTCTTTGTCTACCTTATCGCTTTTTGTATTTATTTTCAGCTTTTTCTATAATATTAGTTTTTTAAAATAAACTTTTTGTTTAGGTCTATTAAACTCTTACTTTGAAATTATACTTATTTTTTATGTTTGAGTCAATAGATTTTAATTTAAAAATTTTATAATATAAAACTATATGTTTAGTATAGATGTTATAGCTAATTTAAAAATATATACTCATAAACATTGTAATTATACACTTAGTCCTTATTTACTATTTAAAAAGTATAGTCTTTATATACTTTTTATTCTATATTTTTTATTACTTTTTATACGCATATAAGTTATGTATTTGTAAATATTAAGTTTAGTAATGATTTTTTACTATATCTACTTATTCGTTACTTATTAATTTCATTTTTAAATTACCAACATTCATAAAAAAAAACTATTTTATTGAAAGGTATATAAATATATCTTTCCTATTTATACACCTTCTCTTTAAATTCTATTATCAAACAATACATATCTATAATCCATCCACTATATACACCTATAATTCATTCACTACATATATCTATAATTCATTCACTACATATATCTATAATTCATTCACTACATATATCTATAATTTATTTACTACATATATCTATAATTCATTTACTACATATATCTATATTATTTATTATGCAAAATAATTTCTAACCCTACAGTTTCACTTTTCTCTGATTCTGTCATAACACCATTTGTAATAATTGTAACTTTGTCTCCTATATCTAGTTGATCAATTAAATATACTATATCATCATCTTCATTTTTAATATTTGTATGATGATCAATATATACGACTGTTTGCCTACCTGTAAAATCTTTATATTGATTAACTATAATATATTGTTTATCTTCATTAATTGTTTCAATATATACATTATCTAATGATGGTAAAAATAATTCATCTCCAATATTATCTTCTAATATTTCTACGTACGTAGCTTCATAATATAACTTTGTCTGTACTGCATAATCTATATATTTTATTTTAACTTTCATTCCTTTTTTTAAAACATCAAATGGATAAATACGTTTTAATCCAACATGTTCGATTTTAGATTGGTCACTCAATCCAATAGTAATTAACTGTTCATTTTCAAATTGATTTTCTACTGGTAATATTGTAAAGCTTTGATTTTCCTTTTCAACATCAACAATTATTGCTTCTTCAAAAATCAACTCTTTCCTTAATGTTGTATCTTCTTCATTTACACAATCTATTTGTTCTACTGAATTTTTACTTAATCCAATGCTAATTATTATTAGCAGAATAATTATTATAGTAGTTATTATTATCGGATTAAATTTATTCATATTTTTGAATTTCTTAGACATATAAATCACCTCATCATAATTAGGATGTTCTTTATATGATAAACTTATTCTATTTCTAGACATAAAAAAACGACTATTTTATAAAATAGTCGTTTTTATGCCCGAGACCGGAATCGAACCGGTACGAGGGTTAGCTCGCAGGATTTTAAGTCCTGTGCGTCTGCCAGTTCCGCCACTCGGGCATATCAGAGCGGGTGATGGGAATCGAACCCACGTGGCCAGCTTGGAAGGCTGGTGTTCTACCATTGAACTACACCCGCATATTCAATTTGGCAGCCACCTACTCTCCCGGTCCGTCTCCAGACAAGTACCATCGGCCGACTAGGTCTTAACCTACGTGTTCGGTATGGGAACGGGTGTGTCCCCTAGTCGCATCGCCACCAAAAATTATTAAAGTATATTTATTGCTTATA
>JBOFDK010000054.1:0-10626 GCA_051646925.1 Cellulosilyticaceae bacterium | reverse complement strand
CTTGTCCTATAATTCCTAGTGCTAAAATTGGTAAGTATCTGTCTTTGTATCCAAAATATAATAATGCTATCATAGATGGATATCCTATCAAAAATTCTTTTGTTCTTGGTCTTACTCCTAATATTGAATCTAGTGCTTGTCTAAATGCTAGTTCAAAACTTGATACTGTTCCTCCGTTACCTGTTCTTGATGTGTAAATCATTAACACTACGCCTACTATTCCTATAACTACTATCGTCATATATGTTATTTTTTTGTTTAATAATCCTTTGTAGAACTCTGTATTGATACCGTATTTTTTATAACATACGATTAGAATAACTAATAAAATTGGCATAAGATGTGCAAATTTAACTCCTATAAATCCGTTAACTCCTATAGCGTAATCTGTTTGTGATAGAAGTCCAACTACTGTCATCGCACCGCCAAATGTCATCATAGTCATCATTAATAATGCTTTAAGTGTTTCTTTAATGCTTCCTGTTTTTGGAAACATATATTTTAAAACTCCGTATGTTGGAAATAATATTGTTCCTACTAATGCCATCATCTTAATACTCATACTTGGCATTATTTTTAATGCTAATGTATATCCTACTACTACTAAAATTCCTAGTACGTATGCAATACGTTTATCTACAAGTTCTAATGCTAATAATGTAAATACAGCTATCGTTCCAAGTCCCGCTGCTAGTTTTATCCAATATGGTTGTGTCTCAAATTTTAATTGATTGATATTTTGAGCTACTGTATATCCTTCTTCCTCTACTTTTTCTACGAATGTTTCGATTGATAGTTGTAATGCAGTTTCATTTTTCATAATGTCTATGCCACTTGGCATTTTAAACAAGAACACTCTCATATTTCGTTCTGTTAAAGCTAACATATATCTATCTATTAATTTCTCTAAAGTATATTTAGATGCTTCTGCATCTGTTAATGTATGCAAACGTACAATGTTGTAATCACCATCTATTTTTGCTATGTTTTCTGCTAATGTTTTAAATCCTTTTTGTTTGTGTGAGAAAAATTCTACATATCCAAGTCCTTGTTTTTTTGATAATTCTATAACTTTATCTTCTGTTGGTTCTGGAATACTCGAGTCTGCAAAATATATTGTCCCTAGATTTGGTAAAGATGCTACATCATTCATTACATATTCTATAGATTCTTCTGTTAGAAGCTCCCACGTTTTAATTTGTGGTGATATAACATAACCTAATGATGCTGCAAGTTCCATATCTTTTTTGTTATACCCTATACCTATCGCATATAACGCATTTAATGGACCTCTAAATTCGATTAACTTATCTTCTCCATTTTCTATAGTTCGTACGTTAAAGCCTTTTATAGTTAACTGCTCAATAATATATTCATACGTTGACATATCTTTTACTTCTATATAGTAGTTTTTAGACACAATTTCATCTATATTTGGATACCATCGTGCTGCTTCATAACCATCTAAAATAGTAGCTATACCTTGGTCATGTAAATTTGAATATTGGTCATTACTTTTTGATTGAAGTGTGTTTTCTGTTACAAATAATACGTTAACACCCAAATCCCTATATGTCTTCATAACCTCTTCAAGTGGTGTTCCTGTTTGACTTGCTATTTCTAACAATGTTGTATATTTTACTGCCACTTGTACTTCTTTATAATCATTTTCTACCTTTACTCGTCCAAATCCTACCCCTATACATACTACCATCGAAAAGGCTAAGATTATATACATTAACTGCTTTACTGTTTTATTCATTTGTACCTCCATCTTTATATTAGCTTTAGATTAATTTTAATATTAAAAAATTGATTTATTCTATATAAAAGACAACTGTATCTATTCCAGTTGTCTTTTATAATTTATTTAAGCATAGTAATGCTTATACTTTCTTTTAATGAATAGTATATCCACCTCTAACCATTACTATTATATTAGTTTTTGCCAAAATACCTCGGCCATCTCCTCTTGGAATTAAAAGTAAATGATTTTTAGGTACGTTTACTGATGTTTTTAAATCTAGACCATCTGTAATATCTTGAATTCCTCCACCACTTGATTCAATTACATTTCCTTCTCCTGCACGTAAAATCATTTCTGTACTTTCATGTCCTTCTAACACTTGCCCAGCTTCTACTTCTACAATTTCATACTTATTACTATTTGTTTTTTCTAACTCTTTTACTAATTCATCTACATAACTTTTTGTTACTAATGGATCATTTTGACTTCCTGCATCATTATTTGCGGCATATGTTGTTGCTACTAAAATCAAACTACTTATTAATACACCTGCTAATATTTTTTTCATACCGTACCCCTTTTTATCACTGCTTATATATTATTGTGCTTATATCATGGACTCAAATGAGTAGTAAAGTTTATCTCCTACTGCCTTGAATTTAATGAATTTTGCTTTGTTTAATTCGTCTTTTGTACTAATAATTCCTGGTGTTCTTATATATCTTATTCCATCTTCTATTCTTACTTCTACTTCCATTCCACCTGTTGTTACTATGTAGATTGGACGTCCTGTTTCTTCTTTATACTCTACTAAGTAATCATGAAGTGCATTTCCTTCTCTAGCATCTTTAAATTGTGTTAATGGATTTTGACTCATAACTATAATAATGTGAGATGCTTCATTTGAACTTAATGTAGATTTTAAACTAGACCACTGTTTAGCATTTGTAGCTCGTACACTACCACTGTCTGTGCCTAGTGTTATAATTTGTGTGTTTCCTACTTGTTTTGATGAGTATTCATTTTTGTATACTATCGCTTTTTCACCAAGGTTAAAAGATGCATTTTGCGTAGATGCTAATATTACACTGCTTGCTCCTTTAAGTAATTTCGAACTAATTTCTTCTATATTTTTTTGACCTAAAACCAAACTGTTCTTTTTCGTTGGCCCTATAACGTTAATTAAATATTCGTTTTTAACAACGTCTGCAAATTTTTCTCTATACATTGGGTCAAAACTATAATCGTTTCGAACCGATGTACCTTGTCTATTTCTTTCACCTCTTGTTATAGATATATGGTCAAAATAAAGTGCGCTCGTGCGTTTTTCAGGAACGCTTTGTGCATAAGCATATATTTTTGTTATTTTTGCTGGCATAGCTATATCTGTGTCAAGCTGCGCACTTAAATATTTCCATCCTTCAAAATCAATTTTATCTGCTAGTTTAATGTAATGCGTCTTTCCTTTTGCATCTACTACTTCAATTTTTAAAGTGTCTCCTTGTTTTCTTCCATTTACCCACATATTTATACTATTTGCATCATTCGGTATTACAACCGGCTTTTCAAATACTGTATATGCTACTTGTTTGTTATTGCTTTTTTCAAATACATATGTCATTTTAACTGCATAATCACCATGAAAACGAATTTCTTTAGATGGTTGTACAAGTCCTGTAACTGTTGTAGTATCTCCGCCCCATTTAGGACGTTCAGTTTCAAAAGATTCAATAGGTACAACACTCTCTCCCACAACTACACTAACGCGCGCTTTAGTGTTAGCGTAGTGCGCATCTAATGTTGATGTACCTGTAGCTGTTGCACTAATTTTACCTCCGTTAGCTGTAACACTTGAAGTCTTATTTGTCCATACAAGTTGTTCATTTCTAAGTGGTATTTTATACCCATCTGCATCTATACCATATGCTTGAATTGTTTTGTTTTCACCAATATTTATATTTACTACTGATGGCTCTATAATTAAACCTTTTGGTTCTTTGGATACATGTATAGATGTTGTTACTTTAACATCATTGTATTTTGCTGTAATAACTGCTTTACCTTCTGATGTTGGCTGAAATTTGTTGTTAGCAATTTGACCTGTAACACCTGCAATTTCATATTTAATATCGTTTGGATTAATTGTAACTGGATTACTATTTTCATCTACTGCTCGTATTGTTAAATTTATACTTTCTCCAATAAAAGTTCGTGGTGCTGAAACATCTATGTATAGTTCATTTACTTTCCCGGTAGCATTTTTACTGAAAACACCTATACCGTTCATAACCTTTCGTTGTGTGCCTTCTGACGGAGTGTTTTGTAATGTAACGTTTGCTTCTCCTTCATTACGTGCTACTACTGTCGTAGAACCCCCACCATCTAAATACATAGCATCTTTTACCGAGTATCTTTTTAGTATTTCTATCATTTCATTATGAGTTGCTCCTATTGAAGTCCCTCTTCCATCTACTGCAATTAATAGCATTTCTCCTGTATTAGCTGTAGTTGCTACTACACTTCTTGGATTTCTTGTGTTTCCCGATATAATGTGCGTAGGGTTTGTGTAAGTTTCTCCATTTTTCATTAAGAAACCTCCACCACCTATACCAAGCACTACATCTTCTGCCGTATACATATTTTGATTTTTAAGTTGTACCGTTGTTTCTATTTTAAGTTCCATTCCTATCGGTAACTTATTTCTGTATACCGCTGCGTTAGTTTCATCCATAACCAGAACAAATCCATTCTCTGGTATTTCAACTATTTCACCCTTTTTAGGATGTGATATAACTTTTTCATTTTCTACAACAATACTGTATATGTTCGGCTGTTTACTAATTAAATCTTTTGTTGATTTCATATATTGCCTATCAAGTACTACTGGTATTTTAATACTTGTTGGTATTTTGTTGTACGAAAATGCATCGTCTATCTTTCCTTCTTGTCCAATTATACTAACTGTCATATCAAAGTAATCCATAACTATGTTGTGCGCTTCATCAACTATTAATGTTCCCATATTTTTTTTCGAACCTATACTTGTATAACGGTTAGAATATGCTTGAATAACTTCACCCGCACTAATCATAGGTCCAAAAACAGGTGCACTACTATCCATACTGAAATAATCTGCATTAATTGCTGCTACTGCACCTGTATTTTGAGCTATACTTAATATAGTATCTTTTGAATTTGGAACCGGTACATCTATTGGCTTAATTTCTATATTTGAATCATTCATATTTAACTTCAGTAAATATACGTCTTGCCATCCTTTATCGGTTAGCAACTGCTCTCGAATAAGCTTTGCCCCTTTTGTAATCGTCTGTTCTTCTCTTACTACATGTACTACTTCACCAAATACTTGAATTGGTATTATCATAGCGTACGCCATCATTAGAAATTTTATTAATTTTTTCTTCATGTACTCCTCCACTAACTAATTGTTAACCCTAATTAATATTGTCTTTTATATATTTAAAGACTCTCTTATACTTTCTATGCACACACTTAGAATTTAATTCATTAATTATAAATAATTAAATTATTTTAATTATTTTTTGTTTCTAGTTAAATTATTTTCTAATTATGCTTTAGCTTATTCTCTATTTATGATTTAGATTATTTCTTATTTTTAATTACTTCCTATTATAATCTGAACATCTGCTGAAATAGTTTTATCTTCTATTATTTCCGCTTGTGGATAATATTTTTTAAACTGCATACCTTTTGCTTTGTTTTTTACTATGATTTTTGTTTTTTCAACATACTCTTCTCCATAGTTTCCAATCTTTTGGACACTATATCCATCTTGTTCAATCATTTCTTTTGCCGCTGCCGCTGCACCTTTTTTCTCCCCTCCATTTAATACTTCAATTGCAACATTATAATCTATTTCAATTGCACCAGAATTCAATTCTTCTTCTGATGGCATTAAATGCTCATAAAAAATGCTATTACTAAAACTTTGTAACTCGGCTTTATTTGGCTCATAGTACCACGCATTACTCATATAATTTGCTTCACCTGGAATGATATAAAATTCTAAATTCGATAAATCAAATCCTTTAAGATTTTTGTAGTATGGTAACACTTCATTTAGTTGTACATCTGTTGTAATTGAATTAAATAAAACAGTTATAATCTGTGGCATTTTTGTAATAATTTGTGGACTTAAAACTTTCTTTGCAAATGCTTCTAGGAAAATTTGCTGAGTTGCAATACGCCCCTCATCTCCATTTGTATATCCTTTTCTATAACGCACAAGCATCTCTGCTTGCTCACCATTTAATTTTTGTTGACCTGCCTTTAAGTTAATATAAAGTCCTTGGCTTTTATCTTGGTAATACATATCCATAGGTACGTTAACTTCAACACCATCTATTGCATCTACAATTTTTTTAAATGCTTCTAGAGAAATAATAACATAGTTATCAACTTCAATACCTAATAATGTTTCTATATGTTTAATTGTAAAATTTCTAATCTGGTCTATCCCCGCATATGCAGTCATCTCATTAAGTTTACTAACATTCCTTGTAGTACCTTTTAACTCTCTAAGTAAATCTTTTTGTTGACTACTCCACTCTACTCTTGTATCTCTTGGGATAGAAATTACTTTAACTTTATTAGTTTGGTTATTAAAATTCACCAAAAAAATAACATCTGTTCTATATCCATCAATATCTGTCCCAAACACTGCCAACGTTTGATTAACTGCGTTTATATCATTTACATCTATCGGCTCTTTCTTATTCCCTCCAATGCCGCTTGAATTGTTTTTCCCTGTTCCGTCATATACTAAAAACTCATAGGCCATAGCAAGTCCACCTACGATAACGAAGCACACAAGAAATGTTATGAAAGAAGCTTTGAAAAATGTTTTCATCAAAGATTTCTTTCCTTTTTTCTTATTCTTTGGTTGCTTTTTACTCATTTGGATCACCTCTTAAATATTGTCATAATATAGTGTTCTTCCCAAATTATAAGACACTTTTTGTCAATTTTTGTCCCCTATTTTATACTTTTATATGATAACATATTTCCAACAAAATACAATAAAAAGATACCTGTTCATTATTCTATAACTAGGTATCTTTTTATTATTATTATTCTTATTGGTTGTGAATATTCTATTTATCAAAAATACCACACATTGGCTATTCTTCTATCGTACTATAAAAAATATCATCTACCATTTTTAATGTTTCTTCTTTATCTAGGAAAAAATATGATATGCCATTTTCACGACCATCTGTACCTTGCGCCATATAATAATTCACTTTAGTTGTTGGTAACTTTTCAATATATGGATAGTACTCTATAATTTCTGTTAGTTTAACATCTGTTTTTATTGATGTGAAAAGTGTTGATATTATTGCAGGTATTTTTGTAATAATCTGTGGTGATAAAACCTGTTTTGCAAATGCAGCCAAAAACTGTTGCTGCGCCTCAATTCTTGCTAAATCGCCTGTTGTATAATTTCTATATCTTACAAATTGCTCAGCTTTGTTACCATCTAAATGTTGCATACCAGGATATAGGTCGATATATAAACCTCCGCTAACATCTACTTTATACATTCTTTGTGGCACATCAATATCAACACCACCAACTGCATCTACAATCTTTTTAAAAGCATCTAAATTTATAATTGCATAATTATCAATACGAAGTCCCAAAATACGCTCCAATTGGTCAATTGTTAATGAACGAATATTTTCCATACCACCATATGATGTCATTTCATTCAGTTTACTTACATTTATCCAACTCGTTTGTCTTCCTGCTACTGCTCTTTGTTCATCTGTCCAGTTGACTTTTGTATCTCTTGGTACTGATATTACATTCATTTCATTTTTATCACTATTAAAATTAACGACAAAAATAACATCTGTTAAACGTTCACTAGCATCAACTCCAAAAATAGCCACTGTTTTATTTATTCGTTCATCTAATACTGTATTTATATGATCATTATCTATAATTTCATCTTCTTCATCAGTTTTTTCATTTGTCTTTTCATCTGCTACAGTTGTATCAGGTTGGTATATAAGTGTATTGTATGCAATAACACCTACTGTTCCTAATAACAAAAACACAGATAGTGTAATCCCCACTGATATTCCAAAAATTTTCAACAATGTTTTCGTACTTTGCCTCATGAACTTCCCCCCTCGACATTTTAATATGCCGTAATGTATTGTATAATAATATTAGGTGATACTTACAAAGAGTATTTATATTTTTTGATTATACTACTTCATTAATTTTATGTAAATATGTTAGCCATTACTGAAAGGATTACTACTATGATAAAATTAGGTTCTCATGTCTCTATTGCTAAAGGTCTTTTAGGTGCTGCTCAAGAAGCAAAATCTTATGACTCAGATACTTTTATGGTTTATACTGGCGCTCCTCAAAACACAAGACGTTCGCCTCTTGAAAAACTGAAAATCGCTGAAGGTCATGAATTTATGGCAGCTAACGGTTTAAGTGATTTTGTCGTTCATGCTCCATACATTATAAATCTAGCATCTTGTAAAGAAGACACATATAAACTTGCAAAAGATTTTTTAGCTCTAGAAATTGATCGTACAACTGCAATGGGCTCAAATTATTTAGTTTTACACCCTGGTTGTTTTACTACTGAAACTCTTGAATATGGTTTACAACGTATTATAGATGCACTAAATACTGTACTTACCGAAGATACTGCTCCAACTATATGTCTTGAACTAATGTCTGGCAAAGGTTCTGAAATAGGTCGTAACTTTGAAGAACTTCGCGCAATTATAGATGGTGTTAAGTTAAATCATAAAATAGGTGTATGTTTTGATACTTGTCATGCTCATGACGGTGGTTATGATATAGTAAATAACCTAGAAAATGTATTTCAATCATTTGATACAATTATTGGCCTTGATAAACTAAAGCTTTTTCATATAAACGGCTCTTTAAATCCTCTAGGCGCAAAAAAAGATAGACATGCTAACTTAGGTGCTGATGATACAAACCCTAAAGGCATTGACCATATAGGGCGTGACGCTCTTTATAAACTTGTTCATCATCCTGTTGCTCAAAATAAACCGATTATTTTGGAAACACCATGGATAAGCCCTACTGTAAACTTATATAAAGAAGAAATTGCCTTTTTAAGAGGAATTTAATATGAACTTTTCAAATAATTACGTTTTAGTAACTGGCTCATCTCGCGGAATAGGCCGCTCTATCGCCGAAGCTTTTTGTAAACATGGCGCAACTGTTATTTTAAACGCTGCTCATGATTTATCTACATTACAGCAAACATTTGATGATTTTCAATCAAAAGGATATAATTGCTTCTATTTTTTAGGTGATATGTCTGATTATAATATTTGCAAACAAATGTTTGAAGCAATATTTAATAAATATAATCAATATCCAACTATCGTTGTTAATAACGCTGGGATTAGCCATGTTGGTTTATTCACAGATACTACACCTGACATATGGCATAGGGTTATATCAACTAACCTTTATAGTGCATATAACTGTAGCTACCTAGCTGTCCCTCATATGATTTCAAAACAATCAGGCATTATTATTAATATATCATCTATTTGGGGCCAATACGGCGCTTCATGCGAAGTAGCATATTCAACAAGCAAAAGTGCATTAGACGGTCTAACCCGCTCTCTTAGCAAAGAATTAGCACCATCTTCTATTAGAGTTAATTCTATCGCTTGTGGTTGGATTGATACATCTATGAATGCCCACTTTAGCGAAACTGAAAAAGAATGTTTTTTAGAAGATGTGCCACTTTGTCGTACTGGAACACCTGAAGAAGTCGCTACCACTTGTTTATACTTAGCAAGTCCTATGAGTAGCTATATGACTGGGCAAGTTCTATCCCTAGATGGCGGCTTATATTAATACTTTACATTTACAATAATTAAACATTAAAAAATCACAAGTTTTTAACCTGTGATTTTTTTTAAACGCTCAAGTAGTTCACGATAAAAAACAAGTTTTTGTCTATCATTCACCAATTTTCCTGAGTGATAAAATGTCATTTCCTTTTTTCCTGTATTTATTTGACCATACTTACTAAGCACTTCTTTTAAATGTTTTGCAGTTCCTTCATTTCCATCTACTATCATAGTGTAATCTGAAGTTATTGTTTGAAAAATATTTCGATAATATGAAAAATGTGTGCACCCTAATACTATAGTTTCATAGTTCTTCAATTCATATGGTTTTAACTGTTCCATAATATATGACATTACAATATTTTCTGCAAATATACCCTTTTCTGCATAATTAACAAGTTCTGGTAGTGCTAGTAAATCTACGCAATGTCTCTTATCTACCTTTTCAATAAGCTTATGTAATTTGTTTTCTTTTAACGTAAGTTCAGTTGCCGTAACAAGTACTCTTTTATCAACATCAGTTGTTTGTTCTACCGCAAGCTTAACTGCTGGCTCCATACCTATTATAGGTATATTATACATATTTCTTAAATCTTCAATAGCTATACTAGTAGCTGTATTACATGCAATAACTATAGCTTGAACATTTTGATTCACCAAAAAATCAACCGCTGCAAATATATAACCTCGTACTTCTTCTTTTGACTTTGGGCCATATGGTACATTATCTGTATCTGCATAATATATATAATCTTCATACGGTAAAACTTTTAGCAGATTATTTAAAACAGTTATACCCCCTATCCCCGAATCAAATACTCCTATTCTCATTATTATCTCTCCTTAATATAATGTTTATAATATAATGTCTCTAATATAATATCTATAATCTAATATCTATAATCTAATATCTATAATCTAATATCTATAATCTAATATCTATAATCTAATATCTATAATCTAATA
>JBOFDK010000053.1:0-18373 GCA_051646925.1 Cellulosilyticaceae bacterium | reverse complement strand
GTTTCAACGCCTTTAAATCTTAGTAATACAAAATCTTTATGGTATCTTACATTTGTGATTTCATATGTTTTTAAATCACCTTGCTCTACATAAACTTCTTTTAATTTTTCAAATCGTTTAACATCATCTGTAGAAGGTTTGATTCTAAGTTCTCCCTTTATACCATGTGTATTTACAATTTTTCCTATACTAAACATTTCTTTCATATTTTTTTCTCCTTAATGCTCATATTATATCTAGTTCATCTGATATATTTGTTATCCCATCAACTTCATACACTATGTTTTTTATATATTATTATACAAAATAGGTTAGGGACTGGCCCTAACCTATTAAATAATTTCTACTACAACTTTTTTATGCGTTGCTGCAGCAGCTGATTTTACGACTGTTCGGATTGCTTTTGCAATCTTCCCTTGTTTTCCGATGATTTTCCCCATGTCGTCTTGGGCTACTTTAAGTTCAATAGTTACTATATGATCATCTTCTTTTTGTGAAACAAACACTTCTTCTGGACAATCTACTAATGCTTTAGCAATTACTTCTACTAAATCTTTCATCGGATACCTCCAATTAGATATTAAATTTCAATACCTGATTTTTTAATTAATGTTTTAACTGTTTCTGTTGGTTGTGCACCATTTGATAACCATTTTTCTACAGCTTCTTTGTTTACACTTAATTCATTTGGCTCTTTACATGGATTGAAGTAACCTACTTCTTCAATAAAACGACCATCTCTTGGTGAACGTGAATCTGCTACTACGATTCTATAAAAAGGTGCTTTCTTTTGTCCCATTCTTTTTAAACGAATTTTAACTGCCATTTTTACTTACCTCCGTAAATTGTTGTTTTTATAAGTTATTTATTTACATAAAAGGAAATTTCATTTTTCCCTTTTTGCCTTTCATCATACCTGAGAATTGCTTCATCATGGTTTGCATTTGCTCAAATTGCTTCATAAGACGATTTACTTCTTGAATGTCGCGACCTGAACCTTTTGCTATACGTTTTTTTCTTGCCATATTGATTATTGTAGGATTTAAGCGTTCTTCTTTTGTCATAGACAAAATAATTGCTTCTATATAATGTAATTGTTTATCATCAACTACAATATCTCCCATTTTTGCCTTGCTCATACCTGGTAACATTCCTAGAATTTGATCTATTGGTCCCATGTTTTTCACTTGCTTCATTTGATCTAAAAAATCTTCAAAATTAAATTCAGCTTTTCTAAACTTAGCTTCTAATTCTTTTGTTTTTTCTTCATCAAAAGTTTGTTGCGCTTTTTCAATCAATGTTAGCATATCACCCATTCCTAGAATGCGTGATGCCATACGTTCTGGATGAAAAGGTTCTATATCAGATAACTTTTCGCCAGTTGCTGCGTATTTTATAGGCTTTCCTGTTACTGCTTTTACAGAAAGCGCAGCTCCACCTCTTGTATCTGCATCAAGCTTTGTCATGACAACACCATCAATGCCTAATGCTTTATCAAATGATTCAGCAACATTGACCGCATCTTGTCCTGTCATAGCATCAACAACTAATAAAATTTCTCGTGGTTTTACATCTTTTTTGATGGTTTTTAATTCATCCATTAGCGCTTCATCTATGTGTAATCGCCCTGCTGTATCTAAAATAACTACATCGTGGTTATTTTCTTTAGCATACGCCATTCCTGCTTTTGCAATATCAACCGGATTATGTTCAATACCTAGTGAAAACACTGGTACATTAACTTGTTTTCCTACTTTTGTAAGCTGTTCTATCGCAGCCGGTCTATAGATGTCACATCCTACTAATAATGGACGTTTTCCTTGTGATTTAATGAGTGATGCTAGCTTACCACTTGTTGTAGTTTTACCTGCACCTTGAAGACCTATCATCATAATAGGTGTAATACCTTTTGTTGCAAATAGTATTTTACTTTGTGTTCCACCCATTAAACTAACCAATTCGTCGTTAACAATTTTAACAACTTGTTGGCCTGGCGTTAAACTTTCAAGAACTTCTGTCCCGATAGCACGCTCTTCTATTGTTTTTATAAAGTTTTTAACAACTTTGAAGTTAACATCAGCTTCTAATAATGCTAATTTTACTTCTCTAAGTGCTAACTTAACATCTTTATCGCTAAGTTTTCCCTTACCTTTTAATTGTTTAAATACTTCTTGGAGTTTATCAGATAATTGATTAAAGGGCATTGAAAATCCTCCTACACTTCACTTGATAACTGCTGTATTAAAGTTTCGAGTTCATCAATTTTAGGCGCTTGTCCGTCAATTATGTTTACTCTCAATTGTTGAACAATTTCTTTCATATGTTCAAGGATTTTTTCTTGTTCTTGATGTTTTTTCCACATGCACAGCTTATTTTCATAATCTAAAAACTTTTGCTCCGCTTTTTTTATAGTGTCAAAAACACTTTGTCTACTTATTTGGTTCTGCGACGCTAACTCACCAAGAGATAAATCATCAAAATAATACCCTATAACTAATTCTCTTTGTTTATCAGTTAGAAGCTCTTGGTAAAAATCAAAAAGATAAGTTACTTCTAAAAACTTTTCCAAGCTATCACTCCTATCGCTGTCAACCTCTTTTACTTTACAGTTGAATTATAATAATTTTTCTCTGTTTTGTCAACTATTAATTTTTACTTCCCGAAAAAAGCGCATCTGCAAACTCTTCTGGATTGAATACTTGCAAGTCTTCAATTGCTTCACCAACACCAATGTATTTTACTGGTACTTGTAAATTTTCGCAAATACCAACAATTGCACCACCTTTTGCTGTTCCATCTAACTTCGTTAAAATAATACCATCTACTTTTGCAACTTCTTTAAACACTTTAACTTGTGATATTGCATTTTGCCCTGTAGTAGCATCTAAAACTATTAGTACTTCTTTATGCGCATCTGGAAATTCACGAGTTATAATTCTTGTGATTTTTTCAAGTTCATTCATTAAATTCTTTTTATTTTGTAATCTTCCTGCCGTATCACAAATAAGAACATCTGATTTACGTGCTTTTGCTGCTTGAATACCATCAAATACAACTGCTGCTGGATCTGTTCCCTCATCATGTTTAATAAGGTCTACATTTGCACGATTCGCCCATACTGCAAGCTGTTCTATCGCCGCTGCTCTAAATGTATCTGCCGCTGCTAGTACTACTGTTTTCCCATTTTTTTTCATTTGATTTGATAGTTTTCCAATAGTTGTTGTTTTACCAACACCATTAACCCCTATTACTAGTACAACGTTTTGTTTACCTTCTTCTATAATTGGTGTTACTTTTTGCGCTGTTAAAATATTCCTAATAATTTCTTTTAGTGTTTCTTTTAACTGCTCAGGCTCTGTTATTTTATTTTCTTTTACTTTTTCTCGCATTTTATCCATAATTACTGATGTTGTCTCTACACCAAAATCAGCCATAATTAATACTTCTTCTAATTCTTCATACAACTCTTCATCAATTTTTTTGAAACTCTTTAATACGTTATCTACCGTTCCAATAAATTGATTTCTTGTTTTTTGTAACCCTTGAATTAATTTTGAGAAAAAACCTTTTTCTTTAACTTCTTCAACTTTTTCTTCATTACTACTAATTGTTTCTATTTCAGAATTTTCTTCCGCTGGATTTTCTTCTAATAGGCTTTCTTCTAACGGACTTTCTTCTAACGGACTTTCTTCTAACGGGCTTTCTTCTAATGGGCTTTCTTCTAATGGGCTTTCTTCTAACGGACTTTCTTCTAATGGGCTTTCTTCTAATGGGCTTTCTTCTAACGGACTTTCTTCTAATGGGCTTTCTTCTAATTGACTTTCTTCTAATTGACTTTCTTCTAATTGACTTTCTTCTAATAGGCTTTCTTCTTTGTTAATTTTTGTTTCTACCGAAGTACTTTCTTCTTTTTTTTGTTCTTGTTCACTATGTTTACCAAATAGACGTTTGAATAATGACATTTTTTTCTCCTAACTTGTTTTCTTATCTAAGTATTTTGTTGCTTCTTCTAACTGGATTGATAAAACTGCTGAAACACCACGTTCTTGCATAGTTACTCCATATAATGTATCACTTTTTTCCATCGTTCCTTTTCTATGGGTAATAACAACAAACTGAGTTTCTTTTGATAAATCACTTAAATAATCTGCAAATCTTAAAACGTTTGCATCATCTAATGCTGCTTCAATTTCATCTAGTACACAGAAAGGTGATGGTTTTAATTTTAAAATACCAAACAATAACGCAATTGCTGTAAGCGTTCTTTCTCCACCTGATAGCAGCGTCATATTTTGCAGTTTCTTACCTGGCGGTTTTGCAATAATTTCGATTCCTGATTCTAAAATATTATCTTGATCTACTAATTGAAGGAATGCTATTCCTCCTCCAAAAAGTTCTTTAAAAACTTCTGTAAAATTAACTGCAATAGCCTCGAATTGTATTTTGAAAATTTCATGCATTTGCACAGTCAATCGTTCAATCAATTCTCTAATTGTTTCTTCCGCTTGTTCTAAATCTTTTCTTTGTTTATCTAAAAAGTCATATCTTGTTTTTGTTTCTTCATATTCATCAACTGCATTTACATTTACAGTACCTAGTGTTTTAATTTTTGCACGTATTGTATCAGCCTCTTTTTTCACATCGGCAATTTCTCCGAGTTGCTTTTTAAATGGCTCTGCACTAGCAAAAGTTAATTCATACTGTTCCCATATTCTATCATGTTGTCGTTGATTTTCCATTGTTAATTGCTCTTCTTTATGTGTTAATCTATACTGTTCTTCTTTAAGCTTTCCTTGTGTTTCTATTATTCTTTCAATATTTTCTGCTATTTCTGTCTCTTCTTTTTCAACTACTATTCTTTGATTTTCCATACTTTCTTTATTTTCAGTTGCCTTCGCAATATCTGTATGAATCATTTTTATTGTATTTTGAAGTTGCTGAATAGTTTTTTCTATACTTTCTTTATCGCGAATCAAAGATTCTTGTCTATCACTACTACTTAATTGTTGATCTTTTGCTTCAAAAATAGTTTTTTCTGCTTGTTCTATCATTTGAATAATATGTTTAATGTTTTGTTCTGTATTTGATAGTTCTATTTTTTGTTCCATCAATAATTGCTGTTTCTCTTCATATCCTATTTTCAATTGATCAATCTGATTCTCTAAAGCTTCAAGGCCTTCTGTATCTTCTGTTATAACATCTTCTAACTTCTCTATTTCTTGATAAATCGTATGACGATCTTGCTCAGACTTTTCTTTTACTTCTTGAATTTGCAATTTTTCTTCAACTAACTGTAATTGTGATTTTTTAGTAATTTCTAAGCTATTTTCTAATTTATTTATTTCTAAAATATATTTTTTTTGCTGTTCTTCTAAATGCTCAACCTTATTGCGCCATTCTTCCCATTTAACAGAAATATTTTGTTGAACTGTTTCTAAACGTTTCTGCTCTGCTACTAAATCTTCTAATTCTTCTTTTAATGTAGTGCTTTTAGCATATAACTGTTCAAGTTCACGGCTTCTTGCAAATATATTGTTTTTATTATTCTTTGCACTTCCCCCACTAAGTGAACCTCCTGCATTAAAAACTTCACCATCTAACGTAACTATTTTGTACTTATATCTATATTTTTTAGCTAGTTTTGATGCATTAGTCATATTATCAACTATTAAAATTCTACCTAATAAGTAATTAGCAACTATTTGAAATTGTTTTTCAAAGCCTATAAGTTCACTTCCTAGACCTAAAAATCCATCTTCTTGTCTTAGTGCATTTAGTTCATTATTTAATGGATTAGACTGTATTGTATCTAATGGTAAAAAAGTTACTCTTCCTATACCTTTTTGTTTCATTTGTTGAATCATTTCTTTAGCAGCTGTTTCATTTTTTGTTACAATGTACTGCATCGTACTTCCTAGTGATGTAATAATTGCTGTTTCATATTTTTCTGGCACTTTAAATAAGTCAGCTGTAATTCCTATAATTCCATCCCATTTTGAAGGTTCTTGTTTTTTTAGTGTAAGCACTTGTTTTACACTTTGGTAATACCCTTCAAAATCATTTTTAATTTGCTTTAACCAATTTTGTTGACGCTCTGTTTGTTGTAATGTTGATTCTGTATGTTGCCATTTTTTTTGTTTTTCTTGAATTGTTAAATCTAGTTTTTTCTTCTCTTCATCACATTGTAAATATTGTTTTTCTGCATCTTCGTATTGCATTTTTGTATTTTCGTATTGCTTAACTTGCACCTTAAGATGAGTTTCTTGATGTGTTACATCACTATTCATTTTTGCAATATTATTTTTTAATTGTTCATATCTGTAATCAAGTTGTTCCTCTAATGACTTATTTTTATCAACTTTTGATTTTAACAAATCAACTTCTCTTAATTTTTCATAACGATTATGTTTAGAACCTTCAACTTGTTTTTGTAGATTAGTTAAATCTTGTTGTTCTTTTTCAAATGCACGTTCTGCTTTTTCTAGCATTTCTTGTTGCGTTTGTTTTTCCAAATCATGACCTATTTTTTTTGATTGCAACATTTGCAATTCATTTTGCATCATGATTTTTTGATCTTCATGTTTTTTTGTATCTTTTGTGATTTGACTCATCAAAGTATCGATACCTAAAATACGTTCTTCATTTAATTTAATATCACTTTGTTGTTGTTGTTGCTTTTTTTCAAGGTCATTAATTTTTACTAATATATTTTGTATACTCTCATATAATTTTTCTCTTTTTTCTTTTTGCTTAGTTTGTATTTCCAAAGTTGATGTTTTTTTCGATATAGTTTCTTCAAACTGTTTATCAACTATTTCTCTATCTCGTTTAACTTTTTCTAGTACAGACTGAATACGTTCAACTTCTGTTATAAACAAATTGATTTCACGCTCTTTAAGCTGATCTTTTAAAACTAAATATGCTTTTGTTTTTTCAGATTCTTTTTCAAGTGGTAATAATCTAGATTCAATTTCTATTATAATGTCATTGATTCTAAGTAAATTTTCTTTTTCTTTTTCAAGTTTCCGCTCTGCTTCTAATCTTCGTACTTTGTATTTATATATACCTGCTGCTTCTTCAAATAAACTACGTCTATCTTCTGGTTTAGAACTAAGTACTTTATCAATTTGACCTTGTCCTATTATAGAGTATCCTTCTCTACCAACACCTGTATCCATAAATAATTCTTGTATATCTTTCAATCGGCAAATAGATCCATTTAGCAAATATTCGCTTTCTCCAGATCTAAAAACACGTCTTTTAATAACAACGTCTTCGTAATCAATAGGTAATTTTCTATCATCATTTTTAATATGCATCGCAACTTCAGCATATCCTAATGATTTTCTTTTTTCTGTTCCTGCAAAAATAATATCTTCCATCTTGGTTCCTCGAAGAGTTTTTGCGCTCTGCTCTCCAAGAACCCATCTTATAGCATCTGCAACATTACTTTTGCCACTTCCATTTGGACCAATGACACCTGTTATTCCTTGTGGAATATTAAGTTTAACTGCATCCCCAAAAGATTTAAACCCATGGATCTCCAGTTTATCTAAATACATATTTCACCTCTACTATTATTTATTTTCTATTTTTTTTAATGCATCTTTAGCAGCTTGTTGTTCTGCTTCTTTTTTACTTTTACCATTTCCTCGTCCTAAACATTGTTCTTGATGAAATACCGATACATAAAAATCTTTATCATGATCTGGACCTTTTTCATCCATTACTACGTAATTTAACGGTTCTATGCTACCTTTTTGAATGTTTTCTTGTAATAACGTTTTATAATCAGTGTATAAATCTTCAACCGTTAAATGGTCAACACTTGCAATAAGCGTTGTATTTAAAAATTCTGTAACTACACTAACACCTTCATCTACTAACAATGCTCCTGTAACCGCTTCAAATAAATCGGCTAATATAGATATTCTTTCTCTACCGCCGGTCATTTCCTCGCCTTTACCTAGCATTATATATTTCCCAAGTCCTACTGATTTAGCAACTTTAGCTAATGATGCTTCACATACTATGCTCGCTCTTATTTTTGATAAATCGCCTTCTGACATATTTGGATATTTATCAAAAAGATATTGACTAATATTTAAATCTAAAATTGCATCTCCTAAAAATTCTAAACGTTCATTATCCCGAATCGAATGACTTCTATGCTCGTTTGCAAACGACCTATGTGTTACTGCTTCTCGTAATATATCTAAGTTTTTAAACTCGTAATTAATTATTTCTTCAAGTTCATTCAATCTTTGTAAATCGTTATATTGTTCAAAACTTTTTTGTGCCATATTATTATTCCTTCATATTCTATAAAATAGTTGTTCTTAAATAAACTGTTTAATAATTAAATGTTTTACCTACTTAACATTTTATTTAAAATATTGAAAAGCCCCGCAAAAGCGTGGCTTAATTATTAATATAATTTCAGTGTTATGTAAATATTATATCTACATATGTTCGACTATTGTTTTGACTGAAACTTATCAGTAAGTTTATTTATCAATTCATTTTCAATAAATGCTTCTGTTTGCATAATTGTACTATATATTTGTTTTTCTTTTGAATTACCATGTGTTTTAACGATTAAACCATTAACACCTAGTAACGGAGCTCCACCTTTATCATCATAATAAAACTTAGCTTTTAGGTCTGATAAACTTTTTTTCATTAAAAGTGCCGCACACTTTGTTTTAAAACTTTTTACAAACTCTGCTTTAAGCATAGAAAATACCCATGAACCAAAACCTTCCATGAATTTAAGAATTACATTTCCTACAAAAGCATCACAAACTAATATATCAGCATTACCTGACGGAATATCTCGTGCTTCTACATTTCCGATAAAATTAATCGTTTTATCTTCTTTTAAAAGTTTAAACGCTTCTTTTGTTAATGCATTACCTTTTTCTTCTTCCGCACCTATATTAATAAGCCCAACTTTAGGGTTTTTAATACCCACACACTCTTCTAAATAAGTTGTACCCATACGTGCAAACTGCTCAAGATATGATGCTTTTGCATCCATATTAGCTCCACAATCAATTAGTAAGCTATACCCTTTTTTTGTCGGTATTAGTGGTGCAAGCGCTGGTCTTTCTATACCTTTAATACGACCTACTAGAAGCGTTGCTCCTGCCAAAAGTGCGCCTGTATTTCCAGCACAAACAAAACCGTCTACTGCTTTATCTTTTACTAGTTTCAAACCTACTACCATTGAAGAATCTTTTTTATTTCGAATTGCTGATACTGGAGAGTCTTCCATAGTAATAACTTCTTTTGCATCTACAATTTCAATTTTACTACTATCAAATACTACTCCGTCAAGTTTCTTCTTTATAATTTCTTCGTTCCCTACTAAAACAAGTGTACATTTTGTATCTTTAGTTGCTAAAATACACCCTTTTATTATGTCATCTGGTGCATAATCTCCACTCATAACATCTATCGCTATTTTTGGCATTTCAACCCTCCCCTATATATTAAAAAAATATTTCTTTGTAATTTTTTCGTTTTTAAATATTTACATATGCAAAAAGACAGCTATGAGCTGCCTCTTGCACGAAATTAATCTACTTTGATTACAACGCGATCAGCGTAAGATCCACATGCTTTACAAACACGGTGTGGCATCATTAATTCACCACATTTAGGACATTTCGCTAAGTTAAGTGGAGAAAGTTTCCAGTTCGCTTTACGTTGGTTTCTTCTTGCTTTAGAAGTCTTTCTTTTTGGCACTGCCATATTAACACCTCCTCAGTATCCTTATCTCTGAGTTCACCCAAAGATATTTTTTAATTGTTCTAGTCTAGGATCTATCTCTAATGTTTCACATTTACATGTGTTTTTATTCAAATTAGTTCCACAACCTTTGCACATTCCTTTGCAATCTTCATTACAAAGATTTTTCATAGGTATATTCATAGCTATAGACTCTAAAATTGCATCTGATAGATCAATACTTGACTTAGTAACTTCTTTAACATCCTCATTTTCCTCAAGATATTTCTCATCAGTGGAAAATTCACAGAATAACGGTGCATGAAGTGGTACAACCACCTCTTGCATACAACGATCACATGTTATACATAAATCTACATCTACAAAGCCTTCGACAACAAATATATTGTCTCGTCTCGTAACTGTACCATATATATGAACTTCGTAATCGCTTTTTGTCGAAGCAAACTGTAATGTTTTGACGGAAATGTTGAACTTCTCATCAAAATTTATCGCTTCTTCAACTTTGTTTTTAAGTGTTAAAATCTTTAATATCATCGTCTATACTCCACAAAGTAACACTTCTGTAATTATACATATAGCTTGTTTATTTGTCAATGTATTATTTGCTCAGTAACGTAACTGCGTCACGCGCAATCATAAGTTCCTCGTTTGTTGGAACGAGCAACATACGTACTTTTGCATTTGATGTCGATAAATCTCTTTCAACTCCACGACATTTATTTTTTTCTACATCAATTTCTACACCCATCCAGCTTAACATATTTGCTAATTCTTCTCTCATAATAGCATTGTTTTCACCAAGACCACCTGCAAACGCAATCGCGTCAACACCGTTCATAGCAGCTGCATATGCACCAATATATTCGATTAAACGTAATTGGAATACATCCATTGTGTAACGTGATACATCATCTCCAGCAACAACGCCATCTTCAATCTCTCTAAAGTCGCTTCCTGTTCCTGAAATAGCAAGTACACCTGATTTTTTGTTTAATACTGAATCTATTTCTTTTGCTGTCATTCCTTCTTTTTCCATTAAGAATGGAATGATTGCTGGGTCGATATCACCTGAACGTGTTCCCATTACAAGACCTGCAAGTGGTGTGAATCCCATTGATGTATCAAATGATTTTCCATTTTTAACTGCACATACACTTGCACCATTTCCTAAGTGACAAACGATAATTTTTGACTCTTCAAGAGGCTTACCAATCATCTCAGCTGCACGTTGAGAAACGTATTTGTGTGATGTTCCGTGGAAACCATATTTACGAACACCATATTTTTTATAGTATTCTTGTGGTATTGCATACATAAATGCTTCTCTTGGCATTGTTTGGTGGAATGCTGTATCAAATACTGCAACCATTGGTACGTTTGGCATTAATTCTTCTGAAGCATGAATTCCTGTTAAGTTTGCTGGGTTATGAAGTGGTGCTAATTCTGAACACTCTTCAATTCCTTTTATAACTTCTGGAGTGATAACTACAGAACCACTGAATTTTTCTCCACCATGAACAACTCTGTGTCCTACTGCATCGATTTCATCGATTGATTTAATACAAGCTGTTTCACCAACTGTTAATTTTTCAATCATTTTACCAAATGCAACTCTGTGATCTGGAATATCTCCAACAACTTTAACAGCATCTTGTCCTTCTGTTTCATGTTTGATAAATGAACCTTCAATACCGATTCTTTCACAAATACCTTTTGCAATAATGCTTTCATCTGCCATGTTTAATAATTGATATTTAAGTGATGAGCTACCACAGTTTACAACTAATACGATCATTATTTTTTCTCCTTAATGTCTCTGTTTAATTTTTACAAATTATAATTTTTAGTTTACTTGAGCTTGCACTGCTGTAATAGCAACTACACCTACAACATCTTCAGCTGTACATCCTCTAGATAAATCGTTAACTGGTTTTGCAATACCTTGTGTTACTGGGCCATAAGCATCAGCTTTTGCAAGGCGTTGTACAAGTTTATATCCTATATTTCCTGCATCTAAATCAGGGAATACTAATACATTTGCTTGTCCTGCAACATCACTTGTTGGAGCTTTGCTTTTACCAACTGAAGGTACTATTGCTGCATCAAGTTGTAATTCTCCATCGATTCTAACTGTTGGTGCAATTTCTTTTGCTATACGTGTCGCTTCTACAACTTTATCAACATCTGGATGTTTTGCACTTCCATATGTTGAGTGAGATAACATCCCTACAACTGGTTCTGCTCCTACAAGCTGCTCAAAACTTTTTGCTGAGCTTTGCGCAATAACTGCAAGTTCTTCTGCGTTTGGATGTTGATTTAATCCGCAATCTGAAAATACAAATATTCCTTCGTGACCAAAATCACAATTTGGAACATCCATAACAAAAAATGATGAAACAAGTTTTGTATTTGGAGCTGTTTTTAAAATTTGTAATGCTGGACGTAAAACATCAGCAGTTGAATTCATAGCACCTGCTACCATACCATCAGCTATTCCCATTTTTACTATCATAACGCCTAGGAATAGTGGATCTTTATATAAAAGATCTTTTGCTTTTTCGTAAGTCATACCTTTTCTTTCACGAAGCGCAACAAGTTCTTTAATACAATTTTCCATTTCAGAAAATGTTTTTGGATCTATAATAGTTGCTTTAGTTAAATCCAGTCCATCTGCCATTTTTTGAATTTCGTTAGCTTCACCTATAAGAATTACATTTGCGATTTCTTCTTTTAATATAGAATACGCTGCATTCAATATACGTATGTCACTAGCCTCTGGCAATACAATCGTTTTTTTATTACTCTTTGCACGCGCTTTAATAGTATCTAAAAAAGACATTATACAACCCCTTTCTATTTTTCCATAATCAAATTCCTTCATGTTTATTATATATAATGTATCTCGTGTATACAAGTATATATATGAAATTTTTATAGTGATCTGTAATTTTTTCCTTTAATTCGCCAATACTTTACTATAAAATATAAAATATCTTTAAATTAAAAGGAGATTAAAATGAAAATTGCTGGAATAATAGTCGAATACAACCCCTTTCATAACGGTCACCTGTATCAAATTTCGGAAATCAAAAAAACTTTAGACGTTGATGCTATTATCGTCATAATGAGTGGACAATTTACCCAGCGAGGTACTCCGTGTATTTGCGATAAGTTCAGCCGCGCTAAAATGGCTTTAGATCATGGTGTTGATTTAGTTATTGAATTACCTATACCTTTTGCAACTGCTAGCGCTCAATATTTCGCCGAAGCCGCTGTTAGCATTCTTCACAAACTCGGCTGCGTTACTAAATTGTCTTTTGGATGCGAAACACCAAACCTTGCACTTTTAAAACGTATCGCAAATACACTACTCAACGAACCCGCTACAATGTCTGCATACATAAAAGTGCAACTTTCTGAAGGTGTTAGTTTTCCGCGTGCACGCCAAATGGCGCTTGAACATTATTTATCTTCTGAGCTATCAGAAAATGATAAACAAGATTTATCAACCTTACTTAATAATCCAAATAACATTTTAGCTATCGAATATATAAAAGCACTTTTAAAATATAACTCAACTATCACGCCTTGTCCTTTAGCTAGAAAATCATCAAATTATCACGATATAGCTATTTTCTCACCAATTGCTTCTGCTACAGCTATTAGAAAACAATTAACGACTAACTCATTTTCAGATATTCAATCCGCTATGCCTTGTGCTGCTTATGAAACACTTATCAAAAATTATTTGCCATTAATTACTACAAATGATTTTTCAGATATGTTTCATTACAACATTATCTTTTCCAATTTAGCGTCATTATATGCTATTTGGGATTTACCTAATTCTTTAGCTCGTTCTATTTATCGTGAAAGTAAAAATCACACATCTATCGAATCTCTTATTAACGCTGTAACATCTAAATCTTATAGCAGGGCTACTGTTTCTAGAGCTATTCTTCGTATTTTATTACAAATAAAAACTGAAGATATTTTGCCTCTTGAAAATATAAACTGGATTCCATATATACGGGTTCTTAGTTGCGCACCTTCTTCCAAACATGTACTAGCTCATGTATGTCGCAATGCATCTGTTCCTGTTATTACAAAATTTAATTCGTTTTATAAAAAGGCTAATACTCTCGAAAAATCCTTACTTGATTTAGAATATAAATCCACTCAGCTTTATTCTTTAAAAAAACAAAATACACTACTTGCAAATTCTGATTTTACAACTAGTATTTTCACACATCCATAATGCTTATCATCTAGTTACATTACCAAAAAAATATCTACTCAAATAAAAAATCTGCAAGAATGTTTTTTCATTCTTGCAGATTTTTTATTTTACTCTAATTGATTCAATTATAACAGGAACAAGTGGCCTATCAGTTTCATCTGTTAATACATTTTCAATTTCTAAAACAATATCTAGCCCTTCCACTACTTTACCAAATGCGGCGTACATTCCATCTAAATGCGGCGAATTTTTTGTTACTATAAAAAATTGACTCCCCGCTGAATTATAATCAAAAGCTCTTGCCATAGATAAAACACCAACTTCATGTTTGATTGGGTTATCAAAATTATTTTTCGAAAACTCACCTTCTATGCTATAACCTGGCCCACCAGTACCCATTCCATCCGGACATCCACCTTGAATCATAAATTCTGATATGATTCTATGGAAAATAAGTCCATCGTAAAATTTACCATTTGCAAGTTTTGTAAAATTTTCCACTGTTTTAGGTGCTATTTGTGGGTATAACTCTGCTTTAATAATTCCATAATCTTTAATTTTAAGTGTCATAATAGGCAATTTTTTAATTTCATCAATACTAACTGTTTGAGTTTCTTTTATCCAGTTAACATTACAATCTAAATTTTCTGATACAAATCTAACTGGCACCATAGTTACACCTTTATACAATTTAGGTGCAATCAAACTTTGCGAAACTGTGTCATTAACTTTGACACTCTTACTACCTATTGTAAGTTCTATATGTTTTTCATTTTTTGTTATTGTAATTTTTTTATCTTTATAGCTAACTTTAGCACCTAGCTCTTCACTAATTATTCTAAGTGGCACAAGAACAGTTTCTTTTTCCAATATTGGATTTGTATCAGTTTGAATAACCTCTCCATTAATTACTATCTTAATAGTATCTGCCATAATAGTTGTACCCGTAAAAACAATTATTATAAATGCTATAATATTAATTATTTTTTTATAATTGTCATATCTCATTGTTTATTTTCTCCTATATTTTATTCTCAAAAAAAAGTCGTACTTTTATTGCTACGACTTTAAAATATTTTTTTATTCTGGTTTTTGTTGTTCATAATTTAAAGCGCCTTTTAATTCTTGACGATTATCATAAATTTGTCTGAATACATCATTAACATATGCTTCAAAATTAATCATCTCCTTATGTACTACCTCCATAGACTCTTTTAATTTCTGCTCAACATTTTTAAAAATATCTTCAGCGTACTCAATTGCACCATGATGTATTTCTCTTGAATCTGTTCTTGCATTTTCTAATATATATTGCGCACGTTCATTTGCGTATTTTGTTATCTCATGTTGATTTATCATTTTTTGAAGCGTGTCTTGAGCTTCTTGCACAATAATTGCTGCTTCTGTTTGAGATTCTGCTAAAATTTTATTTCTCTCTTCCATAATCCAAACTGCCTGTTGCAATTCTGATGGCATCTTTAGCCTAATATCTTTTACAATTTCGATAAGTTCCTCTCTATCAACTGAAACCTTATTCGACATAAAAACACTTTTACCTTCTTCTAAAACTTCTTCTATCCTATCCAACAAGCTAGTAATTTCTGTTTCTTTTCCGTATTCCATAAAAAACGCCTCCTTTTAATATTTTTGCTCTAAACACTTTGCCACATAAGGTGGCACTAAATTATGAAACTTACCTTTAAACATCGCCAATTCTCTAACAGAACTAGAACTTAAAAATGAAAATTTAGCACTTGTCACCAAAAAAAGAGTTTCTACTGTTGGCAATAAATTTTTATTTATTTGTGCCATTTGCATTTCATACTCAAAATCAGTAACTGCTCTCATTCCCCGAATGATGATATTTGCATTTTGCTGCTCTGCAAAATCAACTAGCAACCCTCCAAAAGCAATAACTCGTATATTTTTCAAATGCTTTGTAGAGTTTTCAATCATTTGAATACGTTCATCTACTGTGAATAATCCTTGTTTTTTATTTTTATTGACTAACACGCCTACAACAAGCTCATCTACAACTGCTGCTGCTCTTTCAATAATATCCATATGTCCATTTGTTATAGGGTCAAAACTTCCAGGATAAATGCCTCTTTTCACGTATCACTATTCCTTTCAAAAAAACGAAGTGTTGTCGTTTTGTATTGTTTTTCTTTAAAACATCTTACACCGTTTAGATCACCCACTACATAGTCTGTCCCATGTTCTAAAATAATATATCCATTATCTGATAATAATTGTTTATCTATTATATTTTGGATTATTTTTCCGATAGATTCTAGTGCATATGGAGGATCTAAGAAAATAATGTCATATTGTTTATTTTGATTTGCTATTAACTGAATCGCTTCTTGAACATCTTTATTGTAAATTATTGCTTCTTGCTGCATATTCGCTTTTTCTACATTTTGCAAAATACACTTGTAGGCATTAATATTATTTTCGATAAATGTCGCACTCTTTGCGCCTCTACTTAATGCTTCAATACCAATAGCTCCGCTCCCACTAAAAACATCCAAAAACACACAACCCGGAATATCAAACTGAATCATGCTAAATAGTGTTTCTTTAATTCTATCTGTCGTAGGTCTTGTCGTTAAACCTTCTGGTGCTAAAAGTTTTAATCCTCTATTTTTTCCACTTATCACTCTCAATTTTTTATCTCCTTTATAACCTTAGAAACATTATACCTTATTATCTGTTTTTTTTCTACACTTTATAAGGCTTTATGTAATGTTTCTTCATCTAATCGTGTCATAATATATTTTTTTAATCCTTGATGACATACTTCTTCTAACTCTAAATCCCTTTGTAAAAGTTTTTCAATAATTTTTTGCACTGCTCCTAAATTTTTTGCATCTGAATATAGATTCGCTATTTTCATCTCTGGCAACCCATGCTGTTTTGTTCCAAAAAATTCACCAGGCCCTCTAAGTTTTAAATCTGTATCAGCAATTACAAATCCATCCGTACTTTGTTCCATTATTTTTAATCTCTCACGTGTTACTTTATTTTTCGAATCACTAACTAATATACAAAATGATTGATGCTTACCTCTTCCTACTCGTCCTCTAAGTTGGTGCAACTGCGCAAGTCCAAACCTTTCTGCATTTTCAATAAGCATAACTGTTGAATTTGGCACATTAACCCCAACTTCAATAACTGTAGTTGAAACAAGTAAATTAATATTTCCTTTTGCAAATTCACCCATTATTTCATTTTTTTCTTTCGGCTTCATTTTACCATGTAAATATTCTATACGAAAATTCGGAAAAACACTTTGTAATTTTTCACTATACTTTATTACATCTTTTAATTCTGTTTGTTTTTCATTCTCTTCAACCATTGGACAAATAACATAGCACTGCCTACCCTCTTGCATTTGCCCCTGCATAAAACGATATAGTCTATCATAATAAGATGAATCTACTGCATTTGTCTTTATAGGCTGTCTTCCAGGTGGTAATTCATCAATAATTGAAATATCCATATCTCCATACAAAATAAGCGCTAGTGTACGCGGAATAGGTGTTGCTGTCATTACTACAACATCTGGTGTAATTCCTTTATCCGATAAAGTTAAACGTTGTCTAACGCCAAAACGATGTTGCTCATCCGTAATTACTAGTCCTAATTTCGGTATTTGAACATAATCTTCTATTAATGCATGAGTCCCAACTACAATTTGAATAGATTCGTCTTGTAATCCAGCTAAAATAGCACGTTTTTCTTTTGCAGTTGTAGATCCTGATAATAATGCAACTTTTATATTAAACGCCTTAAATAATTCCGTCAAAAATTCATGATGTTGCTTTGCAAGTACTTCTGTTGGAGCCATCAACGCCCCTTGCCACCCATTTTTCACTGCTATAAACAAGCATACTGCCGCAACAACTGTCTTTCCAGAACCTACATCACCTTGCACCAGCCTATTTCCTGCATACTCGCTTTTCATATCTTTTGCAATTTCTTGTATTACACGCTTTTGAGCATTTGTTAACTCATAAGGCAATTGATCTATAAACATTTTAAAATCTTCTGGTGTACTTTTTGAAACACCTTGTGTACGCTTTGCAAATCCAGATTTTAGCTGATACAAGCTTAATTGAAGCATAAATAGTTCTTCAAAAACTAGGCGTTTTCTTGCTTCAAAAAATGCCTCATCCGATACTGGAAAATGAATATTGGCAAGTGCATACTCTTTACTTTGCAACTTTAATTCTGACCGAATCCACTCAGGTAGTATATCTTCAATTTGTGGTAGTACTTCTTGCAATGCAGATTCTATATATTGACGCAACATTTTTTGTGATAATTTTTGCGTTGTTGGATATTTAGGAATAATTTGATTTGTAACATCAT
>JBOFDK010000052.1:0-9734 GCA_051646925.1 Cellulosilyticaceae bacterium | reverse complement strand
CGATAGTACAAAATGGATAGTTTGCAGATTCCGCACCTGCTTTTGTTAGAGCATTAAAAAGTGTACTTTTACCTACGTTTGGTAAACCGACAATTCCGAGTTTCATGAATGTTTCCTCCTGTTTGATCTAATAAATTCTTAGTATCACTAACTTAAAATTATATAAGATATATAGAGGAGTTGCAATACAAAAAACAAAACTAGATAAAATCTACAAATTTAGATACGTTTTCCTGTTGAATATCAGACGATAAAAATATAAATAGAGTAATTATATAAGAAATAGAGTAATTATATAAGAAATAGTGTGAATTTAAAGTAAATAGTTTAATGAAATGTACGCTTACTTATTTGTAATTTGTCGAATTTTACACCGAGTAGTTAGTTTTGTCGAAAACCATCACAAAAAATGCATAATTTCGACAAAACTAACTAAAACTAAAAAGCAATATATGAAAAACTAAAAAGTAATATATGAAAAACTAAAAAGCAATATATGAAAAACTAAAAAGCAATATATGAAAAACTAAAAAGCAATATATGAAAAATTAAAAAGCAATATATGAAAAATTAAAAAGGTATTAATGAGTATATATATGAAAGTAGTAAATTTTATATAGAGAAGGAAAGGATTGTTATATAAAATTTAAAAAATAATTATGTAATATAAGATTTACACCTAATAGTAAACAGTTTATAATAAGCACAAACAAAGGAGGTATGATATGAATACTGTTTATCCAATTTATTTTCCAAATTTGGGTGAGATGTTTGCTCAAAAAGGTCTCAATATTAATCCTATAGCATTTGAGTTGTTCGGTATGCCTATTTATTGGTACGGAATTATATTAACAAGTGGTATTATGCTAGGATTATTTATGGCCATATATATAGGTAAGAAAGAAGGTATTGATTCAGATACAATAATGGACTTTCTGTTGTGGGATATTATCTTTGCAATTTTAGGTGCAAGATTGTATTTTGTTGTATTTAGTTGGCAATATTATAAAGACCACCTAAATGAAATATTTTCTATAAGAAATGGTGGCATTGCAATTTATGGTGCAATTATAGCATCAATATTAGTAGCGTTAATATATACGCAGAAAAAAGGTATTAAATTTTGGAAATTTGCCGATGTGGCAACGTATGGCCTATTAGTCGGACAGGCGGTAGGGAGATATGGTAATTTTGTGAATCAAGAAGCGTTCGGTGGAGAAGCTACTGAAAAAGCACTGTTTGCAATGCAAATTGCAAAATCACAAGCAATAAGCCATAGTACATCAAAAACAATTGATGGATTTGCGACTTATGCACACAAAGTAGTTGATAATCTAGGAATAGAACAGATTATAGAATATGTTCAAGTGCATCCTACATTTTTTTATGAATCATGTTGGAATATTATTTTACTTATTGGGTTATTACTTTATAGACCATACAAAAAGGCACAAGGTGAAATATTCTTTTTATACATTGCTTTTTATGGAGTAGGGCGTTTATGGATAGAAGGGCTTCGTACGGATCAGCTAGTAGTTGCTGGGATTGGAATTCCTGCATCGCAGATTGTAGCTGTTGTTTCGATTATTTTGGGGCTTATTGGAATGATAAGTTGTCGAATTAAAAAGAAAAAGTGCTAAAATTTACAATAAAATGTAAAAACCTGTTGATTTATTCCAAATTATCCCTTATAATAACACCATAGAGAGAGAAAAGATTTTAAGTTTTGTTGAATTTTCAGGATTCGAGGAGGGATAGTATGAATTATACAATCGCAAACATAGGTGTACTTCAAAAGAGATTAAATGAACTTGTAACTAAAGTTGGCTTAGGTAATAGTGAACAAACAGAGTTATATTCACTAAGTCAAGAACTAGATGAATTAATTGTAAAATACTATAAAGAAAATTAGTTGAAAGCAAGTGCGTATATGCACTTGCTTTTTTTATTTGGAAATTACAAAATTTCCCTTGAAATATTTACAAAAAACAAATAGAATAGAGTAAAGTGGTAAAAAGTGGTTTGAAGTGAAGTGAAGTGAATGATGTTTATTTATCCAAGAAATGAGTGGACAAGCTTTGAAGAAAAACTTAAAACACTTTCATTAACAAACACAAATGCACGTAAATTCACACGTTTTTTTTAGCTGGAGCGGTGGATTCTCAAACAGATAAGCAAGGACGCATACTTATTCCTAGTCAATTAAAGGTATATTCAGAAATAGAAAAAGACATAGTATTCATAGGTATGGGAAATCGTATTTAGGTTTGGAGCAGTGAAAAATGGGCAACATATAATGATGAAGAATTTGATGCCAGCAATTTAGCAAACCAAATGGAACAATTAGGAATTTAAGGAGAATACTTATGGAATTTAATCATTTGTCAGTTTTATTAAATGAATGTATTACAGGACTAGACATTAAACCAAACGGGATATATGTAGATGGTACGTTAGGCGGAGCAGGACATGCTAAACATGTTTGTGAAAAGCTTAATGAAGAAGGACACTTTATAGGTATAGACCAAGACCAGAATGCGCTAAGTGTGTCAAGAGAACGATTAGCTAATGTTAAACCAAAAGTATCAATTGTTCATAATAATTTTAGTAATATAAAAGAAGTATTAGAAACATTAAAAATTGATGAAATTGATGGTATGCTTATAGATTTAGGTGTTTCCTCGCATCAATTAGACGAACCTAGTCGTGGTTTTTCTTATATGCATGATGCAAAACTAGATATGAGAATGAATCAAGAATCTAGTTTTTCAGCTTATAATATTATTAATGAATATAGTGAAGAAGCACTTTATAATGTTATAAAGTCATATGGTGAAGAAAAATGGGCAAAGCGTATTGCAACATTTATCGTTGAAAGAAGAGAGCAAAAACCAGTAGAAACAACGTATGAGTTAGTTGATATTATTAAAGCAGCTATTCCAGCGAAAGCTAGACAAGATGGTCCTCATCCAGCAAAGAGAACGTTTCAAGCAATACGTATTGAAGTTAATAAAGAGATAGATATTATACGTCCGACTATTTTAGATGCAATGAACAAACTAAAAGAAGGTGGACGACTTTGTATCATTACATTCCATTCTTTAGAAGATCGTATTGTAAAACATACATTTAAGACGTTAGAAAATCCATGTACTTGTGATAGAAGTTTTCCTATATGTATATGCGGAAATAAACGTACAGGAAAAGTTATTTCAAGAAAACCTATATTACCTTCAGAAGAAGAGTTAGAAATTAATCCAAGAGCAAGAAGTGCTAAGTTAAGAATTATTGAAAAAATTTAGAAACTGATAGAATTTAGGAGGGGGATTTGAAGATGGCAGCAAGAAATATGCGACCAATGAGCTATCAATTTGGAACAGAAGCACCTAAATATCCAATAAATGAGCCATATAGTGTACCGCGTCCAGATGATAAACCGTTAAAAAGACCGGTAGCAAAACCTAAGTATAATCCTGATTATCTGTATATAATAAAAATGTCTGTTTGCGGGTTCGTTATATTTGCGTCGTCATGGTCATTTATTACTCGGACATCGAACTTGTCAGAAAAACAACGAACATTAAAAAATATTACTACTAGAATTCGTGAAACACAAAGTGAAATTTATAACGTTCAAGCAATTATATCAGCTAATTTAGATTTAGAATCAATACAAAATATCGCCCAAACACAACTTAATATGGCAGAACCTCTGCCACATCAAGTTGTATATTTAGAATTACCACAAGAAAGCTATACTGTATACAATGACTAAAAATACTACGAAAAAATCAAAACAAACGGCTAAACAGAATAATAGACAACCTAAAAAAACGGCTAAACAGACAAAAAAACCGTCAAAGCAATCTGTAAAAAATACAAATACTCTTAAAGAACGAAAACGGAGATTACAGATACGTTTATTTTGGGTTAAAATATTCTTAATAATACCAGTGCTGTTTTTACTGTATAAGATAGGCTACTACAAAATCGTCATGGGCGAAGAATTTGAAAGACGTGTGTATGAGCGAATGGCAAGTACGGAAAGAGAAATTAAAGCGTTAAGGGGAAGTGTTCTAGATAGAAATAATAAAGCTATGATAACTAGTACGTTAGTATATCATATAATATTGGAGCCTAAAGTTATGTTAACTCAAATGACGGAAGAAGAGCGAAACCATACATATAAAGTTTTAGCAGAATATACTGGTAAAACAGAAGTGGAGTTGCAGAAAATCGTCAATGATAACCCATCATCACAATATAAAATTTTGCAAAAAAATATTAGTGCTGAAGATATGGAAACTTTGAAAAAAGAAAAAATTAAAGGTGCTTGGTTTGAAGAAAGTTTTATTCGAATTTATCCTAAAAAAGAACTTGGGGCACAGACGTTAGGGTTTTATAATGGAACAGAAGGTCAATATGGAGTTGAGCAGTTTTACGATGAGCTAATGACAGGAAAAAGTGGTAGAATTTACCCTAAAGTACAAGATGGTGGAATTGTAACAACTTCAGTAGCGCAGTCTAAAGAAGGTAATACTTTAGTATTAACTGTAGATGAAGTAATTCAGCAGTACGTTGAAAAAGTGATGAATAAGTATATAAAAGAGTATAGCCCATTAAATGCAGCTGCGGTTGTTATGAATCCAAATACTGGGGAAATATATGCAATGTATTCGTATCCATTTTATGATCCAAATACATATACAAACCTAGAAAAGCAGATGGGTTCTGATAAATGGAATAATTTAAGCGGAGAGCAACAAAGCGCAGCGCTTAACCATGCGTGGCAAAATTATAATATTCAAACTCCGTACGAGACGGGATCAACATTAAAACCAGTAATAGTATCAATAGCACTTGAAGAAGAGCTTATTGATTTAAATAGTCAATATACGTGTTCGGGACGTAGTAACGTTTCAGGAACTATGATTAGTTGTTGGAAAAGAACAGGTCATGGAATACAAAATCTAGAACAAGCAATTGCGAATTCATGTAACTCGGCTATGATTCAAATCAGTGAAAAAATTCCGACTACACTTTTTTATGATTATTTATTAAAATTTGGATTAGGAAAGAAAACAGGTATTGATTTACCGAGTGAAGCTAGTGGTTTGTTGCATTCTAGAAGTCAGTTTGGTCCAGTAGAAAAAGCTACAACTTCTATGGGTCAAGGACCAACATTAACGACAGTGCAATTATTATCAGCATTTTCCGCAGTTATAAATGGTGGATATTTGTTACAGCCATATGTAGTTTCTGAAGTAATTGATAGTAAAGGTAATATGGTAGAAGAAAAGTTGCCAAATGTTAAAAGACAAGTTATTTCAGAAACAACGTCTGATATACTAAAACGATATATGAGATCGACAGTTACAGAAGGAACAGGTGCGAATGCAGCGGTTTCAGGATATACAATAGCGGGTAAAACAGGAACAGCTGAAAAATTACCACGTGGATCTGATAAATATATCGTATCGTTTGTAGGATATGCGCCATATGAAAATCCGGAAGTTATTACGATAGTACTTTTTGATGAAGTACCTGAAACAGCAGGTGTGCCAACAAAAGCATTTAATGAAATGATGCAAAATATTTTACCATATTTAGGTATTGAAGCATCGGCGCAAGATGAAGTTATTACGCCAACAACTACAACTGTACCAAGTATAGAAAATCTAAATTTATATGAAGGTATTAAAGCACTTGAAAATGCACAACTTGAGTATGAAATAGTAGGTGTTGGAACAAGTATTAAAACTCAATATCCAGCGCCAGGAATAAAATTACCACTTGATTCAAAAGTTAAAATTTATGCTGAAACGACTAGTCCAGAAACTATTGCTGTAGTTCCTGATTTGATAGGTAAAACAATAGATGAAGCCAAAGCATTAGTTGATGGAATGTTTAAAATAGAAGGTAGTGGAACAAAGAAAATTGTGAAACAAATACCTTACAGTGACAGTAAAATTGAAAAAGGTAATAAAATAATTGTACAAACATTAGCAGAATAAGAATAAAGCCTTCCTTTCTAAAATACACTAATATAAGGGTATTTAAAAAGGAGGCTTTTTTTATGAAAAATAATATACCGAGAACGACTAGAAAACGTATTTTAATTGTAATGAGTTTTTTTGTATTACTAATGGTAGGCCTTGTCATGAGACTGGCATATATTCAGCTTGGAGAAGGTAGTATGTTACAAAATAAGGCATTAGATCAACATACTAGAGATCGTGCAGTGGCGCCGACAAGAGGGACAATCTATGATCGAAACATGAAAGCAATTGCACAAAGTGCATCAGTTGCGACCATTGGTGTTGTTCATGCACAAATTCAAGATCCAGAATTAGTTTCGAAAGTATTATCTGAGAAATTAGGATTAAAATATGATGATGTGTATAAAAAAGTTACAAAAAAAGTAGCGTTTGAAAGAATAGCAACAAAAGTTGAAAAAAGTGTTGCCGATGAAATAAGAGAAATGAATTTAGAAGGTGTAAAAGTAGATGCAGATTCAAAACGTTATTATCCATATAGCAATTTAGCATCACATATTATAGGGTTTGTTGGTAAAGATAACCAAGGAATTGTAGGCCTAGAAGTACAGTACGATAGTTATTTAAAAGGTACTGAAGGTAAAATTCTGATGGAAACTAATGCTAAAGGCGAAAGACGTACAGAGGCGACAGAAATTAGAGTAGAGCCTGTAGATGGAAATCATTTGATAACTACATTTGATATGACTATGCAGCAATATGCACAACAAGCTATTGAAAAAATCGTAGAAGAAAAGCAGGCTGAAAGAGGGACGATTGTTCTTATGAATCCGCAAAATGGTGAAATTTATGCGATGGCAAATACGCCAGATTTTGATTTAAATGAACCATTCACAATTAACGATCCAGAAATTGCAGCAATATGGCATACGTTAACTATTGCTGAGAAACAAACTAATCTTAATAAAATGTGGAGAAATTTCACAATAAATGATACATATGAACCAGGATCTACATTTAAAGTATTTACATCTGCAATGGGATTAGAAGAAGGTGTAGTTACACCGGAAAGTAAATTTAATTGTACGGGAAGTCATGTAGTTGCTGGGCGAACTATTAAATGTTGGAGAAGTCCTAATTCTCACGGAGAGCAAACATTTGTAGAAGGTGTTCAAAATTCATGTAACCCTGTATTTATGCTTGTAGGTGAAGACGTTGGAGCAACAAAATTTTATGAATACATGATGCGTTTTGGATTTAATAGCAAAACAGGTATAGATTTACCAGGAGAAGCAGTTGGTATTTTACATAAAAAAGAAAATATAGGACCAGTAGAACTTGCAACGATGTCATTTGGTCAATCGTTTCAAATTACTCCGTTACAATTATTATCAGGAGTATCATCAGTTATTAATGGTGGATACAAAATAACACCGCATTTTGGTAAAGAAATTATTGATTCGAATAACAATGTTGTAGAAACATTTGAATACAAAAAAGGTGAACAAATTTTATCAACCGAAACTAGTGAGCAGCTGAAAACAATATTAGAAAGTGTTGTATCAGAAGGAACAGGTAACAAAAGTTATATTCCAGGGTATCGTATTGGCGGAAAGACAGCTACTTCGCAAAAGTTACCTAGAGGATCTGGAAAATATATAGCATCATTTATGTCGTTTGCACCAGCGGAAGATCCAGAAGTAATTGCGCTTGTATTAATTGATGAGCCAAAAGGAGTATATTATGGTGGAGCGGTTGCAGGGCCAGTTATGAAAGAATTGCTTCAAAACATACTGCCATATATTGGCATAGAACGTGTTTTTACAGAAGAAGAAAAAATGATGGAAGAAGTTCAAACAATTGAAGTACCAAATTTCATAGGAATGAGTATTGCAGATGCAAAAAAACAAGCAGCTACAATAGGTATGAAAATTATTATTGAGGGAGAAGGAAATATAGTAAGGCAGTTGCCAGATGTCGGAGATTTTGTTAATAAGGAAAGTAAAATTATTCTTTATGCAGAATAACTACTTCTTTTTAAAAGCCATAATACATGATATAATGACTAGGAAAATGATGAAAAGACAGGAGGCTATCAATGAACTTACAAGAATTATTGAACGGACTAGAATATGAGTTGTTACAAGGTAGCGATGATGCTCAGATAGACCAGATTATTTATGACTCTAGAATCAAAACAAGTAGCGGGTTATTTATTGCGATTAAAGGGTTTCAGACGGATGGACATAAATACATTGAGTCAGCTATTGGAAATGGTGCTACAGTAGTTGTTGTAGAAGATGACGTAGAGATTGAAATGTCTCATATAACAGTTATTAAAGTACGTGATACAAGAAGTTTTATGGCACAACTAGCTAATAAATTTTATAATACACCTTCGGCAAAATTAAATGTTGTTGGTGTAACAGGTACAAATGGAAAAACAAGTATTACATTTTTATTAGGTCAAATTTTAGAAAAATTAAATAAAAAAATTGGTGTAATAGGCACGATTGAAAATCGTATAGGCGATATGACGCTTAAAGCTCAGAGAACTACACCTGAGTCAGTTGATTTACAAAAATTATTTAAGCAAATGATAGATGAAAATGTTTCACATTGTTTAATGGAAGTATCATCACATGCACTTGAATTAAATCGTGTAGAAGGGACCTCTTTTAAAGTAGGTGTTTTTACAAATTTAACACAAGACCATTTAGATTTTCATAATACAATGGACGCTTATGCAAAAGCAAAGGCAAAATTATTTAAGCTTTGTGATGTAGGAGTAGTTAATATTGATAGTCCATATGGGCAAACAATGTTAGAACATAGTACATGTAAACAGATCACATATAGCATAGATAATGCAAGTGATTATAAAGCCAAAAACATTACGATGACGGCTGATTATGTGAAGTATACACTAGTAACAAAAGATGAAACAATAGATGTATGTGTTCCTATTCCAGGAAAATTTACAGTTTATAATACACTAGCTGTTATTGCAACAGCGCATGCACTAGGATTTAAACTTACAGAAATAGTTAAGGCGTTAGAGCACGTAAAAGGTGTACCTGGAAGAATTCAATCTGTTAATGCAAAAAAAGGTTATAGTGTTATTGTAGATTATGCACATACTCCAGATGGACTAGAGAACGTATTACAAGCAATAGAGCAATTTGTAAAGGGAGATATTATAACAGTGTTTGGTTGTGGTGGTGACCGTGATCGTACAAAACGACCTATTATGGGAGAAGTTGCTGCTAAATATTCAAACTACGTTGTTATTACGTCGGATAATCCAAGAAGTGAAAATCCTATAGAAATACTAGATCAAGTAGAAGAGGGTGTAAGTAATTTAAAAACGCCTTTTGTAAAAATAGAAGATAGAAAAGAAGCTATTGCTCATGCATTAAAATATGCTAAAGCAGGAGATGTTGTTTTAATTGCGGGCAAGGGACATGAAAATTATCAAATTTTAAACGATCGCATTATTCATTTTGATGACTTAGAGGTAGTTCAAGAAATTTTGGAGGGTATTAACTGTTAGTGAAACCTTGCAGAAGTTTGTATAAACTTATTGATTTTACATAATGTTCGTATTATTATAAATCAAGAGGTGATAAATATGAAATATTATTCTATAGGAGATTTTGCAAGTCTAATAGGCAAAAACCCACAAACATTAAGAGAATGGGACAAAAAAGATATTCTTAAACCACATCATGTAGCCCC
>JBOFDK010000051.1:0-12251 GCA_051646925.1 Cellulosilyticaceae bacterium | reverse complement strand
TAAAAAAAATTTAACAATATAATTTAAAAGAAAAGAGGAATAAAAAAATGAAAAAAGAAAAATTAGAAAAAGTAGGAATGGTAGGAGTGCAGGCAGAAAAAGGAGAGGAAACAATAAAAATGGTAAAAGTGGTAACAACGGGAGAAAAAAAAGAAGAAGAAACAGTAGAAGAAACAATAGCAATGGTAGAATTGGTATCAGCAAAAGAAGTAGAAGAAGAAATTGAAGGAGGGCAAAAAGCAGTGAAATTAGAAGATGTTCAAGAACCAATAGTAGAAAAAGAAGATGTTCAAGAACCAATAATAGAAATAGAAGATATAGAAATAGAAGATATTCAAGAACCAATAATAGAATTAGGAGACGTTCAAGAAACAATAGAAGAAAGAGATAAAAAAGAAGCAGAGTTTAAAAAACTAGTAGGTGCAGAAGTAGACAAAGAAGATGACGGTAAATTAAAAAAAATAGCAAAGAAAATAAAAAAAGAAGTAAAATCAGCAGCAAAAGTAATGGGTACAATGGTAAGTAAACTAAGAGTAAGTATGTTAGAAAAAGCAGAAAAAATGGAAATGAAAAGATTAAAAAATAGAATTAAAAGAGCAGAAGAGCAAATTAAAAAGAAAGAGGAAGAAATAAGCAAAAAAGAAGCTATGGTACAAAAAGAAACTGTAAAAAAAGAAGATATTTTACAAAAAGAAAACATTGTAGAAGAAAATAAATAACAATATCTAACGTATGATACGTTTAAAGTAAATGGATGAAAGATAAGCAACGATAAAAAGTTGCTTATTTTTTTATTGATAAGATAATTGAAATATAATAGAATCAAAATGGATACAAAGGGAAGAGTTGTAATATAATTAAATGATGACTATATATACTATTACAAAGAAGAGGTGAAAAGATGATTGAATTAGTAATACGGTTTTTGGTTGCAATAGCTATTGCATTTTTTGTAGGTAAGCTAGTGGCAAAAATAAAATTACCCGCTATTTTAGGATGGCTTATAACAGGGATGATTCTAGGGCCACATGCAATAGGGTTAGTAAATGAGGCGGTATTAGATGCGAAATGGTATGAAATTATAATGCATCTACTAGAGTGTTGTGTAGGTTTGTTAATAGGTACAGAGTTAATATGGAAAAAAATAAAAAAATCAGGGCGTCAAATTATGATAACGACGCTAACACAATCACTAGGGACTTTTTTCGTTGTAAGTTTGGTTTTTGGTGTTATTTTTTATTTTATGAATATTCCTATTTACTTAGCATTTATTTTTGGAGGAATAGCACTGGCAACTGCACCAGCGCCAGCACTATCAATAGTTAATGAATTTCAGACAGATGGACCAGTTACAAAAACGCTTATGCCTATGGCAGCTATAGATGATATTATAGGAATAGCGGTATTCTTTACAGTAATTTCAATCGTGGCATCAAATGTTTCAGAAGAAAAAATACCTTTTTACATGGTTTTTGTTATTATTTTAGTTCCGATTATTATAGGTATTGTAACAGGGTTTATTGGAGGATTTGTATTAAAAAAAGAACGTGATGTTTTACCGACGTTATGTTATTTAATGCTAATGATTGTTTTAACAGTAGCGATAGGGTTTGTTCTTAATACGTATGTTATGCCAAAACCAATATTAAACTTTATGATTATGGGTATAGCATTTTCAGCTACATTTGCAAATATGATTTCGGAAGAAAGATTAGAGCAGATAATGAAAAGTTTTATGCCTATACTAGGAATTGCTATGATTGTTGTTATAATTAACCTAGGAGCACCACTTGATTACAGATTAATTTTAGGAGCGGGTATATTTACGATAGTATATATAGTTTCGCGTGCATTTGGTAAATATTTTGGAGCATATTTTGGTGCAAGTATAACTAAATCACCTGATACAGTGAAAAAATATTTAGGATTAACATTGTTACCACATTCAGGAGTTTCACTAATATTTACAGGAATAGCAGTATCGGTTCTTGCGGTGCCAGCGCCAGAAAGTGCACATATTTTGCAAGGAACAATTGCAGCGGCAGCAGTTATAAATGAGGTTATCGCAGTTATTTTTGCTAAAAAAGGATTTGAGTGGGCAGGAGAATTGAAAAAAGAACAATAGATATAGGTAATATTGAAAAGTAGTGAAAAAAGGAATAATTATAAGGGGTTTGAGGTCATGCAGAAGTATTGTGTGGCCTCTTTTTTGAAAAAAAAACAGTTTGTACAAAAAAAATAGTTGATTTATTTTAGAAATCGTGTATAATAGAAATTAATACAGAAAACAATTATAGATTTCACATGTGATTAGAGATTATATGTTGCTATATGATTTGTAGTCATGTGTGAATTTTTTGTTCGAGTATTCACATCAAAAAATTCTTATACAGGAGGTACGTCAAATGACAGGTACAGTTAAATGGTTTAACGCAGAAAAAGGTTTTGGTTTTATCGAAAGAGAAAATGGTGCAGATGTATTCGTACATTTCAGCGCAATTCAAGGTGACGGATTTAAAACTTTAGAAGAAGGTCAAAAAGTTGACTTCGAAATCACTAAAGGTGCTCGTGGAGATCAAGCAGAAAACGTTACAAGAGCATAATTATGTTAAAAAACAGGTAGGGTATTAGCTTGCCTGTTTTTTTATGTTTTCAAAAGAGAGGTGAAGAGGATGTTTAAAATTGGTGAACATGTTTTTTGTCCAATGCGAGGTAGCGGAGTAATTGAAGCAATTGAAGAAAGAACAATGCTATCAGAGACAAGAGAATATGTAATTATTCATATGAAGTTTCCAGATGCAATTATGATGGTTCCTACAGACCGTATTGAAACATCAGGATTTAGAACAGTCCAAACTGAAGAAGATGTAGAAAAAGTTGAAAAACTTCTATCTGAAAAAAAAGTAGAAGTAGGTTATGATATTGATATTAAACAACGTATTAAAATTAACCAAGGTAAACTTTCTACAGGCTCTTTTATCGATTGCGGTGAAGTTGTAAGAGACTTAGCTTGTATGGAACAAATAAAAGTTCTAAATAATAGTGAACGTACACTATTAATGCAAGCAAAGAGATTATTGGCAGATGAATTATCTATCATAAAAAATATGACAGATGAAGATGCAAAAACGAAAATAGAGACATTGTTAACATAGACATAAGTGGTTATTAATACCATTAAAGAAGATTGACCTTAGAGAGTTTAAGGCAATGCAATAATGGTATGGAAGTGTAACTCAGCTGGGAGAGTGCCACCTCGACAAGGTGGAAGTCGCAGGTTCGAACCCTGTCATTTCCATTTAATCGATAAAATAAAAAGTGTATAAATACTTAGATGTATTTGTGCGCTTTTTTTTGAGTTGTATTATTATTTAATTTGAGTTTGCAGTGGAAAATTGACATAATTAAGAAGATTGATATATTGTAATTGAGTGTTAAAAGGTTATAATATATGGTAATATACATATAATTAGAACTGTTATATAAAGAATAAATATATTTAAAAAATAAAATAGACTCTAAATAGTTTAAAATGGAAACACTAAAATTATGTAGAGTAATAGGAGCAAATTATGAAACAAAACGATTTTATAGCGATTAATAATGGTATTGTTGAACTTTGTGATGTAGAAGGTGTAGTAACGCCGTTACCTAATTTAACAAAAATGGTTGAGTTATACAAAAAAGTAGATAATGAAGAGGTTAAGAAAAATATTAAAAATATTTTATCAGAGCCAGTAGAATCTTTGTTAGTGTCAGAAATAATGATAGATATGCAAAATGAAAAGGCAATAGAAAGACTATATACTGGAGAAATATCAAAAACAATGCATCATGTGCATACGTATTTTGTTATATTAAGTAGCCATATGACAAAAGCAAAAGAAAAGTTTGCTAAAATGATAATTGATGGGGAAAGTGGAAAAAATATTGAAAGTATATATTTTGCACCATTTCCTTATGGGATGGTAATTGAGAGTGCAAAGTTTCCTGAATTTAAAAATGATGAAGCGGAAAATAGAATAGTTTTATAATATTAAAAATAAAAGGAAGCTCTTTAGAGAGCTTCCTTTTATTTTTGTTAACGAATATCAATGCGGAAAGCGTAATGTTGAAGAACTGGTTTTCCGCAGCATTGTTTCTGATATGAAAATTCAAGAAAATAAGTACCAGCAATATTGGTTTGAAAAGTCCAAGTAGTTGATGAATAGTTATAATCTTGGTCAGAAGAAATGTTTAGAAGGCCTATTGCTGATGGCACATTTATTTGCCAACGACAGTTAGTACAAGGCGTTTCTTTTAGTGTAATGGTAAATGCTTGCCCTACTGGAATAGCACTTACTGGGTTTGTAATCGGAATTGTTTTCATAAAGTCACCTCTAAATTAATTGTATACATAGTTATTATATGTAGGAGGTAGCTAAAATGGGAGTTGTTCTATAAAAAAAATTTTTTTAAATTAATAAATGTTCAATTAAAATTTTTGTCCCAATTAATATTAATACGATGCCACCTGCGATATTTATACGTTTTCCTAGATTACTAGACGTTGAAATTTTTGCCCCAATCAAAACACCAATTAGTGATAAAATACCTGTAGTGATAAAAATAATGAAACTTGCGAGGGTGATTTCTGATAGGGTTAGTGATAAAACAGCAAAACTTACACCTACAGCTAATGCATCAATGCTTGTTGCTACAGCAAGAATGAGTACTGTTTTGGGATTAAGTAAAGAAATAGAAGAATCAACCTCATCATTTGTTGCTTCTTTTATCATTTTGAATCCGATGAAACAAAGAAGTATAAAAGCAATCCAGTGGTCGAATGATACGATGAAATCTTGGAAAGTATAACCAATAGTCCATCCTAAAAATGTCATACCACCTTGGAATACACCGAAAGCGATGCCGGCGTTGAGCATAGAGCGTAAACGTTCATTTTTGTCTTTGCAAGAAAGTCCGGCTGCAATAGAAACAGCTGTGGCATCTCCTGCTAAAGCAATTGAAGTTATAAATAAAGTGATAAAATCCATAGTAAACTCCTTTGAAAAGTATAATTATTTTATTATATACTAAAAAAATAATATATGCATAGTGTATAAAAAAAAAAATAATACCGATACTTTGAAAAAAGGAGTTGAAAAAATGCATAATAAAGCTATTAATTTTTGCGTTAGAGGAATTTTGTTAATGATAGGTATCGGTTTGTATGTAAGAATGATTGCTAATGCACGAAGTACAATGGTTGGTATAGGACTTATTTTATTAGTTGCTACTATGATGATAAGTATGGAATCTATTAAAAAAAAGAAGGACTATATTTTTGAAATTAACTCAACAGAAGAAAAAATAAAACATATGTCTGAAAAAGAATTTAAACAATATATTGCAGGGTTATATAAACGTCTTGGTTATTATGTAGAGTTTCCGAATAAAAAATTAGCAAAAATGGTGGATTTTATAATTCGGTCAAAAACTACAACGATAGCTTTAAAGTGTGAAGTGAATCAAGAAGATGGGTTAGACAGTATTAAAGAGTTGTCTGATAGTATGAAAGAGTATCGTATAAAACAAGGGATATTTATTTGTAATACTAACTACACTCAGGAAATGAAAAAATATGCTGAACAAAATAAAATTGAATTAATAGGCAATGAAGAGCTAGTAAAATTAGTGGAGAAAGTAGTGCGACGCAATGTGAAATCTAAACAAAAGTTAGATACGCAAGAAGTATAAAAATTGAAAAATTCCCTCTAAAGTAATATAATTATATCTATGTTAAAATATAGCTATATATAAATGTTATTACAGGGGGTTACAAATGGAAATAGAAAGAAGTACAAATAAAATAAATGTAAGAAAAGATAGGCTGAATATTGGAACTGTTATAGGCGCATTGCTTGTTTTAATTATTTCGGTAGTTGTTGTAGCGATGATATGTATTCCATCTTTTATGCAAACGATTATGAGCGTAAAAGGTGAATTGTTAAAAGGTATGGCAATAGGCATATGTGCATTACCTTTGTTTGTGTTTGTAACAACTAAAGGTGGGGCAGATTGGTATAAAAAAAGATGGTCATGGATTTGTATTCTGTTTATGGTGGTAGTTATAATAAGTATAGCGTTTAAAACAGGTGGCACTATAGGTTCAAATATGAATAACAATATGTATAATATGGGCAATGGAAAAGATGAAATGAATAATATGTCGGGTAATATGAATTTTAATATGAATTCTGGATATTAATTATAATATAGATAAAAAAGAAAACGTATACACTTGATTAGGATATAGTGTATACGTTTTTTTTGTTTTTAAAAGCATTTTAAAATACATGTAGTATATTAAAAAGAATTAAGAATTAAGAATTAAGATATAAGAATTAAGAATTAAGAAGTGAGAATTAATAAGTGATAATTGAGATATAAAAGTATATAAAATATAGGAAGTAGGAAAAAGTAATGAAAAAAACTAGCGAAATGCAAGAAGTAAAAGAAATAGAAGAAATAAAAGAAATAGAAAAAAAAGAAACAGAAGAAACTAATGAAATGAAAGATTATAAATATATGGGTATTGCACTAGAAGAAGCTGAGATTGCATTTGAGCATGATGAAACGCCGATAGGTGCAGTTATTGTTTACGATGATAAAGTTATTGCAAAAGCATACAATAGGCGAAATACAGATAAACACGCACTTGCACACGCAGAGATTATAGCTATAGATGAGGCTTGTAAAAACATAGGAGATTGGAGACTAGAAGAGTGTACGATTTACATTACGTTAGAACCTTGTCCTATGTGTGCAGGGGCTATAGTTCAAGCTAGAATACCACGTGTTGTTTTTGGTGCAAGTAGTCCTAAAGCTGGTTTTGGGGGGTCGGTTCTTAATATTTTAGAATTAGATCAATTAAATCATAGATGTGAGGTTATTCGAGGGGTAAGAGAAGAAGAGAGTGCTATGCTTATGAAGAAATATTTTAAAATGATGAGAATAAAAAAAACAATACTATAAACTAAAAAACAATGCTATAAAGTGAAAAAAATGATATAATGTGAACAGCAGTACATTATTTAATTAATTGAAGCAATAGGGGGATTTGCAAATGTCAGTTACTACAAAACATAAGAAAGCACGTATGTTAAGAGATTATTTTATTGAAGTGGGGAATATGAAATTATTCAAAGAAGAAGAACAAGATAAATATATTTTCTTCAGAAGCGCATTTCCATTTGCAGAAAATGATGCAAAGCAGTTTATGCTTATTTTGGATGATTCTGTGTATCTTACAATGCAAGCATTGATTTTACAAGGTATTCCGAGTGAAAAAAGAAGTGCAGTTTTAGAACTTATAAATACATTACATTTACAATCGCCATCTATTAAGTATGTGTTAACAGACGATGGTCAATTGATGACATCGGCAATTTTTCATGCACATGAGGATAATTTAGACCCTAAACTTGTTATGAGTTGTGTGATAGAAATGTTTAAAACTATAGGAAAACAACATTACGATCAGTTTAAGAATATTTTAGCTGTATAAGACGTTGACAGATGATGTTTGTGTAGGTTATAATGTACAAGCATCATCTTTTTTGATGATGAAACATTTCCGTGCTAGCCGGGGAGGTAGCGGTGCTCTGTACCTGCAATCCGCTGTAGCAGGGGTGATGCTTTTGCTGAGGCAACCGTTTGTAGGGTCTGTCTTGAATAAGTGATGTTGATGATTGGGTCTTACGCAATAGGCGCTCACGAACCGTGTCAGGTCTGGAAGGAAGCAGCACTAAGTGAGAAGGTTTATGTGCCGTGAGGTAGCCTAGTTGGAGTTAACTGTTCATGCAACGCTTATAGGCGTTTGTCGAGGCAAAGGTGCACGGATTATAAAATAGTAGATGGAACCATGAGATGATAAAACTCGTGGTTATTTTTTTTGCCAAAAAACATAGTTAATATGTCCAAAAATAAAATAAAAATAAAAAAGTAATTGTAATAATTGACTAATAATGGAAAACTTAGTATAGTTTAAATAAGTCTGAAAATAAAGGGGAAGCTTATGAAAATTTTCAAAAATGCTAAAAGACAAATTGCAGCAGTTGTAGCAGTAGCAATGCTTATGGCAGGGGTAGGTGTTATGTCACCTGTAGAAGTAGTTGCACAGCAACAAAAAAGTTCGATGAAACGAAATATTATGTATTATGGTGATTGGTCTATATGGGGAGGTCAAGGGCAGTTTTACGTTCAAGATATCCCAGCAGAAAATTTGACGCATTTAAATTTTGCATTTATGGATTTTGATGCACAAGGAAACCTAATGTTTACGGATTATGACGCAGCGACGGGAGTACCGATGGGGCAAGCGGGCGTTACATGGGGAGATGTCAATGGTGGTATTTTACCTGCGATGGTTGCACTAAGAGCAAAAAATCCAAATCTTAAAATAGGAGCCTCTTTTGGAGGTTGGTCAAAAGGTGCAGATTTTCCGTTAGTTGCAAGAAATGAACAAGCGTTAGCTAATTTTGTTGAACAAACGTTAAAATTTGTAGAGTATGCAAATTTAGATTTTGTTGATATTGATTGGGAATATCCAACATCTGTTCGTCAGCCAGACTTAGTAGATAATAAAAACGATGAGGGAACACCTCATGCGTCGCCAGAGGATTATGATTTATTTCCAAAGATGCTTCAGGCACTTCGAGATGGACTAGATGAGCTTGGTAAAAAAACAGGTAAAGACTATGAGTTATCTATAGCGGTACATGGTACAGCAAAAATGATTAATCAAAGTGTTAGACCTGATGTTTTTGATATTGTTGATTTTGTAAACTTAATGACATATGACCTTACAGGTGCATGGGATGAAGTAGCAGGGCACCAAACACCACTGTATGGTAATAAAGATAATACGTATGGAACAAAAGATTTTTCAATTGATTATACGGTTCAAACATTATTATCACAAGGTGTAGACCCGGATAAGATTGTAGTAGGTGTAGCATTCTACACAAGAGGATGGGAAAAAGTAGATAACAATGGTTTTGATAAAACGAATCGCCCAGGACTTGGTGGAACAGCTAACTTTGTAAATAAAAATGCTGATTTTTCATTGTCTAGAGGTGCGTATAATGAAGCACCTATATCATCAGGAGATGGTGGTTATTGTGGCGGTATTTGGGGATATCGTTTCTTGAATCAAAATAGTAATGGAACGTATACATTAGGAAACTATAAAGACTTAAAACGTTATTGGGATGATGAAGCGAAAGCTTCGTACTATTACAATGGCGATGCATTTTTCACAGTAGATGATGAGTATTCTATTGCAGAAAAAACAAAGTACGTTAAGATGGAAGACTTAGGTGGTGTTATTACATGGATGCAGTCAAATGATAAGCCATCTACACCGGGTTCAGCAAAAAGAGATACATTAACAAAAGCGATTGCAAAAGGATTGTATGGAAATGCAGAATTACCAGCTAATGAGCTTTCATACTATGATTTAGATTTAGAGTATAAAGTAACACCGTATTTTGAAAATGGCGCAGGTGGATTTACTATTCAGCTTAAAAATAATGAAAGATTATCTGAGTCAAATCGTGTATTAAAAGCAACTGAATTACAAGCAAAAACAGTTACATTACCAAAACTGTATATGGAATTAGAGCCTGGGGTATCTGTATCAAGTGGTAAATATCCATCAGCAGCAACTAGTCAAGATGGCAATACAGCTACGCTTGATTTGTCATCTGTTTATGAATATAGACAAATTAAACCAGGTGCTAGTGCGGAAGTTAATATTCGTGTAAATGGAATTAAAGAAGCGCCTAGTGTGGAATTAATTAAAGAAGTTATTATGACACAAAGAATTACAACAGATAAAAGCATAGCAACAGGTTCTGAGATGAAAAATCAAGTTTTATTTTCAGCAGAAACAGTGCTTAAAAATCCAACTATTAAAGGTGCAAAAAATGCAACTATTGTAGAAGGTGATGAGTATAACGTTTTGGAAGGTGTTGTTGCACAAGACCAAAATGGCAAAGAGTTAGAAATTGCAATTAATGGTAATTTAGATACAACAAAAGCGGGAGAATATACGTTAGTTCTTTCGGCTCAAGATGAAAACAATTTAACTACGCAAGTAACAGTTGTAGTAACAGTGCTTGAGCATACGCTTCCTGTTATTGAAGGAGTAAAAGATGCTACGATTGCAGTAGGGTCAGTGTTTGATGCATTAGAGGGTGTAACTGCAAAAGATGTTTTAGGTAAATTTGTAGAGGTTACAGTTAATGGAAGTGTAGATGTTTCAAAAGAAGGCGTATATGAATTAACTTACATTGCAGTAGACTCAAGAGGTAAAGAAGCAGTTGAAGTAGCAAATATTACTGTGGAAAAAATGCCAAATCAAGCACCTGTTATTGAAGGTGTTAGTGATAAGACTATTATAGTAGGTGATAGTTTTAATGTTTTAGACGGAGTAGTAGCTACGGATGTAGAAGATGGAAATTTAACAAAAGAAATAGAAGTAACAGGAAATGTAGATGTTAATACAGTAGGACGTTATGAAATCGTTTACTCGGTTAAAGATAGCGAAGGACTTGAAACAACAGCAAAGCGTGTAATAACTGTAGAAGAAGCAGTTGTTGAGCCTGAGCCAACAGATGATGAGTGGCAACGTGATAAAGTATATTTAAAAGATGATGTTGTTACACACAAAGGAAAAAAATACAAAGCAAAATGGTATACACAAGGTGATGAGCCGGGAACAGAAGAGTGGGGCCCATGGGAATTAATAGGTGATACAGAGCCAGAGCCAGAGCCAGAACCAGAACCAGAACCAGAACCAGAGCCAGAACCAGAGCCAGAACCAGGAGATACGTTTGTGCAAGGGAAGACGTATTATCAAGGAGATGTGGTTATTTATAAAGGGAAAGAATATACAGCGCAATGGTGGACACAATCTATACCAGGAACAGATACTTCTTGGGTAGTAACACCTGAAATTGATGAAGATGGTGCACTTGTTTATGTGCCAGGTAATACGTATACTACGGGTCAAATTGTAACGTATAATGGTAATAAGTACCGCGTAGAATGGTGGACGCAATCTGTGCCGGGAAGTGATAGTTCTTGGACAAAATTATAAGAGTATGCGTTATTTAGCATTATAAGTTTGTAAAAAATAATTTTAAAAGACTATAAAAGATATTAGATTATCTTTTATAGTCTTTTTTTTGTTAAAGCATTTATTAGTTTGGTGCTTCAAAATTCTTAAGAAAACTTCAGTTTTGATACTAGTGAATCATAATAAGTGAATGTTAATATATCAATATAATAAAAATTAGGTGGAAAGAAGATAGGAGTGAAAAGATGAACGATAATAATAATGAAAAGATAAAAGAAGATAATGAGTTTATTTGTTTGCCAGAAATAGTTGAAGAGGATATAGATTTTGAGCTGCGAGAGCCTGATAATCATGATATTGTAAAAAATGAAAAAAACGAAGAGATAGATTTATATTATTCTCAAAAAAAATCTGAAGAATTAGAAGAAAACATAATAGATGGGAACACAATAGATGGGAACGCAATAGATGGAGATATTATAGATTGTGAAATAATAGAAGATGATAGTGTTAATTCAAAAGAAGATAAAAATCAGTCGTTTGAATCGTACAAAACAACGCAAAAAAAAGATAGAAAACAGACAGTGGAAAAAGTACAAACGACATTATTTAATATTATTAAAAGAGGGCTTGGACTTTTAGTTGCGATGCCACTTTATATCCTTGTAGCAACGTTTGGTTTAGGTGTTATAGGTGTAGGAGGTATGGGTCTTAGTATTATTATGGTGCTAAGTGTTTTAGGATTAGGAGTTTGTGCATTTTTCATGTCGGCAGGTATGACAGATATAGGAATGTTAGCATGTTTTGTAAGTTTGCTAGGTGTAGGAAGTAGTGGATTTGGATTACTAGTAATAGTTATTATTTACAAATATTTTTCAGTGTTAATGAAGAAACTTATAAATCGCAAAGGTAAAGATGTGCAAGAGGAGGGTATTAGCTGTTAATGAAACCTTATAGAAGTTTGTATAAACTTATTGATTTTATGTAACATTCGTATTATTATAAATCAAGAGGTGATAAATATGAAATATTATTCTATAGGAGATTTTGCAAGTCTAATAGGCAAAAACCCACAAACATTAAGAGAATGGGACAAAAAAGATATTCTTAAACCACATCATGTAGCCCC
>JBOFDK010000050.1:0-60828 GCA_051646925.1 Cellulosilyticaceae bacterium | reverse complement strand
CCTTGCCAAGGAGAGGGTCGCGAGTTCGAATCTTGTCTCGCGCTTATAAAAAAAGACATATAAACTTAGGTTTATATGTCTTTTTTTGTTGTTTGAAAAAAAAAAAAAAAAAAATCAGTGAAAGTTGTAGAATTTAGACAAAGTAAAACATAGTATATAGTAAAAGTTGTATGTAATGTGTTAGGAGATATGGTAATGGAAAAAAATATGGAGATTATTTTTGAAATAGATATATTTGAGAATACAATTATTTTTTACAAAAGTGAAATATCAAACTACAAACTATACGATATAGAATACAATACTAGCTATGACTATGAAACAGTATACAATATATATTTAAAAGACTATGTAGAGCTAGGTCATCAAAAAAAATTTATAGAAATAATGAATATAGATAAGTTACAACAGTTAATTAAAAATGATAAAACAGTATTTGAAATAGTTTATTGTGCAAATACAAATTTAGATAAAATGTATAAGTGGTTTAAACTGAATATTGAATTTTTGGAAAATGGCAAAGCTAAAGGTGTTATTCAAAATGTATTAATAGAAGATAGTAATAAAGAAAAAGATAATATACAATTTTATAAATCAGAAAATACAATACAGGGGATATTAAAGAAAGAATTTTTTATAAATGAAGTAGAAACATTGTTAAAAAATAATACAGTAGGAACTTTATGGATTTTTGATTTTGAAGTTATAGATGAAATAGAAGATGAGATGAAAAACAAATATATTTTACATGATATATCTAAAATATTACGAGAGAAATTGCCACAAAATATGATTATAGGTATATGGGAAGATAATAAATTTATAGCATATTCGAGTATGATAGATGATGGATTTATTACAAGTACATTGAAGGTAATAGAAAAATGTATTCAAAAAAAATATGAAATGGACAATAAAGAAGTAAAAATGTATGTAGGAAATGAAAAAATAAGTCCTAAAAATAAAACAATAAAAAAACTAGTAAAAATGGCTAATGCAAATTTGAAAAATGGCATGAAGGAAAAAAAAGAATATACAAAAAATCTGAAAAGGGTATATAAATCTTTTGTAAATGCTACATTTAAGAATAAAAAAATACTTATTTTAATGATATGTATAATGAGTATGATATGTATGATAACAATGATAACTACATCCGATTATATAGAGAGACTAGATGAAATAATTATAAGTGAAAATACATCATATGCCGAGGAGTTAACAAGACAAATAACTAAAAATTTAACATTGCAGTTAGAAAATAACAAAAAGAGTTTGAGCGTGTTAATGAATAATATTGAAAATTCGGATGCTACAAGATTAAAAGAAATATTTGAAGAATTAGATTTGTATTCTAGAGCACATAATTATGAAGAATATTATTTAATTGATACAAATGGAGTTTGGTATAATAGTAAAGGTGTCAATACTCCATTAGCATTAACAGCAGCGACACAAAAAATAGTTAAAAATAAGGAATACATTGTAGAGTTGCTAGAAAAATCAAATAATAATAGTTATTTCTTATTAGGGCTACCATTTGATGAGTATAAAGTAGTGGATGACAACATTCAGCTATGTGGTATTGTTGCATATGTTACAAAAGAAGAAATTCAAAGACAATGTTCACAAGGTATATTTAACAATATGGGATATAGTATGATAGTTGATAAATATAGTAATGTTATATTAGATTTTGACAATACAAATATGACTGCAGAAGTAAAGACGTTAAGTGATGTATTAAAAAAAATAGAAATTGAAAAAGCTGATATATTTACTATAAGAAATGATTTGATTATGAAAAATACAGGATCTTTTCATCATCAATATAATGATGAAGGAAGTATAGTAGTTTATCAGCCAATGAATTTTAAAGATTGGAGTTTAGTAACTATTACAAAATTATCTTTAATAAAAGAACGTGCAAGACTTTTTATTCATTGGAATTTTATAATACTAATGCTATTAGTAGGTTTTTCTTTTTTTGTTATTATTATTTTGATTTTTATTGAAGAGCAGTTCAAGAAAAAAGTAGAAACTCAAGCTTATATAGATTCTGTTACTAAAGGTAATAGTAAATGGTTATTTGAAATCAAATCACGTAAATTACTTGAAAAGAAGCATGAATATACTATGATATATGTCAACGTAAAGCATTTCAAATTAATTAGTGATAGAATAGGTTTAGCAGAAGCTAATAGATTATTAGAGTGCCTCTATGAGTCTATAGAGTCTGGATTAGAATCACAGGAATGTGTCGCACGAATTACAGGAAATAGATTTGCTATATTAACTAAATGTAGTGTGAAAAAAAATATAGAAAAAAAGCTTAAAGAGTGGCATAAAAAAATAATTATGTGCCCTATATTACAGAAATATTTTTTCACACTACAAGTGGAGTACGGGGTTTATTTTATAGAAGATAAGAAATTAGATATAGAAGTTATGATAGATCGTGCAAATATGGCATGTGAACACATTTTACATGATACAGAGCGCGAAATACAGTATGCTATATATGATTCTAATTTAAAAGAAAAAATGGCATATGAGAGTGAATTAGAAGATTACGCAAGTAAGGCTATGGAAGAGAACGAATTTCGGATGTATTTACAACCAGTATATTCTTGTCAAACGAAAAAAATTGTTTCATTAGAGGCATTATGTAGATGGGAAAGTGCTAAATATGGAACAATAGCTCCAAATGTATTTATACCAATATTTGAAAAAAATGGTTTTGTTATTAAATTAGATCAATATATATTAGCTAAAGCGTGTGAATTTATTAATAAGCTAAAAAAAGAAGGCGTAGAAATAATTCCAATTGCTGTTAATGTATCAATGTTGCAAGTACAGCAGAAAAATTTTATAGAAAGCTATAAAGCTATTTGTAAAAGTTATGATGTTCCACTAGAATATATTACAATAGAGCTTACAGAATCAATGGTATTTAAAGATGAAAAGGAATTGATAAGAATTGTAAAGGCTATTAGAGAAACAGGTTTTAAATATGCTGTAGATGATTTTGGAAGTGGATATTCATCACTAAGGTTACTTGGGCGTATTCACCCAGATGTAGTAAAATTAGACCGAGGTTTTTTTGATGGAAGCAAAAACTCAGAAGAATTGGATAATTTAGTTATTGAGCATATAATTATGTTATCCAAAAGTTTAAATATGAAGATAATTGCTGAAGGAATTGAAACTACTGAAAAATTTAAATTGCTACAAAAATTTAATTGTGACTATGTTCAAGGATTTTTGTTTGAAAAACCAAAGAAAAGTGATGAGATTTATGCATTATTAAAAGACAATAGATAAATAAAAGATAATGTAATAGTTAAAAAAGATAATGTAACGATTAAAAAGATGATGTAATAGTTAAAAAAGATAATAAAAAATAGAAACGGTAATGTTAAATAGAAAAGACGATAACATATTATAAAAAAATATGTTATCGTCTTTATTTTTCTTATTCAAATTTTTTAATAAAGAATATAAAAAATTTGAATAAGAAAAGTGATAAAAGTTATTTAGAGTACTTAATATATGATATTAAATGCGAACTAAAGTTTTTGGGTCAGCTAAAACTTCTTCAAGGTCAGCGAGTTTTGCAACATCCCAATAAGCATCGCGGTTGAAAGTACAAAATAGAGCATCAACAACTATCAACAATTTTTTTTCTTTATGAACTTCGTAAACAAGTGCTTGGTTTGCTTTGATACGAATAATTTTATTTTTGATAGTTTTAGTAAAGTGAATAGAGTTATAAATGATATCAGAAACATCATTAGTTAGAAATAAAACAAATTCTTGCTTAGTAACATCGCTAGTATTAAACATAAAATTCCTCCTTGGAAAACGGGTTGATAAACATAGTGTATCCGAATATTGGTTATATAAAACATCCTAAAAATAGAAATGTTTAATATAGTATATTCAGGGGGAATGGAATGTGATACTGTTATAAAAGAAAGAAAAATAAAAAAAAATGAAAAAAGCTATTTACATATGTCAAAACACGTGATATACTATCAAAGTAGTTCGGCCCATTGGTCAAGCGGTTAAGACACCGCCCTTTCACGGCGGTAACAGGGGTTCGATTCCCCTATGGGTCATTTATATGGTGGGGGTAGCTCAGTTGGTTAGAGCGCCAGATTGTGGCTCTGGAGGCCGTGGGTTCGATTCCCATTCTTCACCCTATATAATTAAGGCTAAACTACACAAAGGGTTATCGCCAAGCGGTAAGGCACAGGATTTTGATTCCTGCATTCGAAGGTTCGAATCCTTCTAGCCCTGTTGTCTTAGGACAAACAGTCATTACACGGGTCACTAGCTCAGTTGGTAGAGCACTTGACTTTTAATCAAGTGGTCCGGGGTTCGAACCCCCGGTGGCTCATATGCGGGTGTGGCGGAATTGGCAGACGCACTAGACTTAGGATCTAGCGCCTATGGCGTAAGAGTTCGACTCTCTTCACCCGCATGTATTATTTAATCAAATACCGTAGTTTAATATGCGGGTGTAGTTCAATGGTAGAACACCAGCCTTCCAAGCTGGCCACGTGGGTTCGATTCCCATCACCCGCTTCAGAGTAAAAAGAGAGTTATATAAGTAACCGATTAGGTTATTTACATAACTCTCTTTTTTAGTAAATATAAATATAAATATAAATAGAGAAAAATTATATATAATTAAATATCTAAAAAAAACGCTATATAGTTAAGAAATACTATATGGCGTTTTAATATTTTAATTAGGAAGATAAAAGCGTTCGATATAACGATATGTTGATGTTAAATCAACTTTATTTGCAATTTCTATAAGTTCTGGAATATCCTTGTAAGAATCTATTCTAACAGGATAGTCAAACTGTTCGTTCAAATTAAAGAAATTAGGACCAATTAATTCTTTAATAGTTAGTTCTTCTATTGTAGGTGACGTATTAATATAAGTTGAAAGACGTTTAGAATTAAACATATTCAAGTTCCACTGTGCCATACCCCATTTTTTTGTGTTTTTTACGATGCGTTTAGAAGGAAAAGAAGAGCCTATAGATAAAAGGCGAAAATCTTTTAAGTTATATTGATGAGGAGCTAAAGAACGCAAATGCATAATAGGAGATATAACAGAAGGTGGTTGTATTAAGTTGCAGTCTATAAAATTATGGTGAGAGGGGAAAAAAGGTGGTGTAGCAGAACTACAAAGTACAGTATCAATTACTTTTTCGGTAATCGTTGGATTATTAGTTATATTATTAAAAAATACGAGATTAGGAGAAGGCGAGTAATAACCTTGAACGTTAAACGTAGGTATAAAAACGTATTTTTTTAAATTAGATAAAGTTAAATTACGAGGAAAAATAGATGCAAGTTTTTTTTCATAATTAATATTTTGGTATTTTGGAGTAAATGGGTTGAAACTTTTTGGGGTAAAAATGTATTTTGAATTTTCATAAGAATAAAAAGAATCTATTTTATGTGGAGAAACATTATAAGATAGGGCTAGTGCATTAAATGCCCCCATAGATGTTCCGGAAAAAAGGTGTGTATTTTGAAGTAGTTCTGGAAATTTATTAGTAAGACGAAGTAATAAACGTGAAGAAAATGCACCATGAACTCCTTCACTATTGAATGATATAATACGAAATTTGGACAAAATAATACCTCCAAAGAGTAAGTTGTTAAAGTTAGTATATTCAAACATTATAAAATACATGACAAAGGACAAGTTGAGATTTAAAGAATAGTAGCATATAACCTAAAAGACTATCATAAAATGTTAGGACTAATAAAAAATAAAGGAGAATTGATATGGTAGAATACACTTGTTATTTTAATAATGTTTTCAAGAAGACAGTAGGTAAAGAATACACTATAGAGTTAGGGGAATATGAAGGTGCTAAACCAAGATTTTTATTAATGGATATTGATGAAGATGGGATGCCTGAAATAGTGCTTATGTCACAATGCAACAAAAAAGGACGTATTAATATTTTAAAGCAACAAAATGGAGAATGGTATTTGAAAGATAGCAATTACACTAGTGAAGGTGCTAAAGAAATATATGAAATATTAGAAGCGACACCTAAATTAAGAGTAAAGCAACAAAGTAATGCTGTAGACATCAAAAAAATACTTACAAAAAATAATAATTTATTCGTAAGTGTTATAGACGAAAATGTTCACTATGGTCATATTGTAAAAGCAAATTTATAAATTACATAAAGAACATAAAGCAAAGAGTTATTATATAAATTTATAAAACAACAACAAAAAACAGCATGTGAATTAAATATTCAAATGCTGTTTTTTGTTATGCATTTACATCTGTAAGGTTACTCGTAAGAACAGTATGAAACAGAGTATGTAAAAAAGCTAACTTTTAATACACGCCATAATAAATGCGTTAAAAAGTGTACTCATAGAATTATTATGCACAGCTAAAATTTCGGGATGCCATTGAACGCCTAAAAAGAAAGGATAGTCTTGATGTTCGATAGCTTCTATAAGACGGTCTTTAGAATAAGCAGTTGCGATAATGTTCTCGCCAAGTTTATGAACAGCTTGATGATGAAAACTGTTTACAAAAAAAGAAGTGCCTAATGTTTTTCGAAGAATAGAATTGTCTTCGGTAGTGACAGTATGGCAATAATCAGTACGAGGTGCATTCTGAGAGTGGTTAAGATGTGTTGTGTGGTATTCTGATAAGTCTTGGAAGACATTGCCACCAGAGGCGATATTAAGAACTTGCATACCACGACAAATACCTAAAATAGGTATACGTTTAGAAAGTGCGTATTTAGCTACAGATAGATGATTAGAATCAACTAGTAGATTTGTTTCACCTAAGTTTTTACTAGGCTCTTCGCCGTAGAGGATAGGGTTAATATCATCACCACCGGCAAGTAAAATACCGTCGCAACAATCAACTTGGGCCTGTATTAAATCAATTTTATCAGTAACTGATAGTATTAGTGGAATACCACCTGTTTTAAAGATGCATTGTTCATAGTCTTGATTATTATATGTTATATATTTTCCATCGCTATTGCCGACAGTGCGGTAAAGTAAATTTGCTGTAATACCAATGATTGGACGAGACATAAAATTTCCTCCTAAAATTATAAACATGATGTTGTATCATACGCTTAGGAAAGTCTTAATATGCATAAAAAAAATAAAAGACAAAAGCCCATGGCGAGGCTTTTGTCTTTGTTGAAAGGAATTTAATTGTTATTTTGGAAAAATTATTTTCCAGTGTATGCTTTTCTGTAAATCTCTTGAAGCTCTTTTACTTTTGGTAAACGAGGGTTAGCAGTTGTACATTGATCTTCGAATGCTTTGTAAGCAAGTTCTTCGATTCCAGCCATGTATACTTTTTCATCAACGCCACATTCTTTGATAGTTGAAGGAATGTTAAGTTCTTTGATTAAGTCACGGATAGCTTTTACTAAAGAGCGTACGCCTTCTTCAGCAGTAGCACATGGAAGACCAAGAGCTTTTGCAATTTCAGCATATTTTTGTGGTGCAATAAACTTCTCGTATTTAGGGAAGCTTGTAAATTTAGTTGGTGTAGAAACACCGTTGTACTCGATTACGTGTGGTAAAAGAATAGCATTTGCACGACCATGAGGAATGTGGAACTCACCGCCTAATTTATGAGCAAGAGAGTGATTTATTCCAAGGAATGCATTTGTAAATGCCATACCTGCGATAGTTGACGCATTATGGATTTTTTCACGAGCAACAGGATCTGAAGCACCATTTTTGTATGAACGTGGTAAATATTCAAATACAAGTTGGATAGCTTTCATTGCTAATGCATCTGTGTAATCAGAAGCAAGTATAGATACGTAAGCTTCGATTGCATGAGTTAAAACGTCAAGACCTGTATCAGCTGCAACGCTTGCAGGAACACTCATAACAAACTCAGGATCGATAATTGCAACGTTTGGTGTTAATTCGTAATCAGCAAGAGGGTATTTCATATTTTTTGATTTATCAGAGATAACAGCGAATGATGTTACTTCTGAACCAGTACCTGATGTTGTTGGAATTGCAACGAATTTTGATTGACCACCAAGTTTAGGGAACTTGTAAACACGTTTTCTGATGTCAGCAAATTTTTGAGACATACCAACGAAGTCAGCTTCTGGGTGTTCGTAGAATAACCACATACCTTTAGCAGCATCGATAGCAGAACCACCACCAAGAGCGATAATAACGTCTGGTTGGAATGAACGCATCATTTCAGCACCTTTTCTTACAGTTGATAAGTCTGGGTCAGGCTCAACGTCGCTGAAAATTTCTACATTAATTTTATTTGGGTTTTTAGAAAGTTGATAAGTAACTTTATCTACGTAGCCTAATTTTACCATCATTGGGTCAGTTACGATTAATGCACGTGTAATTTCAGGCATTTTAGCAAGGTAACATACAGAACCCATTTCGAAATAGATTTTTTGTGGAATTTTAAACCATTGCATATTCACTTTCCTTTTCGCTACTTTTTTCTTATTAATTAGATTATCAGCTGTTACGTTACTTGTTGTAGAGTTCTTTCCGTAAGAACCACAACCAAGTGTTAATGAAGGCATATTAGCATTGTAAAGATCACCGATAGCACCATGAGTAGAAGGTGCATTTACAAGAATACGACCTGTTTTTAAACGTGAACCGAAAGCTTTGATAGTTTCATCGTCTGTAGAATGAATAACAGATGAGTGACCAAGTCCACCAAGTTCAACCATAATTTCAGCTTTATCAATACCATCTTTTGCATCGCTACATTTAACAACTGCAAGGACAGGAGATAATTTTTCTCTTGAAAGTGGGTAAGCTGCACCAACACCATCAATTTCACAACAAAGTACTTTTGTATCTTCTGGAATTTTGATACCAGCAAGAGCTGCGATTTCGTGAGGGTATTTACCTACGATTTCAGCATTAACCATTTGTTTTTCAGGATTAATGATAACAGGCTCAAGACGTTTAATTTCTTCTTTAGTAGCAAAGTAGCAACCATGTTTTTTCATGAACGCAACAGCTTCATCATAAACAGGAGCTTCGATGATTGCAGCTTGCTCAGAAGCACAAATCATACCATTGTCAAAAGATTTAGAAAGAATAAGGTCTGTAAGAGCACGCTCAAGAACTGCTGTCTTGTCGATTAAACAAGGAACGTTCCCTGCACCAACACCAAGAGCTGGTTTACCAGCTGAGTAAGCAGCTTTAACCATCGCGCCACCACCAGTAGCAAGAATTGTAGCAACACCTGGGTTGTTCATAAGAGCACTAGTTGCTTCAAGAGATGGATATTCTACCCATTGAATACAGTTTTCAGGAGCACCAGCTGCGATAGCTGCATCTCTAACGATACGAGCAGCTTCAGAAGAACATTTTTGAGCTGAAGGGTGGAAACCGAAAATGATAGGGTTACGAGTTTTCATTGCGATAATAGATTTAAACATTGTTGTAGATGTTGGGTTTGTAACAGGTGTTACACCAGCAATTACACCAAGAGGTTCAGCCATAATCATGTAACCTTCTTCTTCGTTATCTTCGATGATACCTACTGTTTTGTTGTATTTGATACTGTTATGAATATATTCAGTTGCAAATATGTTTTTTGTTACTTTATCTTCAAAAATACCACGACCAGTTTCTTCTACTGCCATACGAGCAAGTTCCATTTGATTTGAAAGACCAGCAAGAGCCATTGCTTTCGTAATTGCATCAACTTGTGCTTGATCAAGCTTCATGAATTCTTGTAAAGCAACTTGTGCTTTAGCTACTAATTCATTCACCATTTGAGTAGCGTCAATTACAGGTGTGTTAGTGTTTTCTTTTTTATTGTTATTGTTATTGTGGTTATTTGCCATAAGAAAATCCTCCTTAGAAAGATAAAAATTATCAAATATAGTGTGTGTGACATCTTGTTTTTTTATTAACGTAAAATAATGGAATAAAATAAAGATTCAAATAAAATCGTTATAAAATTAACATACGCTAGTAAAAATATAAGTAGCTTATAGCTAGCTTTACGATGCCTGTTCACTAACAAGACAATATAAGTGTCTGTTTATGAGATTATAATAGCATAATGAAAAAAAAGTGTCAATAAAAAGTTGTTAAAAAAATAACATGTTTAGAAAGTATTAATTGTATTAGCTAAGAGGAATATATAAAAATATATGTATTATAAAGGCGAGTGTGTAAGTATTTCAAAATATTGTCATAAAATTGGAATTTGTACCATCTAAAATAACTATATAATGAAGTAAAAGAAAAATATATTTAAGCAATATGATGAAAATTATATTTTTTGGGGGAATTATGAAAAATAGAAATAACAAGTAGAAATAAGGAATATAAATAAATCTAATAAGTAAAAAAGAGAATAAAAATAAGTAAAAAAATAAGTAAAAAAATAAGTAAAAAAATAACCTAGATTCCGGGGGAGGGAATCTAGGTTGAGGGGGGGATTTAGCGATGTACCTCACACTTGGTACAATAATAGTATAGGCATTAATTGGTAGAACTATACACTTGCTGGAAAAAAGTTTTTTATAAAAAATATTGAAAGTATTCTTGATGTTTTAAACTACATATTATATAATATTCCCTATAATAAAAGAATATAAATACAAGCGATGATGAAAGAAAAACTTAGAAAGTATTGCGCAGAGAGCTAGTGGTTGGTGTGAACTAGTCAATATATTTAAGTGGTCCGCTTTCGGAGTTTCTGGTGATGAATCAGGAGGGGATTGCCCTTTATAGCAATATGAGGTCAGATTTTTTGGCAAACAAAGGTGGTACCACGGGTATATTCTCGTCCTTTTACTTAGAATATAAGTAAAGGGGCGTTTTTTATATTATAATTTATATTATAATTTATATTATAATAAGAATACTAAGTTGCAAAATGAAACAAATTAAATAATAAACAAATTAAAAGTAAATTAAAAAACTAATTAAAAAAGAAGAGGTGTATGTATATGTTAGATATAAAACAATTACGTAGCAATTTTGATGAAGTTAAAACGGCACTAGACAGAAGAAGTGGAAAATACGATTTAGAAGGCTTTTTGGCAGTAGATACAAAAAGACGTGAGTTACTTGCGGAAGTAGAAGTTTTAAAAAGCAAACAAAATGCAGATTCAAAGCAAGTACCTATACTTAAAAAACAAGGTGAAGATGTAAGCGCTATTTTAGCAGAAATGAAAGAATTAGCAGAACAAATTAAATTAATTGATGTTAAAGTTCGTGAAGTTGAGGAAGAAATCGAAGGTATTATTTTAAGTATACCAAATACACCAAATCCACAAGTACCAGTTGGTAAAACAGATGAGGACAATATTGAACTTCGCAAAGATGGTGAGCCTAGAAGTTTTGATTTTGAAGTGCAGGCACACTGGGATATTGGAGAGCGTTTAGATATTTTAGATTTTGAAAAAGCAGCAAAAGTTACAGGTTCAAGATTTACTATATACAAAGGGCTTGGAGCTAGATTAGAGAGAGCACTTATTAACTTCATGTTAGATATGCATGTTGATAAACATGGGTATACAGAAGTTTTACCACCACAAATGGTAAACCGTGCAAGTATGACAGGAACAGGTCAACTTCCAAAGTTTGAAGATGATGCGTTTAAAGTTGCAAACACAGACTATTTCCTTGTACCAACAGCAGAAGTACCAGTAACAAATATGTATCGTGATATGATTTTAAGTGGTGAAGACTTAACAATTAAGCATTGTGCATATACAGCTTGTTACCGCGCAGAAGCAGGCTCAGCAGGTCGTGATACAAGAGGTATTATTCGTCAGCATCAATTCAACAAAGTAGAACTTGTTAAATTTGCAAAACCAGAAAATTCATATGAAGAATTAGAAAAATTAACAAATGATGCTGAGGCAATACTAAAAGCGTTAGGCTTACCTTACCGCGTAGTTAGATTATGCACAGGAGACTTAGGATTTAGTGCAGCAATGACATACGATATTGAAGTTTGGATGCCAAGCTATGGACGATATGTAGAAATTTCAAGTTGTTCTAACTTTGAAGCTTACCAAGCACGTCGCGCAAATATTAAATTCAAAAATGATATCAAAGATAAAGCTCAATTTATTCATACGCTTAACGGAAGCGGATTAGCAGTAGGACGTACAACAGCAGCTATTTTAGAAAACTACCAACAATCAGATGGTACTGTTATAATTCCAGAAGCGTTACGCCCATATATGGGAGGAAAAGAACGTATTACGAAATAATGACAGTAGGGTAGTGAAAAATCTAGATATATAAAATATCTAGGACTGGTTCGAGAACCTCCCAGTATAAAAAACTAAGGTAAATATATAGTGGCAGTATATAGTTATGCCCTTAGGGTGATTGTGAAAAATCATCAGGTTCTCCTTGATTCAATTATAAGGAGGATGTAAGTATGGAAGTAGAAGAAGTAAAAGAAGTAAAAGAAGTAAAGAAAAAGGAAGTAGACATTCGTGTTATTGCATTTGTAGGATTTGGTATGGCACTCAATATATTGGGTGCTTTTATAGGACTGACTTTTAGGTTGCCTATTTATATGGATTCTATAGGTACGATGCTTGTTGCGTGTGTACTAGGACCTAAGTATGCAGTACTTACAGGAATGGGTGGAAGTATTATTAGTGGATTAACTTTTGATATTTATTCACTATATTTCACACCTATACATATAGCTACGGGATTAATGGCGGGGCTTATGTATAGTAAGCACTTTTTGAAAGGTAAGAAAACACCACTGGGTGTATTAGCTATTTCATTACCAACATCTATTATAGGTTCAATTATAGCAGCTGGTGTATTTGGCGGTGTTACATCTGCAGGATCATCTTATATTGTTCAAGTGCTTAATATGTTTGATGTACCTATTGTGGTAAGTGTATTTTGCACACAAGTCGTTACAGATTATCTAGATGAATATGTAGCAGTTATTTTTGTAGCAGCGGCGTGTAAAGTTTTACCAAAACAATTTAAGAGACTACAAACACATAGGTCATAAGGAGATACAATGGACAGATACAGTGAGATAACTAGCAAAAACCAACGTGAAATAGTGCTTTTGAAAGCATTTCCTTGCGTATGGGGAAAATGTACATTTTGTGATTATATAGAAGATAATAGTACAGATGAAAAAAGCATGATACAAATTAATGAAGAAGTACTTTCGAAAATTACAGGCAAATACGGAGTATTGGAAGTCATTAACTCAGGAAGCTGTTTTGAAATTCCAAAGCAGACATTAGAACGTATACGTGAAATTATCAAAGAAAAAAGTATCAAAAAGCTTTTTTTAGAGAGTCACTGGTGCTATCGTAATAGATTACAAGAAATGAGAGATTTTTTTGGAATACCGATTGTTTTTAAAACAGGGGTAGAAACATTTGATAATACATTCAGAAACGAAGTGTTAAAAAAACATTTTAACTTTGATGATTATACAGAGTTAAAAGAGTATTTTGATTCACCATGTATGATGGTTGGTATTAAAGGGCAGACAAAAGAGATGATTGCTAGAGATATGGAAATTGTAGAAAAACATTTTGATTATGCAACAATCAATGTATATGTAAATAATACAACGGATATCAAAAGAGATGAAGAATTGGTACAGTGGTTTGGTGAGAACTATAAGTATCTTGATAATAATCCTAAAATTGAAGTACTATATCACAATACAGATTTTGGTGTAGGCGACTAAATAGATTTAACAAACAAAAACTTACTTATATGATATACTTTTAGAGTGTATAAAGGGGTGGTGTTTTTGAGCGAAATAAAAAATGTAGATAAAGAAAGTAGTGTAGATGACAAATCGGAAAACAAAAGCGGAGTATATGCCAATTATGGCAGTTATTTTGATAAAGAAGAAGATTTGAGCGGACGAAAAATAGGGATAGCAAGCGTTATATGCGGTAGTATTGGGGTGCTTATAAGTTTCATTCCATTTATAGGTTTGATACCAGCTGTGTTAGCGATAATATTTGGTTGCATAGGAATGAAGTATGTAAACCGAGGGGTTGCAGTTGCAGGACTAAGTCTAGGGATAGTGGCAGCGTTGCCACAGATTTTTTTAATGATTTTAATATTTATGAGAACGATAAAACCATTTAATTAAAAAAAGACGATTTCACATAATAAGTGAAATCGTCTTTTTTGATATACATTTAAGAAATTTTTGATAAAATAAGTTCTTCTATTTGAATTGGTAATAATTTTTTGTGGCAAATAGCATATATAGCAAATTGGTGCTGTATATAAATGCTATCTTCAATAGTTAAATGCGTAGGAACAGTTGAATAAATAGATTGTAACTGCTTTGATACAAAATCAGTAGGCAATACTAATTTTTGAGCTGATGCAGCGGAGCTAAGTATCGACTGCGCCTTTTTATGTGTTAATGGCAAAATAGAGCGTGATGGTCCTAGTGAATACGTTGGGGGTAAAATTACTGGACTATTATATAAATAATTTAGTAGAACGTTAAAATCATAAGGCGTTATTAGTTCTTGGTAAGAACGATAACTAAGAGGTAGTTTACCACTATTAATACCATCTTTGATTATGTTAGCACTCCAATCCGAATAAGAAATATTTTCAATAACTATATTTCCATTAGATGTATGTGTAATAAAATTAGTTGCCCCGTAATCAAACAGTTTGTTGATATCTTCAAAAAAATCAGGAGATGTAGACTTCATTACAACAGCGATTAGGTCGATGTTATCATACAATGCTTTTGCAACTAAAGTACGCCCAGCAGGTGTGTGAAAACCTGTTTTGGCAGCAACAACATGAGGGTTGTAATACTTTGAATCAGGCTTAAGAATCTTCGCAGAATTGTTTAATGTAATTGTACGGTCACTATTTATAACTTTAAAATTATACGATGGTGTTCCTGCTATTTTTTCAATGATAGTATTATCAAATGCAAGTTTTGTAATGCGTGCTAAATCATACGGCGTTGTGTAGTGATTTGCGTCATGGTAACCATGTGAATTTACAAAATTTGAATTAAGCGCTTTTGCATATCTAGCAGCAATATTCATATAGTTTGTAAAAACGTTCATAGAACCTGCTGTATGCAGTGACATATCATAAGAAACAAAATTATCAGAGCCAAGTAAAATAGCATAAAGACCATCTATAGAATTATAACTTTCCCCAACAGATAAACCAATATGACTACTATCTGATGGAATTTGATTAACGCTATCAATTGTTTTTGTAATGATAGCATTCGTGTCAAAAGTTTCTAATAACAAAAGAGCGGTAAGAACTTTTGTAGTACTTGCAGGATAAAAAGTAGATGTTCCGTTTTTTGAATATAGAACTTGTCCAGTATTAGCTTCTATTAACATAGCACCTTCAGCAACTATATCTGGAAGCGGGGTTGTGTAGACCGTTGAAACGATGAAAGTATATATAAAAACTATAACTAGGCAACGTTTCATAAGTCTGTTCATTAATCGTTGCATGGGCATGGGAATAATGTTTTTAATATTTCAATTGCACAATCATCTACAACGTTGTACTCAATTTCAAGTCCCGTACGAACACCTTTTATAATTCCTGCAGATTTTAATTTTGATAAATGCTGCGAAATTGTTGATTGAGGCATATCCATATAATGTTGAATATTGGATACATTACATTTACCTTTGAAGTGTAAATTAGCAGCAATGCATAACCTTGCTGGATGAGCTAATGCTTTTAGTATTTCTGTTTTATGATTTATGTCTATTGTATTATGTTGCATGATACAACCTCCTTGTAGTGAATTATGATATATACGTATATTATAATATATTAGTATTTATTGCTCAATAGAAGGATTTTTATTACTTTTAAAAAAAATAAGTTTTAAAAAAATGTATAAAATAATTTTAATAGACCATACTTTAAATGAAAATACTAGATAAACATTTGAAAGGGGTTCCATATATGTATGAATCGTTAGAAAATTTCCCATTAAGAAAAATTAACTTCGTAAAAACAAGAACAACTATATTAAAAGCAGTTAGCCACCTATTAAAAGAGAAAGACTTTTCTTCTATAACAGTAGATGAAATATGTGGTCGTGCACAAATTTCAAGAGGTACATTCTTTAATTACTTCTCTACAAAAGAACACGTTTTTCATTACTACCTACGTATATTTACAATACGTGTAGCTCTTAGAATAAAACAATGGCCAGATAAAATGGCATTCCAAGAAAAAGTAGTAGAAATTTATAAATGGTTCAATGAAGAAACACAATACTCTCGTTTTGTAGATAGCTACATTAGTTTCTTACTAAATGTCGGTGAAACACAAAATGAAATGAAATTAACAGATGCTGAATTTGTATACTTCTTCAATGGAATAGAAGAAGATGAATATGTAAAATACAATAACCTAACACTTGGAAAAATATTTGAAAGTATTTGCGAAGATGCAAAAAAAGCAAATGAAATCAAACAAACAGAAAAATCAGAAGAACTAGCTAATATTTTGATTGGTACACTTGTTGCAAGCTATATAACTGATAAACTTAGTAATAGTGAAAAACATCTTAAAACTTTTGAAAAAGTGTGGATGTAAATAAAAATCGATTGATAATCTATCTAGTTTGTGGTTAATGACGTAGAAAAACTAATAGATAACAGAAGCGTTTAACATGGGCAAATAAAACATTGCAACACAGACGTATTTATGATAGACTATCAAACGTAAGCATACGTAGTTCAGCTGGATAGAGCGTCTGACTTCGGATCAGAATGTCGTGGGTTCGAATCCTACCGTGTGCGTTATAAAAAGCAGAAGCCCTTATGTATCAAGGTATACATAAGGGCTTCTGCTTTTTATTTTTCTATTTATAAAGCAACATGTACAACACATGCACAACCTAGGTGAATTACAGAAGTAAAGAGAGAGTGGACTCTGCTAGATAATTTTTAAATCCAAGATTTTAAATTTAGGCATATATAAATGATACATTAAAGTGGTTACTACGATTAATTAGAGCCGCTGGTCCGTTGACTAGTAAGTCATAGCCAAGTTTTGGTGTATGAGTTACAGTTTTTCAGTGCTTTATAGTAGATAATAATACATAAAATATAAAAATTAAATCGACAATATTCGATTATTTTCGACAAGTATAAGTAAAAAAATAAAAAAATTTACAAAATATGTAAATAATATTTGGAAAAAACAAAATATTATAGTAAAATAAAAATGTAAAAAAAAGGAAAAAAAGAGGTGAGGGATTAGTGAATGGATTTAGCAATGAGAATCGTAATTGTTTGAAACAGACATTACTCAACAATGGAATTATTATACTGTGGGACAATAGTCACAAAAGCACAAATTGTTATTTAGATGGGGTAATAGAACAGGAAGGAAAACAATACGGAATAGAATTAGAGTTGCGTTACTATGAAGATTCTGAAAGTATATATATGACACGTTTAAGAATCACACCAGCGGATGTATGGACCAATGGAAATCTAGGAATAAACTTAAACTCACAGGTTAAGGTAGATAAACATGTATATCTGCTAATACTATATAGAGTATATGTAGCAACATCACAATTTGCAAATTTGTATAATCGTACAGCAAGGATAGCGAGTTGGCTTGGTAAACCCATTATTGTAAGCGAAAAATTAAGGGAGGAAATATCAGTGGGGACAGAGAAAGAAGAAATAAAGAAAATTCTGCAGGAAATTATAGAAGTTTTTAAAAATAAAGGAGAGAGAATGGTATTGCAACAACTAATGTATAAGCATACCATGGGCATTAATAATTATATAATCCAACAAAAGTATAATTACAATATAGGAACCAATATTTATACACATATGCAAGACATAGATCAATTACTAAAGTATACAAGAGAAAAATTAACAATGATAAATACTATTATAGGACCTAATGGGCAGATTAATATCTCGAAAATGATGGAAAACATACCGTTTAGTAACATTTTAAATATTGCAACAGAAGTAGATCTAATCCTAAATCAAGGTGAAGAAAATAAGTATAATTTCCAACATAAGATGATTCGAACAATGGGTTTATTGATGTATTAAGTAAACAAAAGCACACATAATTGTGTGCTTTCATTCGTTTTATAATAGATCTAACGCAGTCTTTAAAATACTTTAGTAGACATATCCTAATGGTAACCACTGCTACGTACATAGGTAAAAAAGTATTCTGGATGTACATTGTCTAAGGGTATAGAGCTTTTTAGTAAAGTGTAGATACCTTTAGGATGTATTAGGTATGTTTTGAAATAAGTAATTAGTAGATGATTTAAGTTCTGACATATAAAATGTGCTTAGAATAAATCGTTTAGTACATTAATATCTTCGGACAGTTTCTGAGGCATTACATGAGTATAGATATTCATGGTTGTCGCAATATCTTTATGACCAAGTAATGTTTGAACGGTTTTTACGGAGATATTTTTTTCAAACAACCGAGTGGCACAAGTATGTCGAAGACAATGAAAAGGCTTATAGTCAATATTAGACCTAACTAATACATGTTTATAAGAACGGAGTAAATTTCTAGCATCAATATATGTACCGGACTGAGTACAGAATACAAGATTATTATCTTCATAAATGTCTGCATTTTTTCTTTTTAGAATTTCTTGGCGATTACGATGTTCAATAAGTTTTTGCATTACAGTGATAGGGACATAAACAGTACGATTTCCACTTGAAGTCTTAGTTGTTTGGATAGTCTCCGTCCATTGACGGTGATTATTAGAGTCAATATTAAGCACTTTTTTGAATGACTTATAAACTGCTATACTATTTTCATCAAAGTTGATATCACTCCAAGTTAAAGCAAGAAGTTCTCCTTGTCGCATACCTGTAGCAAGTGCTAAGTAGAAAAGTGCTTCATGCTTATGATGTGATATACGTTGAAGAAATAACTGTTGTTCTAAAAGGGTAAAAGAGACTCTTGATACTTTGGATTTTGCAACAGGAAGGGTAACTGCCTTACAATAATTTTTATTTATATAGTCATGTTTAATAGCAGCATTAAGACAAGTGCCTAAATATTTATTAACTGTTTTAAGGGTATATGCAGAAATGCCTTCATTTAAAAGTTTGTTATAGTAGGATTGTAAATCATGTCCCTTGAGGTCAGTGAGCTTTTTATTACCTAAGGGAGTATCTTTTATGTAGTTGCGGTAAATACCCTCGTACCGCTCGAATGAGGATTTTTTTAGATCGTTAACTCTAAATTCAAATAACCAAGTATAGAACCACTGAGAAACAGTGAAGTCACTATTGGTTGGAAGTAGATTGAGTGTCATTTTAGCTTGAAATTCTTTCATTTTTTTCTTTAATGTGGAGAGGGAGGTATCAGTAAAGGTTTTCCTCTTTGCATTCCCGTTCATAGTATAGCCAACCGTAATCATCCCTCTATAGCGTTTATGGCCATTAGGGGTAGTATATTCAGAAATACTACCCATCCCATTTGCATTTTTTTTCTTCTGTGATGTTTTCATAGTAGGTCCTTTCTTTTGTAAGTATTTAATTAGTCAGTATGAGTTGATAGCTTATATAGTTGATACTCAACGAATTTTTTAATCTCATCGTCAAGAGATGAAAATTGTTTCTCGTCTAAACCACTAATATTAAGATTGTGTGATAAAAGGTATTCTGAAAGAAGATAGGTGCTACAATTTTCAGAAGTACTAGAAATAGTATTAGTTAGCTGCTCATAATATCTTTTAACATTAGGATGTAAATCAAAAGGATAATCTTGTATTAAAAGAGAACATTTTTCTGGAGCTAAGGTGTAGAGATATAATGATAAAGAGTTTTGGATAGAGTAGTCTAATTCAATATTGAATAAGCGGGATCTAGAACATAGAGAAATCCAACTAGTTATTTTTTCTTCGGAAGCCTGTGTTAACTCTATAAAAGTTTTTATTATTTCATCCTGAGATTTTGTTGTAGAAAGTACAGTATAAATCGTGTTTAGTAATCTGGTGGTAAGTGGAGCTTTGCATTCCATATCCCAAGATAAATAGTTTTTTTCTAAAGCAGAGTAATATTCAGTTGTTTCTTCTTCGGTAAGAGAAGATAGAATACATTTATCCAGTGCTAAATATTTGTCTATGTGTGTTGAATTCATATCAAGACGATTTAAAATCCTATCTATACCACAACAAGTGTTAAGCGGCATTATACCAGTAAGCACACTTTGGAGTTCTTTTGGGGTGATACCAAGGTGACGACGAAGAAAGTCAAATCTCATTTTTTTAGAAATGATATTTTTATATATTAATTCAATAAATGTATAGGGTTGAGAAGTTAATTCTTCGAGGTAAAACTGTCGCCCGAACGTATTATCTGATAAGGCAGACACTATTTTGTTAAGTGTCTCTGTGGTGGGCATACGCTCACCTTTTTCTATTTTTGCAATGTATTGTCCTGTCATGTCTATCCTACGACCTAATTCGCGTTGACTAATACCTATAAAATCGCGTAATAAAGCAATATTATCTTTTAACATGTAAGTTCTCCTTTGATGGATTATAATTGATTATACCGTATGCAAACTAAAGGTGTCAAAAAAATAATAATTAACACCTTTAGTTTGCATACGGTATTTTTTGTTTATACAAATTACGACATTAATCGACACCAGGAGGATATTATGTACGATTTAACAGAACAACGCAAACAACACTTGGAAAGAGTGGCTCAGAAGACATATTCGGTTAAACAGTTAGCAGAAGTGTTGAATATAGGGGAAAACAAGGCAAGATGTCTAACACATATCGTGGGGTTTCCAGTTCTAGTTTTAGGGACAAGAAGGTTAACAATTATTTCTAAGTTGGATGATTGGCTAGAGTCTAATGCAGGGAATCAATTTGCGGTATAGGGGGATTACCCCCTTTTTTTTATAGAGTGAGTGACCTAGTTTCTATTAATAAAGTGTTAGCTTTAGTGGGGCTGTAAAAACAAAAATAAATATGGGTCGTTTTTGGAAAAAAAATAAATAAAAGGAAGCTGAAGTATTTGAAACATAAGGAAATAGAGAAAGGATGAAGGCAGTTGGTACATACGATAGAGATGTATACAGTAATTAGTAAAAAAGAGAAACAAGAAATTGAACAAGAAAATAAGAAGGATATCAGCAGTTCAATAAGAAGTATTATGCAGAAGTATCCAGAGATAAAGCTAAGAATATTTCCAAGTAAGCTTACTTTATCCTACAATATCTATTTGCAAACAGATGTAATAAAATTGTTAAAGAAGAAGGATGGAATAGTAAGGTCGGAAGATACTACTGAATTGCAAAGAATCATTAACGAAGTAGAAGATGAATTGTTTAGAGGGGGTCAACAAAGATTTATTTTATGTCGTATCGATTACCGCTTAGATCTAGTAGTAGAAAAGAGTCAGGAGAGGCAATATTTATTTAAGCTATGGAACAAGTTAGCTCAAAAATATAGTCACTTGAAGAAAAGAAATTCAAAGATAATTGGGAGAGTAGACAATGGTAATGTGGTATATCATAAAAAAGAAAAATATAAGACGACACTTTACTTTTCATCAAAGGCATTAGCTGTATGTGTCTATAATAAAGAAGAAGAACGAATTGCTAAAAAGCAAAAAGCAAAAGAATATGAAAAAAGTGTTATTTGTTTTGAAGTAAGATTAATGACACGACATTTAGCGTACAACGCAAGAGAAAAGAAAATTCCTAGAGGTTTAGATACCTACTTAAAAGAAGAATATTATAATCTGTATATCCGAAAGTATATTATAAATATTTTTGGAAGAGGTGATTTTTATAAAATCAATACAGTAAGGAAGAGGTTGTATGAAACTAGTATTAAACAAAAAGAACAGGAAAAGATAATAGACTTCTTAAAAGCAATTTCTAAAAAAGGAATAGAAGGAAGTATTGGATACCGAAATAAAGCTAGCAATAAAAAAGGATATTCTAGATATCTAATAAAAAAATATAAAAATTATCTTGAAGAGATCAAGGTTAATATTATACTGCTTCCAACAAAGTGGCTCAATACAAAAGAGGTATTAAGAAATCCGTTAAAAGAAGTAACCTAGTATAATAGGTTAATATATTTTGTTATTGAAATAACTTCAAGAGGACTATTTACTATATCTTCAGTATTACTAAATAATATATTTCGTATAGTAAATAAAATTAATAGAAGGAGAAAGTATATGCCAGTTAATAGTGATAGAAAACAGATAGTAAATATGTATACGAATAGGTCTTGTTCAGGTTGGGCTGAGGTTAAAGAATATGTTGAATCTTTGGAAGGTAAGCTTAAAAGCTACAGTGATGCTTTTCAAGTGCAAAAACGTAGCATTGCACAAATGCAGAAAGAGAAGCGTGAGTTAGAATTAAAGATATTAGAGATGCCAAAAAAGCAAGAAAGATTCTCAGTTGAAGAAAAAGAGGAAATTATAAAAAAGAGGATTAATGGAGCAACATGTAGCGATCTTGCGGAGAGTTATAGATGTTCTTCCGCAACAATCCATCGAATAGTTAAACCTCTTAAAATAGATCTGAGAAAAAAGGTTAAAACTGATGTATTAAGTATATAAAATCCTAGGCTATAAAATAGCAGAGATGAATATTCTTAATGAAAAACACTCATGGGAAATACAAAAACAGATATAAAAGCAATGTCCAAAAGCAAAGAAGTGAAAAACACAGTGATATTAAGACCTATCAATGGTTTTAGAGTGCCAATAACCCCTTAAAAACTTCTTAACCTGTATTCTGTAATAAGTAATCTGTAGCAATATATAGGTTGTATGGACAGGGTACTGATTAAAGCGTAAAATAAGTGTAATAAGTGTAATAAGTGTAATAAAAGGAGAATAATAAAATGGCTAATATAGGGTTTGAAGAAAAGTTATGGGAAGCAGCGGATAAGCTTCGTAACAACATGGATGCAGCAGAGTATAAACATGTTATTTTGGGACTTATTTTTCTTAAATACGTATCAGATACATTTAAAGAAAAATATGATCAATTACTAGAAGAAGATCCTGAGTACGCAGAAGATAGAGATGAGTACTTATCAGAAGGTGTATTCTGGGTTCCGGAAAATGCACGTTGGAACTACATTGCACAACATTCAAAACAAGCAGAGATTGGACAAGTCGTAGATACAGCTCTTGATGCTATTGAAAAAGAAAATGACAGCTTAAGAGAGGTACTGCCAAAGAACTACTCAAGACCAGAACTTGATAAGAGAATACTTGGGGAAATCATTGACCTCTTCACAAATATCAATGTAGGAGGGGAAGAAGCAAGAGAAAAAGACGTATTAGGAAGAGTATACGAATACTTCTTAGGTAAATTTGCGGCTAATGAAGGTAAAGGTGGTGGAGAATTCTATACACCAAAATGTATCGTTAAGCTCATGGTAGAAATGGTAGAGCCATACAAAGGCTATGTCTATGATCCAGCTTGTGGTAGTGGTGGGATGTTCGTACAATCTCAAAACTTTATTAAAGAACATAGTGGCAATACATTTGATATCTCCGTTTACGGACAAGAGTCTAACCCTACAACGTGGAAACTCGCTAAGATGAATCTTGCTATCAGAGGGATTGAGAACAACTTAGGAAGCAAAAATGCAGATACTTATCATGATGATTTACACAAGACATTAAAAGCAGACTTTGTACTTGCTAACCCACCATTCAATGATAGTGATTGGGGTGGTGCATCACTTCAAGATGACCCAAGATGGAAATGGGGTGTGCCACCAACAGGAAATGCCAACTACGCATGGCTCTCACATATGATTGATAAATTAAGTCAAACAGGAATAGCAGCAGTTGTATTGGCAAATGGCTCACTTTCAAGTAATACAAGTAATGAAGGGGTAATCCGTCAAAACTTTATTAATACAGACCTAGTAGACTGTATTGTAGCTTTACCAGATAAACTATTTTACACAACAGGTATCCCGGTGTGTATTTGGTTCCTTAATAGAGATAAGAAACATAAAGGGCAAACACTCTTTATAGATGCACGTAAGCAAGGGGATATGGTAACACGTAGACTCCGTGAGCTAAGTGATGAAGATATTAGAAAGATAGCTGATACTTATATCAATTATAAACATGGTACAGGGTACAAAGATATTCAAGGATTCTGTAAAGTAGCTTCATTAGATGAAATAAGAGAACATGATTATATCCTTACACCAGGGCGTTATGTAGGTATAGAAGAGGTGGAAGAGGATGGAGAGCCATTTGAAGAAAAGATGGATAGACTAACCACAGAACTTGCTAAACAGTTCAAAAAGTCCAAAGAGCTTGAGGAAGAAATAAGAAAGCAACTTGGAGGCATCGGATATGAGTTTTAGTGAGTGGAGAAAGGTTAAGATAAAAGATGTAACAACTAAGATTGGAAGTGGTGCAACTCCAAGAGGTGGCTCTAGTGTTTATCAAGAAAGTGGAACCGCATTTGTTAGAAGTCAAAATATATACAATAATTATTTTGACTATTCAGGGTTAGTATATATTGATGATACTGCTGCAAGCAAGTTAAAAGGTGTTACAGTATATCCAAATGATGTATTATTAAATATTACTGGAGATTCGGTAGCACGTTGCACAATAGTACCGCAACAAGTTCTTCCAGCTAGAGTCAACCAACATGTTTGTATTATAAGAGCAGATGAGACGGAGTTAGATTATAGATTTTTAAAATATGCATTGGTTAATCCAACAATGCAAGAGTTAATGTTATCATATGCTCAAACAGGTGGAACACGAGCAGCTCTAACAAAAGTAATGGTAGAAGAGTTTGAAATTAATTTACCACCAGTAGAAGAACAAAAGGCTATTGCGAATATACTCTCATCTCTAGATGAAAAAATAGAGCTTAATAATCAAATGAATAAGACCTTAGAAGAAATGGCACAGGCTTTATTTAAAAGATGGTTTGTAGATTTTGAATTTCCTAATGAAGATGAAGAACCATACAAATCAAGTGGTGGAGAAATGGTTGATAGTGAGTTAGGGATGATACCTAAAGGCTGGAATGTTGGGGGCTTGGGAGACATCGCAAATATTGTGATGGGGCAATCACCTAAAGGCAGTACTTATAATGAAGAAGGAGTAGGTGAAGTATTCTTTCAAGGAAGAGCAGAATTTGGTGTTAGATTCCCTAAAAGAAGATTATATACATCAGAACCTAAACGGATGGCATATAAAGGCGATATTTTAATGAGTGTAAGAGCACCGGTAGGCGATTTAAATATAGCTCATGAAAAGTGTTGCATTGGGAGAGGGTTATCTGCAATACAAAGTAAATATGGATATAACTCTTTTATTCTATATACAATGTTTAACTTAGAAAAACAATTAAATGTGTTCAATGGTGAAGGGACTGTGTTTGGTTCTATAAATAAAGATGCACTGAATAATTTAAAAGTCATTATACCTAGCTCCGATGTTATAGAAAGTTTTGAAGCAATTGTAAGTAAGATGGATGGTATTATTGAAAAAAATTATGATGAAGTATGTAGTTTACAGGAACTTAGGGATATTCTGCTACCTAAACTTATGTTAGGAGAAATCCGTATAAAATAATACTAGGATAGTTAAGTAGTCGCAAAGAAATATTATTTAGTATAGGGGGAACACTGTTGAAAACATTGCGAGATATTAGCGAAAAGATGGAAGAAATAATGGATAGTAGAGTAGTGGGTGAGGTTAAGGAATTTAGTCCAGCTATAGTATCAGCTATTAATCCTTTGGGAGGGCTAGTAGTAAGTGGATTAAAACAGATTATGGACAATGCTGATAAGTATAAATTGTCATATTTACTTCAAGGGCTAGCTTCTGGGTTAAATCAAGAAATGATGTTTAACGAATTGTATAATTATATTAATAATCCTGATAAAGCGTATAATGTATCAAGCATTTTTAGAAAAACATTACTAAATAACTCTAAAATAGCATGTTTTATAATGGGAGTAATTTTAAGTGAGCTTGTTAATGAAGATAAAGAGTTTACGCAAGAAGAGTTAATCATATATAATGCCCTAGATAATGCTACTGATATTGATCTAAATATATTGTATAAAGTGGGTCTAAATAATATTAAAGAAAATGGAGAAATAGATATAAGTGATATAGATCAACAAGATAAGGTAAAGTATGAATTTGCATTAGAATATTTTTTAAAGCAAAGGGTTATTAGTAGAAGAAAGCCTAAATCTGGAGACTTTATTAGGGCGGAGGAACCATTAGAATGGAATGAGATAGCCGAAAAATTAAAATTATATTTAGATAAGGCGAAGACAATGATGAGGTATAGTTGATTAAGTTACATGGAAGGGGAATTAAGAATGGCTTTTACAGAGGGGAATTTTGAGAATGCAGTTATTGAGTACTTACAGGAACTAGACTATACCTATATTCATGGTAGCCAACTTATAAAAGAAGACAAAGAAGTATTACTATTTGACCGGCTAGAAGATGCACTGATTCGTATTAACCCAAGCGTATTATTAGCATCTATTAGAGAAGCGATTCGTAAGATACGTAATTTTGAGACCAATGATGTTTTTACCAATAACAAGCTATTTCATAAGTACTTAGTAGAAGGGGTAGAGGTAAGCGACTTTGTAGAGGGTGAAGTGGTGTATGAGACCATCAAGCTACTAGACTTTGAAATACCTAGCAACAATGACTGGTTGGTAGTCAATCAGCTAGAGGTGACAGAAGATGGAACTAAGAAGCGACCGGATGTATTTGTTTATGTGAATGGAATACCACTGGTAGTCATGGAGCTTAAAAGTACTTCTCGTGAAGAGGTAACCATTGAAGATGCTTACAACCAATTCATGAACTACAAAGAAGTGCATATACCATCCCTCTTCTATTACAATGCCTTCTTAGTTATTAGTGATGGAGTCAGTACAAAAGCAGGAACAATTACTGCTTCCTATGATAGATTCATGAGTTGGAAGAAGATTGATGCTGAGGATGAAGTAGCTAATAATGATAAGATGAATCTTGATACGCTGATGTACGGTATGTTTGATAAGGGCAGATTCCTTAGTATCATCAAAGACTTTATTCTTTTTACCAATAAAGCGAAGATCATGGCTCAGTATCATCAATACTACGGAATGACAAAAGCCATAGCAAGTTGCATCCATGCAGTAGACAACGATGGACGAGCAGGGGTTGTTTGGCACACGCAGGGAAGCGGTAAGAGTTTTTCTATGACCTTTTTAGCAGGGAATTTGGTAAAGAGTAAGACACTCAACAATCCAACTATTCATGTCATTACAGACCGAAATGACCTAGATGGACAGCTTTTTGCTACTTTTTGCAGTGCACAAGATTTCCTCAGACAAGAACCAGTGCAAATGGAATCACGTTCAGCGGTGAAGGAATTCCTGGGAGGTAGAAAGACGGGAGGGGTTGTCTTCTCCACCATTCAAAAGTTTGTTGAGGAAACAGGGGTGCTTTCAGAAAGACAAAATATTGTGGTACTCGTAGATGAGGCACACCGGACGCAGTACGGCATAGAGGGCAAGTTTGACCTTGAAAGTGGTGAGATGAAGTACGGCTATGCCAAGTATTTAAGAGAATCCTTACTAAATGCCACCTACATTGCTTTTACAGGTACACCAATAGAAACAACAGATAAATCAACCTATGGGGTATTTGGTGATTTGATTGATGTGTACGATATGACCCAAGCAGTAGAAGATGGTGCAACGGTTAAGATTTACTACGAATCAAGACTTGCTCGTGTCAAATTGGATGAATACAAGCTTGAAGAAATAGATAAAGAGTATTGGAAGTTACAAGTTCATGAGGGTGTAGAGGATTACGTGATCAATGAGAGCCAAAAGCAACTAAGCCGCATGGAGCAAATCATCTGTGACCATGACCGCATTCATGCAGTGGTGGCAGACCTTATAGAGCATTATGAAGAAAGAGAAAATCTCGTAGAAGGTAAAGCAATGGTTGTAGCCTACTCTAGAAAAGCAGCCTATGCCATGTACCAAGAGTTTATTGCACAAAGGCCTGAATGGACCAATAAAGTAAGAATGGTTATGACAAGTAATAATAGTGATCCGGAAGAAATGGCAAAGCTCATTGGTAATAAAGCTACTCAAAAGCAATATGAACAAGAGTTTAGAGACGTTTATAGTGATTTCAAAATAGTTATCGTAGTCGATATGTGGCTTACAGGGTTTGACGTACCATCACTAGACACCATGTATATTGATAAACCGATGAAAGCTCACAACTTAATGCAGGCTATCGCAAGGGTGAATCGTGTTTACCAAGGGAAAACAGGTGGGCTTGTTGTAGACTATATAGGGATTAAGAAAGAGCTTTTTGATGCACTTAAAACCTATACCAATCGTGATCAAGATAAAGTGCAAGAAAATGAAGAAGCAAAGAATATTGCACTTAATCTCATGGAAACACTTAGAGATGTATTTTATTTCTTTGACTACACAGATTTCTTTGGAGAGAGTGATAAAAAGCGTTACGATCTCATTCGTAATGGAGCAGAGTATGTTCAAGCAACAGAAGGACGTAAAAATGTGTTCATGACACAAACGAAGAAGCTTAAGGATGTCTTCAAAATCTGTGCGAGCTTACTTACTAAAAAGGAAAAAGACGAGGTATCCTTCTTTGTAGCGGTACGTTCATTTATCATGAAGACTACCAAACAAGGTGTGCCTGATTTAAAAGAAGTGAATAGTCGTATTTCTAAAATGCTAGAGGAAGCTATCCTTGAAGATGAAGTACTTGTTCTTACAGAGGCCGGTAGTAAAGAAAGCTTCGACCTCCTAACAGAAGAGAATATCCGTAAGCTTCAAGCATTACCACAAAAGAATATTGCGGCTAATATCCTTATGCGAGTGATGAAAGAAAAGGTAAATGAAGTAAAACGAGTAAACCTTGTGAAGAGTCGTGAGTTCTCGGAGAAACTTCAAAAAATCATTGATAAGTATAATAATCGTAATGATGAAGAAGATGTTTTCAAAATCCTTGAAGAGCTTGTGAAATTCAAGGATGCATTGATGGATGCTATCCAAGAGGGAACACAAATGGAGTTGAGCTATGAAGAGAAAGCATTCTTTGATGTACTCACAGCAGATCCAGAAGTCATTGGACAAATGGACAGTGAAATCCTCATTAAGATTGCAAAGGAGCTCACTAAAACAATCAAGGATAACATGACCCATGCTTGGTATGAAAAGGCACAAGCACAAGCAAAAATGCGAAAAGAAATCAAACGACTGCTCCGTAAATATGATTATCCGCCAAATAAAAGTGAGAAGGCAATAGAGGACGTTTTAGAGCAAGCTAAGTTGCAATGCCAAAATACATTATAGAAAAATGAATAAGAGACACTAACAGATAGCATAATCAACTACTTTTTTAGATATAGAGTGTATGATTGTGCTATTTTAGGATGAAGGGGGAGAAACGGATGAAAGAAATAAGATGGAAGAAAAGATATATTATATACATATTGGTGTTACCGATAATATTTATTTCGGTACTTAGTCTTTTGATCAAGATGGGAACGATAGTAGTAGATGTAAAAGGGTTGATAATAGATTTGGATGCACCAATAGAGGTGGGAGACTATTTGTCGTACTATATAACAATTCTAGGTATTGAGGTTACAACAATTTTTTCATATATGCTCTATAAAACAAGTGTAGAAAGTAATAAACTATCAAAAGCAATCAATGAGAAGGAAGAAGTACGGGATAGAGAAGCAATAAGAGAAAGTGCAGTAATCATATATTATGATTTAATAGCTCAACTAGGAATATTAAAAATGATGTACACTAAGTTAGTTCTAAAGCGAGAGGTGCAAATAAATAGGCAAATTAATGTTTATAGTGAATGGATCAAAAATGTAGCTAATTTAAAAAGTATACTGGATATAAAAGAATTAGATCAGCTAATCGAGCTATATAACAAAATAGAATGTGTTGGAAAATTGGAAGATACTAATCCGCAAAAAGAAGTATTGGTAAAATCATTAGTAGAAGAACTTATTTTATTTCCAATAACCCAATATTTATGGATGGACTATTATGGAGATATTCCTAACATACTAAGTGTAGATGTATATTGTATATTTGATAAAATATACGATTCAATAGATGACTCAAATTCGAAGGAAAATATGTTGGGTAAAAGATACGTTGATATATCTGGAGATATTCAAGAGGTAAAATGGACAGATAGAAATAGGGAATTAAGGTATTGTTTCAAATATCAGAGTGGAAATTTAGTTGAAGGAAAATTTATTCATGAAATTGAAGGGGAACTTAGGAATATCTTTGATGGTAAGTTTGAAGAAGATAGGGGAAGCTTTAATGAGGGTACAGTTATCGAATTTTATGAGTCAGGTAGAATTAAGTATGAAGGGCAGTTGAAAGAAGGTAGGTATGAAGGAGAAGGGAAATTATATGGTGATAAAAAGAATAGTCCTGTAGAATTTGAGGGGAGATGGGAAAGAGGAAGAAAAATTAAAGGTAAATATCAATATGGAAATATGATATTTAACGGTGAGTTTAAGGATAACCGTCCATATACAGGAGAAATAGAAATTAGCACTATATTGAAAGATGTTGGCGGAGCATATGAGTTTAAAGGAATTATACAAAAAGGTAAGCCGATAGAGGGAAGAGGATACTCTGAAATTAATACAATATATAGTGAAAACTATTTGAAAAAGCATGGACAACCAGAGTCGACAGATGAGGATTTAATAGCATATTTAGAAGGATATTGTGATTATGAAGAAATCCCCTATGAAGTACAACAGGAAATGAGAGAAGATGATGAAAGAAGAGAATATGAGCGTTGTTTGGAGGGGATGAAAGAGGAATGTGAACAAGTTGTAGAATTGATTCAAACAACATGGCACAACGGGGAAAAACAAATAATGCCAGAAGATAGTTTATATAAGAAGTGTTTCGGTATCAAATAGTTGTTTCTTGTATCAAAATAGCCCTGCTCCTCATCCGAGGGGCAGGGCTATTTTGGAACGTAAAAAGACAGGATTCCGTTATGGGATTATCCTGTCTTTTTAGCTGTTAATTTTAAAGAAGTTTCAATTTTGGCACCTCTTATCTAAAACCGTTAATCTCGCAAGAGGTAGTTCTATTTTTTTTGTAGCTCTCTTGATGTTATTCTAGTAATAACAACTATGAGGAGGCAAAACATGAACAATATTTATAAAGTATTTATACACGGAAAATCTTATGTAGAGGCTTGTACAGAAAGTCAAGCTATAGATATAGCATTAAGTATTGATTTAACAGATGGGGTCTTAAAAGCGGAGTTAGAGCTAATGGATGAAGACATTGAGTGCAATTTTAACAACCCATGCCCTTTAGCTGATGAAAATGTAGGCAAAGATAAAAAGGATTTAGATAATGGTTGTATACTGGGGGATATTTGTGAAAAACATTTAAATTTTTGTGGGATGAAAAAAGGGTTTAATAATCCTAACGCACATTTATACACGATAGAATTTTATGGAGTTATTTATGTAAATGTATTTGGAGAGGATGATGATTACGAAGAAGAGGCTAAAGAAACTGCTGCTTCATGTATAGCTGTAAATAGAAAATTAGAAATAGATAGATGGACAACGGTGGAGGGCTTAGAGTTACTACCTTTTGACGCAAATATAATAGAGGAATTTAACCTATAAGTCACTTGTGTACAATGATATCTAAGAAAATTAGGTATTAAGCTGTTAGCGAGTTGAATCTTAATTATGCGTTGACTATGGTTAGAGAGAAAATAATCTGTGATAAAAAGGAGCATAAATTTATGGGTAGAATTATTAGTGTGGCAAATCAAAAAGGTGGCGTTGGAAAAACGACAACAAGTATGAATATGGGAGTTGGATTAGCCAAGAAAGGGAAAAAGGTACTTCTCATTGACTTCGATCCACAATCAAGTTTAACAGTAGCACTTGGATTTAATAATCCTGATGAAATTCAAGTTACAATGTATGATCTAATCAGATTAACAATAGAAGAAGATGAATTACCACCAAAAGAAAAATATATTAAGTCAGTAGGAGAAAATATTAGCCTAATTCCCTGCAATATTCAATTATCTGCTGCGGAAGCAACATTAGTCAACACTATAAGTAGGGAATTTGTGCTTAAAAGTATAATTGATCAAATAAAAGATGACTATGATTACATTATTATAGATACCCTACCGAGCTTAGGTATGCTTAATATCAACTCGTTGGTAGCTTGCGATACTGTTATAATACCATTATCTCTGGAATTCATGTCAGCAAAGGGACTAGAGTTATTCTTAATGAATGTTGTAAGGGTTAGGAAGAAACTTAATTCAAACCTGAAAATAGAGGGTATATTACTTACTATGTATAGAACTAGGACACGGCTAGCAAATGAAGTATTGAATATGATTGTACAAGCATATGGAAAAGATATTCATATTTTTAATGCAAAGATATCACTTTCTATAAAAGTAGGAGAAGCAGTAATGAACAATAAGAGTGTTTTGGATTATGCACCAGAGAATGCAGCAGCACAAGCGTATCAGGAGTTTGTAGATGAGGTACTGAAAAATGGCTAATAAAAGTTTAATGAGTCTTGCAGACATATATGGAAATGCAGATAACTTATCGGAACTAGAAATTCAAAAATTAGATTCTTTTAGTAATCATCCCTTTAACTTATATGACGGGGAAAGGTTGCAGGATATGATAAGAAGCATAAAAGAGTTAGGCGTTATTACTCCTGTTATAGTAAGAAAAAAGGGAGAACGTTTCGAAATTTTGGCTGGGCATAATAGAACAAATGCGGCTCATTTAGCAGGATTAAATAAGGTGCCTGCAATTATAAAAGAGAATATAAGTGATGAAGAAGCTATGTGGATTGTAACGGAGACTAATTTAATACAAAGGGCATTTGCAGATATGTTGCATTCAGAAAGAGCTCTTGTTTTATATCGGCATCATGCTATCCTGAAAGAACAAGGGAAACGGACTGATTTATTAAAAGAAGTTGAACAGCTAGAAGCAGAGTATATAACTTCTTGCCAACTTGGCCAAAGGTTACTAAGTAATGAGGTAGCGGGGGAAAACTATCATCTATCGGGAAGAACAGTATCTAGATATATAAGGATATATGAACTCATAGATGAATTAAAAGATAGGTTAGATAAAGGTGGTATGCCCTTTGTAGCAACTGTGGAACTGTCTTATTTAGGAATAGAGCAACAGCAGATTGTTGATAGGGTATTACAGATGCATAATATGAAGATTAATATTAAGCAGGCTGAAAAAATAAAGAAATGCAAAGACCAAGATGATTTTAGTGAAGAATTAGTTTATTTAATCCTGAGAGGAAAACCATCGCAACAGTCTAATACTTACGGAGTTAACAAAAAAATTATTCTAGATTTCTTTGAGAAGGATACAGAAAAAAAAGAAATCGAAAGGATTATAAGAGAAGCATTAGAAGTATATTTTAATAATCATAAAGAATAGCTTTAGAAAGGTAAATATTAAAATCAGTAAAACTAAGGATTGGATCAACGTCAGTCCTTTTTTTATTAATAGCACAAAGATATTTTAACATCTGAGAATAGGGATAATATATATGTTTTCAGCAGAAATGTTAGTTCGATTTCGTGATATAATATTTAAGATTTTTTAGCAGAAAGTATTTATAATAATAGGATTAATAGATAACAATACAAAAGTACAGCTACTAAATTATTTATAAAGCAAATATAACCTGAAGGGAGCTACATTATGTTTTTTGAAAAAATTTATTGGGATATCCGATATGGCTTTAGAAATTGGCATTTGACTACAAAATACAAAAACAAAAAACCGTTGATATATTGGGATAAACCGTTGAAAGAATTTGTGAATCCATTGTTGTTGAATGAGTCATCGGACAATTTAACTTACTTATGTTCGGAATTGGCTCGAAGAAGCCCGTATTACAGTTATTTAATCAAAGGGAACCATCAACATTCGCATATGGTTGAAAGTGTGTTTAGAGATGCTTATAATCATGCGGAATACTTTGAATTAGCAGATGAAGACCAATTTAGCAAGCAAGAACTGGAAATCATTAATCGCTTGATTAGGCAAGGATGTTTTGATAGGAGGATATTATAAAGAAGAATATTTAGGGGCTCTCCTTTTAAATAATCTAGAGTTATTCTTAGTGCCCCTATTAGCGGCTTTTGTAAGTATGGAAGATTCACCTTCAGTCATGGATATATCTCTTGGGCTAGGTACATATGCGATCGTGTAGTAGGCGTTGTTATCTTTAAGTTTAATCAGAGGTTTGATTGGATTACGCCCAAAAGAGCTCGGGGGACGATTGGGAGTGACGAAATCTTGGTTATTGAGGATGGTTGGGGTAAGGGGTAGTTAAATTTAATATAGATAAGTTACAAAATTTGGAGGATAAAAATGAGTAACCATGATGGAAGTTATTTAATGAATGATATGTTAGCACTGATGATGGAATTTAAAATGTTTGAAAACATATCCTCAGAAGAAAAGAAAGATTTTTTCGATAAATTGTTGATAATGATACAGCAGAATGATTGTAATTCAGGAGAAGTATTGGAGGATATTGGAGAAGAGCTAGGTGTTTGCTATTACTGTTTTGGCATTAAAGATTCTTTTGAAGATGGCATATGTATTGATTGCTGCATTGAAGGGAGTCAATCTAGAATAAGTGGATTTTTGAAAAAGTACGGAACTAAAGAAAATTTGATTAGCAAACTTGATGAAGATTTAGAAAAGGATCAAGCTAGAAGGCTTTATAATGATTTAAAGGCTTTATAATGATTTAAAGGTATGGGATGAGCTTGAAATAGCCGGAGATTGCTATTCAAAAGGTTATACAAGAACAAAAATACCAGAGGAATGTACAGGTGAAACAGAGCTTTACTTAGCAAGATTATTGGCGAATTTGTTAGAAAACAAGACAAAAGATGAAGTGTTAGAAATTCTTCAAATAAAGGGATGCTCACGTGCAAGGTCTGTTGATAGAAGATTATATATAGATATCGATTTAGAAGATAATTCTAAAGAGACATTCATAAAGGTTAAGCACTTGTTGAGGTTCAATAGTTTTTGGGAATATTGGCATATATTAAATGCTCATTTAGCAGATGAGTGGAAAAAAATATTTGTTCTAATCAAATATCTTTATCAGAGGAAAAGATTACTGAAACCTTAGCGAGTTATCAAAGCGATGCACTTTATATGTATAGGAGCTTACTGAAGGATATGGAATTAAAAGATTTTAAACAAGATGATGTAGTTTATATCTACTATGCAGATGATGTATGTAAAGAGGTTGAGAATTGGTATTACAATCTAGATGGCTTTCCAGTTGAATTTACTGAGCGGTTAGTAGTAAGTACAATAGGAAAGTTGCTAGAAAAACTAAAAAAATAGGTATAATAAATAGGGAAGGTGGTGAATGGATTGCATGCAATATAAACATATTTTAGACTATTTTATTTTGAACGATTTAGAGGAAGAAGAGAGATTGGCATTAGGTAATATATTGAATAGATTGTGGTACTGGGACATTGAGCAATATCAAGAACTTGTAAGCTCAGGAACCTACAATAAACTTTACAAACAAAGACCATATATTACGTGCTTGTAAATGTTTTGCCATCATCAGATACGTAGCATTGTACAGACAATTTGATCTTCAGCTTCATGAAATCTACTTTGATAAGAGGCTACATGTCGTACCTGCATGATTTTCAGAAACGGATTCAGCGGAAAGTAAGGCTAGATTGTTTGTGGATGCATGTCAACCGTTTTACGATTACAACCTATTTTATGATATACGCAGCCTCCACATAATGTAAGATATTGTGGTGTTTTAATATTCTTATTTTGTTCTAACACAACCATAATAAAAGAGAGCTTCCAACGGACTTGTGGAATAGACACTCATGATGAGTGGGGAAAAACATTATATTAGAATAAGGGGTATTGATAATGGAAAAAGAAAAACAAGCACTGATACAATTAAGAGATAAGCAAGTAGATATTGAACTAGTGTTTTTGAGGGATATATTAGACAGGGTAATACTGAGCGAAAAGTCTTGTTGTACTGAGTATTTTGAAGTCTATAGGGATGCAGATGAAGACACTAGATGGGAATTTACTAGGAGGTTTAAAGAGAAAATCAACAGACAACTATTTATGTGGGATCAATTTATAGATTCTATGGCACTAGAGGAATGTTATAAAGAGATTTTTAATCTGGGATAGAAGAAAATAAGTATTTAATCCAAGCAAGAGTTATAAAGAACAGATTTTAATATAAGGTTAAAGAATTATGGAGCAGGTTATGGAATAGAGTAAGTTGTAAAAATCAAGAATACCTTTTCGGATAAAGAATATAGAGTTACAGCTATGCTGCAGCTTTTTTCTTTGTAATACTAACAATAAGAATATTGTTTTAGTACTTAGAGATAAAGTCAAAAGTCCTCTTTTATGATAAATATTTATGAGAATTCTCAGTTGAAAAAATGCCGAAAAGCTTTATAATTAAAAGAAAAGTTTAGAATATTGTAAATTATTAGAGTGATTAAAAAGGGGATGATAATATGCATAATAGAGTTACATTGTATAGAGGTTATAGTTGTGAAGGTCAAGAGGATGTTAATTGTTTGATGGCTAAGCTAAAAAAGGAGGGGGATTTAGAATTATCTAATAGAAGATTAATAAGTGTTCCTCTTGAAAAACAAAAATCTCCGGCGTATAAGAGATCCGAGGTGAACCATACAGTACATAAGAAGTCTATTAAAGAAATAGTACAGGATATAATAGATTTACCGGTGGATATCAGAAGATATAATATAGAAAATGAAGTGGGTATTACAGGGAAGTGTGTTTGTGCAGATTGGAATGGTGCAAAGCATTATGCCACAAGAGAAAGAAGTCGTATAGGCATTGTTCTGGAAGTTTCAGTCCCAAAAGACAGAGTATTTGTTGATGGATTAGATTTTCTATATACACTATTTAGAGATGATATAGTAAAAAAATTTACAAATATTAATATGCAATTTAGAGAGGCTTTAGTGGGTGCATATGGTGAAAAAATATTAGAGTATATTGAAGAAGCTCCGAGGTTATTAGAGGAACTAGAAAATATCAAGGATTTTAAATTATTAAGCAGAGATAAAGGTAATAAAAGTGAGTATGAAAGGCATTGGAGTTCTTCGATGTTTAGATATGTTGATTATATCTGTACAGATGCGGATATTATAAATGCTCATTTAGATAGTCAGACAATTATTCGAGGAAGATATAATACTGTTTATCAAGCGGCATTTGCTATAATAAATGGTATTAAAGAGACAGAGGTGATTGATGTATTGCCAGCAACTAATCATATTCAATCAGAATATAAATATGAAATGAGTATACAAGATATTATGGAATGGAGCAAAAAATAGTTTCAAAGAGGCTACTAATATAACTTTTTTATTGGATAAAATAAAAGTCTTAAAACTTATTCGATAAGGACAGTTTGTATATATGTAGTGGATTATATATGGGGAAGTGGAGAAAATAGCGATGATTTTATTAGTCACTTCGTGCCACACAAAATTTATTACAGTAGAGGGTAAAGTTGTGATTAAATGAATGTAATAATACAAAAGGAGTAGGCAGAAGGGGAGAGGGGTGTTGTATAAGCTTGTAGTTTTGTAACTTAATAGAATTAAATAGGAGTTGATATAATGGTGACATCACCACATAAAAATTATTTTGATATAGCTAAAAAGTGGAATAAACTATATAGATTCATTTTTTTGGGATCTTTATTTATGACAATAATACTTACACTCTGTAATAACAAAATACTTGATGAGACATTGATAACTATATTGGCTTTAGTACTATTAGTGGTAGTTGAACAAATTGTTAAATATTACACGTATAAGGCTGAAGAAACAAGAAGAAAAGATCATTTGGATAATTCATTTGGTAAAAATTATATCCATATTCAATCAGAAAATTATTATGATACTAATGAAATAAACCCAGGACCATATAAAATGATAGTAAATACATTTGAATGTGCTTTGTTTTCTTATAATATTTCAGAAAGAATGAGAAATAAAATATTGATAAAAAATTTAATGGTCTTTAGTGTAATTATTATTTTAGCAGTTATAGGATTTTCCAAATCAAGCTATAGTATACTAATTTTACAACTCTTTTTATCAAAAGATTATATTTTAGAGCTTATAGATATAAGTATTTATAATAATAGAATGAAGAAAATTTTTGATGATTTAAGGTATCTTTTCGATGGAAATTTAAAAAATACAAATCAAAGCGTTAATAAACATATGAGTGAAATTATAAGGTTGTATAGTGAGTACGAAACTAATATATCAGATTCTCAATTATCATTAGATAGTAAAATTTATAATGAATTAAATGAAAGACTTACAAATGAGTGGGAGGAAATGAAAAAAAGGTATAATATACAATAGGAGGAGTTATGAGTATAAATTCATATTTAGTATCATTAGCGAGTTCATTAGTACTAAAAGAAGCTGAGAAGGACAGTATAAATAGGTCAATAACAACTATACATCAAAGATTAAATTATTATTTTGGTAATAATATAGAAGAAGATTTTAGATTTGGGTCACATACTAGAGATACTATTTTACCCAGAAGTGCTGATAGTAATTCCGACATAGATTATATGGTTGTATTTAATAATCAATGTGGCTATAAGCCTCAAACATATCTTAATAAACTGAGAAGTTTTACTGAACGATACTATTCAAGATCGGAGATTAAACAATCACATCCAACAATAGTTTTAGAGCTAAATCATATCAAGTTTGAATTGGTTCCAGCATACCACCAAAGAACATTGTGGTTTGATGAGGGGTATAAGATACCGGCTCCGAGTAATAATTATGAAGAATGGATGAGTACTAATCCAAATGATTTTAATCAACAGTTGACTAATGTAAATACTGCTAACTGTTTTAAAGTAAAATCACTTATACGATTGTTAAAATATTGGAATGCAAGAAATGGTTATGTATATTCGTCTTACTTATTGGAACAATATATTATTTCAACAACATTTTTATGGTGTAATAGTTTGAAAGATTATTTTAAGGTAGTAGTAGATAATTTGCCAGAGTATGGACTTAGTGGTGTAAAGGTAGAAAAAGTAAGAAGATTAAAACAAAATATTAAAGAGATATATGGGGATGAAGAAGTATATCCAACATATGCACTCTCAAAGTTAAAAAATATATTGCCAGAATTATAAAGAATATCAGCACAGATGTTGATGATGGACAGGTATAGATATAGAGAGTAAGTAATAAAACAAGCTATTGAGGACTAACTTGCTAGCCTGTTTTTATTATGCGGGGAGTTTCTTTTTTGTTAACTAGTGATTAATAGTAAAGTGATTTATAAAATTATTTGTATCGAGGTATAATTAATAAAAAATATTTTTTGGGGACCAGCTAATTATGAAGTTTTTATTGTTAGATACTAATATTTATCTGAGTATAATAGTAAATAGAAGAAAAGATATAAATCAATCATTGATTGATAACTTTCTCAAGTTGTTAGAGTATGAAGAAATTAAATTAATAGTTCCATCTTTAGTGAAGTATGAGGTTTATAAGCATATTGAAGGGGAAATTGACGAAGTTAGATCTAAAATAGAAGGTAATATAAAGTCTTTAAAACAATTGTACTAGCTCAATGGTTTAACAGATCCTCGTAATACTGTGGATATGGAAGCTATAAAGAAACAAGCTACAGTAGCTTTAAACAATGCATTAGATATATTTACATGCAATGTTAATACTTATAAAGAATCATCGAGAGTGCTATTAAATGAAATATTTGAACATGCTAATACAGTTATCATTCCGGATGATGAAAGATTACTAACTAAAGCAATTCAGAGACAGATATATAAAAAAGCTCCATGCCATATTGATGGAAAAAATTCAATAGGAGATGCTTTAATTGTAGAAACATTAATAAATTTATCTACTTATGTCCCGGAAATTTTGGATGATACAGAAGAGAATATAGTCTATTTTGTGACCGATAATTATAAAGACTTTTCTAGTGGGAAAGATTCGTCATCAAAGGAAATTTTACATCCTCATATTACAGAAGATATAGGCTTGCAATATCCCAAAATGAAATATCAGTATTCTACTAGTTTTGGTAAACTAATTTCTACAGATTTAAAAGAGGAAGTGAAAAATGCTCAGCTAACTGAAGAGTTTGAAAGAGAGCTAGCTGAAGAAGATATGGAGTATGAATTATGGAAAGAGGTAGAAGACAATAGGCGTGAAGCTTGTGGCCTTCCATCTTTAGGTTCCTTTGATGGTATACTTGAAGACGCATTGGAGGAAGATTCTTCTGTACATAAGTTATTACTATTGTTTGAGTCAATAAATCAAACATACACTTCACTTCAAACTAGGTTAGAGGAGTATGAAGCAGTCATAGATGACTTAGAAAACTACAGAGGATCGCCGGATGAGACCACAATTGTAAGTAATCTTAATCGATTCATCCATTCTATCAAATATCGCGATTGTTGTTATTGTTTAGATGATGTTATTGATTGGATAAGTATGCAACAAAAGTCCATTGAGTATGAATATGACTCAGCAAAATTACCTGATTGTATTACACTTGGAGAAGATATCACTATACTAACAGCGGACAATCAAGAACTTGGTCTGTATTGGGGGAGTACAGATATATATCCTACCGAGGGAGTATTAGATTGTATCGATTTAGATTGTTACTTTAGCCCAGGAAATGTAGTGGCTCAAGGAAGTATTGAAATAAATTATGGATTTGCAGAATTTAATGATGATGGAAATGTGGATGATGCATGTGACACTAGTATTGACTTTTGTATCTCAGATATTCTATTATACATCCAAAATATATATGTTGAGTTAGTTGACTTGGATAATCATCATCAACAATATTTAAACTTTCTTACTAATAAGCTATACTAATAATAAAAGGGTACATGAAATGTACAACCCATGCACAATAAAAGTGCAACACAGCAGAGTGTAAAAAAAGTAAAATAAAGCAAATGGGTGAGTTTGAGTTGGGAGAACTCAATATAGGGTTAAGTAAAGTTGATAAAATAACCAATAAATGTAATACATCGAATCAGAATGTCGTGGGTTCGGATCCTACCGTGTGCGTAATAAGCAAAATCTCTGGAAACCTTATAATGTAAGGGAACTAGAGATTTTTTTTAGAACTGAAATTTTTGATATATTTAAGTTATTAATATATCAAGAATATATCGATGGAATAAAAAATATAGTTTAGGGGAAACAGGATATTTGATATCCTGTTTTTTGATTTAATGATAAATCATTTATATATAGTAGATTGATTTTAAATACTATTAAAAGTAAAACAAAATGTGTTAAAATAAAAAAAACTTCAGTATAAAATGTTTAAAATTGATTTAAAGGTAAATAATGTATAATAGTAAACTGTACGGAGGTGAAGCATGGACATAAAGTGGATAAAACTTGAAAATTTTCATGGATTTAAAGAACTAGAAATTACACTAAATGATAAGTTTACTGTGTTTATCGGAGAGAATGCAACAGGTAAAACAGCAGTATTAGATGGTCTAGCTATAGCAATAGGTGGATTCTTGTTAGGGATTAATGGTGTGAAATCAAGAAATATACTTGATAATAGAGAAAATAGAGAAGTAAGATTTAAGCAGATTGAGCATGGAAAAGTAATTACATTAGAACGACAATATCCTGTTGTTGTTGAAGCTAGAGGAAATATTAATAAACAAGAAATACAATGGGAACGTAGTTTGAATCATGAAGGTGGGGCGACTACTAGAATTAATGCAAAAGATATTGTTAAGCAAGCGAAAATAATGCAAAAGCAAGTTACAGATGGTGATAAGGTAGTATTACCTGTATTTGCATATCATGGAACAAGTAGATTATGGGCAAGAATTAAAGATACTGACAAAGAGCGTTTATTAGAAACAGGTTCTCGATTACTAGGATATAAGAATTGTTTGAATCCAATGTCGAATGAAAAACTTTTTATGAAGTGGTTTAAGAAAATGACACTAATTGAGATGCAAGAAGAAATTAAAATAGGTCAGCTTACGGCAGTGAAAAAAGCAATGCAAGAGTGTGTAAAAGGATTAATTATTAAGGATAAAGTAATAGGAGATGTTAAGATTTTCTATAATATTAATAGTGATGAATTACAAATAACATTAGAAGATGGAACACGTTTGCCATATGGATTACTTAGTGATGGATACAGAAATATATTAGGTATGGTAGGGGATATTGCATTTAGAATGGCAACATTAAATCCTTTTTTAGAAGACGAGGTTATTAAGCAAACACCAGGTATTGTATTAATTGATGAGGTTGATTTACATTTGCATCCAGAATGGCAAAGAAAAGTAGTGGGTGATTTTAAACGAGTATTTCCTAAAATACAATTTATTGCTACTACACATTCTCCTTTTATCATTCAATCATTAGAAGAAGGTGAATTAAGAAACTTAGATGAAATCGTTAATATTAATAAATTAGCAAATTATAGCAAAATGAGTATTGAAGATATAACAGAAGATGTTATGGGGGTAGAAATGCCTCAATGGAGTGAAAAAAAGAAAGCAATGTTTGAAGCAGCCAAAGAGTACTATGATGCTTTGAATAGTTTAGAAAAGAGTCAAGATAATAATGAAATAGAGAAGTTGAAGAATAAGATGGATGAACTCACGAAACCATTTGCTGATGATATTGCTTATATGGCATTTTTAGAAAGAAAAAAAGCAGTAGCAGAGTATAAGAAGTATGGAGGTAATTAGGTGAGACCAGTAAACAAAGGAGATGCTCCACAAACATATAGAGTTTATGAAAATGCTAGAGATGATTTGTTAAATATATTAGGTCCATATTGCTCGTATTGTGAAATGAGTATAAAAAATATGCCAGAGGTAGAACATGTGATACCTAGGGCCAATGGTGGAGCGGAGTTAGAATGGATTAATTTTCTCTTGTCATGTAAATACTGCAATACGAGCAAGAGTAATCATAATCAGAATAGACAAAATTATTTATGGCCAGATGAATACAATACTTTTAAAGTGTTTAAGTATCAGCAGGACAAAGCTATAGATGTTAATGATAATATTGTAGGAGAAGAACGTAGTAAAGCACTAAATACAATTGAGCTCATGAAACTTGATAGACAACCAGGAAGTAGGGATTGGAAAAATCATAAGGACACTAGATATATGAGTCGAGGAACAGCTTGGAGAAATGCATATGATTCATTAAATGATTTGTTAGCATTTAATGAAGGGGATGCTCAGATTATCATGAATTGTATATGTAGGACTGCGACACAAAGTGGACATTTTTCAATATGGATGGAAGTATTTAAAGGACATACTAAGATGAGAAAAATGTTAGTAAAGAGTTTTGAAGGAACTAATGAAATTTACTTTGAACAAGAATAATACATAATGATTAGGATTGAGGATATATGACTTGAATCAAGTATCACTACTAGAGAGTAAAACATTTACCGAGAAATTAACGAATGAAAAAATATGGATTATAGATGAAGATTACGAGGAGTTTCAAGAATAAAAAGACTGATATTTAAATATAAATATGTAATACGGTTTTAATTATAAAAATATAAGCTAATTAAAATTGAGGGGGAGTAAAAATGACATGTCCAAGATGTGGAAGTGAAGATTGCCAAGTGCTAGCAGAAACAACAAGTCAAGGATATAGCTTTGGGAAAGCTTGTTGTGGGTGGTTATTTATGGGAGGTCCAATAGGGTTATTGTGCGGATTATTTGGCATGGGAAAAACAGAGAGTAAAATGTTTTGGGTATGCCCTAAGTGTAGTAATAAATTTCAAAAATGGAATTAAAAAAACAGAAATAATATATTATGTAGCGCTTTGATAAAAAACTGTTATAAAAATATAGATACTGCAAAAAATTTAGAGGTATATATTTGATTAAGAGTATATGAAAAATATAGGTGGTACAAAGTAAATGATAAAAATGCAAAAAGATAGAAATGAAGCATTATGGATAAAGGGAATGAAGTTTGGAAATATACTTGGCTGTCATCAAATGCCAGAAAGAAGTTTTTTTGTTAAGGGGTATCAAATGCCTGTATGTGCGAGGTGTTGTGGGGTTATTGTAGGTTATATTATATTTCTGCTAACAAATAAGGTGTATTCATTAGGTATGGGAATGAGTTTTGTATGTTGCGGTATTATGTTTATTGATTGGTTTGTACAGTACATACAAGTTTTACAATCTAATAATATTAGAAGAGTAATTACTGGAATTATAGGTGGATATGGATTTATTAGCTTAGTGATTAATATTATTTTACTTATAATAAGAGGTTTATAAAAATATAAATTTTTTATTTTTTTAAATAATCTATATAATAATTTCACTTTGAACGATATATATATAGTAGTGAATAATAAATAGAAAGGGGGGTGTATTTCATGATAAATGCAATGTTAGGTAATAGTAGCACGCAAAGTAGTATTAATATGTATAGCATTAGTGGTATTTATAATGGTTACAAAAATTCTAATGCAAATGCACAGGCGACAAATAATTTTTATCAAAGTGGGTATGTAGGCAACAATGCTAATATTCATAATATGAATTTTGTTAAAAATGTTAGTACATCTATGAGTCAATTGTACAGTTCTTCGGTAGGGAATATTACTATGCAAAACAAAAATAATGTTTCAGAAGAAGAGTTGGCAAAACAGGCAGAAGCGTATGTTAAGAGTTATAACGAAGCGGTAGATGCACTAGGTCAGCGTAGCGGTCAGAACAAAACTATTAAGAGGCTAGAAACGAAGTTAGAGGCGGCAATTGAACGCTCAAAAACGGAGTTAGAAGAAATAGGTATAACAAAAGATGATAAAGGTAAGTTAGTTATCGACCAAAAGCTTTTTTCTGAAAGTTTAGAAAAAGATTTTGATAAGGTTAAAAATACTTTAGGTGATGTAGCTAAAGAGACGCAAGAAGTTGCGAAGCAAGTTATGTCAGTTAAGACACATGACTTACTAGAAAATAATAGTAATGGTATACAGAGTTATATGACAAAGGAACAATACAACAAAGCAATGTTAAAAATGACTGGTAATAGGCAGTTTATGTCATTTTACACTGGTGCAGAAACTATGATTAATATGTTTATATAATAAAGAAAAAAGTTGAGAAAATATTTCTCAACTTTTTTTTTGTTATTAAATTTAAGGACAATATTATATTTTTCATATATAAGAATATAAGTGTTTGATTTGTTATATAAATAGAAAGTATACCAATAAAAAGTATGCAACTAAAATACAGTATATTAAAAATTATCATATAGTAAAAAAATGCGGGAAGAAAACAACAAGTAGACATTGTAATAAAGACATAATAGGAGGTAAATTATGAAAAATGGCAAATTATTTATTTTAGCACTTATGTTATTTATGGTAGGATGCAGTGCAGGTGAAATGTCTACAGAGCAACAAAGTGTTATTTATAATCAAAACAAAGAGAGTAACAAACAAATTCAAGCAAGTAATAATCAAAGTGAAGAAAATAATGGAGAGTCTGAAGCTACTATTCATTTTATAAATACAGGGCAAAGTGATTGTATATTGATTGAATCTGGCGGTGAATATATGCTTATAGATAGTGGTGATAAAGATGATGATAAAAAAGTCAGCGATTATCTAAAAAAGCATGGTGTGGAGACGTTGAAATATGTTGTTGCGACGCATTTTCACGCAGACCATATAGGTGGTATTGATACTGTTATTAAACAATTTGGAGTATCAGAAGTTTTTGTGCCGAATGGTGATGCTAAAACAATCGTATATCGTGATTTTATAGAAGCTTGTATATCGAAAAATATACAACCAAGTGTGCCGTTAGCGGATGCAGTTTTTGAACTAGGAAATAGTACGTTTCGTTTTTTGAATGTTAAAGGTGGACATTCGAATATGAATAACGATAGTTTGATGGTTGAACTAACAACAGGAGATACGAAAACACTATTTACAGGAGATGCTGAAGTAGAAATTGAAAAAGATATTTTATCAGAATTTGGTGAAATAGATATTTTGAAAGTAGGACATCATGGAAGTAATACAAGTACAAGTGATGAGTTTTTAGAGCTTACAAAACCAAGTATTGCTATTATTCAAACAGAGATTGGAAATAAATACGGACATCCGCATATAGAAACGATGAATAAATTAAAAGAAAAAAATATAGAAGTGCATCGTAATGATGAATGTGGTGATGTAGTTTATAAAATTACAAAAGAAGGCTACTATACAGAATGTAAGGTAAAAGGTAGTTATATTGAAGGAACGGCTAAAGAAGATACGAAAAATGAGAAAGATGTAACTAATACTCAAGATGTAACTAATACTCAAGATAAAAATAAAGTGGAAAATACAGAAAATGAGAAAGTAGTAGTGGAAGATGATAAGAGTGATATTTATTATTGGACACCTAAGGGAAAAAGTTATCATAAAGCTAAAAAATGTAGTACTTTAGCAAAGAGTAATACGATTTTAGAAGGTACAAAAATAGAGAGTGGTAAAAAGACTCAATGTGGTATTTGTAAATAGTAAAAAAGACTATTATTTCATTAAAGTGAAATAGTAGTCTTTTTTTTGAAATAGAACAAATTAAAGGAGGTAAAAAACAATAAAAAAGTTAATAATAATAAGAAATAACTTAATATAACATTGATGTTTGAAGCAAATTGTAATACACTTTAATATAGTAGAATGATACAGTTTTGTACTTGACAAAAATAAATATAAAGTTACTTTTAAATACAGTTATTTTCTTAAAAAGAAAGGAGGTAGTCTATGGTTGTAGTGTTAGTAATAACTACGTTAATGTTATTTTCAACATTATTAGTATTAGGTAAAGTGCATCGTAATTCAGTTGAAAGATTGAATAGAATGAGTAGGGTTTGTCAAATAGGAACTAAATTTGATGAAAGTACTAGTTTAAATGGAATGGTATCTAAAATAATTGAAGCAGCGACAAATGAAATTCATGCAAATCATAGTTTTTTATATTTGATAAGCGATGTAAAAAATGAATTATATAGTGAAATAGCAATTAGAAGCGATGGTGTGACTTTGGAATCAAAAGATAATTTGGTAGAAAAAGAGGCACTAGAATATGTGATATTAACGAAAAACACTATAAATGAGTATAGTAAAAGAGAGTTAAAAGCAAAGTTAAGTATTCCTGTTGTAAGTGAAAAAAAGATAATAGGAGTTCTTGTATTTGAAAGGTTAAATACTAAAAAGGGATTTTCAGCAGAGGACCAAAAACTAATGGAGTTGTTGGTAGAGTTACAGATTGTAAGTAGTATTGCTAAAGCAAAGTTATATAATCAATTGAAGGAAACTATGGTTGATGCTATACGTACATTAGTTAGTGTTATTGATGCGAAGGATAAATATACAGTAGGGCATTGTCAACGAGTATCGAAATATGCAGAAATGATAGGCCGAGAGCTATGTTTGTGCGTTGAAGATAGGGAAGATTTAGAATTTGCAGCAATTTTGCATGACATAGGAAAAATAGGTATAAGTGATGCGATATTAAACAAAGCAGGAAAACTAAATGATGAAGAATATCTGTTGATAAAAGAACATCCGATTATGGGTGGTGATATTTTACAAAAAATCACTAGAATGAGACCAGCTATTATATATGGTGCAAAATATCATCATGAGCGTTACGATGGTACAGGGTATGGGCAAGGTTTAAAAGGAGAAGAAATTCCGTTATTTGCACGTATTATTTCAATTGCAGATGCATATGATGCAATGGTAGGTAAACGGATATATCGTACTGAATGTTCAGCAGAAAATGCGATTAAAGAGTTAAGAGCGGGTGCTTGGAGTCAGTTTGATGGACATATAGTAGAGTGTTTTGCAGAAGCATTGAAAAAAGAAGGTTTATTAGAAAGTAAATAATTATGTGTTAAATGAAGTATATAATTATACATAGGTGTTGTAAAAGGTTGGTAGTTTAAACTTGGACTTGGAAAAACTGATGAAAGTGTGTATAATAATATAATGAAAAATGACATAATATAGAAGACATAAGAAAGGGTACGAAATGGCAAAATATAGATATAGTAAACCCAAAAGGCGTATAAATTTTCAAGCTATTAGCATAATTTTGTTGATTATTTCAATAATGGCATTAGGTATAGTCGCAACTAAGAGCTATATAACAACAAAAAACATAAAAAAGACAGAATCAAGTATAGTAAAAGTGGAAAAAGACAAAATAATATTACAAGAAGAAATTTTGCAACTAGAAGAATCAACAGAAACGTTAGAAAAAGAATTAAAACGTTTAGAAGACTTAATATGGAAATATGAACCTGTTATTATACCAGATAGTATGAAATAGACGGTGTAGAAATATAGAAAGCAAAGGTGACGGAATGGGATATAACAATAAAAGTAAAAAAAATATAGGTATTACAATATGTATTGTTTTGTTATCGGTTAGTTTACTTGCAACTACAGGTTGGATAGGTATGAAAAATAGTGATCGTGAAAAGACACTTAAAAATATCGAAAAAGAAGCAGATATATTAACTGAATCTAAAGCAGTACTAGATACTAGTATTGAAAATCTAAAAGAAAAAAATTCACAACTTACACAACAAATCGAAGAACTTACGTTAGAGATAGATGATTTGAAAAATAAAGGTTATGAATTAGAAGCGTTAGAGGAAGGTTATGAAGATAAAAAATATGCCTACCTTACATTTGATGATGGTCCAAGCCAAAATACTATTAAAATCTTAGATTTCTTAAAAGTAAACAATATACAAGCTACTTTTTTCGTTTTAGGAAAAACAGGCTATGATGATGTTTATAAAAGAATAGTAGAAGAAGGACATACGTTAGCATTACACTCAGATACACACGACTACTCAAGTATTTATCGTACTGTAGATACATTCATGGGTGATATTCAATCTTTATCAAATCAAATGAAAGACTTAACTGGTGTAGAATCTAAAGTATTACGTTTCCCAGGAGGATCAAATAATACAGTTAGTAGAAAATATGGCGGCGCAAATATTATGGATAATATTATAAATTCAGTAGTAGAAGCGGGCTATGCTTATTTTGATTGGAATGTTGATTCTCAAGATGCAAGTAAAGGCGTTCAAGAAAAACAAGTTATTATAGATTCAGTTCTAAATCAATCAAAATATAATCCAAATCCAGTTATTTTAATGCATGATGCAGCGGCAAAAACAACAACAGTTGAAGCATTGCCAGATATTGTCGAAGGACTAAAAGCACAAGGATTTGTTTTTAGACCATTAACAACTGAATCAGAACCAGTAAGATTTAAATAAAAGATATAATTACAAAATAGTGTAAGGGTAATTATATAAATAAAATAATAATAATAGGAAGTTCATAATTGTCGTATTAGGCAGTTGTGGACTTTTTTGTTTTATATTTTTTTTAGAGAATAAAATTATAAAAAAATCGAATACTACAAGTATAGAAATGTATAGAGAAGAGGTGTAGAAATATGCAACAATACGAATGTGGTCATTGTGGATATGATATGAGTGGTATAGAAAAATTCTCTAATTCGTTAGATATGATGTTGATTGAAAATTTTGATGGTATTATGCCTATAAGTACGCAAGGGTTGTATAATATGACAACCAATAATACAGTAAAGTGTCCTAAGTGTGGAAAATCAGGATATTGGCTCAATTCTATATAAAATAAAAAACTACTCAATCTGATAAAATAATTTATACAGAATAGGCGACTTGGAAATAAGTTTATTCATATAAGATATATTTTAGATGGTATAGTAGTTTTTTTTTTGCATATAGTTAATATATATATTTATAGCTTTTGTTATAAAAATGCAAACTTGCAACGATATATGATGCTATGTATAATAATAACAGAAGGCTTGAGAGAGGGGGACGAAAAATGAAATCTCCGTTAAAGACTATAGGGTTTATAGAACTAGACGAGGCGTATACAATTGAAGAGTTATTGGCAAAAGTATTATTAGAACCAACAATACAAAAAATAATTAATATGGATGAAGATAATTTACTTGCAGAGTATAGAAAAGAAATCGCACGAAATACATATGTGATGGCGCGTATAGCGGTAGACCAGAGTGAAGAAAAACCAAAATTAGATGTTTATGATTGTGAACCGCATGTGAAAGCGGAAAAAAATATACAAGTTATTGATGTGGAAATAGAGAGCGTAGATGATAGTAGCACATACTATGTTGTATGTGAAGAAGAAACAACAGGTATGCAGATGGTGTTTTGGATGCAAAATGTAGTCGAATACCTAAATTCAAATAAGAAAAAAGAATATAGTGAGATTAATGTAGTTGCAGTAGCACTTGAAGGTACGATTGTTCTTCCGATTATAAAAGATGAAGATGACGTAGAGCAGGAAAAAGAAGAACGTGAACAATTAAGAGAAATGATTCGAAAAATAAAAGATGGCGATGAAGAAGCACGTGAAAAATTAGAGGAAGAAGAAAAAGAGATAGATAGTCAATTAAAAGAAAGACTGAAAGAAGAAGATTTTCTATCTATAATGAGCGGATACTTTATTCCAGTTACTATGGAAGATGCAGTATATGCTATTTTAGGCGAAATTGAAAAAATTGAAGAACGTGTAAACTCATTCACTCAAGAAGAAATGTATGTTTTTACAGTTAATGTTAATGAACTTTTATTAGAAGTTATCATTCATAAAAAAGAATTAATAGGTATGCCAACAGTAGGTATGAGATTTATGGGAACTGGATGGTTGCAAGGTAAAGTAGTTTTATAAAATAAATTACTATGAAGTTTATTGTTATTAAAAAACACTTGAAGTAGAGTTATCATTCTACTTCAAGTGTTTTTTTAAGTTAATATATAAAAATAGTTAATATTTTTAATTAAATGAGAGATAGACAAGTAATAATGATTTTACTTTAAGAATAATAATAATAATTAAAACATAAGATGAATTTAAAGGGGGAATGAATATGTGTGAAAAATCAAAAATTAATACGTTAGGGCCAAATTATACTCAACAATTTGAACATAATTTGGATGGAAATGCTTTAGGTAATGTAACCTTGTACAAAATCAAAAATGAGAATGGAAAGGGTGCTAATAATTATCAATTTGAAATAAAACTTCCAAATAATGGTGTAGCTAGAGATATTATTAATATTGAAATTGCTATAGCGGCTAGATGTAATATCGATGATTTGGATTTGAAAATTGAGACTGGTTACTTTCTTTTAGAGGAACAATATGATGAGTTTCAACAAAAATGGAATAAATTTATTGTAGTAAAAAGAGATGAAGAAAGACCAATCCATGATATGCTAATAATTAGTTTTAATACTAAAAAAATAGAAAAACAAGTTATTAACGTAAAAGATATTGTTTTTAATATTACGGTCGGTTCAGTTGGGCGATTAAGTGATATAAATAGAGATATTATACCAGTAGTAAGGCGTCGATGGTTGTTATCACAAGCTTGTGATGAGAATGATAGGGGTAGATACGATGTAGAATATTTGGAAACAGATGATGTAAATATTGCGACAGAAAAAGCAAGATCAGACTCAAGTTTTATAATGAATTCTAAAACTAACGAAGTAATTTGGGGTATGAGAAATGCGAATAATGGAAGTCCGGAAACGAGCCCGAAAAGTATAGAATTTACAAAGGGTCAAGCGAAATATACACTGAAAATTGATGGCGTGAAGAGTGTGAAAGTTCTTAATAAAGGTGAGGAAGCATTTGATGATCGTGGTATTATTATGGTTCCAGTAGCTTATATTGCTAAAGTATTTGGTTATCAAGTAGAGTGGCAATCTAATGCAAACTTGCTAACTATGAAAAAAGGTAAAGATATTTATACTATCGAAGTTGGTAATTGTTTTGCGAATGATAGTATGGGGGTTGGACACTACCTAGGTAGAGATGCTGTTAGTAAAAATGGTAGAGTCTTTGTAGCATACTGTTGTCTAGGTGAAATATTGAATTGTGGCGTAAAATGGAATGATGATAGTAAAACTGTAACCTTTTACGAAAACTAGATGTTTTAACTTGGATAATAGTGTTGTTTAAAAGTATTTATTTAAATTAATAAAAAATGTAGAGGATTTTTAAATCTCTACATTTTTTATTGTAATTAATTGAAATAGTGATACATATAATATATAAGTAGGATGAAAAGCAAGTAGTTATATGCTTGACGTAAACATGGTAAAACGTTAAAATATATAGGTAGTAAAATATATGCATCTGTAGCTCAGGGGATAGAGCGTCGGTTTCCTAAACCGTGCGTCGCATGTTCGAATCATGTCAGGTGCAATTACATGAGACTCGTAAGTTATTGACTATCAATGGCTTGCGAGTTTTTGGTTATTGTAACAAAATAATGAGCATTTTTGAATAGTGTTAAGTAGTTTCAATTAGCCGTCGTCGTTACGACGTCGCGAGGTCGACGTGAACGTCGGGTAAAACAACCAAAAGGAATTGATTAAGATAAGTTTAGGAGTATATAATATAATTAAATAGAACTAAAGGAAGTGTTAGGAAAGGAGCAATAAGATATGCAAACAACAATACAGCACCATAACTTATATCAAGAGTTTATTGGTTATTCATATGAGGAGCTTCAAGAGCTTTTTAAAGAATCTAAAACTAAGGAAGAGCAAGACTTTTACATGACATTAGCAAATTTGTTACTTAAGAAGAAGCAGAAGAAGATTATAGAAAGTGATGTAATATGAGAAAACAATATACTTTGTTCGCGGGTGTAAATGGTGCGGGTAAAACTTCTATGTATAGAGCATTATATCTAGAAAGTAAAAATATGGGATACAGGATTAATACAGATGAGATTGTTTCTAGAATGGGAAGTTGGAAAGATAATAAATTAGAAAAAGATAGCGACATACTTAATAGCAGAGAGAAAATTCTTTTAGCTATAGTATGTCGCTATCTTTTTATTTCATCTAAGGTATTTCAGTTAGTTTATTTCAGATAAATGTATTAAGTTAGTATCATATGTTTCTTTATCTACAAGTAACATATGATGTTTATCTAGCCAAATGGTGCCATCTTTTAGGTTTTGTGTTAGTTGTACAATATTTATAGTTTCCTTGGTCATAGTTACTGTTAGTTCGCCTAGTATATTGTTCATATCCTGAAGTCTCATAGTTAGTTGTTTACTAAGGAAATAGCCCTCTATACAACATATAATAGCATCAAAGATAAGTATGCTTGCTATTGTAATTACAATACCTATTGTTGATATTATAAAATATTCAGATTTAGATAGTGTTGCATGTTTCGCTATATTATTGGCATTAAATAGTTCTAATTTTTCTTTGGTAGAAGGTAGAAGAGGTGTGTTTTTGTATTGTTTGGATGTATTTTCTTTTGCGAAATTTTTAAAAATATCAAAAGAATTTGATGGAAGAGAGGGAGCACTAGATATAGTTTTATCTAGACTAGAAGTATAAGTGTCCATTGTTAGTGAATCTTTTAGATGTAATACAAACTGGCTAACTGCATCAGGTTGCTGATTCATGTCAGACGCATGTTTTAATATATTAGAAATAACACCATTTATAGTATTATAACCTTGTGTAATAAAAGTATCACCACGTTCATATAGTAAAGTTTTAAATGGTGAGTTTTGTATTTTGTGTATATATTCATTGTATAACTTGAATACTTTGTTATAAGTAAGATTTTCAAGTTTGTTTGAAGTCATAGTTAGATTATTGAAATCCATAGTAGTATAAATTGAATGAATTTCATTTAGCTCGTTGGAAAATATTTCTGAAAAGGCTGAATAGATTGCATCGCTTTTTTGTAAACTGTGCAGATTGTGAAATTTTGCCCTATATACTAAACTTGTTATGCCGAGGCCTGTTAGTCCACCAGCTAAAAGGGGAGTATATTTTATAAATTCTTGTAGTTGAACAGGTTGTAAAGTTTTAAACGTATAGTCTGTTTTTGTAAATAAATTTGCTGATTCTAGTTTTTCAGTGGCATTTTTGATAATGTTATCAAGTGTTTTTGTAGCGTGATCTATCTCGTCTATACATTCAGTTAAAGAGTTTGTTTTTAGTGATTTTTGTAATTTGGGAACTGCATTATTTAAATCTATTTGTTCGCAAAAATTATTCCATGCGATAGAGTAATTTGAAAAAAGCGTAGATAGTTCTTGCTCGATAATTTTTATTTTTTCTTTTTTGTTCTTATTATCGGGATAAATAATATTATCAAATATAATAATAACCACTCCTTTTGTTTGAAAATTTAGTTTATTTCATATATTTTTATTAATTTAGCGCTAGATGTTTTTTCATCAACAAATAACATATGTTGTTTATCTATCCAAATAATACCGTCTTTTAGATAATGTGTTAGTTGTATAAGATTTGTAGTTTCACGACTCATAGTAGAGGTTAGTTCTCCTACTATATTATTCATATTTTTAAGTTGTGTATTTAATTATTCACTAAGACAATATCCTTCTATACAACATATGATAGCATCAATTAGAAGTATGCTTTCTATTGTAATTGCAATGCCTATTGCTGTTGGGTTGAAATATTTAGATTTATAAAATTGATACTCTTATAAATTATAGGCATATTTTCTATTTCGGATGAAAAAATTTTTGAAAAGGTTTTAAAGATTGTCGTAATTTTCAGTTTTATAATATTATCAAGTTTTTTTGTAGCGTTATCTATTTCGTCTATACATTCAGCTAGAGAGTTTGGTTTTAGTGATTTTTGTAATAGAGGAACTGCATCAGTTGGACTTACTTGGTTACAAAAGTTATTCCATGCAGTAGAGTAGTTTATAAAAAGCGTAGATAGTTCTTCTTCGAGAACTTTTATTTTTTCTTTTTTTATCCTATTGTTTGGAAAAAAAGATTGTCAAATATAATAATAATAATCACTCCTTTTAAATAAAATTTCACTAATTATATTTGGAAATACAGTATATGTATGAGTATGTTTTTTGATACTATTAAAAATTATAAATGAATAAGTGGCATGTAATAAAATTAAAAAACAAATATAACTATCGTGAATTTGTAAAATTTGAAATAAATACTATGTGTATATAAATATTATATAGTGATTAGATTTTATAAATAAAATATAATTAGGTGGAGATTAATATAAATAAGTGGTAAATATGAAGAGTTAACAATAGGAAGTATTATATTGTATAATAAAAATGAATAATAAAATAAAAAAGAAGATAGAGGTTAAAGTATGACAAGACGGATTCAGGCAAAAAGACCGTACAAGCATTTTAAAGGCAAATTATATTATGTGCATGATATCATTGAACATACAGAAACAAGGGAATTATTAGTATCATATCAAGCGTTGTATGAGCCATATAATATGTATGCAAGACCGTTAGAGATGTTTAGCGAAGAAGTACCTAAGGATAGAGATGGGAATATAACAAAACAAAAATATAGATTCGAATTATATAGAGGAAATTAGCAAAGTTAGATGTTTAAGAATATAGAGGAGTATAATATGGGAAAATTTAAAAAAATATATGTGGAGATTACAAACATTTGTAATTTAAGTTGTGATTTTTGTCCAAAAACAAAAAGAAAGCTTAGATACATGATAGAGGAGGAATTCAAATATATTTTGCAAGAAGTTAAACCGTATACAAGTTACTTATACTTTCATCTTATGGGGGAGCCACTACTTAATCCGCAGCTCGAAATATTTTTAAAAGAAGCGGAGAAAGAAGGGTTTAAAGTTAATATTACAACTAATGGTACATTGCTTAAAAAAAATCAAGAAATACTTACGAGTTCAAAAGCTCTTAGACAAGTGAATATATCCCTTCATAGTTATGAGGCGAATAAAAGCGAGATGAGTTTTGAGAAGTATATAGATGAAGTGATAGCGTTTACTGAGAAGGCTACATCTAAAAATATTATATGCAGTATTAGGCTGTGGAATAAGGATGCGGAAAATATAAAAGGTGCAAATACGCTGAATGATTCAATAATGAAAATACTACAAAAAAAATTATCAATAGATGCAGAGGACATTGAAGAATTAGAAGAAAAAAACAGTTTAAAGATTGGACCTAAACTATATATTAATATGGCGGAAAAGTTTGAGTGGCCAAATAAAGATAGAGAGATTATAAGTGAGAATGTATTTTGTTATGGACTTAAAGACCATATAGGTATTTTGGTAGATGGAACTATTGTGCCATGTTGTTTGGATGGAGAAGGAAATATACCATTAGGAAATATATATACTAATTCATTAAAAACAATTTTAGAAAGTGATAGAGTAAAAACCATACAAAAAGGTTTTCAAAATAGATGTGCAGTAGAAGAATTATGCAAAAGATGTGGATATGCACAAAAATTTAATTAAACAATAAAAAATTCGTAAGCTATTTATTAATATAAGCTTACGAGTTTTTTTTTATAACAAATATGTAATTGGTGTTTGTTGTTAATGTGAATTTAAAGCATTACAAGAATGTTAATTTTGTAATATGATTCAAAAATAAAACATACAATGAGTATTATATTATGAAAGGTTTTAACTAGAATACTTATGAATGAAAAAGGCGTAGCATATTAAAAAAGTGAAAACATATTTAGTTATATAACAAATAAATATATCGTGAAATATAACAAATTATTTTAAGGATAAAAAAGGAGTAAGCTTAAATGATTGTTAATAAAAATCAAAATAAATAGAGGTGTATATAAGTGATATTTAAACAAATAATATTTCCTGAAAATTCTCAAAAAGAAAAACAAATAAAGAAAATGGAGAAACAACTTATCTCTTTATTTGAGAGATATAAGATAGTTTGGAATGAATTTAGTGATATAGCGGGGAGGCAAATAGAAATTCCGAAATTAAAAAAAAATATCATGGATGATAAAATTGAAGAATGCATAGATGAAATGAATGAATATGCAGATATTCTTGAAACGAAAATAAATGCAATTGTGGAAAAAATAGGAATTAAAAAGTTTATCGTAAATAACAAAAATATACAAACGAATTTTAATAAAAAGGTTATAGACAAAATTGCAATTAGTATAGGTGTAGATATAATAAGTGGATTGGCTACTTTTATATTAGTGTATAAGAAGGTATACCCATTAATTAGAATTATGATACAACCATCAGGAGGTAGTGTGTGGAGTGCATATGAAAAAAATATAAATTTAGAAAATTTTGACAGTCGTAAGATTGTTGATGAAAAGGTCATGGAATGCTACAAAAATGAACGTCAAAAACAGATGATAAAATATAAATATGGAGTAATTAAGCTAACGAAAGAAGAGTTTGAACGAGGTTTAGAGCTGCTAGATAAAGGATGGCAGGATCGCAGAAGAGATATTCAACATCAATTTTTGGGTCATAAAAATAGGCGTATAAATGACATTAAAAATGAATTGAGTAAACAACTAATGGAAGAAAATGCTCTTTATAATGACTATAAAGATATTATTACAGACGCTGAAGTAGTGAAGATTTTGCGAAAGACAAATTATAAAGAATCAATGGGTAATTTTCTGGAAATTTTTATAGGAAAAGCAAATAATGAGGGACAGTACATAGTACAGTTTAGCAAGGACTTTAATAAGTTTTATATTGGCAATGGACCGTATGAAAATTATTTGATGGAGCTAGGTGAGAAGAAAATTGTTAAAGATTACAAGAGTGTTTTACCGAAGCATATAGAAATGTGTGCAATGCTAGAAGACGTAGATAAAGTTCAAATTAATGAATTGGCTGATATAGCCGATATGAAAACAAGTAATCGTGCAATTATAGAAGAAACAGAATTAAAAATTAAAAATTCGGGCATTGACAAGTGGAGAATTGGTGTTTCAATTATAAGTGTAGTGATTGTTGTATGCATAGTAGATGCGATAACGGATTTTTTTGTTGGAAATTATGAAAGTAAAAAATTAAATGAACAAAATATAGAATTAAATAGCTTGTTATCAGAACTTAGTAGTGGTATGGAAAAAGTGATTAATAATTTATCAAAATTAAATCAAGATTTGAAAGACGGTGTTATATATATATATGAAGATAATATACTTCTTGTAAGTGATAAAAATACGCTGCAGTTGGTTGATGTATATGATGTAACAAAAGAGTAAAACTGTTTTAATTTATAAACTAAGATAGTGTATAAACGTCTATTATTATGAGAACTGAGAGGTGGTAAAAATGCTTATAAAAGATAAAAAAATAAAAAATTATGGATTTATAGACAAGGAAGGTATGCCGAGTGGCAAGTACAGAGAAGTTGTAATTAAGAGTGCAGAAAATAGAGAATGGGTAAGGATGAGCAGTTTTGAAAAAATAGCTAAAGAGCATTGTGCAACAACTTTTATTACAAATTTAGCTTTATATTTTGCAAAACTAGGCAAAAATAAATTATTAATTAACAATAGTAATGTAGGTACGTTTAAGGCTATATACAGTATAACGGGAGATGGACCGGTGTTAAGAGTTGCAACGGATGCGAAAAAATATTTTGAAACAAGAGGTTATAATTTGAAATATAGTAGCATTAATAATTTTATAGAAATAAAAGAAGCTATTGATGCGGGTAGACCATGTGGTATATTGCTTGCTAAAAATATTTTCGCGTGGCACTGGGTTCTATGTATAGGGTATGTAGAATACGAAGAAAATAAATCAGAGTATATACGAATAATAACTGGATGGGATAGTGATATAAATGAATATTACAAACTAAATACAGGGTCTGTATGGGTATCGGCAACTCAATATTGGGTAGAATAATAAGTGAGAAAATGTATTTTAATATTTTAAATTGGCTAGTATAAAAAGAAGGTTTATTTAAAGATAATTAAAAACTAATGATGAAGGGATATGTAAAAATGGTGAAAAAAATAGTTAAAAAAAGTACGATTTCAGTAATAATAGGTACGAGTATTTTACTGAGTAGTTTAGTTATTAATGCAAAAGTTATAAATACAGATAAACAAAGTGTTCAATATGCGAAAAGTGAATATTTAGTGACATCTGTACGCAAGGTAGAGGATACGGATGTATATAAGATTGAAGCGAACATACCACAGATTAATAATTCAATAAAAAATGAATATATAGAAGAACTAAATGATTCTATAGATAAGAAGATATACAATTTAATAGAAGAAGCAAAAGAAAGAGCATTAGGATATGAAAAAATTTTTATAGAAACAGGTGGAAAAAAAGAGAAATTGTTACCGGTAGAAGTTGATATTGACTATAGTGTAAAATACGCTAAAGAAGGTATTCTATCGATTGTGATTAACTATTTTGAGTCTTATCCATCGGCGTATAATAAACAGTATTTTTATAATGTAGATTTTATGAACAATAATCAAATAACATTAGATGATTTATTTGAAGAAGGATATGAAGAACATATTAATAAAGAAATAAAAAAACAAATGGAAGAACGAGAAAAAACAAAAGGTACGGTTTATTTTGAAAATTTCGAAGGAATTGCTCAAGACCAAAACTTTTATATTGATGCAAATGGTAAAGTAGTAGTAGTTTTTGAAAAATATGAAATAGCACCAGGTGCTATGGGTATACAAGAATTTACTATTAATAATATACCAATGAAAACAGTATATTCATCGCAAGCAAACTATAAAGTTGAGCAGAGGTTACTAGATAGTAATAATAAAGTGGAATATCCTGAAATAGTAGACTATGAGGGAAATATAAAAATAGACGATATGAATAAAGCACTTTATAGCATAGTAGAAAAATATAACGATACCAAATATAAAGAGTTAAGACTAGGGTATCGTATAACTAGAATGGATGAAAGTGTATTGAGTATAACATTCTTTGGAAGTGTTGATATGGAAGGTTTAGGGTTTGTTGGTATTAATGATAGTATAAATATTGATATAGCTAAAACAGGTGAAGTAATAACGGTTGAAAATTATATTAAGCAAGATGAAGTATCACAAACTAAGTGGAATCAATTAATGAATGAAAAAGTCAAAGAAAAAGGGTTGATAGGTTTCGAGGCTGAAGGGGTTAAAGTAAGTTTTAAGGATAATCGTATAGTATTTTATTATAAAGAGTTAGACGATAAAGTAAAGGGATGGATATCGGTAACTATGACCATAGATGAACTAGATACATTGATAGAGGAAAAGTTTTCGCATTAGACAAAGAAGATATCAAAGCGTTGCAATAGTCCAATTCTAAATAAGAATCTCATATAAAATGAGGTTCTTATTTTTTTGAAAAAAAATATATAGTAAACAAGTTGCAATTTAAGTAGGTGCTGAATAGTATATAAAAATACAGATATCTATTAGAAATAGAGTGATTAATATTATGAAAAAAGAAACAAAAGAAAGAAATAAAATAAAGAAATAAAATAAAGAAGTAAAAAAAATTTAACAATATAATTTAAAAGAAAAGAGGAATAAAAAAATGAAAAAAGAAAAATT
>JBOFDK010000049.1:0-1723 GCA_051646925.1 Cellulosilyticaceae bacterium | reverse complement strand
GGGTTATTTCTTTCTTAAAAGAAGGTATCAAAAGGTCATTGAGCAACAGTCGAAATGACCTTTTAACATTTTAGGGCATTTCGACTGTTGCTCAATGACCTAAAAACGTAAAATTACTCTCTTGATTTATTACTAAAAGATACTTATTACAATTAATACACCTCCCTGCATCTCTTTGCTACCCATCTAATCCTTTTAAAAAGAAATTTGCCCTTGTTTGTAGCTTATCACTACACTAACAAGGGCAATTTGTTGTTAAATAAATAATAGCAAACACTTTATTTTACCTATTCCCAACACTGCCAAGTAGCAGATAATTCACCCGTATCATTTGCTAAACCACCTATTATTGTATATTTTACTTTAGAAAGATTTTGTTTATCCCATTCATACGTAAAACTATAACTTACGCTAGAAGTAGTAGCCCCATTAATATAGGTTGACTTTAAGTTAGTTATCAAATTTGTGTGGAAAGTACCAAAAGGTAATAAATTATACCTTGAATAAATGAAGATAGTAGAAAGAAGACTATATCTTTTTGTCATATCATAACTATATTCTCTTATATCAGAAGAAATATTTCCCGATAAATTAGAAATTGTCTCCTCTTTTATTAAATTATTCCCCGAATAAGTGTAAATACGCTGGTTAATTTGTGGTGGGGTAATTGGCTCTACCTGCCCTCCAGGATAATACCAACGCTTGCTTTCCGATTTTTTGAGTTTATTCCCTTCATAAGTATAAAGGATTGTATCTCTTAAGTATCCGTTCTCAGTACTGCCAATAGACTTAACAATGTGTTGGTTTTGATTATCTAAAAAATAAGTAGTAGTCCAGTAGGCTGTTGTTGGAGTAGTAAGATCATACATTTGTTCAACAATCGTATTGCCACTATAACTATAAGTAATCAATTCATTTCCACTAAACATCTTAGCTTTTGACATACGTTTTTCAGTATCATATTCCACCTCCATAAATGGCTTTGAAGGAAGGGAATCATATTTTTGTTCAATTTTTAAGGGCTTACAAACAATTTCTTGTTCACAATTTATGCCTTTAAAACCATCGGGACAATCACAAGTACCATCAACACAAACACCGCCGTTTTCACAGCTCTTTTTCCGATTACAATCACCTTTGTTACACGATACTGAAATCATGGCAATGAATACAAGGAAAGAAAAATAAACAACGAAGCTACGTTTCATAATTAAAAAGAAATGTTTAAAAGTGAAAAATTTAAATTCAATGCAAGTTACAGTCAAGTTTGTTACCCACCAAAGTATAAAGGGATATTTTTAAGGTAAAAAATTTTACCATACTTTTTTATTGCCTATATTTTCATTATTCTTTAGCATTTACCACCTTATATAAATAAGTAAAGGAGTTTGTTTTACAACTAATAAATTCTTTTTTGAATTTCAAACAACTGTTTGGAAAGCAATCAATTCTATTTTTATGCTTCAAATAATTGTTTTTATATAAATAAATTGTTTTTTAGGTATTCAAACAACTCTTTGGGGTTAAATTAATTATTTTTTATATCTTCAAACAACTATTTGGAAAGAAATTAATTGTTTTTTGGGGCTTCAAATAACTGTTTTATTGTTTTTTAACCATTACGAAGGTCTTCGACTATTACGAAGATTAGAAAATAAAAAATATTTCAAATATATTAGTTTACAATTATTAGCTACCTTACGAATGGTCGAAGACCTTCGTA
>JBOFDK010000048.1:0-127033 GCA_051646925.1 Cellulosilyticaceae bacterium | reverse complement strand
ACTTTTTCATCTTCTTTCTTTTCTTCTTCTTTATCCTCTACCTTTTCATCTTCTTTCTTTTCTTCTTCTTTATCCTCTACTTTTTCATCTTCTTTCTTTTCTTCTTCTTTATCCTCTACCTTTTCATCTTCTTTCTTTTCTTCTTCTTTATCCTCTACCTTTTCATCTTCTTTCTTTTCTTCGTCTTTCTTTTCTTCCTCTTTATCTTCTACCTTTTCTTCTTCTTTCTTTTCTTCTTCTTTATCTTCTACCTTTTCATCTTCTTTCTTTTCTTCCTCTTTCTTTTCTTCTTCTTTATCCTCTACCTTTTCATCTTCTTTCTTTTCTTCCTCTTTATCTTCTATCTTTTCTTCTTCTTTCTTTTCTTCTTCTTTCTTTTCTTCTTCTACATCTTGTCTAATATCGTTACCGCCTACATTCACTGTAATATCATTTTTAAGAATTTTTATTTCCCCTGGTATTTGCTCAATTTTCACATCCGATGAATTTACTTCTAGCCTATCAACCGTACCTTCACCTTTGATTTCTACCTCTGTATCTGCAACAATACATTCTACTTTTGATGAGGCATCAATATTGATAATAGGTATATTTGTTACATCTGTATTTCCATCTTTTGCAGGTAATACGATAATTTTACCTATTCTAGCATTTTTAATATCTATTTTCGTTTCGTCTGTTACTATAACTTCTTTGAAATTACCTGTTAATGTAACTTTAGTACGTGGTAATATTTCAATATCAACCGGTTCTCCATCTATAGTAATTTTAATTGGTTTAGTAGCTGATACAAACATTTTTTCATTATATTTGCTATTTTTAGAAACGATAGAACTTAATCCTTCGCCTTGTATAAACACGTTTCCATCTACTGTAATATTATCTATCTCAATCGTTCCATATTGGTTACCTTCGCCAATATAAAGGTCATCTTTAATTGTCATATTTTCAAGAAAAATACTTTCTGTATTTATAATTAAGTTACCATCAACATCTTGTGTGTATATACCATCTATAATAACTCTATCATTCATAATATTGTTAATAATCGTAATAAACTCAGCTCTTGTCAAATTCTTTTGCGGATAAAATTTACCTCTTGGTGTCCCCTGCACATAATTATGAGAATGCATCGCCTGTACTGCATCTAATGCCCATGGTGAAATAGATGATTCATCTTTAAAAATATTTTCTGTATGTCCAGATACTTGATATGCATTTGCTATAGCATAAACTGCTTCTTCACGTGTAATCATATCATTTGGTCTAAAAGCATCACCATCTTCATACATAATACTCGCTGAACTAAGTTTCTTTATGTCATCTACATACTGTGTTTCTTCGTCAACATCTATATATTCTTTTGCATTATCCATGTCGGTATAACCATATACATGCACAAAACTTTCTGCAAACTCTGCACGGCTCATAAGATCTTTTGGTCTAAACATGCCTTTATCATCTTTTTTCAAAATACCTTTATTCGCCAATTTTTGAAAAACTTCTTTTGACCAGTGATTAAAATAATCGCTAGCATCATCAGTCGCATAATTACTAGCATGCGTCACTTGTACAAAGTTTGTTATCATCATAATTATTGCAACTATTAGTGCTAATTTTTTTTTAATATTTATTCTCATAAAAGCCTCTACCTCCATTTTTTTTCTCCATTATATTTGCATTTATATTCCATTTTTTAGTATACTATTCCTGTTTTGCCATATTTTCACAGTTGTACTGCAAAAAAAATAACATTATATTTTAAAACATTAATAATGTAATGCAATTTTTTTTTAAAAAAAATCGCACAAAGTGTCACACATTTACTACTAAGTAAATACTATATATCATTCCTACATTTGTATACGTTTTATAATTATGTAGAAAATCAAAAACAAAAAAGGAGCAATACGTAATGATATTTAATTTATTTTTTTCAGGTCTTAGCAAAAAAAACAAATATGCAGCAGAACTTGAAGCAACCATAATATCTCTTTTTGAAAATTATCATATAGCATGGAATAATTTTTGTGACCAACTTGGTTCTAGTAGTAATTTACCAAAATTAAATTTATCAATTAAATCCGATTCAATATATGCATGTCTAGATGAAATGGATGCTGCTATAAAAACTCTCTGTACTACAGTAGAAAATGTATCTTCTAAACTAGACTTGTCTGAAATTGCACGCAATCCTTCAATTGATTTCGAATGTTTAAATCTTTTGTTAGCACAAATTGCAATTTCAGGTGTTTCTTTAATAAGTGAAGCTTCAATAGGTATCATTGTATTTTATTTGACTCGTCATTTTTTACTAATACGATTGATGAATACTGGAGTTTTAGCGGGTTCAACACCACTTCTTGGTGAAGTAGCTCAGGTAGTTCAGTCATCCATTTCAACAGTACCTTTTGCTCGATTGACTACGTTACAAAACGGTATTGTTATCGGAACTACAGCAGTTGTTGTTCTTTTGATGGACCTTGTACTCAGCATTATAGAAGCCGGTGCTGAATACAGCATAGTAGATAATCATATTGCACACCTACAACACATTATAGGAGAAATATCAGATATTATGATAAAAGAAACGAAATCAATTACGAATTTAACACAAAAATTAAAAGATGGTTTCATTTGGTTAGATTCATCTCATATGATACTCATAGATAAAGAGAATTCAAATCATTCTATAATATCATTAGAAGAATTTAATGCATATTAAAAAATAAAAACATTCGGTATCATTTTTTTATATAAATGATACCGAATGTTTTTTTAAATTCTTATATACCTTTTTAGCGCATCTTGCCATGTCGGTAATCTATAAAATCCCGCTTCATCCAAACACGTCTTCGACATTCTTGAATTCAATGGACGAACTGCTCGTGTTGGATACTCAGATGTACTAATCGGATTTACCTTTGTTTCATATCCTAGCTGCGCAAAAATTTCTTTCGCAAAATCATACCAACTACAAAACCCTTCGTTACTTGCATTATATATTCCATATTTATCAGTTTGAATCATCTGAACTATTAACACAGCCAAATCCACCGTATAAGTTGGCGACCCAATTTGATCGTTAATTATATTTAAGCTATCACGCGTTTCCCCTAGTCTTTTCATTGTTTCTACAAAATTATTGCCATTACGCCCAAACACCCATGATACACGAACGATAAAACATTCATTTATAATTTTTTGAATAGCTAACTCTCCTGCATACTTAGTTGCTCCGTATTGATTTTTTGCACCACCTGCTTCATTAGGACAAAAAGGTTTATTACCTTCCCCGTTATACACATAATCTGTACTAATATACATTATTTTCGCACCAATTTCCAAGCATACTTCAGCCAAATACGTTGAACCTTTAACATTTACGTCATAGCATATTTCACATTCATCTTCCGCCTTATCTACTGCTGTATACGCTGCGCAGTGCACTACTACATCAGGATTATAAGCCCTTACATACGACTTTAATCCCTCTTCATCTTGCAAATCAAAAACATCTCTGCCAACACCTATGCACTCTATATTATTTCTCTCCAACTCTTTTACTACGTCATAGCCCAACTGACCATTATATCCTGTTACTAATACTTTCATATTTATTTCCTTTCTATATATATATATATATATATATACATTTTATTACGTCAAACATAAAACTATCATTTATTTTTAACTTTTATTTTTTTTTAAAGCGTATAAAGTGTAACACATTTACTACTAACTGAATATTATATATCATTCGTATATTTTTATACTTTTTATACTTTTTATATTTTTTATAAGCATACGAAAAATCCAAAACAAAAAAGGAGCAATACGTAATGATATTTAATTTATTTTTTTCAGGTGTTCGCAAGAAAGAAAAATACGCAAAAGAACTTGAAGCAACCATAACATCTCTTTTTGAAAATTATCATATAGCATGGAATGATTTGTGTACACAACTTGGTCCTAGTAGTAATTTACCAAGATTAAATTTATCAATTAAATCCGATTCAATATATGCATGTCTAGATGAAATGGATAATGCTGTAAAAGTTCTCTGTAATACAGTAGAAAATTTATCTTCTAAACTAGACTTGTCTGAAATTATACGCAACCCTTCAATTAATTTCCAAACTTTAAATCTTTCGTTAGCAAAAATTGCAGCTGCAGGTCTTTCTTTCATAACTGAAAATATCATAGCTACTATTACATTTTACTTGACTCGTCATTTTTTACTACTACGATTGGCTAATAGTGGAGCTTTAAATGCTTCAGCACCACTTCTTAATGACGTATCGAATGTTCTTAACTCATCCATTCCAAGAATACCTTTTTCTAACTTGACCACGTTCCAAAAAGGTGTTGTTGTCGGAACTACAATAGCTGTTGTTCTTTTGGTAGACCTTATATTCAGCATTCTAGAATACAATTCTGAAGGCAGCCAATTAGATAATCATATTGCACACCTACAGCACATTATAGGAGAAATATCAGATATTATGACAAAAGAAACGAACTCAGTTATACATTTAACACAAAAATTAAAAGATGGTTTCATTTGGTTAGATGAATCTCATATGATGCTCATAGATAAAAAACATTTAAATCATTCTGTAATATCATTAGAAGAATTTGATTCATAATAAAAAATACTAACATTCGGTATCATTTATTTTTATATAAATGATACCGAATGTTTTTTCTATCTATTTCTATACATTTTTTTATAGTACTCTTGATATTCACCACTAAGTATATTTTCCCACCACTCTTTATTATCTAAGTACCATTTAATTGTTTGTTTTATACCATCTTCAAACTTAATAGTAGGTTCCCATCCAAGTTCATTCATCATTTTAGATGGGTCTATAGCATATCTCATATCATGACCTAATCTATCCCCTACATAAGTTATAAGTTCTTCTGGTTTTTCTAGTTCTTTTAATATAGTCTTTACTACTTCCAAATTTGTTTTTTCATTATGACCACCTACGTTATACACTTCGCCATTTTTTCCATTATGAATAATAATATCTATAGCTGCGCAGTGGTCTTCTACATATAGCCAATCACGTACATTTTCTCCTGTTCCATATACCGGTAGTTTTTCATCTGCTAACGCGCGAGATATAATAAGAGGTATAAGTTTTTCTGGAAAATGATATGGTCCATAATTATTTGAGCATCTAGAAATTGTCATAGGTAAACCAAACGTTCTATGATAAGCTTGGACAAGTAAATCTGCTGAAGCTTTTGAAGCTGAGTACGGAGAAGATGTATGAATAGGTGTTTCTTCTGTAAAAAACAAATCAGGTCTATCTAGTGGTAAATCTCCATACACTTCATCTGTCGATACTTGGTGATAACGCCGAACATCATATTTACGACTTGCATCCATAAGCACCTGTGTTCCTATTATATTAGTTCTAAGAAATAACCCAGGATTTGTAATCGACCTATCAACATGAGATTCTGCTGCAAAGTTAACTACTATATCAGGCCTCTCCAAATCAAAAATTCTATCTATTTCTATGCTATCTGCAATATCCGCCTTATAAAATATAAAATTCGGATTATCTACTACATCTTTTAAAGTTTCCATATTCCCTGCATATGTCAACAAGTCAAGTCCTATAATTTTATATTTAGGATGCATCTTTAACATATAATGCACAAAATTTCCACCTATAAATCCCGCTGCACCTGTCACTAATACTTTCATAATTACTTCCCTTCTATATACATTTTTATTATTTCAAATACAATATCTTTATATTATTATAATTTTTTAAAAAAAACCACTAAAATAGTAACATTTTTTCAATCTCTGCATACTATATACAAACTACAAAAAAAGGAGTATGATTTTATGTTATTTAATTATTTGATTTATCCACACCTAAAAGAAAAGGAACAATATTTTCAAAAACTAGAAAAGCAAATTTTTACCCTATTTGATAATTATCGTTTATCTTGGAACAATTTTTGTGACCAACTTGGTCCTACTCATTCCATTCCAAAATTAAATCTTTCAATACACTCCGCTTCTATTTACGATTGTTTAGCAGAAATAGAGGCTGCTGCAAACCAATACCACAAAAAAATAACCACTATATCGGAGGAGGCTGACTTATCCGAGTTATTAGATTTAGAACCCCATAAATATGCAAATATTTCAATGTTAAACCTAAAATTTGCAAACTCTATCAAAAATGCCACAATATTGGCATCTGACTTTCTAATTGCTATTGCTACATTTAAGAGTATTCGCGCTAATTTGTTATCTCTAATAAGTACTAAAGTCACGCTTCCGCCAACAGTATCATCCACTTTCTCTTCTTTAATCGATGAGAGTTTTTCAACAACAACTTCAGCAGCACCTTTTATAATGAAGAACCCTAAAATAGTAACACCTATTGCAGAGGCTGGCACACATACGCCAAGTTCAATCACGCATGTTACTATTGTACAAACGGCAGTTATTGTTCTTTTAGTAGACCTTATTTTTTCTTTAATAGACGGGTTTTTTATGGATAATTTTTGCTCTACTCATATTCAGCAGCTAGAATATGTATTATCAAATTTATCAAGTGTTATGACCAAAGAGACTTTGAAAATTCAAAATTTAACTCAAACACTAAAAGATGGTGTAGCTTGGTTAGATGACTCTCATCTGATTATACTACCTAAGGAACCATTTGATATTATTGCACCTAAAATATTATCACTTGAAGAATTCAACAATCTATAATTTTATTATTTTTTATAAGGAGCATTTACTATGCTATTTAATTATTTACTATATCCTCATCTCAAAGAAAAAGAAAAACATTTACAAAAAATAGAAGCACAAATTTTTGCCCTTTTTGATAACTATTATTTCTCATGGAATAAGCTTTGCGACTTAATTGGTCCTCCCAATACTATTCCAAAATTAACTCTTTCAATACGCAACTTTTCTATTTATCAGTGTATAGCAGAAATGGAGCATGCTGCAATTATATTCTACCAATCAATAACTGCTCTAGCTTTGAATGCTGGAGCATCGGAATTATTCTCTTTACCATACCGGCATTTTTCTACTATTCATATGTTAGATGTAGAACTTGTGCGCTTTATATCGACTATGCTATCACTTTCGGGTGATGCTCTAGCTGCTATGGCTACATTTAATGCTTTTCGCGCTTTCTATTTATCTGGAGTTCTTCACAGCACCTCACTTCCTCCAGCCGTAGCAGCTAATTATAGACGGGCAATTGATAGTAGTTTTTCATCAAGTAAAACAGCAGCACCTTTTGTAAATTTGAGCAAACAAACAGAGATTTCTTTGCCTTTATCTTCACTCGGCACATTAGACATGTGCACTACTATTGTAAGCACAGCATTTGTTGTTCTTTTAGTTGACTTTATATTTTCTGCAATAGATGGTCTTGTTTCGAATATATCAATATCTAATAATATTAAGCAGCTAGAATATGTATTGTCTGAATTATCAGAGACTATGATTAAAGAGACTTTAAAAATTCAAACTTTATCACAATCACTAATAGATGGTGTAATTTGGATAGACAACTCTAATGTAATTTTGCTATCTAAAAACCCTAATGATGATGAATCGAATAGACATTCTTTTACGTCTACACTAGTATCAATTGACGAAATCGCCACTGTATAAAAATAAAAAACTACCATCTTTATTTTTATAAAAATGGTAGTTTTTTATTTTTATATGTCACCAAATCTACTCTATATGCATACTATATACCATATTATTTATTTCATTTTATTATCCTCAAAAAGGAGTATCTATTATGATATTTAATTACTTGTTTTTTTCAAAAAATCATGAAAAAAGAAAATACTTAAAAACTTTAGAAATAAAACTAATAACATTATTTGATAATTATCGAGTAGCCTGGAATAATTTTTGCACTCAACTCGGTCCTACATCTACAGTTCCAAAATTACATTTTACAATATCAACCCACACCTTACAAAGTTGTTTATCCGAAATAGATAAAGCTTCAACTGCACTCTGTAACACTATAAATAATATATTCTATAGCATACATTTGCCAAATTTATTAAATAAATCTGATGCATCACTGAAGTTTGTAAACCTTTATTTCACTGAGTATTTATTAAAAAGCATTGTTTCTTTGGGTGACTCAATCGTTGGATTTCTTGCATTTAAACTTCTTTGTAACAACTTCTTCGTTCCGCATGTCTACTATCGGCCTAACTTATCATTATCTTCTATATCCCAACTAAATTCTAATTTAAATCATACTGCTCCTTCTGTGCATTTTAATCGTCATGCTCCTAATGCTCCTGATTTTCCTCACTCTTCTATTTTGTTTGATGATGCTGCTTTGAATGCTAGTTTAAAGTCTTTTCCTAATAATAATATTAACAATAATACTATTCGTGATAATACTATTCGTGATAATACTATTCGTGATAATATTACTAAACCTGTGTCTAAAGAGTTTAAGCTTGTGTCTTCAATATCTAACGTAACAATGATTATACTTTTGACAGATTTTATATTGAGTTTTGTTGAAGAATTTATAGTAAGCCAGCTCCTCGAAGATAGTATAAAACAAACATCCCACATCTTGACACTACTAACTCATATAATTACAACCGAAACATCGGCACTTCTAAGCATAACCCAGTCTTTACAAGACGGTATTATTTGGTTAGATTCCGAACATATGCTTCTTATAGATAAAAAGACTTCTATTCCATCTTTATTTGTATTAGATCAGTTTAATTAATTATCATTTTTCATATTAAAATAACATAGGAGGTAAATATTGTTATGATTTTTAACAAGTTTTTTTATTCCGATAATTCTCGAAAAAAACAACATTTATTAAAACTTGAATTACAGATAACTCATCTTTTTGAAAATTATCATATAGCGTGGAATAATTTTGCTGACGAACTTGGTCCTGAGTTATTCATACCAAAACTTAGTAGGTCAGTCAAATGCGAACCTATATATTCTTGTTTGCAGGAAATGGATCACGCTATGACGACACTTTGTGATATTATATCCAACATCTCTAATTCACCTTCTTTGTCCGAACTTATAAAGGGAGAAAGTAAATATACTTTAGATAAAAAGAATATCTTGTCCCCATGGTTCGTCTGTTTATTTGGTGAATTCTTCGTAGGAGTTCCTACAATTTATTTTTCATCCCGTGTCTTTAGTTACGCAATAAAGTCAACCTTCTTCTCTAAAAACACTTCAAACACTATCTGTACAGGTACTTCTGTTGTCATTACTGTGGTTCTTTTCATTTTAGTAGATGCTATTTTTAGTTGCATGGAAGAATCTATCAATGCAAAAGAGTTTGACGAGCGCATTGCCAAATTACACATAATCTCAAAGCAACTAACCGATTTGATGGTTACTGCAACCGACAAACTTACTTCTCTAACTCAAAGCTTAAAAGACGGCATAATTCTCTTAGATACAGACCATATGTTAATCATTGATAAATCCAGCAACTATGCAAAAGTAATTACTTTACATGAAACGAATTAATAAAAACTATTTATTTACAGTATATATTGTTTTAAGGAGGTTTTAGAATATTATGATTTGGAATTCAATATTTTTTCACGACAATCACTTACGCCGAAAAAAACTAAAAGAACTCGAATTGGATCTGACAAATCTTTTTGTAAATTACCATATAGCATGGAATGAATTTTGCGCCCAATTAGGTCCTTCTTGCGAACTACCACCACTTACAAAATCACTAACAACAGATACTCTCTTTGAATGTTTAGAAGAAATACAAGATGCCGCTACAATACTATGCGATATTATAAATAACATATCTTGTCGCTTAAATATTACCGAAAAATTAAACGACCCTACTCTTACTTTACAAAGACTCGACTCTACAATGACCACTCAATTTTTATTATTTCAGGACATAGTAGTCGACTCTTTAACGGCTGTTGTTTCATTTTTTATAATGCGTGCTACAATACTGAAAGTCGTTGCTCTTAACCTAGAACATGCTGCAGACCAAGCGGCGATGGATGCGTTTGCAGCCCAAACTGTCTACCAAAGAACTCTACGTGTTTTTACTGATGCTAGCGGTAATTTCAGCTTTACAAATACCTCTATATGTATTGCTGGAATGGCAATATTGGTACTCACAGTAGATCTTTTTATATCCTATTTCGCAGAAGCTAATTCTTATCAATATTTACTAGCTAGATACAATACACTGAAGGATGTATCCGACCGATTAACTCATATTATTAAGCACGAAACAAGCAAACTTACTAGCCTCACTCAAAGTCTAAAAGATGGTGCTCTTTTCTTAGACAAAGAGCATATGTTGCTTGTAGATACAGCTACATCAACCGCAAAATTAATAAAACTTGACGTCCTAGAGTACCTATAATTACTTTTAATACTAACTTTCCACTTAATTAAATTAAATTAAATTTAAACAAGGAGATATAATCTTATGATATTTAACAATTTATTTTTTTCAAATAACCCACAAAAAGAACAAAAATTATTAGAAATGGAACAACAAATAAAAAGCCTTTTTGAAAATTATCATGTAGCATGGAATAACTTTTGTGATACTATCAGCCCTACTGCTAACATTCCAAAATTAACTTTATCACTAAAAAACTCTTCTATCGAAGATTGTTTTCTTGAAATTGTCCGTGCTGATGAAATATTACAACAACAACTATATAATCAATTTATTAGCGTAAATCCAACTAACGCATCATTAAAAAAGTTGTATATCTTTTTAGACGAGGTTCATTCTCGTCATAATGCAGTAAAAGCGTTAAATAAATTTTTCACTTTGGGCCTTGACACCATGCTTTCTATACTTGCATTTAAACTCAGTGCTGATTTTTTCAAAAATAATTTTGCTCACAAATTCACCAATCCATTCACCAATCCATTTGCTTTTGGAAATGCAGTAGCTATTTTTGTTTTAGTAGATTGTATATTAAGTTTTTTGGACTCTGCATGTTCATATATACTACTAGATGTCCACATTAAAAGACTACAAGATGTATTATCAACACTATCATCTGTCATGCAAGAATCCACTACTAGAATTATCACATTAACTCAAGAGTTAAAAGATGGTCTAGTTTGGTTGGACAAAAATCATCTCTTATTACTAAATAGCGAAACGTCTACGCCACAACTAATAAGCTTATACAACTTTGACACTATTTAAATTTTTCTCATTTATTCAACTATTTATATATCATTGAAAAGGAGCATTATTATGCTATTTGAAGAAATATTATTCCTAGGTATTGAAAAAAAACGAAAACATTTAGAACATTTAGACGCAGAAATAACATCTCTTTTTGAACATTATTATATAGCTTGGAATAACTTTGTAGACCATCTTGGTCCACTCTCTCCAGTTCCAGCGTTACATTGTTCAATAAAAACAGACAGTATATACGACTGTTTACACGAAATGGAGCGTGCTAAAAATATATTGTATACTACAGTAAATAACGTCTGTCTGAAAGCATCCGTCTCTAATCTAGACAGCCTGCAAAACATTGATTTTCATCTTAGTACTATTAACGCACTGAAAAATTCGTTGCTCCAGGCCCAAATTGTAGCTGAAGTCCCTCTATCTTATGCTGCATTCTTGTTATTTCGTTATCTATTGAAAAGTGTGCCAGAAAGCCTACTTTCAACTAAATTTAATTTGTTTGCTTCTTTTAGCTTTGCGGCAGCAACGATGGTTTTGATAGATTTGCTATTTAGTTATATAACCGATTATATTCTAGACCAAAAATTGGATCTTTTCATTTCAAACGCTAATAACATACTATCATCATTGTCTGAAATTTTGCAAAAAGAAACCACATTAATTGTAAAAGTAACTCAACATTTAGAAAGTGGTCTTGTTTGGTTAGATAGTACGCATATGTTATTAGTTCCTAAAGACAATACACTTCCAACAATATTCAACATCGAAGATTTAGAATGTTAAATTTTAATAAAAAACTATTCAATAATAAAAGGAGCCAACTATGATATTATCAGAACTTTTTTTCCATATGTCCAAAAAAATACACGATATCTCTTCAATAGAACACCGCATAATATCTCTTTTCGAACATTATTATATAGCATGGAATAATTTTGTACTCCAACTTGGTCCTGAATCGTCAGTGCCAAAATTACATCTTTCCATTAAAAATTCTTCAATTTACCAATGCCTAGACGAAATGAATGCTGCTCTAGAAATACTTCATTCGCAAATAAATAATACACCTAATCAGCTAAAACTGTATAAATTATTATCAATACCTAAATTCCATTTTCTTTCTCCCGCCTATATCATATCCTACTCTATGCTATGCCCTCTTGAGATTATAGCGGACGTTCTCGTCGCTCGTAATTTTTTATCAAATTCTGCGCTTTGTAGTCTCTCTACACAAAATTTAGCTATCAAGCTTGGTAGCACCGCAGTACTTGTTCTTTTGGCCGATATGCTAGAAGATATTATAACCTTTTGGCCCATAAAAAATTCAATAGATAAACAACGCCAACGCCTTGATGTAGTACTAAACGAATTCTCTAACGCCATACAAAAGGAAACCGATTTTATTTTATATCTAACTCAACTTTTAGACACCGGTATTGTTTGGTTAGACAAAACTCATATGTTATTAGTTGGAAAAGATTTTCCCGAAGCAAAAATAGTATCAGTCGAGGATTTTGAACTTTAAATTTTAAAAAATAAAATAAGGCTGTATCTATAGGTTATTTCTACCTACTGATACAGCCTTATTGTTTAGATATTATTTAGATGTTAGTTAGATATTAGTTAGATGTTGTTTAGATGTTGTTTAGATGTTGTTTGAAATTAGTTTAATGATTATTAGATGTACCGGATAAAACCAGTAAAATGCCCATTTGACAAACTTATTGCTAAAACCTAGTTCTCCGTTATACATCCATATTGGAATTATAGCAAATACCATCATCCACTGATAATCCCACATCATTGCCGCCTCTACAAAGTGTGGCCCTATCATAGTAATTAAAAATAGTAAACTAAATGCAACATATAAAATCGCCATAGTATTTTTCTTTTCTCTAAAGAAATAAAATATTAATATCATGACTACTCCATATATAGATGCTTCTGTAAATATTCCTCCAAGTATAGCAAACAGTACCGCTAATGTTATCCCTTGCACCTTATCACTAGAATTTTCACTAGCATTTTTCGCTTTATCAATCCCCGTAAGCATTAATAACCCACATCCAATTGATAAAAATATATTGTTATATATCCCAAATACTATATCTACACCTATCATTATTAGTCCCATTAAAAATACTCTACTCGTATACTGTTTTCTACTCTTTGTATGGAAAAATCCTTCTACTACCAAATAGAAAAATATAGGCGCTGCCAATTTACCTAAATACCCAAACCATATTGGTATGTTCATCGTTTTTGGAAGATACGTGTACATATGGTCCATTGCCATAAAAATTATAGCCATCATCTTGAGCGAAAAACTACTTAATACATTCATGTGCATTTCTCCTTTGTATATATAGTGCATATGTTACTTCTAGCACTTATTTTATTCACTACTACTATTATCTATATAGTATCTTCCAAATAGCGAATTTTATTACAAAAAAGTCGTATCAATATCCAAACTCAAACATCACATCATTTTCATAAGAAACAGGACTATACAAAAACAAAACTGCATCAGGACTATAATCCTGAATGTACTCCTTTAAACTTTTTTCTAAGTACCGCCTAATATCTAACGTTCTAACTTCAGCTACACTTAAAGACATAAACGATGAAAACGGTACTCCAAACGAGTCTTGTATAATTAACAATTTCCCTTCCGTATTATCCTTGTTATTAATAATTACTTCAGGTCTATTTCCACCTTGATAAGCTGCATTTCTATCCGTTTCTACTGGTCTATCCATATCTAGAAATTTAGGTTTGATTAAAGTATGTTCAAACGTTCCTTCTAACACTACTTTTTCTTTGTTTGAACTATATTCTACTTCATATGACGTATCATAGTTCGGCGTAATTAACGTATAATCATCTACTCCTACGTAGTATTTACCTACTTTTCTCCCTTGCGAACCTAAGAAACAATCCTCATACGTTGTTATGTTATACATATCTCGGTTTATATTAGGCTTTGATATATTTAAGTTAAAGTCATCTATTAACCTCTCCGCTACTTTCATATATGCATAAAAAGCCGTTTCCGTCTTCCAGTGATGATCCGTCTTGTAAAATAATTCATCTTTGTTTAAACCATCTTCTTCTATACACTCTCTTATATCTATATACGGTATATCGTTGTTTTTTAACTCTAACAAAAAATCATCCGCATTATCATTACTATAATCTTCAATACCTACTGGTAATTCATTGTTGTTTGGAAACATCTTAAAAGGAGCTTGTACATATACTAGCGGAATATTAGACTTACTTAAATCATCCCGAAATTGAACCATCTGATTTACGTATTTCACTACATCTTGCTTCCCACACACAAACGTTAAATTCCCCTTGTTATCTAGTGCTACTGTACTATTTGGATTTGTATCTCCTATTACTTTAACCCCTAATATTCTTTGAACTAATCCATATATATTTACGAAATATTCTTTCTTTATAATATTACTGTTTACCCCCGTTTCAAACCCTTCTATCATCCCTTTTACATAATCTGTGCTACTCGCCTGCTCATGGTCTACTTTTTGCAATCCTTTTAAAGTACTCTCTCCTATAGCTCCAACCCTCAGAATAGCTGTTAATGAGCCGATAACAAATATAATACTTAGAAAAATAATACTTACTACTTTATGCCTATTTATTTTTTTCATATTCATTACCTCTTAAAAATTAAAATATATAAACGGATTATAAGTACCTTTTATTAAATATGATATAGTTAGTACAAAAATCCCCACATACAATACACTATATGCTATAGTACACCACATACTATCCCCATTCACTTTCGCAGCTACATACTTAGCTATTGGAGTAGAGAATATTACCGCTAATATTATATACACTATATTCTCACTGAAGTATCTTATGAAGTAACTATCCATAACAACACTTGTATTCATTCCAAACATCGTTTGTAAATATATAATGGCCTCACCTATACTCTCAGCTCTAAATAACACCCATCCAAATAAAACTAACATTAACGTTGTTATATGTTTTAGCCAATTGAATTTCAGAAACCTTTGCTCAATATTAAATATTTTTTCAATAGCTATAAGTACAAAGAAATACATCCCCCATACAATAAATGTCCAATTTGCCCCATGCCATACTCCCGTTAATATCCATACTGCAAACAAATTAAAAACTAATCTCCATCTTGAGCTAACTCTACTTCCACCTAATGGAAAATATACATAATCTCTAAACCAAGAGCCTAAAGATATATGCCATCTTCTCCAAAATTCAGAAATTGATTTAGCTATATACGGATAATTGAAATTCTCATTAAAGTGAAAGCCAAACATCATTCCAAGCCCTATTGCCATATCCGAATATCCTGAAAAATCAAAGAAAATTTGCAACATGTAAGCTACTGCTCCTAGCCACGCAAACGAAATAGTCAGACTACTTCCATTTAATTCAAATGCCTTATCTGCTACTATAGCGAGTGTATTTGACAACAACACTTTTTTTGATAATCCTAATATAAATCTGCATATTCCTTGAGAAATATCTTCTATATTTTCTTCTCTGTTATTAATTTGATCCGCTACTGTTTCATATCTTACTATAGGTCCTGCTATTAATTGTGGGAAAAATGATATATATAATCCTACAGATAGTGGATTTTTTTGCACATTTCCTTTTTCACGATAAACATCTACCACATACGAAATAGCCTGAAATGTAAAAAATGATATTCCTATAGGCAAAATAATAGTAGGTATATTTATCTCTATACCTACTAACCTATCTACAACTCCTACTGTAAATATCAAATATTTGAATATGAACATAATTCCTAAATTAAATACGACCATACTACTTAAAATCATCTTTGCATAAAAAGAATGTTCTCTATGCTTATCTACTAATAATCCAAATATCCAGTTCACCATTATCGATAATAACATAATAAATACAAACCAAGGTTCTCCCCATGCATAAAACCCTAAACTTGCTACTAATAAAAGTATATTTCTATATTTTCTTTTTTTTACAACTCTATAATACAATACTAGTATTGCAGGCAAAAAAAAGAAAATAAATATATTACTTGAAAATAACATTTTTTATCCTTTCATCTACACCTTATATAGAGTAACATATATTAAGTAATTATTTTTTTTATCGCCTCTAGTTCTTCTACCGTATCAATTTCTACGATTTCTCCAGCTTGAACTGGTCTTATTTCTACATTTCTTGAATATAGGTTTACTGCTACCTCATCCCAATACCTTTTATAAGCACCTTCTTGTTTCATCTCATATTCAAGATCTTTTGCTAACTGCACTGCTTCTTTTTCTGTCCAGTAAGATATCCCATACATATGATAGCAATTATATCCCTCTACTAAAGCTTGAATAATTTTCCCATCCTTAACTTCAAATCTCCAATCATTTGTATATTCTTTATATTCTCCAATATAATTAGATATGTATTGATACTTTGTTATAATATTTTCATTAAATAAAACAAGATCTGCTTCTAATATATAAGCATTCCCTAGTTTCTCTTTCACTAGATGCACCGATGATATATTGTTGAACTCTTTATATATATCATTATCTATGAATTGTATATTTGGATATTTCTCTAATAATATATCAAATTTCTCTTTTAAATGGCCTCTTATAATAATAACTTCATTTATTTCTGCTTTGTACACTGCCTGAAGCAGTGTTTCAATCATACTTACTTTTCCTACTTTTATAAGTGGCTTAGGTAATTCATTCGTGTACGGTTGTAACCTTGCTCCCATCCCCGCCGCTATAAAAATAGCTCTTTTTACTCTATACGGTTCCAATGCTACATATCCTAACGACGTTATATCTAATCCATTTTCAATATTTTTATAAATTTTTTCTTGACTTATAAGTTCTTTTATAGCCTCAATAATTAGTTCTTTTTTTACATCTATATTCTCTATTAATGTATTTTCTAGTATGATATGTTCTTTTTTTGCTTCTAAATATTCCAATACTTTAAATTGTTCTCTTGTCATTCTTCATCACCTTTATAAAATATATTTTTTTACTATATATACTAATATTTTAAACATCACATTTACTAACAAAATCACAATAGATACTACCGCTGCACCTTCTAACATCAACTGTCCTTCTAATTGATTTATCATCAATGATAATGGCATATTTTTTGTATTTGTTAGAAATGACACAGCTGATATTGTAATCATAGCGTTAATAAAAAAATAAGAAAACATCTCTATAATAGTTTTCTTTGTTGTAGGTATTATTACATCCATTAAAAGTCTCCACTTGTTAATCCCTAAAGTTTTTCCCATTTGTTCTAACTCCATACTTACCTGACTAAGTGCATTATATGCCATCAAATATGGTGATGAAAAAAAGTGTGCTATATTAACCATTATTAAAATAAATACTGTTCCGTAAATAAACGTGCCACCAAAAAATTGTATATATCCTAGTCCTAATACCAATCCAGGCACTACCAAAGATAGTAATGAACACAAATGGATAATATTAGCATACTTCGTGCTAGCTTCTCTTGTTGTTTTATATGCTATAACATAAGCAATACCTGTTCCTATTAGTGCTGTAGACATAGCAATAACAATAGAATGCCATAAATATTTACTCAATTTCATATTCATTACAATTTCTATATGTTGCATAGAAAACTGCATATCTCTTGGATAAGCTTTCATAAAAGCTACTAATATATACGAACCTATAGGGAACAATACTACTATTCCCATTAATATACATACTATTAGACAAATAACATCTCTTACTTTATTCTTTTTTATCAATATCGGCTTTGGATTTGCAGTCAAATTCACCGAATTTTTTATTTTCAAACTGATAAAAAAAGAAATCACCGCCGGTATTAATAATATTAGTGTAATAAATCCACCTTTTGAAAAGTCCAACAATCCAACTACTTCTCTGTAAAGGAATACTGGTAGTGTCGAAAACTTTCCACCTACTGCCAATGGTACACCATAATCTGTAAATACCATCGTAAATAATGCAAAATACGTAGCAATTAATGGTTTTTTTAAATGTTCTATAGTAATATCTTTAAATATCTTACTCCTTGGCACTCCAAGTACTTTGGCGGCCTCATAAACTTCCATATCCATATAATTAAATGTATCTGACAACATCAAAAATGCTATAGGAAAAGTATACATAATCGAACCAATCAATACTCCATTAAATCCATACAAATTAATATCTAGTCCCAGTAGAACTGTTATCAATCCATTTTCTCCAAATATATTAACCAAACCTAGCCCATGTGAAATAGATGGAATCAACATTGGCACTACCAAAATCATTTGCCAAAATCCCTTATACTTCACATTAGTTCTTTCCATAATACAAGCTAGCCCAAAAGCTACCAATAATGATATTAATGCTGCCACTAGCGAAACCACTAAAGAATTAATTAAAGAATCTTTGAATAACTGAGATGTCACAATCTCTGGAATATCACTCCAATTAATTTTAAATACATTTGCACATAATGGTATGATAATCGTTATTAAAAAAAATAATACAATTAATAAACTAGTACCTCTACTCCATATCTTTTTATCTTTATTATACATATTCCTTCCTCGTAATCGTATGTACTAAATTCATCTTTTCTCTGATATAACTATTTACACATTCATCTACATAGTCATTAACTGGTTCTTCAAAAATCTTTTTTGGAGAACCAATCTGCTCCACCTTGCCCTTACTCATAACAATTATTTTATCTGATATAGAAAAAGCCTCTTCCTGATCATGAGTAATATATACCATAGTCACACCAAACTCACTTTGAATATATTTAAATTCCTCTGTCAGAGCTTTTTTATTAGCTATATCTAATGCTGATAATGCTTCATCTAATAAAATAATATCTGGTTTTAGTACCATTGTACGTGCAATAGCTACTCTTTGCTTTTGTCCACCTGATAATTCATTTGGCATTTTATCTAGATGCTCTCCTAGTCCTAGTTTTTCCAACAATTCCCTTGCGCTTTCTTTAGCAGTATTTTTTAATTTTTTGTTTACTATCAATGGATACATTACATTCTGTAATACATTCATATTTGGAAACAATGCATAACTTTGAAATACAATACCCATCCCTCTGTCTGAAGGTTCTAAATTTTTTATACTTTGTCCATCTTTATATATCTCACCTTTTGTTAATTCTTCAAGTCCTATTAATATTCTTAAGATAGTTGTTTTACCACACCCTGATGGCCCTAAAATACTCACAAACTCTCCTGTTTCTATTTCAAAATTTATATCCTCTAATACCTTTACACCATCATAATTCTTGCTCAAATTACAAACAACTAACTTTTTATTATTTTTCAATACTTCCACCTCTTTAATAATCTTTGTTTTTCCTCAGCCGAACCTATTCCTTCCATATTCCCATATATAATATCTGTTGGATAATTTTTTATATTTATATCTTGGTCCTTAAAAATAAGTTCCGGAGAATAATATTCTTTATCATAAAAAATAAAATTTTCATATAAAAACTCAAAAACAGATTGTACATCTTTATCCTGTTCCCTACCTGCTATTATGCTTATACCTGTTAAAGAATATGGCGACCCCTCTGGTGGGTAAATAATTTTCAGATTAGCCCCCTTATTAATCTCACTTACTGCTTGAAATGTCATACCCAATGCTATTGCTGCCTCTTCCTGCAATAATAATTTAATAGGACCCGATCCAGACTGCATAAACTGCTTTATATTTTGATAAAGTTGTTCAAAATACTTAATTCCTTCTTCTTCTCCTATCACATTCACTCTATTTTTCAAAAAGAAATAGCCTGTTCCTGATGACTTAGGATCTGGCATGACAATCAAATCTTTATATATAGGATTAAGTAAATCTTCATATGAAGTAGGCATTGGTAAATCCATTTTATCTAATATATCTACATTCACTATAATAGCTCCTGCAAATTTCTCCCATATTTTGTACTTATTATGTTTTGGATTTAATCCATCTATATAATGATCATCTGAGTAGTTACCTAAGTCTGCAAAAATATCTTTAACTAACTCCAAACTTTGTATATCAAATCCTATGACAATATCAGCATCAGTATAACTCTCTTCTAGCCGAAGTTTAGCCGCACCTTTATTAGCGGATGTATACTGTATAGTAATATCTATTTCCGGAAATTTCTCTCTAAGCATATCTTCTAATTTTTCATTCCGAAAACTTTCCATCGCTGAATAAATAACCACACCACTCCGTTTGCCCTCTATGGAAATAATACCTCCTATACAAAATAACACTAGGCAAATTAGAAGTCCTTTACTAAACCATCTTTTTATTCCTTGATTTACCATTTTCTGACTCCCTCTTCTTTATGGATGGTAAAATTTGTGTCAATACCATCTCATAGTGCATTTTATTATCCACTTCACCCCATATGGTATCTTCTAATCTGATATATGGGATACAATAATCTTTTGCCAATTCAAACAAAACATACTCGTAACTAAGATACGGATTTGATTCACTGCTTAATTCTTTTAACATCAAATGATATAGCTCTATAGAAATTTTACTAATCCCCATTAATTCACCATGTACCTTATCTAGTTGATGAATATCTTTGGAAATTTTAGTAATATTTCCATCTTTTAACTCTACATACTCCTCATCTCCAAATCCATTAATTTTAGTAACTACTATGCCTTCACGCTTTTTGTCTTCGAGTAACGTTATTATTGCATTATCTTCAAAAACCAAATCTCCTTCTATCAATAAAAAATCTTCTTTAATCAATTTTTCTAATAATTTCAGAGAATACATGTTACCAGTATTTGTATAATTTGAATTTTCTACAAATTCACATCCATAGTTTATTGTTAAATTTCGGTAAACTTCCTGTTTATAACCTCCAACAATAAAAATATTTTGAATATCATATTTCCTAAGTATCTCTATTTGTCTTCCAACTATACTTATTTCATCTAATAATAGACTACCTATTGGTTTCCCAAATTCCTTTGCCTCTCCTGCTCCCAATATAACTGCTGTATTTATTTTATTATTATTATTATTATTATTAATATGTAATTTTGTTTGCTTAAAATTTTTAATACTATTTCTAAGATATTCTCTACCTTCTATTGTCAAAGTATATAGTGGTTGGTTTTCATCAAAATAAATATAACCTTTGTTTATACATTCTTTCAAAATTTTATTTATTTTTCCCAATGACATATTAGTAACCGTAACTAATTGTCTTTGACTTTCTACTTTTTGGTTATTTATTTGTTTCAGTATATTAAAATAATTATCTATCATTTTTACCTCCAAAAAAAAAGCGTTCATTTTATGAACACTTTCATTGTAACATAATGCTTTGTTTTAGTCAAAATATCTATTATTTTTTCTTTTTAACTATTTTTTTTATCATCTCACCAGCAAGTTGACAAAAATATTTATCTTTTAAAATATAAAGACTTCCGAAATAAAACACTCCACAACTTAACATAATAATTACTATATCTCTTATAAATTTCAAATCTAAATTATAAGTAAGTGGCATAAAAAACCTAATAGATATCGTTATAGGATAAAATATTATTGATAAAATTATATATTTAATTGTACTTTTATTAAGTAAATCAATATTTTTATCGATTTTTTTCTTAATAAAAATTAACTGTAATATAATAACAATAATTTCTGATATCATCGTAGTTATTATTAATGTACTTGGCGACATTATACCTAACATTACAATTACAATATTTAATATTAAATTTATACCCCCACCAAAAAAATATATTTTAGTTAACTGCTTCTCTTTTCCATGAATAAATATTACTTGATTAGCTAATGAAATATCTAGTATTCTCAGCATATACCTAAGTGCAAATATCCCCATTACTATTCCTGCATCAATATATTTATCTCCTGCATAAATATACATAATTTCTCTTGATAACACGCTTAACCCTATACACATAGGAAATCCTATCATAAAAAACAATGTAGACGATGCCTTTAATAACTTTTTATAATCTTCCCTTTTATTATTACCTATATAGTTAGAAAGCCTAGGTATAGTTACCATAGCAATAGCATCAATTAAGGTAATGACCATAGATACAATTGTCTGTGCAAAAACATAGTAACTCACCTCTATACCTTCACCAAACATACTAATAAATAACTTATCTAACTGAGTATAGAACATATTTGCATTCGCTAAAAGTAATATTAAAACTAGTGGTTTTATTAATTTTTTCAATTCTTTTATTGGTACGGTACATAAACCCACTCGTCTTTGAATATAAAGATAACTTAATACATTATTAGCTACTACCGCCATTGTACTTAACATCGCATATTTAATAATATCAGTCGGATTTTTAATAACTATAAATATACTTAATACATAGATAACTTTTACAATCATATTTTTATATAAAATAAAGCGATATTTCTCAAATGCCTCATTCATCCACTCAACATGCAATATATTAATCAATATTTGTATTGATAAAATACTGCATAAAATCACATTACTACCTGTTGTATTTAGTGTGTAACATATGTAAACAATAAATACAATACTTGTACTTAATATACTTATATAAAAAAGTGAACTAAATAATTTTTGTGTTTTATCTTTATCCTGTCTTACTTGGCTTATAAAACGCATTCCATAATTATAAATTCCAAAACTTGCAAACGGTGTAAACCAACCTAATAATGCAATTTCTTTATTATATAACCCATACAATTCTATATCTAGTATCCTTGCTATATATGGAGCTACTAACATTGGTAATAATAGATTAAATATATTTAATAATAATTTAGAAAAAATATTTGACTTTATTGACTTTTCCATGCATACTCCTTATTCTTCTACATCAATATATATATGATGCATCTTTCTCTTATCTATAGCTGGTAGCTGCATATAATCATCTCCATATAGTTCCTTTAAATATAAATCTACATTATTAGGTGCCGGAAATTTATATCCTTCAAATTCTATTTTTTTCAAAGGATATACGATAGCCTTTTTAAAAAAATAAGTTGTTCCAGAATCAAAAAAATATCCTATATACTTATCATTTTTATCTCTCCGTTTTGCAATCTTCGCTACATAATATTCAACTATATTTTTAGTTAAATAATATATTATAGTTTTTATTATTTTTTTGATTATATCTTTTTTCGAATCAGTAAATACTTTAGGTCCAATACCTTTTTTTGTATATAATATACTATTATTTATTGCATAAATATATGTTAATTTTTTATATACCCATTTATTTATAATATTAATATTTTTGTATGTATCTGCTGGAAATATATCTATAAAAATGTGTTTATCATATTTTTGTCCTTCCCATTCTATAAATACACTACGCTTATCTTTTATCTTAATCCATTTGCATTTATTTTGTCTTTTAAGATCATATTTTAATAAATATAAATACTCTGGTAACTCTTGTTCTACTATTTTAATAAATTTTTCATAGTCATCCTTTGGCATCAAAATATCAATATCATCATCCCAAGGAATAAATCCTTTATGTCTTACAGCTCCTAATAACGTTCCCCAATCTAACCAATATGTAATATTATATTTCTCGCATATTCTATCTATCTCAATCAAATCTAATGTTAACTTTTTTTGTGCTTTTTTCAAGCTACTATTTTCACTAAACCTATCCATCTCACACCTCACCTATATTAGATAAAATTCTTCTGCGTCTTATTTTTTCTACATTAAATTTCAAATAACTAAATCCTCAATTATCAATCATTACCTTGAAAACTTTTAAATTATGTTGATATTTGATACTACAACACTGCATACATTCTCTGAATACAAAACTAATCAATATAATTTTTTGATTTGTGTTTAATTCTTACTATTTTAAAATTTTTCTAAATTACACCATCACATTGAACTAATTGTGTTATTTTAGTATTAAACTAATGGATATATATTATCTAAAACCGCTCATTATGCATATAATAATTAAGTGTCTTTCTTGAAAGATTATTATACCAATCATGAATAAAACCAATCTCATCAAAATTATAATTATTTATATCAATACTTTTAGGTATAAATAGTCTTAACAAAGCACTTTGTCTTTCCTTAATTTCACGTTAACAAGATACCTAAAGCTAAGTAAGATATACTTTTATATAAAATTTTTGTTCTATTTTCGAAAGTTCGTCAAATTCTTGACCATTATTACTAGTAATCATGTTAAAGACTTTCTTAAATTTTTTTTGAATTAGTCTTTAAAAATTAGTTGATTTTTCAAAAACCACATGTACTGTTCTAGACTCAATTTTACAAACCATTTAATACCTTCTTCTACCCTTAGTGAAAGCTTAAATAACACTATTCATCTTATCTTTTATGTCGATAATAGCATCTATCTCCCAGTAAATGAACTCCTCTATAAAATCAATTATATCTATTTATTCTTCAATTTTTGTACCTAAAATATATCTATTTTTACAAATACATTAAGTTTTAGTCTTTCATGTAAAAATTAAGCTTACATATTTTTCAAAATCCCAAACTTATATAGTTATACAATACTTTAGTACATACCCTTTGGAATAACCTGAAAAGTGGTCTTCAAATAGTATACCCCCCTATAAACACCTCCAGAGTAGTTTTTTGATTTCATTGTCATATAAATATATTTTATGAAATTTTCAAAAAATATAGTCTTGAATTTATGGTGGCACTGCTTGCGCTATTGCAGCTAAATATTTATTTTCCGCTTTATATACAAAATAAATATCTCCTTAACGACCTTTTATAATTTGCGTAACAGTACCTCTAGCAATTTTATAAAGTTAATGTCTATCTTTTAATCACAGTTTTACAATCATATGTTTTTCAATGTTTATATGAATTTGTAATATTATTATGTTAGTCCATAATGTTTGTATGTTCTTGTTAAAGTTATTTTGTTATAATTCGATTTTAATACAAAATCAATCCCTATGAATCTTTTATTTATTTCAACTTAATTTTACTATTAATCATTTAAAAATATTTTTTCACCAATGTCATTCCTACTTTATTGAATATAAATGCTACAACATCATTATCGTAAAAATAGCTTTCAAAAAATGAAACAACTATTTTAAACACGTTTCCTATATTTGTTCTTTATCTCTATACATTGCTAGTTTTTTCCAAGTTGTATTTTAATTTTATTACAATCTACTTATAAGTTATCCTGTAATTAATATTATTTACTTTGCAATATCATTTTATTTTTCCTGATACATCAGCCCTATCTAGTATCATTTTATTTTATACAACTATATAGATTGCTCCATTTAAATGTAATATCTTAATAAAAATCATTATTATAATAATCAGTTATCCCTATATCACATACTATATTTCATCATATTTATCTCTTTAATCATTACAAACCTACAAATTTCTTAAACTGATTTAACGCAAACTCCTTATCATATTTATCATTTTTTACATTATATTTTAATTTTTCTAACAACGGCTCATTATTTAGTATGTCTTCAACTTTTTCAAAAATGCCAGCACTACTGTTGCTAGCTATCATCCCATTGATACCCTCTTTAACAATCTCCTCCGCCGAAATATGTCTCGTTGTGATTACTGGCATTCCACTAATCAATGCTTCATTTAACGTCATAGGAAATGCCTCAGTCTCCGATGTCATCACTAAACAATCTGCATATTTCATATATGGAAAAGGATTTGATTGTTTTCCTTCAAATATAACACATTCTTCTAACCTCGCCTCTTGTACCTCTTTTTTCAATTTTTGTAAATCTGGTCCATCTCCTACAATATGCCATTCATAATTAATTATATTTTTATTTTAAGCATTTTGCACACTTTTACTATTCTATCCATACGCTTTTGACTATGTACTACTCGTTCTACAGTTACCAATTTCACTTTATTATTATCTTGATAGAGATTAAATTTTATACTCTTTTTTATAATTTCATCATAATTAAATGTATTATGCACTAATTTTGATTTATTTTTATATTCCGGAATAATTTTATCAAACCTATCTTTGCATCCTTTAGAAACATTTACTATATAATCAAATTTTTCAAAAACTTCTCTAGCTATATCGTATGTCAATCCATCGGCGTCTGGGTCATTATGTATCCATGCAATTTTACATGATGCCCTTGTACAATTCAACACAAAATCACTACATCCATTTATATAATATGACGTATGTTTATATCCGTCATTTCTAAAAGAAATAACTATATCATATTCATTTTTTATTTCATCATTATTTATAATCCAAGTCATTATTTTTCTACTTTTAAATACTTTAAGAATCCTCTTTATTCCAAAACTTTGCAAAATATCTGTGACATTTCCACTTTTTAAAACTGCCTTAAATCCTCTATTCAATAGTTTTAAACGTTTATTTTGGCTAGTCATTATATTTACATCTACTGGCAAGTTCTAACGTGCATCACTATCAATATCTGATAATAAAAGTATATCTATCTGCAAATCTGGATAACCTTCTAACTGCTGACACAAATTCATTAGCGAAGTTGCTATCCCTCCTGTACTTAACTGTGTATTAACAAAAAGTATTTTCATTTTTAATATCCCATTTAATCTCTATTAAATAAATCTCTTGTATATACCTTCTCTTCTACATCAACTAGTTCTTTTGAAAGTCTATTTGACACTATTATATCGCATATTTCTTTGAACTCCTCTAAATCGTTAACTACTTTTGAGTTAAAGAAACTATCTTCTTTCATTACCGGCTCATATACTACTTCAATACCTTTTGCTTTAATACGTTTCATAATACCTTGTATCGATGATGCTCTAAAATTATCCGAATCTGTCTTCATTGTTAATCTATAAATACCAAACTTTAGGTTTTCTAGATATAATCATATCTACAATATGATATTTATGTTTTCTATTTTCATCTACAATTGCACTAATAATATTATTTGCTAAATCATCATAGGCTGTTGACGTAGATATAATAACATGATCCGTATCCTTGTCTGCTTTGTAAACATCTAGTGTATCTACTAAGTTTAGTTTTTTATTAGCTACGTAATATTTAATTTCAGCATCTACAATAGCTGATATCTTATTACTAATCATATCCACTTTTTCTTTAATAACATCTACCGATACAAACTCATTTTTTGTGCTAAAAGAATAGCATTTGATAAATGCACCTATCCTGTTTCTTCAATTGCCATCTTTATTTCTTTTCTCCTATCATATAATCTAGCCTTGCTTTAAAAACATACTTTCATATGAAATTTTTTTTCTTTTAAATTACTATTATCTAAAACAGTATTCTTAATTAATATATAACCAATAAATTATATTTTCTAGCTGGTACCATAGCTTTAATATGATCTTGATATATATTTGTAGTAATACTTTAGTGAATTTTTTATTTTACCAAGAATATAATGTACAAATGGCATTTTTATAAGTAGTTTAATTTTTTTACTTTTTTTTCCTATCCCTTTATCATAATTACTATATAATTCTTTTTTTAACGGACTATATTCTATTTTTGTCCTATTCTTAAAACACATTCCACTAACTTGTAAATAATATCTATCTATAGATTTTTGTAGTACATTTATCGTTTCTTTATGAAATATATTTTGATTTTGTGTCAAAAAGCTATTTAACTCATTTGCCACTATCAGATACCCTTTAGCATTACTAATATTTTTTTCTTTAGTCATTATGGAATCCGGTCTTACTCGCCTATAAAAATATCTTTTAGGTATATATTTTACTTTGCTCGCATGTATTATTAATTGAGGTGTAAATAAGTCATCTTCATGTACTATTCCCTCAAAAAAACTTAGTTGATTATCTATTAATAATTTTTTCTTAAAAAACATTAAACAAGCAGAACTTTTATATCCACCTAATTTATTTACATAACAATAAAATTGCTCCCCTTTTTGTATACTACTATTTAATATATCTTCTCGACCATAACTAAACGTAAATTTATTTTGTAATTCTTCATTTTGATAAATTACATCTGCATCAAAAAATATAATATCTAAATTTTCTCCTATAGCCTCTTCATAACATTTCTTACATAATTGATCATCAATATAATCATCACTATCTAAAAAATATATATATTCACCTTTTGCATACTCTATCCCTGTATTTCTAGCCGCACTCAGACCCTTATTCTGCTGTGTTATTACCTTAACATTAGAATGTAATTTTTCATATTTTTTCAATATATCCGAACTTTTATCTGTACTACCATCATCTACCGCTATAATTTCAATATCTTTTAATGACTGATTAATCGCACTCTCTAAACATTCTTCTAAATAATCTTCTACATTATAAACCGGAACTATAATACTTACCTTACACTTTTCCATTCTTTGTAATTCTCCCTCTTAATCTCTATTGAATAAATCTCTGGTATACACTTTTTCTTCTACATCAAACAGTTCTTTTGAAAGTCTATTCGACACTATTACATCACATATTTCTTTAAACTCCTTTAAATCTTTAACCACTTTTGAGTTAAAGAAACTTTCTTCTTTCATCACTGGCTCATAAACTACAACTTCGATACCTTTTGCTTTGATACGTTTCATAATACCTTGTATAGAAGATGCTCTAAAATTATCCGAATCTGTTTTCATCGTTAATCTGTAAATACCAACTACTTTTGGTTTTCTAGCTATAATCATATCGGCAATATGATCTTTACGTGTTCTATTTGCATCTACAATTGCACTAATAATATTATTCGGCACATCATCATAGTTCGCTCTTAATTGTTTTGTATCTTTTGGTAGGCAATATCCACCATATCCAAATGACGGATTATTGTAGTGTGAACCAATACGTGGATCAAGTCCTACACCTTCTATAATTTGTTTTGTATCTAGCCCTCTTACTTCTGCATATGTATCTAACTCATTAAAATATGCTACACGAAGTGCTAAGTATGTATTTGAAAAAAGTTTTACTGCTTCTGCTTCCGTAGAGTTAGTAAATAACATTGGAATATCTTTTTTAATAGCACCCTCTTTTAAAAGCAATGCAAACTTTTTAGCTCTCTCTGATTGCTGCTCTCCTACAATAATACGTGATGGATACAAGTTGTCATATAAAGCTTTTCCTTCTCTTAAAAATTCCGGTGAAAATATAATATTATCTGTATCAAACATTTCTCTTACTTTTTCTGTGTATCCTACTGGTACAGTAGATTTGATAACCATAGTTGCATTTGGATTGATTGCAAGTACATTAGCAATAACTGCCTCCACTGTTCTTGTATTAAAGTAGTTTAATTCCGAATCATAATTTGTTGGTGTAGATATAATAACATAATCTGCATCCTTATACGCTTTGTACACATCTGTTGTAGCTACTAAATTTAGTTCTTTATTGGCTAAATAATCTTCAATTTCAGCATCTACAATAGGTGACTTTTTACTATTAATCATATCCACTTTTTCTTTAATCACATCTATAGCTACAACTTCATTATTTTGCGCTAAAAGAATGGCATTCGATAAACCTACATATCCTGTTCCTGCAATTGCAATTTTCATTATATACTCCTATCGATTATTATTTGTTTTATGAATCTCATTGGCTTAATCCAATAATATTTAAATAAACTCATATAATGATTTCTAAATTTCTTAGATATTTTTTGATTAATCTTAATATCTTCTATATTACATATTTGGTTATCTCTATTAAATGACACATCATAATGATTTGATATTCCACTATGCGTTCCCGATCCATCCAATCCTATATTTTTAATTCTTGATTTAACAGGATATACAGTATACATATTAAGTTTTGATTGAGCATAACACCATCTTATTGCCCATGAATCAATTCTATTATTCATTTGTAAATCTAGCATGTATGCCATATCTCTGCCACCACGATTAAATATTTTTCTTAACTTTTTATTAGTTTTAAACTCCTTATAGTCACTAACCTCCCAATCCACATTCTTCCATCTATCACTCCATGTTGCCCACCCCCAGCTGCACCCACGATACGATAAATATACATCATGTTTATAACTCGACGAAATTTTAATTGGAATATTATATCCACTAATAGACCATATAGATTGATTTTCTCTATAAAATTCCAATGATCTATTCATGTACTCTAAAAAGTCTCTAGATGAAATTAAATCATCTTCCACTACAATCACTTGTCCAAACTTCTCGATAATTTCGCTTACTCCATTAATTACCGAATTCGCTAACCCTCTATTTTCATGGGATTTTATAATTTCAACACTTTTAAAAAATTTTTTCTCACTAATACTGTCTATGTATTTACGTGTAGCTTTAACACTCTCTATACTTTTTTCATTTTTTGCATTATCTGAAAAAATAAAAACACTTGTCTCTTTTGCAAGATAATTTTCTGCCAATGCTTCTATTGTTTTTTTTGTATGCTCAGGCCTATTATATACAAATACAACTACCGGTGCTATCAATACAAACACCATCCTTTCTCCATCTAAAAGTTTGATTATATTCTGCTTGCTCATTAACTTTCTAATTTGCACTACTTTTCATTTTTTCTTTCGAAATCATTTTGTAAATATTAATATATTCTATATTCTTTACATTCTTGTCATATTGTGTAGATTTCACGATACATTTTTCTTTTGATTTTTTATTTTTATAGCATTTTCTAATTTCCATTAATAATTTGCCACTCTCATTTTTATCTAAAACTACCCCACACATGTCATCTATACTTTCTACACTACCTCCAGTATTAAATGTAATAACTGGTGTACCACATGCTAATGCTTCTAGATTTGTTGTGGGAAAATTATCTTCTAAAGTAGGGTTCACAAATACATCTGCCATACTATATATCTTTGCCAACTCTTCTATATTATTAGTCCTAGTAATCCCTATAACATTTTCTGGCAATTCCTTTTTTTGTTTCTCTGTTACCCCGACTAATACAATTTTTTCATCTTTTTCTATTTCATTTGATAATTCAAGAAAATATTCCATCCCTTTCCTTTTATTCCATACACTTGCTACTCCTAATATAATAAAATAACCTTCTATGTCTTGCTTTTTTTTAAAATTACTTTCTATTGGTTTAAAGATTTCTAAATCTATTCCATTATTTATCACTTTTACCTCATACTCATTCAAAAAAGATTTTTTCACGATCTCCGCTAACCACTCTGACGGCGTAACAATAGTCATATTTTCCACGCCTTTAAATACGTCTTTTTTTAACTGATAGTTTTTCTTTGATCTATCTTTTATTAAACTCGATGGATATTGTTTTTTTTGATTACACTTATTACACTCAGACTTCCATTTATTGCATCCGATATAATCAAAATGTGAACAATGTCCTGTAAATGCCCAGCAGTCATGTAATGTCCACACAACAGGCTTATTGACTTTCTTTATATATTCGAACAATATTTTGATATTAATATAATATCCATGAATATTATGCAAATGAATCACATCTGGATTAAATTCATCTATTTGCTTAATTAGCTTTTTAGTTGCATAATAAGAACCTAATCCATGTCTATCGAATAGTCTAGTCTGCGCTACATGAAAATAATTATCTACCCTACTACCTATTTTAATACCTTTGTTACAACGCTGTGCCGTACCTCTACCATAAGCAATATAACTTTCATGACCATTCTCTTCTAGTATATTATGCAAATCTGTTGCAATTCTTCCTGTACTGCCAACTCCGCATACTGAATTTATTTGTAATACTTTCATTTTACTTCCCCCACACAGTTTTATTCACAATATGAGTATAACTTTGAATCAATTTGACCACTTTTACAGATACATTTGTATCTATATAATCATGTGGCAACACCATTTCTTCTTTATTATCTTTCATAGCTACTGCAAGTTCCATAGCCTGCTCCACATCATTTCCTTTGATTCCACCCACTACAACTGTTCCTTTATCTAGTACTTCTGGTCTTTCTGTAGATGTACGAATAAGCACTCCTGGAAATCTTAGCATTGCACTTTCTTCTGATAATGTTCCGCTATCTGATAATACACAATAGCTATTCATTTGAAGTTGGTTATAGTCTAAAAACCCAAATGGGTTTAACGTTTGTACTAATGGGTTAAATTCAAAATTTCTAGCCTCTATATATTTTTTACTTCTTGGATGAGTGGAATAAATAACAGGCATTTGATATTTGTCTGCAATATTATTTATAGAAGTCATAAGTGACATGAAGTTTTCTTCATTATCAATGTTTTCTTCTCTATGCGCCGATACTAGTATATATTTTTCTTTCTCTAATCCAAGTCTTTCTAACACATCACTTTGTTTAATCTTATTCATATGGTCTCTCAGTACTTCTTGCATAGGAGAACCTGTCACAAATATAGTTTTTCCATCAATTCCTTCTGATATCAGATATCTTCTAGAATGTTCTGTATACGGAAGATTTATATCTGATATATGATCCACAATCTTACGATTAATCATTTCTGATACATTCCAATCCCAACATCTATTTCCTGCTTCCATATGAAAGATTGGTATTTTAAGTCTCTTCGCTGAAATAGCTGCTAATGCTGAGTTAGTATCTCCTAAGAGAAGAACTGCATCTGGTTTGACTTCTTGCATCAGTTCAAAAGACTTTGCAATAATACTACCCATTGTTTCTCCCAAGTCTTTTCCTACACTATCTAGGTAATAGTCTGGCGCTCTTAATTCTAAATCATCAAAAAATACTTGGTTAAGTGTATAATCCCAATTTTGTCCTGTATGCACTAATATATGGTCAAAATATTTATCACACGCTTTAATAGTTGCTGATAATCTAATAATCTCTGGTCTTGTCCCTACTATTGTCATCAATTTTAATTTATTCATTTTTACTTCCTCCTTTACGGCATATATTGCGGTAAAATATACCTATATTTAACAATTTCTTCTTTATTAAAAATACTCGTATACGGATATTCTAGAACATTTTTATTATAGTAATCCCCCTGATCAATAAATGATATTAGATCTTTAACTAAGATAATACCTACAAGAAGTAATATTCCTATTTTATAACAAAATTTGTTGATTGTAATATGACTAGCACATATAAGGTTTGGTATAATTATGATTTCGATTATCCCAAAATACTCTATTAATCTACTCATCATTGGTATTCTACACACTAAAAAATATATATTCATACCAATGATATAAATAGCTATTTGCTTTTTATCCCACTCACTAATACTTTTCTTTCTTTGGTTATATAAAAATACCACAATTGTTAAATTAATTAACCTAAGCAATACTGCCAATATATGTATATCTGATCTACCATAATTCAAACTAATACCCATTAATTCTAATATCTTTACAAATACTATATCTATACCTATTAAACCAGCAGCTATACAGGTCAATGTCATACCTATTGTTATAAATTTATTGTTAATTAATTTTAATACCTTCAGTGAACATAATGGAATCAGTAATGTTATCAATACACTCTTATGAAATAATGCTCCTATAATTATGCATAATACATATTTAAAAATACTTTTTTTCTTATAGTATCTATAAAAAGCTAGAAAAAAAACACTTAGTGCTATCCCTTGCCTTATAGCACTATTTACATAAATATGATAGTAGATTCCATAAAACATAATTAAAGATAATAATACATTTTTTGAATTCATTTTTGTAGTTTTAATAACTATAATTAAAACTACTACACCGATAATGCCTGCAAAAATTTCAAATGACACATCATTATTTTTAAATATACTAGCTAAAACTCTATATCCAATATCCATATGTGCATCATATGTTATTGCATCTATTATTGTAGTAGGATTCATTTTATAATGCCAATAGTATGCAAAATAATCACTACCAACCCCATATCTTAACCCCGTCATAAGCATAAGTATACTAGCAAATAATAAGCTAACTATATCTTTCGAATCTTTCGGCTTCTTTTTTATTATTGCAATACCTGCAAAAAATAAAAATATAATTATATAGACCATCCAAATCTCCTTATTTATCTACTATAACTTTCTCAAAATATGTATCTGGTTTATTTATATCAAAGCACTCATTGCACCACATAAAGGTTACAAGATCTGTAGTTCCCTTATTCGTGATATTGTGTGTATACCCCGTAGGAATATCTACCACTTCTATCTTCTCTCCACTTACATGGTATTCTATAATCTCATCTGTTCCTATTTTTCTAAACTGTATTAATCCTTCTCCACTCACTACTACAAACTTTTCATTTTTAGTATGATGCCAATGGTTACCTTTAGTTATTCCTGGTTTTGAAATATTTACCGAGAACTGCCCTCTATCTGCAGTTCTAAGAATTTCAGTGAATGAACCTCTCTCATCTACGTTCATAGTAAGTGGATAACTAAATTGATCTTTTGGTAAATAACTTAAATATGTACTATACAACTTTTTTGTAATGTCATCTGACATATCTGGCACACTTAAGTTTTGTCTACTTTCTTTAAATGAATATATAAGCTCTACAATCTTCCCAAGCGTTATTGGATGCGCTGGCTCTACATAACAATAGTTGCCTTTCTCATTCGCTTGTCCTTCCATTGCTTTGATAAACTCATTTACAATATCATCAATGTATACTAAATCAATTACAACACTTGGGTCATTTACTTTAATTGGCAATTCATTCGCAATATTATGACAAAACGTAGCTACTACACTATTATAATTAGGTCTACACCACTTTCCAAAAGCATTTGGCAACCGGTATATATAATTTGTGATACCTGTATATTTTCCCCATTCTTTGATAGCTACTTCTGATCCTAGTTTACTTACTCCATACGGATTATCCATATCTGCTTGAATTGATGACGAAAGTAATATTGGTATTTTTTTATTATGTTTCTTAAGAATGTCAATAATTTTTTCTGTAAGCCCTTTATTGCCTTTTGAAAATTCTTCATCATCTTTTGGTCTATTTATACCTGCTAAATGAATAATAAAATCTACTTTAGTTAACGTTGTTTCTAGTTCTTCTAAAGTATTATCCATATCATACGTATAAAGCTCATATCCTTGTCTTGTTTTCATTTCCGCAACAAGATTTTTACCTATGAATCCATTTGAACCTGTTATTAATACTTTTTTCATTATTCATTCCATCCTTTTAACTCTTCTTGTACGATACCTAAAGTTAAAAGCAGTTCTTTTACGCCTTTTACATCTAATCTATGTGTATTATGCGAGTTATACTCTTCTGTCGTAGATAGTTTCCTATCTCCTTCTATAAAATATTTATCATAGTTAAGATCTCTCTTATCCGCCGGCACTCTGTAATAGTTGCCCATATCTTCTGCATGAAGGAACTCTTCTTTTGTCATAAGCGTTTCGTAGAGTTTCTCCCCATGACGTGTACCTATAATTTTAATTTCATTATCTGCATTAAAAACTTCTTTAATAGCTTCTGCTAAATCACCTACCGTACTCGCTGGTGATTTTTGAACCATTATATCTCCTGAATTTGCATGTTCAAATGCATGAAGAACTAAGTCTACCGCTTCTCTAAGATCCATCAGAAATCTTGTCATTTCCGGGTCTGTTACTGTTATTGGATTTCCTTCTTTTATTTGATCTATAAATAATGGAATAACTGATCCACGTGATGCCATAACATTTCCATATCTTGTACAACAAATCATTGTTCTATCTTGTGCTACTGTTCTCGATTTTGCTACTATAACTTTCTCCATCATAGCTTTTGAAATACCCATTGCATTAATCGGATACGCTGCTTTATCTGTAGATAGACATATAACTTTCTTTACTCCTTCTTCAATAGCCGCAGTCAATACATTTTCCGTTCCAATAACATTAGTCTTTACCGCTTCCATTGGGAAAAATTCACATGATGGTACCTGTTTAAGTGCTGCTGCATGAAACACAAAATCCACATCATACATTGCATTTTTGATACTATGTAAATCTCTTACATCCCCGATAAAAAACTTAATTTTATCATTTTTATATTGCTTTCTCATATCATCTTGTTTTTTCTCATCTCTTGAAAAAATACGTATTTCAGCAATATCTGTATTTAAAAAACCTTCTAATACCGCATTACCAAACGAACCTGTTCCACCTGTTATTAATAAAGTTTTTCCTTTAAACATTTTTATCCTCCTAAAACTTCCTTATAATTTATTTATCATCTCTATATATTTATTAATGCAAATTTTATCAGTATATTTTTCTTCATATACCCGCCTACACCGTTTGCTCATTTCTTCTACTAGCTGTTTATCTTCTTTTATTATTTTAATGGATTCTATCATTTTTTCTATATTCCCTTGCTCAATAACAAATCCTATATTATTATCACAAATGTCTTTAGCTATATCTGTTGTTTCTGACATAATCGCTAATAATGGTCTTCCTACAGACATATAGCTATATGTCTTACTAGGTACACTTAATGCTTCTATACCTTTTTCTAAACTTATAATATATGCATCTGCTATCTTAAGCACATCTGTGAATTCTGTACCATGCAAAAACTCATAAACCTCTATATTATCTAAAGATTCTTTTTCTATCTGAACCCTCAAATCATTTAATTTACAACCGTGCCCTACTAACATAAAGTGAATATTTTTATCATCTTTTAATTGCTTTGCTGTATTTATTATAGTATCCATATCTTGTGCCATGCCCATATTTCCACTATAAAGTACTATAGTTTTACCACTTGCCTTTAAATTTTTAAACTTTTGATTACAGATCTTCATATCCTGTAATTCTAATTTATCAGTATACCAATTCGGTATTACTTCCACTTTTTCATCTGTGATATATGGCTTGTTTTTTATAATATACTCTTTCATTTCCTGTGAGAGTGCTACAATTTTAGTTGTGTTTTTATAAAGAACTTTATTCACTTTATTTGTAATCTTATCAATTGCACTTCCCTCTTGAATAGCTCCTAACAAAATTGCTACTTCTGGGTAAATATCATATGCTACAAATACAAGGTTAAATCCAAATAGTTTTTTTGTCAGCGCCGGAATAATAGGTAATACTGGTGGATTCGAATATACTATGACGTTTTTATATTTTCTCAGTTTCATAATTTTAGTTGTCATTGAAACTAAAAAAGATAAGAAATTTACTAGTCTAGTTAATTTTTTTTTACTATCAAGTTGTATATATTTAATACGTGTAATTCCCACACCTTCTACAACTTCTTTTTTATGAACTACTTTACCTAATGCATATTCCTTCGGATATCCACAAATCACATCTACTTCCATTCCTTCTTTTACAAAACCTCTTGCCATTTCAAAAGGTAATGTCGCTGACGAAACATATTCCGGATAAAAAAACTGACATAAAATTAATACATCTTTTTTTTTCATCATTTTATTGCCTTTCTGCCATATAAATAGATTCTTTTAGTTTAATTTCCTTAGAAGTTTCTTTAACGACGCACATTAAGTCATGTTCATACGTTAAATTTCCAAACACTTTACCACATAAACTAATATATCGTCCTACTAATTTTACACCTAATGCCATCAGCCAAGACTCATATATCTTAATTCCCCTTGCTTCAGCTATATATCTAACCATCTGTCTAGTACTAACATATTCTGTATTTTGTGGATGAAAAATCCCTTGTTCTTTTTCTTCTATAATTTGTTTTAAAACTTCTGATAAGTTATCAATATAAATCATACTTCTTTGATTATCTATAGCCGGAAATACTCTGACCTTCTGCACCATTTTACTTAGTATTGTATAATTGCCAACACATTTAGGTCCATAAACCATTGGTGGTCTCACAATGCTCGTCGTAAATGTACTATCCGATAACTCAATAATCAATTCATCAGCTTCTAATTTACTTTTTCCATAAGCATTCATTGGATTATACTTTGTATTTTTATCTATCACTATTTGTTTTCCAATTTTACCTTCTAGTCCATAGATAGCCATAGAACTTAGAAATACAAATTGCTTTACACCTTCATTCTTAGCTTTTTTTGCTAAATTTACAGCTAAATCTCTATTAATTTTATAATATAAACTATCATCTACTTTTTTTGCATTAACATGTGCGATACCTGCCACATGTAATATAGCATCGTATCCAATAAATGATTTTTCTTTCCAACTATCATCTTTTACATCAATAGTATCTACTATATAATCATCACCATACTGCTCTACCCATTTCTCAAAGCTTGTTCCTATGTAGCTATCCTTACCTGTTATTAGTATCTTCAATACTTATACCCCCATTTCCTCTTCTTTTTCTATCTTTTCCTTATCAGTCGTCTGAACGGTCTTTCCTTCTACTACTCCTTCTGACTTAACTACACTCCGAAACGTTTTAAAGAATAGGCTAATATCTAATTTAAAGCTCATTCGCTCTATGTACTCACCATCGTATGCTGCTTTTACCGGAATATCTAGTTCATCTCTACCACTCACTTGTGCAAGTCCTGTTAAACCCGGTCTTACACTATGTACATTAAGTTTATCTCGTTCTTCTATCAAATCTTCTTGGCTAAATAGTGATGGTCTTGGACCTACAAAGCTCATGTCACCTTTAAGTATATTCCACACTTGAGGTAATTCGTCTATACTAGTTCTTCTAATGAATGCTCCGGTCTTTGTAATGAACTGATTCGGGTCTGATAGCAGATGCGTAGGTACATCAGGCGTCTCTGTCCACATACTTCTGAATTTGTATATAGTAAAAGGTTTTTTATCTTTTCCAACCCTAACTTGTTTAAATATAACTGGCCCTTTTGGGTCTTCTACTTTTATAGCTATAGCTGTAATTATCATTATCGGCCCTGCTCCTAGTGAAATGCATAGTGCTAGTACGATATCTAACAACCTTTTTATTTTTTGATACATCAGTGCCTCCTCTTAGTTTTTACCTCTATCATACTACTTTTTGAATTTTTTGTCATTGTCTTTTATCCCTTTATTCTACACTATTCACTATATATTTTGTACCCCCTAACTTCTTCCATATTCACTGCGTATTAAGAGTATCTATTTCAATAGTCTTATACACAAAAACAAAGTCGCAACAATAGATTATTACATTCCATTGTTGCGACTTTAATATCACTTTAACTGTTCATTATAAAAATTTCTTAGTAATTCATCGCCTTTGTCGTTCATATGTAACCCATCAGATGTATATTTGAATTTCAGTTGTTCCGCTTCACATACTTCACTAATAGGGTCAAGTAGGCGAATATCTTTTCTTTCGGCTAATTCTTTTATAAATTCATTTAATACTCTAATATCACTATTTGGTATTTCATATCTATATACACTATAAACAATTGTTGAAATAGTTATCTTTACTTTATTTAATAACAACTTATCTACTAATTCTTCAAATTTTTGTTTAATAGATTCTATACTATACCCTGTTCGAATATCATTTACACCAAGTGCAATAAATGCTTCGCAAATACCTTTTTCAAGTATCATATCAATATTTTCACATACCGTATGTAAAGTAACTCCGCATATAGAAATATTATCAAACCCTTCTATACTGATTTCTTTCATTCTAGAATCGCCTATTATAAGTTTATTTTTCAATTCTTGCTTATTAAACTTTTTGTATTCATCTGCATAAAATGCTTTATTATTTTGTTCCCTTATTTGATAATTAAAATATTTATTACCGACTGCCTTTATAAAATCATACTTATCATCTACATCTATAGAGTCTTCTTTTTTCATAATGTAAGCATACGTTTCCTTTGTAAAGAAACTTTCATCTTCTAAATACTTCTTTTTTGTTGTTATATATAATGCACCATTTGGATGATAATGTTTTTCTTGCGTTTGCCTTCTATATCCTTTATCTATACCTATAATATCTACAGCACATCCGTTGTCATCTATAGTAGAAAATAACCTTAGTGCTTTATCGGATTCTGTGAAACTTACTAGATGAGTACACCCTCTTTTTTCAAATACTTGATAAGCATCTTTTATTATATCCGCTCCTCGTAGTGGTGAAGTAGGCTGGCATAGTACAAATTCTGTTTCATCTGAAAATTCTTTCAAAAAATCTTCGAGTAGTTCAAACGTTGTAGCTACATCAGAAGCTAACTCTTCTTTTCTTAGCAAAACCTTAATAGGTCTTAGTTCTTCTATAATTTCTTTGTATTCCATAGAATCTGTTGATACATAAATATCATCTATACTAAATACTCCTGACTCAATAGCTGCATCTATCGTATGTAAAATTAGTGGTTTGCCATCTAAGAATAACATGTTTTTGTTTTTTAGCCCTCGAGAACCAGATCTTGCTGGAATAATACATATCGCACGTTTCTTACTCACTACTATTATCTCCTATACACAATTACATTTCATAATTACTAATACGCTATTTTCTTTTCTATCATCTTATTATTAATTTCTATATCTGCTAATATACTAGCTATTCTCTCGCCTGTTTTTCCATCCCCATATGGATTTACACATTCATTCACTTGCTTAATAAATGTTTCATCATAGAGACATTTTTCTATCGCTTGTTTAATCATTACCTTATCATGTGTAACATTTAATATATTATTAGCTTGTTCTCTACCATCTTGTCTTGTTCCTAGATTAATAACTGGCAACTTATATGATGGAGCTTCCATAATACCGCTACTTGAGTTTCCAACCATTACATCTGCATGTTTTAATAAGTTCAAGTAATCTTCAAAATTAATGTTTCTATATGTTTTCAAAAACTCAAGATGCTCATACTCCTGAATAACACTAATCATACCTCTTCCTCCCGCATCTGCGTTTGGATAAACAAGTAGTGTTTGCTCGCCTAATTCTTTAATTACTTCCATCGTTTGTTTCATCTGCTCGTTAGCTTGTTCTTTTTGAGTAGTTAAAGGATGTTGGGCAACTATAATTAGTTTTTTTGAACTATCTAGGCCAAACTTACAAAACAGTTCATCTCGTTCTATATATTCTCTATTTAAAATTGGATCTAGTCCTGGAGAACCAACATTAAATATGTATTTTTCAACTTCTCCTAATTTTAATAATCTCTCCCTACTTCCTTCCGTTGCCGCAAAGTGAATGTGAGAGAACTTAGTTATTGCATGTCTAATAGACTCATCTATAGTCCCCGTTACTTCTCCGCCGTGAATATGTGCTACAGGAATATTCATATGCGCTCCTATAATTGCTCCTGCTAACTCTTCGTCACGATCTCCTAAAATCAAAATAACATTTGGCTGAATACTTTCTACCGCCTGCGTCATACCTATTAGTCCAACGCCTAGCGATTTGCACATGCCCGCTCCTGTATCGTTAGATAAATGTGTATCTACCTTTGCATCTATTGTGTAACCGTCTTTTTCAATCTCACTTACGGTGTATCCGAATTCGTGAATTAAGTGCATTCCTGTTACTATTAATTTTAATTCTAGCTTTGGATGTTTCATGATTGCATCCATAACTGTTTTTAATCTTCCATAATTTGCTCTAGTTCCTGTTATTACACATATTTTTCTCATAATTATCCCCTTCATGTATTTATTAGTTATTCCCAGTCTATACCGCTAACTGTTATAAGTTCGTCTTCGGCAAATTCTCTATCTGCGATTTGGCCTATTACTTCATACCAATAAATTGGACTAATTCCATTTCCAGGACGTTTACATGTAATGTTACTTTCATCTAATACTTCACCTATACGAATCGCTCTTTTTGCAACAATTGACTTTCTTGCAATATTCTTATTTTTAGCTTCTGAAGATGTTACATGTTTTTCTCTACTTCCTAACATAACTTCTGCTCTTCTTACACTTGTGCATAGTTCACGTAGTTCATCAGGAGTCGCTGAAGCTTTATGATCTGGCCCATAAAAATTCTTATCTAACGTGAAGTGTTTTTCTATAAATGCAACATCATATGCTACAGCCGCAATTGCAGCTACAGTTCCTACTGAATGGTCTGATAAACCAATATTGTACTTCGGAAACTTTTCTTTTAATTCTAATATAGCCTTTAAGTTCACATCAACATCGATTGTTGGATAATCGGTATTACAATGTAGTATTGTAAGTTTTGTATCTACACTGTTTTGTAGTATATTTACAGCAAATTCTATCTCTTCCATTCTAGACATTCCTGTTGATAGTATAATTTCTTTATCTATACATTTAATATCTCTGATTTTCTCCAAATACGGAACGTTTGTAATCTCGCCTGATGGAATTTTCCATACGTTTTGCCCACTTTTTTCTAGAAACACTATAGAGTCCATGTCAAAAGGTGTAGAAAATGCATGTAATCCTAAACTCGTCGTATAGTCTCGTAATACGATATATTCCTCATTCTCTAACTCTAGCTTTTTTATCATTTCTAACTGCGACTCATCACTTCCTGTTGTTACTTTTTGATATTCTGCCTTTGGAGCAAATTTTGAAATAAGTTCACCTGAGTTAAATGTCTGAAACTTAACAGCATCTACACCGCATAGTTTAGCTTCATGTATCATTTTTTTTGCTAATTCAACATCCCCATTATGATTGCATCCAATTTCTGCTACAATATATATTTTGCTCACTACTTCGCCTTCCTTCTCACTTATTTTACTTTAGCTGGTACTCCAACTACTACTGCTCCGTTTTCTATATCATTTATAACTACAGCTCCAGCACCTACCGTTGCACCTTCACCTATATTAATATTATTAATCACTTTAGCACCTATGCATATCCAGCTTTTATCCCCTACCGTTACTGCTCCGCCTAATGCGGCAGTTGGTGATACATGAATACCATCACCAAGATTACTATCATGCTCTATAATCGCTCCTGTATTTATTATACAAGCCTTACCTACTTGAACCGATACATTAATAACTACTTGAGGCATAACTACCGTACCTACGTCAATGTTTGTAAACTGACTAACTACAGCACTTGGATGGATTAATACAGGTACTTCATATCCGTATTTTAATAACTTATTTGTTAATTTAAGTCTTAGGTCATTGTCTCCTACTGCTACTATAGCGTGAGTATATTCTTCTGTTAGATTTTCATACTCTGTAAAATCCCCTATAACACTGCACCCTAGTACTTCCTCGCCTATCTTGCCTCCATCTAAAAAACTAATTTTATCCCATTTATTACATGTAAGTGAAAGGTCAAGAACTACTTTACCTTGACCTCCTGCCCCTAATATGAGTAACTTCTTCATATTTATCACTCTCCAAAATTCATAATGCTACTACAAAGTTCAAATGGATGTTCATACTTTTCAAGTGTACTAGAATAACTCTTTAACTAATCTTATAACTTTTTCAATTTGTATTGTAGTCATTTTTGTATCACTCGGTAAACATACTCCTCGGTTAAATACGTCTTCCCCGACGCTTATACCGCTTTCGTTATGATTAAAGAACGCACATTCCTCAAAAACTGGTTGAAGATGCATTGGCTTCCATATAGGTCTGCTTTCAATGTTATGAGATTCTAGCATTTCTACTATATCTATTGGTTTCACAGTACTTTCTTTCGTTAAAGTAATGCATGATAGCCAGTAATTACTTTCACCATATTCTCTTATTGGCATCATTTCAATATCAGAAATATCTTTAAATGCTTCTTTGTATATAGTATATATTTCTTTTTTCTTCTTGATACGTTCATTAAGAACTTCCATCTGCCCAAGACCAATACTAGCACATATATTACTCATTCTATAGTTATATCCGCACTCTGTATGTTGATAATGTCTAGCATTATCTCTAGCTTGCGTTGCCCAAAATCTAGCTTTTTTTATCACTTCTACATCATCTGATACAAGCATACCTCCACCTGATGTTGTTATGATTTTATTTCCATTGAATGAGTAAATACCAAACTTGCCAAACGTTCCGCTCATCTTTCCTTTGTATGTAGCTCCTAAACTTTCTGCTGCATCTTCAATAACCGCTACATTATGTCTATTGCAAATTTCTATAATTTTGTCCATATCTGCTGATTGTCCGTATAAGTTCACAACTATTACAGCTTTTGGACTATATTTTTCAAATGCTTTTTCAAGAGCTACTGGGCTCATGTTCCAGCTTTCTGGTTCACTATCTATAAATACTGGTATTGCTTTTTCATATACTATCGGATTGCAACTCGCTACAAAAGTTAATGAACTACAAAATACAATATCACCTTGTTTGACACCTACAGCTTTCAGTGCTAAATGAATAGCTGCTGTTCCGCAGCTAAGTGCTGCCGCTGCTGTGATTCCTACATAATCTGCTAATGTATGTTCAAAATTATCTACATGCGGTCCAAGTGGTGCAATCCAATTTGAATCAAATGCTTGCCTCACATACCTTTGTTCTGCCTCTCCCATATGAGGTGATGCTAAGTAAATTCTCTCTTCCATCCTTTAGACTCCCCCATTTATTTTTAGATTATCAAGGTTATTTTTCTTTCTTATCATACTACTTTTTCATTTTTTTGTCATTGGTCTATTTTTATCTTTTTGATATGTTTGCATAAAAAAAGTGCCACTTCTTATGGCACTTTTTTGTTTTATTTATTTTCGTATTAGTAATAGGTATGGCCCACACCATAGGTATGCCCATATCTTTATACGTTCTTTCATTCTTATTTTTCTATGACATCTATATGTCGCTTCCGAATAGTAGTGTTGCCATCTTCGTCTTAGTGAATATTCGCTCATTAGCCTATCTCTTAGTGCCATCGGCTGAATAACTGCTAAGTAATGCAATTTGTATGTTCGGCAGTAATTTATAAAAGCGTCGTAGTAGTCGGCATTTGCTTTTGCTACTTCTACTCTTTGTTTCATAAAATGTTTTCGGCCTTTTTCTTTCTCTATACAATCATCTGATATGTAATGCGTAATTAGTACTTGGTTTATAAATCCTATCTTTCCTCTGATACTACCTGTTACTGCTATCCACCAATCTTCGTATTTCAGTTCATTTGGCACTGGTAATATAGCATCTTTGATACTACTTCTCATACATAGCGTATGTCCAAGTACGAAGTTACTTTGCAATAAATGCGCTGTTTGTTCTTCTTCAAATCTTTGGATTTTATAGTGATTGTAGTATGATTCATATACACTATCCCCATCTATCTTTACTCCGCTCATATCACTATATACCATAACTGCATCTGTATTCGACTGCAAATACTGTACGTATTTTTCTATACATGTATTTTCCATAACATCGCCTAATTTTAGTATTGCTATATATGTACCTGTAGCTTTTTCTATACCTTCGTTGTATACCTGATTGTAGCTATCTTTAGCATCACATTTCACATAGTGCATATGCTGATATTGACTATCTGCTCGCTGCATATCTAGCGTAATTTGATTACATTTTCCATCGTCTACTAGTATAACTTCTACATACTGATACGTTTGAGCTAATATGCTATCTATGCTTCGCTTTAGTACTCCGCCATTTTTTTGTGCTACTACAACTATACTTACTTGTGGATTTGATATTTGTTTTACTTGTGTCATTATTCTCCTCCTTCTTTATCACTTATTATCTCTTCTATGTTCTCTTTATTATTATTATTCGTGCATGCACTAAGACCTATACCTATTATACACCACTGCATAATCCCAAAAGGTACTATCTCTCCTAGTGTGAAACTCTCAAACATGCTAATTACAAATACTGCTACGAATACACTTGCACCTATACGAGTAGTTTTGCATTTTGCTGTTTTGTAGAACAAATGCCACAAATACCCACAAGCTACTGTTGCTAGTGTTACTCCTACCATTCCGCCCCATAGAGCTATTTGAATGAACTGGTTGTGTGCGCCGCGGTTCCATGCATAGTGTTGCGCTCTAAATATTTCTTGCATATTAGTATTTAGACCATATCCCCACATAGGTTGTTCTTTCAGTGCATCTAGTGCCTGTATCCACATAGTTTCTCTTCCGCTAAATAATGATTTGCTAGTCAGTTCTCGTATCCATACGTTAAACTCTCCTATGCCTTCTAACGATGTTAGCTGCGGATATATATATACAAGCCCTGCTAATCCTAAAAATAGTACTACAATGATACTGTAATGCGTAACTCTCCACCTACTACTTACTAGCCATATCATATAACATATTACTGCGCCTAAAACTGCTATCATAGAACCTCTTGAGTCACTCATTATAAGAAATGGTAAGTATAGAACGATGTATAGTATGTATCGTTCTCCTTTTGTTATTCCGTATAGCATAGCTATAATACATATCATAAATAGTATAAATGCCCCAAATAAATTTGAATTGCCAAATATTATTCTAAGGCTATTTTTATTTTCTAATGGCATTGTCAATTTCACTATGTAATATAGCCATGCTAATATTCCTATATCTGCTAGCCAAGCTCCTCGTCCGAGTTTTTGCCAATTCATACAACTTGCCGCTACCCCTGTGCATGTAACAGCAATCATATACCCTGCCATTCGAAGACCTTCTTCTCCACCTGTTACTATTCCGTATAGTAGTATTGCTACGCAAAATACTCCGTATAACCAAATATGGTATTGACGTTTTTTTGATACATTACCTCTAACTATACCTTGATATACTATGTATGCCATAGATATTAATGCTATTGCCATACTACAGAATTTTCCTATAGTAACCTCTATACCACCTATTGTATGGTGAAATGGTATTATCATTAGCAATACCATTATGACTTTTGTAAATATCGTATCAAATCTATCTATTTTTTCTACTTTTTTGATTTGCATTATAACAAGTTCTTTGTAATATATAAAATGTTTGTATCTCATAAATATGAGCAAGTTAATAACATTTGGCACTACAGCGCATACTGCAAGTTTGAATACAAATGTTAGCATTGCATTATCCACTACTGTGTACCTTAGTATATATTCTACAAATATTAGTTCTAACATAATTAGACCAACATAGCCTATCGTATATACTGCATATTTTTTTAGCCCTTCGCCAAAGAATTTTTTGTGAAGTATAACTGCTTTTAAAACCCAGCTTACCAAATAGCTACAGCTTGTTCCTAAAAATACTCCCATAACTCCTATTTTCTGAACGAGAATTAATGAAAATACTAGGTTTACTAGCATTTCTGCTAATGCGTTGTATTTATCTTCTTTGAATAACCCAGATACACTCATCATCTGCCATATTGGGCGTGTCATTACCCATAGTACAAAATTGAGTAGCATTACTAATACAATTCCGTAGCTTAGTACGTACTCTTCGCCAAGCCATAACGATACAAATGGTGTTATAAGTCCCATTAGGCATACCGATGTTACACTAGCTACCCAAAATACTGCAAACTGTATTTTGTCATATACTTCTACTACTTGTTCTTTTTTCTCTGTCGTAACTAAGTTTCCAAGGCTTGCTTGAAGCGAGTCTATCCCTTGTCCTATAAAACTCATTATAGCTGATATAATAATTTGGTAGTTGCCTACAAACCCTACTGTTGCAACTCCTGTAAAAAACGAAATTATCATATTGTCTGTCGAGTTCACAACAAAGAAAGACATCTTGTGTACAAACAAATCTTTTACGTTGTTTGTAACTTTTGTTTTTTCATCTCCTACTAGTACCTCTTTATATTTTTTCAAATACGGATATAGCTGATTCACTTTAAATGCTGCATATATGTTTGGTATTATTTTTGATATAACGTGTACTATAACGTATAACGTGTAACTCGGTGCAAATACTAGTGTCAATATTTTTAGTACAGCCCCGCCTACAGTGCAAGCCATATCTCCTACTTGTGCAACATAATTACGTTGGTCTGCATAAAGTAGTGACCTTTTGTATCCTGTCCAGTATGTAGCTACTGTTCCTAGTACAAATATTCCGTATGCTATATATAATGGTTTCATAGGCAATGCTACATCTTGAATAAATATAGGCAATGTAACCATCATTCCCATACCTAGTACAAGTATTACTAATCCTATATAAAAATACATCTTACGATACAAACTCATTAATGCACTAACTTTTGCTTCGTTCTGCTCTGCTAATGGTTTGTATAGATTATATATAATAGCTGTCCCTACACCTAGTTCTGCTAGTGCTAGCATGCTTATCATGTTTCCAAATAGTCCATGCACTCCTAAATATTCAATTCCTAATATTTCTAGAAATAGTTTTCGGTCTACAAAGCTCATAAATAACACGCAAGCTTGGTATACCATAGCCATTTTCAAGTTGGTTACTGCTTTTTCTGTTCTCATAATATGTCTCCTCTATACTTTTTCATCTGGCAAAGCACATAGGTTACATAGTACAACTTCTTATAATTTTTATTTGTTAAATATCGTAATTTTAGACGTCGCATCTTTGTGGCACTACTAAGTAGTTTATCTTCTAGTATTAGTTCTAAATCTACTTCTTCTCTCATATGGCGAATACTATTTATCACACTACTCCTCACGTTGTAACTATTACTACCTACTGTGTGATCTACAGCCTCTAATAACCCTATTATTTCTTTAGCTTGTAGCCTAGTCTTAACTTCTGGTGTTTTTATATGCTGTGTTAGTTTTACCAGTGCTTTTTGAAGTTCTTTTTGCCTATCCCATACGTCTTTTTTGTATGTATATACTAGTGAGCCTGCTCTGTGATAATAATTGTATAATGACTCTTTTACAATTGCAATTTGAGACGCTTTTTGTAACGTCTGCATAACAAATACTAAGTCTTCATATCTAACTACTCGCTCTGACTCAAATGTTATTTTGTTTTCTTCCAAAAACTTTTTCTTAAATAACATTCTCCATATGTATCCTGATACTACACCTTCTTCGGTAGTATTTAACGTACATCCTCCGATTAGTGGAACTATCAAACATTTTGTTATCTCTTCTTGTTCTATTCGCCCTTCTGAAACAGGTAAGTCATATGGATAGCTTTTTTCTTTTATAACATCTGTATGATTGCACATCGCAACTGGCACTTCATATTTGGTAGCTGCCTCATATAGTTTTTCAAACATTGTATTTTCTACTATATCATCGCTATCTACAAATCCTATATACTCTCCTTTGGCATATGTCATACCATGATTTCTAGCTTTACCTGCGCCTCCGTTTTGTATATGCTCTACTCTAAAACGTGCATCTTTTGCTGCCCACTTATCCGCTATTTCAGCGGTCTTATCTGTAGATCCATCATCTACAATTATGAATTCTATATCTTTTAACGTTTGCATTTCTAGGCTTTTTAAGCAACTTTCAATGTGTTTCTCAGTGTTGTATGCTGGAATAACCACACTTACTTTAATCATCCGCTTTGCCTCCTATTTACTTCTTTGTATATTTTTTCTAAGGAAGTCGCTTGATTTTCATACGTATATGTATACGGATTCTTTTGCATATTTTCTCTAAGTTTTTTGTAATGCTCGCCCTGTATCATTTGGTCTATACCTTCTGCTACTGCTTTCGGTGTGAGCTCCCGCACTACTTCTCCGTTTATCCCTGGCATTACTACTTCTAAAGGTCCTCCTGAGTCGGTAGTAAGTACAGGTATATTTCGAATTAGTGCTTCTCTAACTACGAGTGATGACGATTCTTTGACTATAGATAATGAAAGTAATATATCAAATTCTTGAAACACTGTCTCTTTTTCAAACGTATCGTATGGAGGGTGGATGATGATTTTTCCATTTGATGGTTGAACCGAATGTGCTTTTAAAACTTGTTTTAGTTTGACTTTTAGTTTTCGTAGTCCTTGGCTTTTTAGATATGACCATGCTTTTTTCAGTCCATGTTTATTGACTTTTGGCACGCTATAAATATGCAGTTCCCATCCTTTTGACTGAATATGTGGCACTGCTTTTTGTAACAGTTCGTATCCTTTTAGTCTCTGAACTCCGCCTAAAAATCCTATTTTTATTACTTCGTTTTTCTTTGCCTGATTATGTATTATTCCTTCTTCTACACCATTTATATCTACTTTTATATTCTCTATATATGGCATGTTATTTTGAAAATATGTTTTGAGATATTCTGTAACGACCAAAACTTGATCTACATCTTTTTCTAATATAGTTTTTAAATATTGGTTACGTTTTTTTAAGAAATTTTCTGCATCTAGCTGCGATATCGTATCTTTAATACATTTTTTACATTTGCTATCATCTATATTTTTTTGAAGGCAACACTTATCATTTTGATCTGCCATAAAACTATTTGGACATAGCCACCACCAGTCATGCATAGTAACAACTGTTTTGTAGTTTAGTTGTTTTGCAACTTTTATCAAGTTTGCGCCCATTCCTTGAATGCTCTGAAACTGTACGATATCAGGTTTTATCTCTTCTAAATAATCACAAAATGGCGCCTCTATAGACGGCTGATTATAGTTGTTTTCTTCCAAAGCATGCAGCCTGTTTTGGTGCATGTAATCACTTTTGATTGTACGTATTTTGTAGCCTTCGTACTCAAAACTATCTATTTGTCCAACTGATTTTGATGGATCATAGTCGAGTGCAAATATACTCACTTCATGACCTTTGGATATGAACTCTTTGGCTAGATGATGTGTAACTTGTGCAACTCCTCCGTTATGACACGGTAACGCCCAGCTTGTCACTATTAATATTTTCATTCCCGTATCCCATCCTTTACTATACACTTTATGTTCATATTTAACTTTCTACTATTTTTAGTAGATATTGTCCGTATTCTGTTTTTTCCATTTGCATAGCTAATTTATGAATCTGTGTTTTATCAATCCACCCGTTGTTATACGCTATTTCTTCTATACATGCTACATATAGTCCTTGGCGTTTTTGTACTGCTTGCACAAAACTACTTGCTTCTGTCAGTCCTTCGCACGTTCCTGTATCTAACCATGCCATTCCTCTTCCAAAAAGTTCTACTGTTAGTTTTTTATCTTTTAGGTAGTCGTTATGTATTTCTGTAATTTCAAGCTCTCCTCTATTTGACGGAGTAACTTTTTTTGCACGCCCAATAACTGTATTATCATAAAAATACAGTCCTGGTACTGCGTAGTTTGATTTTGGCACGCTAGGTTTTTCTTCTATAGATAGTACGTTGCCAGCTGGGGCAAACTCTACTACTCCAAATGCGGCTGGGTTTGTGACGTTATACCCAAAAATAACTGCGCCATCACATACTTTTGCTGCTTTTTTTAGTACACCTGTAAATCCATGTCCATAGAATATGTTGTCTCCAAGTACTAATGCTACGCTATCATCACCTATGAATTTTTCTCCTATTATAAATGCTTCTGCAAGTCCTTTTGGCATATCTTGTACTGCATACTCCAAGTTCATACCAAGTTCTGTTCCGTTTCCGAGTAATTCTTTGTATACTGGAACGTCTCTAGGTGTTGATATGATAAGAACGTCTCGTATATTTGCAAGCATCAGTGTTGACAGCGGATAGTATATCATCGGCTTATCGTAAACTGGTAACATTTGCTTTGATATAGCTTTTGTAATCGGATACAGTCTTGTACCGCTTCCTCCTGCCAATATAATTCCTTTCACCCAATCACCCCTTTATTACGTTTTTTGGTCTTATTATACCATGTTTTGTTTTTTCTGTTGTGTAAATATCGTTTTTTTTATGTGGAAGTTCTTGCATTTGTATATTTATGTCGAAAAGCGTATAATGTATGTATAATTGCAAGGAGGCTCTTTTTTATGATTCGTGAAAATCAAAAATATCTAAACCGGCTTCAGGTCTGTATAGATTTGTGTTTGGTTGTACTTAGTTTTTTAATTGCTTATTACATACGTTTTTACATATTATCTTCAGGTTTTCCATCTTTTAGCCTTAGGCAGTACGGATTACCTATTTTGATTAGTTTACCGTGCTATCTTCTTCTATACCATACTTTTGACCTATATAGTACGCGCCGAACTAAGCCTATGCATCATGAGATTAGTGCTATAGTTCAGACGAATACTATATCAGTTCTTATGCTAACTGTTGGGCTATTTGTTTTTCGTATTATAGATTATTCTCGTTTGACTATTCTTATATTTTTTATAGTAAATATATTTTTTACTATAGGTATACGTATATTTATCCGTTTTACTCTGCGAAAATATAGACGTCTTGGCTACAACTTAAAGCACTGCCTGATTATAGGTATTTCTGATGGTAGTTCTGAGTTTATCAAAAAAGCTGTATCTCATCCTCACTGGGGATATAGTATACGTGGCGTTATGCCTATGTCTAAATACGAAGATGACAATTTTTTAAGTTTTCCTATAATAGGTACTATTTCAAATCTCGAAAGTATACTCACAAAGCAAAACATAGATTATGTAGTTCTTGGTATAGGCACAGAAGATATGGCGCAGCTTGGACATATTATATCTATATGTGAAAAAACAGGTGTCAAAACTCATATCATTCCGTACTACTACAAATACATACCTGCAAAACCTTATATGGATGACCTAGATGGTCTTCCTATGATTGATATACGTCATGTACCTCTTGATAATATTTTTAAAAGTTTTCTAAAACGTGCATTTGACATTGTGTTTAGTCTTTTTGCAATTGTACTAACTTCTCCTTTTTTAGTATTTGCCGCTATTATGACAAAACTTACTTCTAAGGGGCCTATTCTTTTTCGCCAAGAGCGTGTAGGACTTGGCCGAAAGCCTTTTTATATGTATAAGTTTCGTTCTATGCGTGTCCAATCTAGCGAAGAGGAAAAACTTCAGTGGACTACAAAAGATGACCCTCGCAAGACGGCATGGGGCACTTTTATGCGAAGAACTAGTATAGATGAACTTCCTCAGTTTTTCAACGTTTTGCTAGGGGATATGTCCATAGTTGGACCTAGACCTGAACGTCCTGTATTTGTTGACAAGTTCAAAGAGGATATTCCAAAGTATATGATAAAACACCAAGTACGCCCCGGCATTACAGGTTGGGCTCAGGTGAATGGACTTCGCGGAGATACGAGTATAGAAGATCGTATTACTCATGATTTGTATTATATCGAAAACTGGACTTTTGGCTTTGATATAAAGATTATTTTTCATACTGTATTAAAAGGATTTATTAATAAAAATGCTTATTAATTTGTATTTTATCAAAAAAAGCACTCCTCTATGGAGTGCTTTTTTTCAGCATTATTTCATTATATGCTTTCGTGTTTTCATTTTTATTGTTGCATGTGGCATATTTGCAAACATTTTTCGTTCCGATACTTTTACCATATAGTTAATAGACATACCCATACCTAGCATTACCCAAAATATTGGTGCTACTGATACTACCGAGTCATTAAAAAGTCCCGAACCTAAATATCCTACAACTCCTACAAAAAAAGCAGTTCCAACGCTTTGTGCTTCATTGTATTCTATTCGCCATGCATACAGTTTGATGCTTTGAATTATATAACCTATTACTAGTACGAAAAATCCAATAAGTGCTATAACCCCTTCGTTTATTGCTATTTGTAAATACATATTATGTGGTTTATCAACCGTCATATATGGTGTTCCATAAGCGTACCATAGTCCTAATATATCGTTTTGTGGAAATTGTGCAATAAAACTATCTGGTCCTTTACCTATTATCAAATTATTTTTGATTAGCGGTAAACTTCTTGACCAAATATATCCCCTAGCTGAGCCCATACGTTCTTTGCCTTTAAATCCGATAGACTCTGCCTCGTCTAGTGTCATAAATTCACCCGTCATTTTATTTGAATAATGTACACCTTCTTCAGGTGTTGCCATCACACCAAATGTAGCATCGCCTATGTTCATAATCCATAGCCCCTCTACATCTCCAATCCACGTCTCTTCTTCAAAACTAATATTACTAAATCTAGCATCTATCGTCTTGTACGTTCCATCTTCATATGCATATAGTACTACTTCATTTGCATCATCATAAAACTTAAGCGTTCTTGCCTCAGTGCAGTCTACTCTGAGTTTTCCATGCGGTGTAAGCACATCCATATTACGCCCTTCATGCTCTATACCTTGTATAGGTAGTGCATCCAAATAGTTAGTCTCTGCTTCTGATGATTTTGTTATCATCAAAACATCTTGGATTAAACTCGGAATACGTCTAAATATTTCTCCGTTTGTTACACTATTAAACCCAACTAAAACGATACCTGCAATAACTACAACTCCAATAGTAATATACCATTTTTTTATAAGTTGTCGGCCACCTATAATAATTAGTACAAGTACACTAATCCCTATTCCTATCATACCACTTCTTGCAGTACTTCCTATCATTAACCCTATTCCTGATATAGCACCTACAATATATAGTATTTTTTCTAACCATTTTGATGCCCCAAAAATAAGTGCAATAAAAAACGGAGTGATAAGTGCTGCAAAACTTCCTACATAGTTATAATGAAATAACGTTCCATGCATATTTCCACCTTCGTATACATGTGTTAGTCCTTCTGCAATATCTGGATATTTACTACTAGGCACTACTAACTCACGAACTATATCGTTACTGAGCAAAATATCATTTCCTACATATTGTGTTATCCCTACAAATAACATGATTACACTTAGTATAGCTAGCGTAATTGATACATAACGATAATCTCCACTACGATTTGTCATGTAAAATGCATATAGCATAACTGATACATATGCCAAAAGCACAAAAACTCCTTCTCCCCTGTCAGGTGCTCCCCACATAGCAGTGTGTGAATATGGTGAAAATATTGCTGATATAATAGTCATTAGTGCATATACACCAAGTCCACTCATCATCACCAAAATCATTTTGTCATATTTAAAATCTTTTTTTGTGAATGTCAAAAATAATATAAAAAGCATAATAGCTACTACTACTAGTAAACATTGCGCCTTCGTTTGCGAAAATAAATCCCCCATTGTTGCTGCATTCCATAAATATCGCATTTTCGGATCATTAATCGGCACGGTTGTATACCTTACAATAAGTGGTATAATTCCTACTACTACTATTATCGGTAAAAATAATAACCATCTAAATTTCATTATAGCTTCTTCATTTGATTTTTTTCGGCTCATATATTACCCTCTCTCTCTTTTCTTATTTTTTGTTTTATTATACCACGTTTTGTTTTTGTGTTATAGCACTATACTCTTTATCATTTGTAAATAATAAAAAAAGACAACCTCCAAAGAGATTGTCTTTTTTTTATTACTATTTTTACTAATAAATCAATATTGATTAGTTAGATGCTGTTGTAAATGTTGCAACTCCTGCTTCGTAAGAAACTTTGATTCCTAAAGAGTTTGCAAGGCTACGTACTGGTACAAATAAACGACCATTTGTAATAACAGCTGGTGTGTCCATTGTTACAGTTGTTCCGTTTACTACCATTTTGTTTGAACCGTTTGTAAAGTTAACAACTTTGCTTCCGTTGAAGAATGTTACAACTGTAGTTCCTGTTTCGTTTGAGAAACTGATGTTATCTACTGAGAATGCTTCACCGATAAGACGTGCTGGTGCCATCATTCTGTTGTTTGCATCAATGTATGCTACTTGATCTTCATCGATTTCTACTTCTTCACCATTTACAGAGTAAATAGTTGCATCTGCTGTAAGGATTACAGTGTTTGCTTTAGAAATTGTTCCGATATCTTCTGTGTTTTTAGTTGGAACTGCATTGTAATCTTCGATTGTTATAACATCGATATCTGCACCTTCTTTTTCGATAACTTGTTTAAGATCTTGGATTGCACTTCCGTATACTTGGATATCTGTTCCACCTTCTGGAACTGTACGGTATACAGTACCTACAAGGTTTGAAAGTGTGATTGCTGATAATTCTTTAGCTTCTCTATCTACTGTTAAAGTGATGTATGAACCATCTTTGTCAGAAGAAACAGATTTAACTCTTACGTCCATTTTAGAACCTTCTGTTGTTGTTACAACGATGTCTTTTTTAGATGTTTCAAGTTTGATATCTTCTAAGAAAAGAACTAACTCTCCTTCGTTGATCATTTTGTCTGCTTTTTCTGTGATAGTGATATCACCCATTTCTTGCTTTTCAAGACCAACTTTTACTTCTTTTTGATCAAATGTTACTTCTACTGGTTGAACAACATTTGCAATAACTTGCTCTCCAGCAATTTCTGGTACATATTTGCTGATGATTTCAACGTTGTATTCACCTTCTGGTGTGCTAAGTGGTGTGTAAAGTGGAAGCGTTACTGATACAGTGTTCGCTTTCTCCACTACCATTTGACCTTTTTTCTCATCATTGTTTGTGTATTCGAATTCAAGACTGAATCCAGTTACATAACCATCTTTGTTAACGTCTGTTTTAAGAAGAACTTTATCATCAATCGCTTTTTCACCATTGATGCTAACGTATGATGAAGCTTTTGCATCATTGAAATCTTCTGCTTTTACATAAACTTCTGATGGTAATTGGAAGTATGCCCAACGTTTGTCATCTAATGACTCTCTAACACCTTCTGTAACTGTGATTACTGCTTCGTGGAATTTAGCTTTTTTATCAGCATCTTTTGCTCCGTTTAAACGACCTGCAATAAGATCAGCTGGTTTTACTTCTGCTGTTACTTCAAAGTCTCTAACTTCTGCAAGTTTTACTTCTACTTCTGCAAATAAGTCATTTTTTGATGTAATAGTTACGTTAACATCACCAACTTCTGCACCATATTTTAATGATTTAGCTTCAACTTGAACACCACTAAGTTTCCAACCACCTGTTGTTGTTCCAACTTTAGAACCATCTTTTACAGTGATTTCTAATTTTTGACCATCAGCTATTACTTTTGTGTCAAAATAATCTGTATTTGGAGCAAATGCTTTTTCACCTGTTGCTTTTACTGTTCCACCAACGAATACTAAGTCAGAGTATTTACCTAAATCAAGAACGATTGTATCTCCGTCTTTTAATACGTTTTGTTTGTTTTCAGTAATAGTAAATCCTGCTAAAGTACCACCATTGATTGTGATTCCTGTTACATCACCTTCTTTTACTACAAGATTAACTTTGTTTGATGTAAGATCGTTGTTTGTTAAAGGAAGTCTTTGTCTGCTTACTGTTGAAGAACTATCACAAGCTTCAATTAATACTGCTGGAGATTTTCCTGTCATCTGACCGATCATTGGAATAGCTACTTTAGTATCATCTATAATAGCGTCTACTATCTCACCTTCGGCATTTGTTCCTTTTGTTATTCCTGCTTTTACGTATACACGTAATTTGTCATTTGCTAAGAATTCTACTACTGTTTCACCAGCCCATGGTGTACGTGTTCCTTTAGCATCAAATACAACAGCTGTAACTGAATATACTTCATGTAAATCTGTGAAATCCTTCAATTCTAATTTTGCACCTAATGCTTTATTTAATTCTGCGTCTAAATCTATAATGTTTTGTATTGTGTACTCTACTGTTCTCTTAGCTGTTGCACCCTCTGTATTTGTGTAGTACTCTACATCTAATTTAAGAACTACTGTATCTTCATTTATTTTTTCTTTATCCATTGCAAAGAATTTATCAAAATCATTGATTTTAACTTCTGTATCTGCAACGATTGCTCCTTGAGTTGTTGTTGTTTTCATAAATCTTGTGTCTGATTTAACTGCCTTAGTAACTCTGTCTAATAACTCTTTTGTGTCAGCTTCGTTAGCTTTTCTTCCGTAGATATATGCACTTTTGTTGAATGTGAAATCTTCTGCGTTAACGTAGAATGTTGTTCCAACTTTGTGATCATCAGCTATTGATATAAAACCTTTTGCAATATCTTCAAGATGCCCAATAGTTTTATCATCAAATTCTGTTAATATACTATCTTCAAAATCTACTACAAGTTTAAGACCATCATCATAAGTTACCTCTGCTGTAGTGTATGATGATACAGCCCCTTGTATTTCGTTTTTAGAGTATGCCATTGTTGTTACTGGTACTGCTGCCACGATCATTGTTGCTGCTAATACCATTGCTAATTTTTGACGTAATTTCATTATTAACGTCCCCCTTATTTTTTTAATTTTTATTTTAATTTACAAGTTACCATTTCATGTTAAATTATATCTTGGTCTATCATTTAAGTCAATTCCATTTTCCATTTGTAACTTTGTTGTAATATTTGTGTCTTAATCTTGTAGTTTCCATTTCGTTAATGGGCTACCATTACTAATCATCAATACATAATCACCTATATCTTTTAGTGATGCTTTGTAATGCGCTGCATATGCATTTCCAAGTGGTGTATCTTCACCTATATCTAAAAAGCTATATGCTTGCTCCTCGTTATACATTACATCTGGATACGTAACCGGAACTATGCTTTTTTGGTCTTCCCAACCTCTCATACTATTTGCATATGTATAAATAATCGAAGTAACTTGGTCTTTTAGAACTGGTGAGTACTTATCTAAATACTCACTCATCGTATATCCGTCGCCTTCTTCTAGATAATATTGTTGCATAGCATGAAATACTCCTATTTGTAAAAACATCTTTTCATTTGGATAGTATGTCATAATCGCTTCCATTCCTTCAACTATAAGCGATTCACGCTTTATATCATAGTTGCTAAATATACTCGCATCGATTCCTGACATTCTTACAAACTGTTTTAGATGAAATACATTTTCATCTCCGATAGTCTTCTTATAAGACTCTTCGTTACGTTCTAAAAGTATTTGAAGTTGTTCTATCACACTTCGTTTAGATTGGTATTTATCTGTATATAGCTCTTTCAAAAATGTTTTTGTCTCAGTATCTTTAGCTTTTTGTAAACATTGTTCGATTTTTTGTTTCATAGGAAACGTGCTAACTGTTAAGTCAATACCTCTTATGATTAGTTTTTTATCTTTTGGAAGTGTTTTGTTGTATTTATGAAGTTGTTCTAAAAACTCTTTGTATTCTTCTCCGCCTAGTGTGCTTGATGACAAATAGCTCATAGCCTTATCTAGCTGTTTTGGATTACCTGATTGAATGTAATCATCTATGAACATTCCTATTCCATATCCGCACTCAATACCAACAAATCTAACTCCTGCTTCGGCATTCAAATATTTTATAAGCTCTAGTTGTACAACGTAGCTATTTGCTGAACCATGATACTCTCCGCCTATAAATAATCGTGTTTTTTCCAAAACATCTTTTTCTATAAGTCCTTGAGTTTTTTTGTTAAAATTTAATGTTTTAGTTTGTTTTTGCTTATACAACATCGCTGCTGCTTTGTCATATCCATACAGATTTGCAGCAACATCGTTTTGAATATGCACTTTTTTTGTCTCAAAACATTTATTACTATTTTCAACAAGTTTACTATTCATTGTATCCCATTCAATTTCGTACGAATTATCGTATAAAAACGGTATATGATATGTATAATCATCATGGTTTCGTGGTACGTTTAGATAAATAACGTCGCTATCTGCGGTTTTTTCATTAATAGCTTTTAGCATACGTTCTTCTATGTATTGGCGCTTATGATTTAGTAGCATACTATCAAAAATCATTGCTAATTCTTCTATAGTTTCTTCTTCTAAAATTTCATTATATATATTATTTTTTAAAATTACTTCATTATAGTAATAATCAACTGCCGAAGTTGATGGATAACGCTTGATTTGTGTCATCATTTCAGCCACATGAACATTATCTTTATATGGCTCCAGCGCTGTCTCCATACTGTGAATCAAATCTTCTTTGCGCTCTGCTCCGCAACCGATAAAAATAATCGGTGTTGAATGTTTTTTTTGACTAGTATACATTTTCATCATGAACTGTCGCATTTCTTCTGTACGATAGGGCTTGTCCATAGCTTCCATAACTTCATCTAATACAGAACTATCACCTGTTTGCATGAACTTATTCATACGCTGCGCTTGGTAATAACCAACTGGCATAACAAAGTACTCAATTTTTTCTTTTTTTTCTATCTCTTGTATTGTTTGATACACTTTTTCCATAGATGTATGTGTAGCCATTACCCCTTCAATTCCGATAGTGAGCGATTCTTTTGCTTCTACCGGAATTGCTATTGCGCACAGGGCTATACTAAACGATACTATCATTTTATTACGCAATATATTTTTCAAAACTTTTCTCCTTGCTAAATATTATAGCGTTTCAATATCAAAATTACCTTTTTCATAAGTTGCCATAGTTTTGTCTGCTTCATTTAATATAATAATTTTTGTTCCTGTAACATCAAATTTTGCCTCGATATCTTCTAAAATATCTTCCATGTAATATTTTAATGCTGAAACATCGCTATATGAAGCATAATTCCATGATGATATCGCTGATGAATGGTTTGAGTAATCTGTTGTTACTTTACATGTAATAACACCACTTTTTTCAGTTAGTTCTACCTCATCCGCAAATACATTTTCGCCGTATCCACCTACTGCAAGTTTTGGTACACGATGGTAGTTTGATTGAAGACGGTCTGCATATCTATCTAGCTCATCTTCGTCTAATGTTTGTCTGTTTACAGTAGTTGACACACTTCCTTTTGTTGTCATTTTGAATGTTGCTGTACTTGTTCTTGTAGTTGTATCATATACTTTCCCACTTATTTCAACTGCGCCACATTCTTTTTGAACATCTGTAAGTATACCTTTGATAAATCTTTCTAATTGACTATCTGTAATTTTATCAAATGCTTTACCATCTTGTTTGCTGCTATAGCTTATTTCTAATACTAATTTATCTTTATTTTCTGTTAAGTCAAATTCCCAATCAACATCAAAATCTTCACCGTAGTAACGTGTTAATGATTTTTCTAATGCTACTAAATCTAGTTTTGCTTCTTCTTTTTCTGCTTCTTTTTCTTCTTCTATCGCTTCGTAACGTGCGATTTTTTCTTCTAATTCACTAACTTTCTTTTCAAGAGTTGTGTTTTTCATTTTCACGTTTCCAAGCTCTTGTTTAGCTTCTTGAAGTTCTTTTGTTGTATCTACTGTCGTTTGTTTTCTTATTTTTACACTTTGAGTTGCTGAATCCCAATCTATGTTTGCTCCAACTAAGTTACCAATTTCACGTACTGGTACATATATACTGTCGTTATAACTAAATGGCTCTAATTGAACCACTCTGTCTTCTCCATCTACATTAATTTTATAATTGTTGTAACGTAATTTTGCATCTACGCTTCCTGAACGTGCACCAACAGCAATTGATGCGCATGATATTGATAAAATAACTCCACCTAGTAATAATTTTTTTAAATGTTTTTTCATAATTAAATTCCTCCTATTGGATAAATGTAGTAATATTACTAGTAGTATATCTTTTATGTAATGTTTTTTCAATTCCTTTATCTTTTTTTAATACAATCGTAACAGTTAAGTAATTCTGTATTCAAAATCATAACAAAAAAACGCTCTAGGGATTAACCCCTAAAGCGTTTTTTGTTGTTATTTATATAAATTATCTTTTGAATGTAGCTGTTTTGTTGTCGTTATCCCATTGAACTTTAACACCAAGAATTCTTGCAATTTCACCCATTGGAGCGTATGCACGATCTTCTTTGATTGTCATTTTTTCGTCCATTGATACTTTCACTCCGTTTACTACTGCAACGTTGCTTCCGTTTTCTAATTGAACAATTTTTTCTCCAACAAACATTGTTACAACTCCTGAGTTGAAAAGAATGTTTTCAGCTTCTACACCGAATGCTTCTGATAGGTAACGTACTGGTACCATTACTCTGTCTTTTGATGTTACAAATGGTGCTGCGTCCATTTCTTTTTCTTCACCATTAAGAGTGAATGTTTCTTGACCTATTGTAAATACTGCTACGTTATCTTTTACTTGTGATCCGTTGTTATCTTCTGTGTTTAATGTTCCTACTTTGATGTATTCTGCTACTTTGATTACATTTTCTTCTTCTGCAGTAACTTTATTTTCTTCATCTTGAATTGCTGATCCTGATACTTCTAATCCAATGTATCCTTCTGGAACTGTACGATCTACTGTTCCTACAAGACCTTTGATTGTTAATGAACCAGCTTCTTTAGCTGCTCTGTCAATTTCAATTACGATAGTTGCACTGTTTTTTCCGTTTGTAACTGATTTTACGTTTGCTTGCATTTTAGAATCTTCACTAAGAACGATTTCGATATCTTTTTTAGCTGTTTCTAATTTTACATCTTCGATTTCAATTACGATTTCGCCTTCTTCAATCATTTTGTTTGCTGTTTCAGTAATTGTAATATCTCCTAATTCTTGTTTAGCAAGACCAACTTTTACTACTGCTTGATCGTATTCAACTGTGATTGGTGCTGCTACTACTGCAAGCACATGCTCTCCAGCTAATTCTTCAAGGTATTTACTTTCGATTTCTAAGTTGTACTCTCCAGCTTCTGTACCAAGTGGTGCAAATAATGGGATTTCCATTACGATTTGGTTTGCTTTTGCTGGATCTAATTTACCAAGTTTTTCTGAGTTGTTATTGTATTGGAATTCAAGACTGAATCCTGTTACATAACCATCTTTGTTAACGTCTGCTTTGATGCTGTTATCTGCTAAAGATGTTGTTACTTCTATTTCATTGATTGTTAATTTAGTTTCTTCTAAGAAATCTGCTTTTGTTACGTATACACCTTCTGGCATATTGAAGTAAGCCCAACGCTTATCATCTAATGATTCTTTTACGTTTTCAGTAATTGTGATGATTGCTGTGTCATTATCTTCTTTTGGTACTATTGAATCTCTACCTGCTACTAAATCAGCAGCTTGTACAGTTACGTCTACTGCAAATTCAGCTACTACTGCAAGTACTTCGTTCATTTCTTCAAACATTTTGTTTCCACTTGTAATCTTAACGTTTACATCGCCTTCTTCAGCTCCGTATTTAAGGTTTTCAGCTTCTACTGTTACTCCTGTTACTTCCCAAGCTCCTGTAGTTGTTCCTATTGCTTGCTCATTTGGAAGGTAGATTTCAAGTGTTTTACCATCTACTTTGTATTCGTCAGATTTTAATGTACGCTTGTTTGGAGCGAATGCACCTTTACCTTCAATTGTAATTGTTTGCTTATCTGTAAATACTAGGTCAGAATATTTTGTTAAATCAAGAACGATTGTTCTGTCTGCTTTTTTTGCTCCGTTAGAAATTGCATCTTCATGGTTTTCTTTTACTGTAAATCCAGCAATTTCACCACCAGCAACGTTAATTTTCTTTGCATCTTTTGCTGTTACTGTTAATTTATCGCTACCGATTGATTCTTTTGTTAAGTAATGCTCTGTTTTTGATACTGATACAGAACTATCGTATGAATCAACTACTACTTTTGGAGATTCTCCTGTCATTTGACCTGCAATTGGAAGTGCTACTTTTGTAAGATCACTTACTGCTTCTACTGTAACACGTACTTGACTTGAACTTAAAACTTCAATCTTTGTTTTTCCACCAAATGGTGTAGCTTTTGATATTGTTGAATCGTCAGTCAAGTTTCCTTTTTCATCAAAGTTGAATGTGTATACATTTTTAGCTGATGCTACTTCTGATAAATTAATTCCTGCTGCTTCAAGATCTGCTGCTGTAAATGTAATTGTTTTTGTTGCTTTTTTGCCTTCTTCATTTACAAAGTACTCTACTTTGATTTCAGCAACTTTATCAGTTGATTTAAATTCATTTCCTTTGTATGCAAGTGTAATTTTAACATCTTCTGTTGTAATTTTTGTTGCAATTGCACCTGGTGTTGTTTTTGCTTCTGTTGCTGCTACATTTTTTACTCTAAAATCATTTGCATTTACATGATTTACAATGTTTTCTTTTAATGTATCGATTGCTGCTAAGTAAGCTGTGTTATATAATCCAGCATCTACTGCGAAATCTGTGTAATCAAGGTAAAATACTGTTTCTTCATTTTCTTCTAAAGTATCTTCAAGATCTATTACAAGACGAAGGTTGTCGTCTAATTTTATATTTTGACCAATAACCGCTGACACTTGTCCGTGGATTTGGTTTGTTGAGTACGCCATTGTTGTTACTGGAACTGCTGCTACGATCATTGTTGCTGCTAATACCATTGCTAATTTTTGTCTTAATTTCATTTGTGTTGCCTCCCTTAGGTGTCTTTAATAATGTCTGTTTTTTGCCAACTGTTTTGTGTGTATGTAATGTTTTGTAATACTTATTTAATATTTGATAATGTGATTAAAATAAGTTAACAACGTTGGCTTGTGTTGCTTACAAATAGAAGTATATATCATCATCCTTTTGTTTTCAATACCTTTCGACACTTTGTAATCTTTATGTAACCTTCCAATTTTATACATTTGTGGTGTATGATTGTATTTTCAAGGGTTTAGGCCTATATCCTGTATATCCATTTGGATTCTTTTTCCAATCAATTTGTTAACATTTGTAACATTTAGTTAAAATATTGTATCGCTATCTATTTTTATACATATTCATCTGTTTTACTTTGTATTTGCATACTTGTATTTTAGCGCAAACCAAACAAAAGCCCCTTGCACGTTTGTGCATGAGGCTTTCGCTTGGTTTATTACATAAGCATTTTTTCATCGTAGTCTTTTCTCAAATCGTATCTCATGTAATTCATCATTTGGTTTAGTAAAGCTGCTACATCTATATATGTAACTTTTTTATTTGGAAATAAGTATCCGTTTGTACTATCAATAAGACCTATACGGCTTGCAGCGTAAACACTTGACTTTGCCCAGCTTGATATTAGGTTATCATCTATAAATGGAGTAGTTGCTCCAAGTGTTGCTATTCCAAGTCTTTCAAGTCCTAGCGCCCTAATGTTCATAACTACCATTGCTTCTCTTGTTAAGTGCTGCCCTACATTTACTTCGCCTCCGCTTATAAGCCCTGCGTTGTATGCTGCCATATAGTATGGGTATTTTTTATCAGTTGTTTTAACATCTGTAAATACTTTTGCACTTTGTTCTATTTCTTTTTCATCTGGAATAGTCAGTTTTAGTGCGCGTACTAGCATTTCTATATATGCTCCCCTTGTAACTACTTGGTTTGGCGAAAATGTAGTCGGTTCACCTGAAAAAACTTTTAGGCTATACATTTTTTTTACATCTGATTCTGCTGGATGCCCTTTCATACTTGGTATGTTTATAGCGTTTAGTTGTTCTAGCGATGGAACGTCTGTTATAGATATTGCTCCTCTGTTTTCATCTGCGCTATTTGTACTTCCTGCAATTATATCGTATGTAAGTGCCCCATCTCCTCTTATAATCTCTTTGTAGTTTCCTCCAAAGCTGATTGCATTTGGCTCGTTTGCTCCGTATTGTATTTCTTTGTATGTCGTAAAAGTTGGTGTTTCTTCTATATAATAGCCGCTACCTTCTCCTGTTGTTACGTGTATGTTTCTGCGCTGCGTTTCTGTCTTTGCATATGCATGGTCATAACCGTATATAGGTCCGTTCACGCTAACAGATGTCATATTTCCACCTGATGATGATGCGTTTTTGTATACTGCCTCGTACTGAATATCTCCTCTATAGTATGTAACTCCTGGAGTAAAGTCTTCTAGCATGCTTTTTGAAAAAGATGATTTTGATGAGTCTAACTGATATGTCTGACCTCCTACTACTACTATTTCTGTCCATTTTTTTATAGAGCTAGTTTTTGTTACTTGTTTTGTTGTAGCATCATACATGTATTTTGTATCTAGCGTAATGTTACGATCTAGCTTTTCTTTGTTTTCATTGGTTGTTTTTATCATATAGCTTTCGGTATAGTTACCTACCGGTTTTTTTGTGTAATCAATCACTTGTGGCCGCATCTCTATAGTGCCTTCTACTTCCACAGGTTTTCCTGATATATAAATCATTTCTTTGTATGGTAATGTTATTTTACTGAGTTTTTTCTTGCTCGTATTTGCCTGCTCTGTCAAAGTTGGTAATTTGTATCCTGGTGATATTCCTCCAAAGTACCCCATTTCACCTTCGTAAGCTAAAACTTGTGTTACAGACAATATGCTTAGAACTATAACTGCTACTGTTTGTTTCATGTTTTTTATGCTCTTCATGCTTGCCCCCCTACTATTAAACACTATTCTACAAGTACAATATATCCATCTACTTTAAGTCTTAGTCCGTTTGTACTTTGCCCGTCGCTATTACCTTCTAATGTAGTATCTAGTGGCTCTTCTAACATAATCGTAAGTTTATCGCCTTTTTCTAGTTGTTTAGTTGTAATTAGTTTGCCATTTTTAATCATGATGCCATTTGGAATTTCATTTAGCGTTACTGTCGTATTTTTCGCAACTGCTGTTTTCCACTGGTCTTTTTTTCTATCATATGTGTATATGTCTTTTAGTTGTATACTTCCATCTAAATCATATACTTCTCCGCGAACTGCTTCTTTTGTATATGGCATAGCTGATATCATAACCGCACGGTCTCCATCTGCTACTATCGTGAATACGTCACTTGTAACTGAGAACTCGCCGTGGTCTAGGAAGTTTTTGATTCCTCCTGTTTCAAGTCCACCACTTGTATATAGTTTTGTATCTACACCTATTGAAAAAGTTCTAGGCGATGGGTTAAAGTACCATTCATTATTTTCTAACATAGAAAATGTTTCTACTTCAAACTGCTCGTAATCTGAAATACTTTTGATTCGCCCTCTAAATACTTGAAGTCCACCAAGTCCTATATTTTCTAATATTCTTCCGTATGCAAGTTTGTTCTCTCCTGTTACAACTGCTTGTATTGTATCACCTGCATTTACTCCCGCTGTTCCAACTAGTCTGTTGTCTCTAACTAGAATTGTATCTTCAGATAGCATAATCCTCTCACCACTCATTAGCTGCATAACTCCTGGACTTGCATATGTTACTCTACTAATAGGTAATGTTCTTTGCTGATCTCTTTGGAAATTGATTTTGATTGCCTGTTCTTTCCCCATATATTTTTCTACTGCAACGTATGCATGATATCCACTGTTTTTTAGTGTTTTCGATATATAGTCAAAACTTACAGGATTTCCTAGGAAATATGCGCTTAGGATTTTGGGATTAGTACTAATCCTTCTCATCGTTTCATACATACTCCATCCGCTTTTGTTTAGAGTTTGACTGTTTTTGAGCGTCACTGTTTGCTGATATGGGTTTGCATCTATAACTTCTCCCCTATATACATCTGATATCACTCTTGTGTCTGGGTCAACTTTTATTTCTTTTATTTGTTCTTCTATCATTCCGTATCCTAGTATTTTTTGCGAAACTAAAACTCTTATCCATTCGCCTTCTTTTAGTCTTCCTATCGAATACGCCCCGCTACCTTTTGATATCGGTATGTTTTGCGAAACTTTGTATGTATGCATTTTTCCGTTAGTTTCTTCTAACACTATAGTAATTATTCCATCTGCACCTAACGAAGATGTATGTACTTTTCCATATCTTACTGCGTATTCATTGTATACACTCATGTAAGTTACGTATCCTTCTTCATCCATACGTACATATATATTGTCTCCTGGCCTCACTTGCCCTATAGTTGTATCTCGAACATCAAATCCAATACTCGGAAACATCTCATCTATATACCCTATCGTATCATCTTCTTCGTAGTATGGCGCTTTTTCAACTTTCATTTCAGCTGCGTAATATGACGCTGTTACTATATCCCCGCGTCCGTTGCGATATTCTAAATATCCTAGCATCGGCTCGTTTTTTATTACTATCCCTCTATCTTCATACAAATTTCCTTCGAGTTCTTTTTTGTACTCTGCTTGTGTCAAATAGTTTGATGAATATGCGTATACAGAACTACTACTGATTGCTGCTACAAGAGCTATAGCTATATAGTTTTTAATTTTTTTCAAAAAAAGCCCCCCTTTTTTTTGATACTCCCCGAATACTTATATTGATTGATTGATTGATTGATTTACTTATTTATTTTATTACTGTTTTTAGATATTCTGTAAATTCTTCTTTTAAGTCTTCTCTTTTTAATGCAAAATCAACTGTTGCTTGTAAAAATCCGATTTTGCTACCTACATCATATCGTTTTCCTTCAAAATCGTAAGCATATACTTGTTCTACTTGTGCTAGTTTACATAGAGCATCTGTAAGTTGTATTTCGTTTCCAGCCCCTGCTTCTTGTTTTTCTAAAAAATCAAAAATTTGTGGTGTTATTATATATCTACCAAGTACTGCTACATGTGATGGTGCTTCTTCTATAGAAGGTTTTTCTACCATGTTTTTTACTTCATGCATACGTTCACCTATTTGTGAACCATCTATAATACCGTATTTACTAACGTTTTCAGGCGCTACTGTCTGTACTCCAAGTACGCTTCCTTGGTACTCCTCAAATGCATCCATCATTTGCTTTAATGCTGGTACTTCTGAATCTATAACGTCATCTCCTAGAAGTACTGCAAAAGGCTCATCTCCTATAAAACTTCTAGCTGTTAATACTGCATGACCTAGACCTTTTGGTTCTTTTTGGCGAACATAGTATATGTTTGCTATTTCTGATACTTCTCTTGCTATACGTAGTAGTTCATCACTACCTTTTTGCTCTAGCTGCATCTCTAGTTCTAATGATTTGTCAAAATGATCTTCTATCGATTTTTTTGTACGCCCTGTCACAATAATTATATCTTCAATTCCTGATGCTACTGCTTCTTCTACTATATATTGAATAGTTGGTTTATCAACTATTGGTAACATTTCTTTTGGTTGCGCTTTTGTCGCTGGTAAAAATCTAGTTCCAAGTCCTGCCGCTGGTATAATCGCTTTTCTTATCTTTTGCATAGTGTTTCCCCTTTTGTTTTTATAGTATATATATTATCACTTATCTTTTTGCCTTGCATTACAATTTCATAACAAATTGTCAAATTAACATCTTCTTGTAACACATTTCCTGTAATTGATTTTGTACGAATACACATAGGTAATTCTCCGTATGGCGTTTTGTAAGTAGTTTCGTAATTTTTATTTGTATCAAATACTAACTCGTTTTTTACAGTTCCCATACGTTTTATATAAACGATGCCTTTTTTTAGTTTTACTATCGTCTGAATTGTAGCTTTTGTATCTTCATCTATTTGCTTAAATGTTACGTATCCACTTCCATCTCTAACTGCTACTATAGCATCTATCATTACTTCTTCTGTTTGTTTCTCATCTTCATAACTCTGCGTCGTAATTAGTTGTAATCTTTCCATATTGTTCACTCCATCTATGTTTATCTTTCGTAATATTTAGCTATATATATATTAACTTTGAACGTCTTATTATAACATAGTCTATTCCCTCTATCTTCTATATATTTATTTTTCAACTATCTATTTTTTTTAATAATGCTATGTTAGATTATAATACCTACACCATCTATACATATTGGTTATAAAGTTAATAGTTGTAATATTAGACCTACTTAGCAATAGCTATTTAGTAATAGCTATTTATCGTGACCTATAGACTATATTTTGCTAATACAACTGTGATATGATAGGTGATATCACAACAAATGTATAAAAAACCAAAAAGGAGACTCATCTATGCTTGAAAATAAATTAGGACTAACATCCCAAACAGAGCTTGCACTCTATGAAGAAAAAATTAGTAAGAAAAAAGCATATGAACTTTTTGAGAAAAGTATACTACATACTTTAGAACCCGGTACATTTTCTTCTCTTGCTAAAATTCATAAGTATTTATTTGATGAAATTTATTATTTTGCTGGGAATCTCCGAAAAGTTAATATTGCAAAAGGAAATTTTCGTTTTGTACCTTTAATGTATTTAGACGCTGCTCTGGATCATATAGATAAAATGCCTCAATCAACTTTTGATGAAATAATAGAAAAGTATGTTGAAATGAATATTGCTCATCCTTTCCGAGAAGGCAATGGAAGAAGTACAAGAATATGGCTTGACTTAATGCTAAAAGATAGCTTGGAAAGTGTTGTGGACTGGAGTAAAGTTGACAAAAATGACTACATCTTAGCTATGGAAAGAAGTCCTATAAAAGATGTAGAAATTAAACATTTATTAAAAGAAGCATTAACTGATAATATAAATGATAGAGAAGTTTATATTAAAGGGATTGATGCAAGTTATTATTACGAAGGCTATAATGTATATAAATCTGAAGATTTGATCTAACTCTAACAACTTTTTTAATATTTATATTTATTTTTTTATAAGCAAAAAACTAGCCATACTCTTAAATTGGTATTTAGAGTATGGCTAGTTTTTTATTTTTTAATATTTTTTATTTTTAATATTTTTCTATCTCTATTTTTTCAATACATTCTACAGGGTATGATAAAAATATCTCTACCATTGATTTCATCTTAGATGGGTTGTCACTTACATAGAAACGGTATGACCCACTACCGTCCTCTTCTGCTGCACTGTTTGTTTTTTCTAGAAGTATCCTTACTCTCTCTGCCGCTTCTTGCGCCGGATTGATAAGTGTTACTGCCTCACCCGCTACTTCTTGTATAACATCTGCTAGCATAGGGTAGTGGGTACATCCAAGTATAAGTGTATCTACTTCATGAATAATCAACGAATGCAAATATTCCCGCACTACTTGTCTCGTAACTTCGTGGTTCACCCATCCTTCTTCCACTAACGGAACAAAGAGTGGACATGCCTTTGAATAAACTTTAAGATGTGGATTTTGAGAGTGTAGTAACTTTGGGTATTTTTCACTACTTATTGTAGCTTCTGTACCTATAATACCTATTTTGCTATTTCTAGTAGTTTGAAGTGCCATGTGTACTCCAGGCTCTACAACTCCTACTATAGGTATATCAGAAAACATACTTCTAAGTTCTTCTATACTGTTTGTATTGACTGTGTTGCAAGCAATAATAATCGCTTTTACATCTTGCTTTATTAGAAACCTAATAATTTGCGCTGAAAATTTGGTTACTGTTTCTTTTGATTTGCTACCATATGGTACTCTTGCTGTATCGCCAAAATATATTATTGATTCATTTTTGAGCCTTGCCATAACTTCTTTGACTACAGTTAGGCCACCCATTCCTGAATCAAAAATACCTATCGGTCTATTGTCCATAAAAACTTCTCCTAAATTTTAGCGTCTATAGTGAAGCTAACTGTATAAGCTGCTCTACTAAATCTTTTGTTTCAATACCACGATCTGCCCATAGCATAGGATACATACTAATAGCTGTAAATCCTGGCATAGTATTGATTTCATTAAAAATAATTCTACCATCATCTTCTACAAAAAAATCAATACGTGAAATCCCTTTGCCTTCTACTGCTTCAAAAACATCTTTTGCATATGTGCGAATCTGTTCTTTGATTTTAGATGGCAAGTCTGCACTAACTACAGTTCTCGACTCGTTGTTGTTGTACTTTGCATCAAAATCATAAAACTCTGCCGCTGCTAGTACTTCTCCAACTCCTGATATTGTAACTATTTCGTTTCCAAGTGCCGCCGTTTCCACTTCACGCCCTATTATAGTTTCTTCAACTAAAATTTTATGATCGTGTTCTGCCGCTAATTGTAATCCTTCTATTAGTTGTACTCGGTTTTTGGCTTTTGATATCCCAACAGAAGATCCTGCGTTTGCAGGTTTTATGAAGTATGGATATCCAAACGCTTCTTCTATACGAGAAACAACGTTTTCCATATGTTCAAATTCTCTTTTGTGGACAATAACAAAATCTGCTTGTGGTACACCTTTTTCTTTTACTGCAAGTTTTGTAAATCCTTTGTCCATAGATACCGCAGATGATAATATCCCGCATCCAACGTATGGTATTTGTGCTAACTGGCAAAGACCTTGTATCGTTCCGTCTTCTCCGTTTCGCCCATGTAATACTGGAAATACTTTATCTATGCGAACGTACACTTCTGTATCTTTTAAAACAATCAAACTTTTCATAGTTGCATCTGGACTTAATACTGCTGATACACCGTTTTCTTCCCAATTATTGCTCGTAAAATCATAGTTCTTACCTGTGTATAATAACCATTTTCCTTCTTTTGTGATCCCGACTGGATGCACATCATACTTTTCTTGATCTATGTTATTAATAATTGTAGTTACTGATTTTAGTGATACCTCATGTTCTGATGATTGCCCCCCAAAAAGAAGCAGAATACTTTCTTTCATTTTTTTATCTCCTTCCGCTTATAGCTATCATTTATTTTAGTACTTTTGAAAATATTATTCAAGTAAAAAGGAACATGATTATATAATATCACCTTTATAACTATTTCTATTTATTGAACCATTCTATTAATTTAAATTTGATTTGATAAGGTTTTTCTGCTTGAAATGCAACAATATCATACTGCTCTTGTGTTAAATTTTCTTTAAGTGCTTGCTTTCCTTCATATGGTACAACTCCTGTAGCTGCATCTACATAACATAACGGTGGATACATAACACACCACCAATTTTGCCCTTCTCCATCACCAATTAAAATACGGCATGCTTCATATATTCCTGCTGGAAAAACTATGTCTCCGTAGCTTTTAGTTGGAAATTGTTCATGTGTTAATTCTGTACGCACGTTGTAGTCTTTTCCCCAGTTTCGAACTACTGTAGTCGCTACTTCGTTGATTTCATCCATGTGTTCTTTAAATATTTCTCTTGTTACTTCTATACTTGGTGATTCTTTTAGTAATGGCTCCATATATAAAATAACTGCATCACGTACATTTTCTTTCATTAACTGATCTTCTGTAGTATCACTATTTGCTAATACATGAAATCTAATTACTTCTGCGCTAAGTTCTTCTGACATTGTCTGTGCATATTGATGTAAATACACAAAACTACCTACTGCTACAAATACTAATACACTTACTATGTAAACTGTCTCTACCCAGTACTTCATTGTTAAATCGCATATGTTTTCCATTTTTTTTCTCATACTATATACTCCTTATTTATCTTTTTTTATGTTTTTGTTCCGTTTATATTTTTGTTTATTTATGTTTTTTTATTGTAATTAGAGTATTGCCTTCTTCTTTTTTTTTATACAGTTGTATTTATTTTTTTTTTATTTTTTTTCAGAAGAGCTTCTCTATTTTTCTATATAGGCTATTCAACAAAAAAATAGCTGTGATTACCTACATTTCGTAGATAATCACAGCTATTTTTTTATTATTTCATTTTATCTAAACTCTTCATCACCGAATGACACTGATTTTCAACATGATCAATTGCAAGTTGCGCTGCCAAATCTTCATTGCGCGATTTTAATGCTTCTAAAATCGCTAGATGTTCTTCTACAACATTTTTGCTTTGATCTGTTTTTTTAAGATATGCAATACGATAACGGTCTACTTGCTCTCTCATATTATTAAAAAATTGTGTCAGCTTGTCATTTTGCGTAGCTTTTATAATAGTATCGTGGAACTCAATATCTTTTTCTATCATTCCTTCAACATCGTTTTCTTTTGCTGCATAATCGTACTCTGTAATGATTAGTTGTAATCTCAAAAAAGAGCGATCATCCATACGTTTACATGCAAGCGTTGCAGCTAGTGCTTCTAGTGCTCCCCTTACCTCTAGTACATCTTTAATCTCTTTTTGTGTAAATTGTGCTACTTGTGCGCCTTTTCTAGGCACCATAATAACCAAACCTTCTAGTTCCAGTTTCCTTATTGCTTCTCTAATAGGAGTACGACTTACACCTAATTTTACACCTAGTTGTGTTTCCATTAGACGTTCTCCTGGCTCTAATTCTCCTGTTAAAATTGCTTTTCGAAGTGTTTGAAATACAATATCTCTTAGTGGTAAATACTCATTGATTTTCATACTTGTACGTTCATCGTTCATATCTACCTCGCCCCCCTTTGTATTTGCAAAACGTACTAGTTACATGTACTTCTCGTAACCCACATGTGTTTTTAAAATACTCTGCTGCCTCATATGCTTTTTCTTTATTTGCAAAAACACCAAATACTGTTGGTCCACTCCCACTCATCATACTTCCAACTGCACCAAATTTTTTCATATCTTCTTTGATTTGGTCAATCTCTGGATGCATAGGAATTGTTACTTCTTCAAGAACGTTTGCCATATTTTCAACTACAAAAGAACGCCTCTGACTCTGAATCGCTGCTATAATTTCATCTGTCTTTGGATGAATTTTAATATCATTTACATTTAGCGCCTTATACACGCTTGCTGTTGATACGCTTATGTTTGGTTTTGCTAATAATATATGTGTATATGGAAATTGTCTAAGTGGGGTCAGTTTTTCGCCTATGCCTTCTGCTAAAACAGTACCTCTCATAATACAAAAAGGAACGTCTGCTCCTAAATGTAAACCCATTTCCATAAGTTTTTTACGCGATAGATGAGCTTTAAACATCTTATTTAATCCAATTAATACTGCTGCTGCATCACTACTTCCACCTGCGAGTCCCGCTGCAACAGGTATACGTTTTGTAATACTAATGACTAATCCGCTTTCAATACCTAGTGTTTCCAAAAAAAGTTGTGCCGCTTTATACGTTATGTTACGGTCATCTTTTGGGAGCCACGCTATATTGTTATATATTTTAATGCCCGGAGTTTTTGTCTTTTGAATATGAATCGTATCAAATAAATTAATCGTCTGCATAATCATACGCAAATCATGATAACCATTCGGACGTTTCCCTATTACATCTAGCGTCAAATTAATCTTCCCTCTAGCTTTTAATGTGATCGTATCCATTCCAAAACTCCTTAAAATTTTTCTTATTATTCATTATACCCCCATGTAAAAGAGTTAGTCAAGAAATCTGTATTTCTTGTATACAAACAATACTTTTCATAAAAAAAAGTTCTAAATCCTTATTGGATTTAGAACTTTTTTATCTACTTATTAATACTATACTTGCTTAAGAATAATTAACTTTTGTTGTGGTACAAGGTTTACTCCAACTTCAAGTTCATTAATCTCTTGGATGTTACTAACAGTAGTATTGTAACGTTTTGCAATATCCCAAAGAGTATCCGATTGTTTAACAACATAAACTACAATACTTGGATAATTTGCTAATTGTTCTTTTTCCATACAATTTGATTCGATACCTGTAATAGTTCTAACAGTATCATTTCTGTAAACATCTGCAATACATTCCAGGTTGTATTCCACTTTTACTTCTAATTTATCATATGGTTCTGTGCATACGTCTTTTGCTTTCATAGTAACGTTTACAAAATCACCTTCTTTAATACCTGATAAGATAATTTCTTGTGTAAATGGTACCATATCTACTACTACTCTTAGCTCATCTTCTTCAAAGTAGCTTAAGTAAATTATTTTGATTTCTACTAATCCTCTAACGATTAGTTTGTCTTTTTGAATTTCTTTTTCTTCAACAATAACATTTCCTGTTGTGTAGAAAAGTTGTTCAGCTTGAATTTCTGCATGCTCTAATGCAACAAATTCTTTTTTCGGCATTTTTACTGTGTTGTGAGCAACAAGTGTCATGTAATTTTCTTCACTTGCTGCAACTCTTACATCTTGACCTGGGCAATACAGGTCACGAACTATTTCTTCTGTTACTTTATTAAATGTGTTGTATTTACTAGTTACTACACATTCAACTTCTATAACACGATCTTCTCCATCGTAGTCAGGTCCCACTTGCATATATGTAGGTTTGACTTCTAACTCACAAGTACAATATTTTTCACCATCTTCTTTTACTGCTTCAATAATACCTGAAAATGGAATATTATTTGTACTTACTTGTAATTTTGTTTCTTCATTTTGATCTTTGTATAGTGTTCGTACTTCTACTATTCCACTATATAAAATCTCTGTGTCTGTACGTTTGATTTGTTCTTCTTTAATCACTGTGTTTACTTTAAGAATTTCACCGATATTTGCTTTACCTTCTGCAATTGTCAGTTCGTCCTTTATAACCATTTGATTACTTCCTGATTGACCTTGTTGAATAACATCAATTGTTTTTGTTCTTATTTGTACTCCGTTTAACCAATCTACTGCAGTAACAAAATTTGTTTCTCTTAATTTTGTTGTATCTACATTTACTTGGATGATTGCTTTAACATTAAGTTTTCTTTCATTTGCAATACCCCAGTTTAAATTCTCAACTTTATAATCTAGTACAACCTTATGGCTAGGATTAAGGCCTTCTACGATAATAAAATCTTCTACTGGAATAGTTCCTCTCATACTGTGTAATTCTTTGTTTTCATCTGATGTTGTATAAAGTGCTACAACATCTACTTGACCTTTATATACTACTCGGTCATCTTGCACATCTATCTCATCGATAGTTGCAGTTCCATCTAAGTATACAATTTGTTGCATGTCAGGCTTACCATCTGGTACGATGATGTCCCTCTCTTTAACCACTTGGATATTTTCTTGTTTTGTCATTTCATTTAATTCAACTTGCTTCTTGATAAGTTCAAGATTTTTTGTCATTTTTTTTTCCCCCTCTTTCTTCACTTCTTATACAAATGTATGAGGGGGATTCCCATTTTATTCCTCCTATTCAAAAAAACGTGTACTAACTTTTTTATTATTTCTTTTTTAACGTCATGTAAGGCATCGCATTCCCTACATAATTAGCAATTGTACGTTCACTTAGCCCCATTTCTTTATTTTCTTTTTTTATTTCCTCGCTTTTATACTCTCTGTTATTTGTCTCATTTAAATAATCTCTATTATTTCTCTCGTTTAAATAATCTCTATTATTTGTCTCATTTAAATAATCTCTGTTATTTCTCTCGTTTAAATAATCCCTGTTATTTCTCTCATTTAAATAATCTCTGTTATTTGTCTTATTTAAATAATCTCTATTTTCATACGCATCATCTTCGGTATTTTCATAAACTCTACCATCTGTATTGTTAGATACACTTTGCATAGCGTATTTTACTTTTTCTTCATACGATAGTGGAGCAGTCTTATTTTTACCTGTCTCATATATGCTGCGTATTTCTTGTTCTTGTTCTATTTTACTTTTTTGCGTATTTTTCTTTCTATACATATAAACTGCTGGATCATACATAGTTTGATTCATAAGTATATCTGTATCAAAATCCATATTACTTACTTCGATTGCGTCATTATCTTTTCCTTTAATTTCCGAAACTGGTCCACCTTTTCTTGCAACTCCCATAGTCTCGTAGCCCCCTAACCCTTCAAATTGGGTTATTGTATTCTCTATGGCTTGTTTTATTGAAAGCACTTCATGGAATGGACAGTATGCAACTCTCTCTACTAGAAAAACAGGATCTAGTGCATGAATAAATATCCTTTTCGGTGATGCAGCGTAATCTGCCCCCGCCCCTAACAATCCTTCAAAATACGATTGGCATGCGCCTGCAAAAATAACTAGCGGTTGTTTGGTAGAACTCGCCTTTCTAGCTTCAATAACGGCATCCATAAAATATTGTGAATTTTTGTATTCTCGAACATCATCAAGGTTTGTAGCACTTTTATTCAATCCATCATGTCCTGTTAATACTAATATATCTGGGTTATGTTTCTTTACTAATTCGGCAACTTTTTTTGACTGCAACTTCTCAGCTATACATTCCCCTACTGCTGGAATTCCTAAAGCTTCGTAATACTTTAAACATAATGTTAAATAAAAACTATCTCCATCAATATGTAAAACTTTTCCTATTTTTTGTATACTTGGGTTTTTTTTGTTTTGTTCTTCTCTATCTTTTACTAATTTTACAACTATTTCTTGTAATTTTTCCATTACATCTTTTTCTTTTGGTGTCGGCCTAATCCCCCCTGCCAGCTCAATATCTTCTAACGACGCGTCCGCCATTACTCGATATGATATACCTTTTAACTTCGCTGTATTATCATCTTTAATCTCTACTACTTTAAATAACACATCCCCACTATATGAATTTCTAATAACATAATCCCCTACTTTTATCATTTATACTTCCTCCTATAATTCGCTCTTTGTTTATCTTATTAAGCGAATAGGAAGTCCTATACATATTTTTTATCCATAACCCTCATAAAAATTATATCTATGTCGTTTGTCTCGAAATTTAATGCGTTTTCGCAAAATAACTTGTCCACCTTTATTGTATGCAATTTTATTTGCTGCTTCTTCTTGATTTTCATTAATTTCATCTATATGTATACGTTTTTTAGCATTGCGCTTTTCTTTTTCAAAATCAATACTAATTACTTTTCCTTCATCTCGTTCGTTATTTAACCCTTTTTTGTTATTTTCATCTTTTTGTCTTTGCGCATTATTTAAATCTACTTGCTCTTGCCTTAATTTTTTACTCTTCGACTCTTTATTTTTTTCTTCTTTATGTATCTTTTCTTCTTTATGTAATTTATCTTCTTTTATCTGTCCTTTTGTTTGTTCCACTTTTGTTTGTTCCACTTTTGTTTCTTTCGCTTGTGCTGTTTTCACTTTTGGTTGTTCTACTTTTGGTTGTTTTACTTTTGTTTCTTTTGCTTGTGCTGTTTCTACTTTTTCTACTTTTGCTTCTTTTGTTTCTTTTGTTTTACCGCCACTTACTAATTTCACCATTTTTTCTTTTACATAATTAAACATTCTTTTTATAGCGTCTCTCATTTTAAACCCTCCTGATTTTTCTACTTGTGTTCTAACTCAATCTTTAAACTGTGTTTGTGTGTTTGTGTTTGTTTATTTGTTTGTTTGTCTTTCTTTTTAGCTATGTACTTGTCTTTCTTTTTGCTATGTACTTTGCTTGTTGTGTGTTACTTGCTGTGTTTTGCTTATGTAAATACTTTATCATTTATGTTATATTTTGGAAATATTCAAGCAAAAAATAAGGTATATCATGTGGCCTAGACCCTTGATATACCTTGATTTTTTTTCGATATTTTTTTTTAGTTTAATATGACTTAAATCATTTTACAAGTTCATTCATAGCTGTTTTAATGCTTTCAGCCTTCTTGTTTGCATCTTCAACTGACTCACCTTTTACCCCAATATAGAACTTAATCTTTGGTTCTGTGCCTGATGGTCTAACGCATACCCATGCTGCATCTGTTAGTTCGTAGTATACAACATCAGCTGCTGGTAACCCTGTTTTTTCTGATTGTTTGTAATCTCTCATGCGTACTACGTCATACTCTGCTATTTGTTTTGGTGGGTTTTCGCAAAGGTTTTTCATAATTGTTTTGATTTTGCTTAGTCCTTCTATACCTTTTAATGTAATTGAAACTACTTCTTCTTTATAGAAGCCGTATTTGTTGTATAGCTCTATTAATCCATCATATAGTGTCATTCCTTGATTTTTGTAGAATGCTGCCATTTCACAAGCTAACATACACGCAAGAACTGCGTCTTTGTCTCTTGCATATGTTCCAGCTAGGCATCCGTAGCTTTCTTCGAATCCAAAAGCGTAATGTTTATCACCATTTTCTTCGAATAAACGTATTTGTTCTCCTATATATTTGAATCCTGTAAGTACTTCCATCAGCTCAACGTTATATGCTTCTGCTATAGGTCTTACCATTTCTGTAGTTACGATTGTTTTTATTAGTACACTGTTTTTTGGTAAACATTCTTTTTGGTGTTTTTGAGATAATATATACTCTGTTAGCATAGCTCCAAGCATATTTCCTGTAAGTACGCTATATTCACCTTCGTTATCACGAACTAGTACTCCAACTCTGTCCGCATCAGGATCTGTACCTATTATAATGTCTGCCTTAACTTCTTTTGCTAGGTTAATGGCAAGCTCAAATGCTTCTACGTTTTCTGGGTTTGGACTAGATACTGTTGAGAAGTTGCCATCTGGTAATTCTTGTTCTTTAACTACGTATACGTTTTTGAATCCAACTTCTTTTAGTAAACGTCTAACTGGTATATTTCCTGTTCCATGAATAGGTGTGTATACGATTTTGAAGTCTTCTGCTACTTTTTGGATGATATCCATATTAAGTGCTTGTTTTTTAACTTCTTCTATATATGCCGTATCTACGTCTTCGCCTATCATCGTTAGAAGTCCTTTTTGAGTAGCTTCATCTTCTTCCATTCGTTTAATGCTGTTAAAGTCTGTGATTTTGTTTACTTCAGCTGTAATCAATTCGTCATGTGGTGCTATAATTTGGCTACCATCATTTCCGTATACTTTGTATCCATTGTATTCTGCTGGGTTATGACTTGCTGTAATTACAATACCTGCATCGCACTTTAAGTGTCTAACTGTAAATGATAATACAGGCACTGGGCGTAAGCTATCGTATAAATATGTATGTATACCGTTTGCACAAAGTACAAGTGCCGCTTCTTTTGCAAATACATCTGACATATTTCTTGAATCATATGCTATTGCAACACTTGGTTTTTCTAATGCTTGTCCATTTAAAAAGTTTGCAAGCCCTTGTGTAGCTTTTCTTACTATTAAATTGTTCATTCTATTTGTTCCAGCTCCAATTACACCTCGTAATCCTGCTGTACCAAATTCTAACTCTTTATAAAAACGGTCTTCAATTTCTTTTTCATTTTCTTTAAGTGCTTCAAGTTCTTCTCTTGTTTCTTTATCAATAAATTTACTTTCTAGCCATTCATTGTATTTTTCCTTAAAATTCACTTTGCCACCCCTTAATTATCCATTTTTTTACAATTATATTATATATTAAATTGTCTATTTTTTCAATAGAATATACTTTAATATATTTTTATTACATTGACTATTATTTGTTTGTCTTTATAATTAACCTTATTACTTTAACTCGGGGAGGGTTTATGCTTACTTTATTACTTATTATTATTTATGCCGCTTTTATTAGTTTAGGGCTACCTGATGCTATTATGGGGGCTGCTTGGCCTGTTATGCATCTTGATTTAAATGTTTCTATTTCTAACGCCGGAGTGTTAACGTTTATCGTTTCATGCGGAACTATAATATCTAGTTTCTTTAGCGGAAAATTAATTCGTCGTTTTAATACAGGACTTATTACAATTGCAAGTATTTTTTTAACGGCATTCGCTTTATTAGGTATTTATTTTTCACCAAGTTTTTTATGGCTTGCTCTACTTTCTATACCTCTTGGTTTAGGCGCTGGCTCTGTAGATGCCGCACTTAATAACTTTGTTTCATTACATTATCATGCAAAACACATGAACTGGCTTCATTGTTTTTGGGGTGTTGGTGCTACTTCTGGTCCACTTATTATTTCATTTTTTATTGCAAATCAAACATCTTGGCGTTTTGGTTATTTGATAATTGGTTTACTTCAATTTACTTTAGCTCTTATTTGTTTGTTTTCCTTACCTTTATGGCGTAAGTTTGAACTACAACCTGAAACTGCTACTATGCAGTCTACTTCTATACCTCTTAAAACTTTACTTAAGTTGCCTGCCGCATTGCCTGCTTTAACTGCTTTTTTCTGTTATTGTTCTATTGAACTTGCGACTGGACTTTGGATGAGTTCTTATTTGGTACTTTGTCATGATGTATCTACTTCAACAGCTGCTAAATGGACCTCTATTTTTTATCTAGGTATTACAATTGGTCGTTTAATTGCTGGTTTTGTGTCAACTAAACTTAGTAACAATCAGCTTATTCGTATTGGAGTATCATTAATTTTATTTGGTGTTATATGTATTTTATTGCCATCTTCATTATATTTTCAGCTTATCGGTTTTATTAGTATAGGTCTTGGCTGCGCTCCTATATATCCTGCTATGCTTCATGATACTCCTAACCGTTTTGGTTTAGAATTTTCTAGCAGCATTATGGGTATGCAGATGGCGTTTGCATACGTTGGTTGTATGCTTGTACCTCCTTTAATAGGTTTTATTGGAAAAGCTTTTAGTTTTTGGTGTTTGCCTATCATTTTAATATTACTTCTTGTCATTATGTATATTTGCCATGAACGTATAAATACACTAAATAAACGTAATATGTAACTACAATAAATACATAGCTTAATACATGCAACCATAAATACATCAACACATAAATACATTTAAACAAAAATACATTTAAATAAAACTACATTAAAATAAAACTACATTTAAATAAAACTACATTTAAATAAAAAAGGTGATATATAATTAACTTAAACAGTTACTTATATATCACCTTTTTTTGATTTTTTACTTATATACAAGCTACAATAGTATGTTTATTTTCGCTTTATTCCGCTTGAAGTAAATAGTAATAGTTGTTTTGTGTATCACTATTATCAACTATTATATTTGTTTCATAGTTATTATAACCTTCTTTAACAAACTCTATATTGTATGTCCCAAGTTGAAGTTCCACATTGATTGGCGTTTGTCCTCTAGACACCCCATTAATAAATACTTCTGCACTTCCAGGTTCTGTTGTGAAGTTAATATTATAACTACTTACTGCTTGGTCGTTTGTATCAACGCTTTCTTCTACTTTAGGTGTTTCTTCTTCTACTACAGGTATTGGTTCAAGTGTAACAGCTAAACTCATATTTTCTTCATTTAACCGAACGTTACGGCTCCAAGGCATATATCCTTCAGCTTGAACTTCAACTTCAATTTCACCTTGTTCAAGTTCAATAATTTCACCTTTTTTATAAGTTTTGCCTTCTATCTTAACAGTGTAGTCATTTACACCATCTAATACTTGAACACTTAGTTTTGTTTTAGCCTTTGCAATTTGGCTTAAATCTACCGCAAATATTTCTTTTGGCAGTATTTCTATTTCTTCTGATATAACCTCATATCCTGGCATATGAATTACTATTTTATGCACACCTGCACTAAGCGGAATATTTTCGGTAATATTTTCAAATGAAATTTGACGATTTGTATTAATCTCAATTCGCCCTTCTCTCATAGAAATTCCTTCAAGTTTTAAATATCCTTCTTCTTTTAATACTTTAATACTATGTACAACATCATCTATTCCTTTAAGTTCAATAGTATCGTAATCTTTTAACTGATAAATACTAATTGTTTCTCCCTCAGTATCCTTTATTAATAAGTTTTCCGTATATTTATAATTATTTTGACCGATTTCAATTTTTCGATTAGAACGGTCAATTTTTACATTTTTCATTTCTGTTTTTGTCCATGATTGAATTGAAGTTTGTATCTCTATTAGTTTGTCTTCCTTTACATCATATGTAAGGTTTAGTACTTCACCTATTTCTAGTTGCGATATTGGCATTGTTTTGCCATACACATCTTTAATTTTTGTACTGTCTACTATTTGCATCTTTACACTTTGTTTTTTCTCAATATCGTACACTATAATTTCATCGTTTTTTATATCTTTTAACACCCCTATAATATTTGAATTAAATACTTCTACTGGGGAATTATTTTGTTCTGTAGATACTTGCTCTTTTGGATTTTCTTTTGATGTTTCTTTTCCTACAAACCACTTTATTCCAATAAACATCGTAATCATTAGTGTCGCCAACCCTACAATTCCCGTAACAATCATTGATTTGACAAACAATTTATTTCCTTTCACATCTAATCTCCTTTGTATATTAAGGCATTTATTTTGTTTTATTTTACTCTTTTATATGCTTTTCGTCAATTTTGATACCCTGTAAAATATCTTTATAAATATTTTTGAATATCTCGTGCGGTTTTTATTTGGTCATCTTTGTACGCTAACATGTTTTCCCACTTCACTCCAAACATGCTGTAATGATTTCGATGTTTTGATGTATAGTACTTATGACAAATCGAAGCAAATTTTTCTGGAAAAATTAAAAGTGATTTCAAAACTTGTAGTTCTTCATCCGTTAAACTCTTTATTTTTACGTATTCCCCTATCAATTTTTCTAGCATAACAATGTCCCAATTATTTTTTTGCATTATTTTAACTAGTAACTTCCCTAAATCTAGTAGTTGAACGTTATATCCACATGTATCTAAATTTTTAATTATATATATGCCTTCTTTTGATTTTTCTATTGCATGATATGTATATTCGTTATGACTAATTGTTCTATTACTATATGCTTTTTCAATTAGCCTCATTGACGCTTCCTCTGTAATCAAATCAAGTGCCATATATTCTAATTCTTCATACTCTTTATATCCCTCCATAAATAATATTTCAAATGGAGATTTTTGCGCTATTTTTTGTAGCGTATTTTTCATTTTTTTTGTTTCAATAGTTCGCTTTTTAAAATACCCTTGAATGTTTTTTATACGGGTTTTATCAATCTTGCGCCCTACTACTCTAATATCTTGTGCTGCATTATGAAAGCGTGCCAATACAGCTACTATATTTTTTAAATCTTCTTCTAAGTGAAAATCTATATCTTCCATTTCTTCATATGATTGCAAAATATATACACGGTCTTGTTGTACCGCATAGGGAGTTTTCTTTTTTGTAAGATGTATTTTTTCTATTTCCGTGAAACCTTTATCTAGTATTTGCTTATTAACTTCATACTCAAATATAATTTGATTTGTAGGAATTAGTACTTTTCTTAAAAAACATTGTCCCGTAGTTGTTTCCAATAAATAACTACTCCGATTGTATTGAATTTTGTTAACCATTAAATCATACTGTACTGTCAAATCATTGCTTAGCACCGAGTCTCCCCCTTTTTATGCCTTATATACCATTACGTCTATATTTTAATATGTATATGCATCTTGTCTTAAAAAAATATCTATTTTCCAAAGGTTTTCTATATTATTATTACACACTAATATGTTACAATGTTTTTTGTAACACCATTATTCACATTAGGAGACTATAACAATGCATAAAAAATCTTGGATTGTACCAATAATCGTCTTATTTCTTTGTAGTACTTTTATGATTGCATATCAAAAAAATTCCGACTTTAATACATATGCAACTTCTATTGAAAAAAGACAAATTTCTTTAAATAAATCTTCATCTGATATTCATAGCCTCAATTTTTCATTTGGTGACTTTTCTATAGATGTAAGTCGTATCGATTCTGATTGGATATTATCTGACTCAAATAATGTATCAGCTGAATCTTCATATATATATTCTATTATTAATTCATTTATCACACCTGGTACTCTTCATTTACTAGATATTGATACTACTGATTTATCACCTTATGGTATTACAGACTTTTCTCCGCAAATTACATTTTGTGACGAAAATAATACCCCGTATACTTTCATTCAAGGTGTAGAATATAGCCCAAAAGAATATTATACTTACAACCCTATGACAGATGCTCTTTATACAATTTCTAAAACTGCATTTGATCAATTATCACGAAAATCAACTGATTGGTTATCTAAAGATTATCTTAATTTTAACCCTGAATTTATTGATTTTATCGAACTTACATATAATGATGATATTTATACTTTACGTACAAACCCAATACATAATATAAAAACATTTGAAAGTTCTACACTTAATGTTGATGACGTTCAAAAAATTGTTTCTTTCTTAGAAACAACTCGTGCATCTTCATATATCTCAACAAATATTTCTGAACAAATTTATACAAGTTATGGATTTGCCGTTTCGCCATTATCTATTCGTATCGTTAAAACTGATGGCTCTGAGGAATTATTTTTGATGAGTACAACGTTTTTATCAGACAACGGATTTTATATGATGTCTGTCAATGACCAAACACTTTTCACTATTTCATCATTTATTAATAGAAGATAAAAAGAAAGCAACACAACTATATGAAATCAGTTGTGTTGCTTTCTTTTTTAGTTAATCTTAATCTTTATCTTAGTTTTTAACTTAATCTTTATCTTAATCTTTATCTTAGTTTTTAACTTAATCTTTATCTTAGTTTTTAGCTTAATCTTTATCTTTACTAGTTTATTAATTGGTTATTTAGTTTCTAGTTGCAAATACTCTAAAATATTTTCTTTTTGATTAGCTTTAGGATTTTCTATTACATATTCTAATCCTCGTAATAAATACTCTCCTATTTCCTTGCCTTTTGGCACTCCGCATTCTATCAAATCACGTCCATCTATAGCTAGCATTTTGAGTGTATAGCAATCTCCATCTTCAATGATATTTTGTTTGAAATTTTCTGCTTGCTTAATTTTTTCAAGTTTTTCAAGCATTTTTTTTCCATCTTGAGCCATAATATCATTTCTATTTAAGCTTATCATTTTATCAAACAGTTCACTTCCGATATCTTTCATCAAAAGTTTTACTCTGATTTTTGTAATATCTATATGACTATACCAATCATGCGTACTGATTAATGTGTATACATCATTAATTGTTTGGTTATCAAATCTTAGTTCTTTTAATATTTCTTTTGCCATCTGACTACTTATTTTCACATGACCTACACCTCTTGGTTTTGGATTGTATTCTGAAGCTTTACCTAAATCATGAAGTAATAAAGATAGGCGTACAACTAAATCTTTTGGTGATTTTTTCAGCGCTGCTATACTGTGTTTTGCAACTGTTTTTTCTTTATATTTTGCTTTTAGTACCGTGTGAAAAGCTGGCATATACTGCGGCATAATGTACTTTAGCAGTCCCCATTCGTTTAGTAAACTTAAAAATTCTGGTCTATCTGACATCATCATTTTTATGAACTCTTCACGTATTCTTTCTTTGCTAATATTCTCTAGTAAATGTTTGCATTCTTGTATACCTATTGCTGTTTGAGCTTCAATATCAAACCCTATCTGTGTATGAAATCTTACCGCTCTTAAAATTCTCAGTGCATCTTCACTAAATCTCTCAGTTGCATTTCTTACAGATACGATTTTCTTTTCTAAAATATGTTGCATCCCATTGTATGGATCTACAAATCCTCTTTTGGGATGATATGCAATTGCATTCATTGTAAAATCTCGTCTAGATAAATCTTGTGTCAAATCTTCTACAAATAATACTGCTTCTGGATGTCGGCAATCTTTGTATTCCCCTTCAATACGATACGTTGTTACTTCATAATGTTCTTTTGCTACTATAACTGTTACTGTTCCATGCTCTATCCCTGTATCGTATGTTCTTGGAAAAATTAATTTTACTTCTTCTGGTTTTGCTGACGTTGTAATGTCCCAATCATGTGGTGTTCTTGACATCAGTAAATCACGAACGCAACCACCTACTATATACGCTTCAAATCCTGCTTTTTCTAGTTGCTCAATAATATATATTGCATCTTTTGGCAATTTTTCATTGTAAGATATTTTCATCTTTAGTTCCTCTTCTTTAATCTCTTACTTATTTTTATTTGCTTACAGTATACCACGTTTTAGCTCAACGTATTTTATTATTAGTTCAACAATATTTGTCGTTGAAAGTTTGGATGTATCTATACACAAGTCGTACTCTTCCATCTCTTCCCACTCTCTACCTGTATATATATTGTAATATGCACGACTTTGTTTATCAATTCTACGAATATATCTTTCTTTATCTTTTGTTTTTTCAAATTCTTGCTTTGTCTTTATTTTCTTCATGCGCTCTTCTAATGTTGAATATAAAAATATTCTCACTGCTCTTTTTTCTTTTTTAAAAATGTAATTTGCACATCTACCTATAAATACACAACTTTCCTTTTTCGCAAGTTCCTTTATAATATTTGTCTCTACTACATATAACTCATTATTCATCAGCTTATAGTAATGTATCATTATATTGTCACCATGAGTTAACGTATTTGTATGTGCTAAATTGTCCCACACTGTTGGCGCTTTTTCTTCAAATTGTTCCAAATATTCAACTTTCATTTTCATAACTTTTGCTGCTTCTTCTAAAACAACTTTATCTACAAATTTTATTTTCATTTTTTTTGCCACTAATTCCCCTATTCGTTCTACTTCATTTCTTTGTTTCCCATTAATTGTTACTTGCATATCTTGACTCATAATATCCCCTCTACTTTCTTTTTAGGCAAAATTTAATGCTCCTATATCTAATATATTCAGCATGCTTGGCCTTTGACATAAAAAAAACTACATCTTTTACAAGATGCAGCTTTTTTCTGTGAAAATTTTTCGTATATCGTTAATTTTATTGGTTTTTGATAGCGCTAACATTAACTTTATTCTTGCTTTAGGTCCACTCATCTCCCCGCCCATGATAGCTCCTAAGTCTGATAATTCTTTTCCTCCGCCTTCGTATCCATATGACTCAAACACTCTTCCTGAGTGGCATCTTGAAACGATAACGACTATAACTTTATTTTTTAGTGCATATTTTATGCCTTCCAAAACTTTAATTGGTAAATTCCCGCGTCCCATAGCTTCTACTACAATTCCGCACGCCCCACTATCTACAGATAATTTCATGAATCTATCATCCATATCAAGTACTGTTTTTATAAGGTCTACTTTTTTCTCAACTTTGTTCGTATCTATATGTTGTCTATATGCTATATTTCTGTATAGTATCAAATCGTTTGTATCTACAATACCTAACGGTCCGTATGGTGACTGAAATGTGTTCAGCGAAAGAGTATTTGTTTTTGTTACTTCCTGCGCAATATTTACTTCATTGTTTAGTACAACTAATACTCCTTTATCAACAGAATGTTTTGAAATAGCTGTACATACCGCTGCTGCTAGGTTACTTGAACCATCATATCCAAGTTCACTACTACTTCTCATAGCTCCTACTACTACTAGCGCTTTATGATGATTAATTGTTAAATCTAAAAAATATGCTGTTTCTTCTAGTGTATCTGTACCATGTGTTACGATTACACCTGTTATGTCTTGTCTATTTAGTGTTAATTTTATAAGATTTTTCAACTGTATAAGTCTTTCAAATGTCATATGTGGCCCTGGAAGCTCACAAAAATTTATAATCTCAATATCTGCAATTTTATCTATATTTGATACCATTGCTAAAATTTGCTCTCCAGATAGCGTCGGTATCGCAGCTCCTACTTTCGGATCAACCGTCATAGAAATAGTTCCACCTGTAAAAATAATACAAACTTTTGGCTTCTTTACTTTTGGTTTATGCAATTTATTCACTCCTTTTATTCTATATATTTATTCTATATATTTATCCTTTATTCTATCTTCCTTACTTATACTATTTTGCATACTTATACTTTATTTTTTATCATCTTGTTTAAGTTTTGCAAATATATCTGCGAAAGCAAAATTTCCTTCTTCTTCTTTTTGTTGACTTTTTAAATATGTTTGAACTGATTTTTTATCAACTTTTTTATTGTTTGTACGATGTTTCTTGTTGAAAGCACTTAGTTTTTCACGGTACGTACAAGTTGTACATACATATATTTGACCATCGCCTTCGCCTCGTAACTCTAGTCTCTTATGACAGTTTGGACATCTAGTTTGTGTGAATTTACTAATGTTTTCTCTATGACCACAACTTCTGTCTTGGCACACATACATCATTCCATGTTTACCTTTTACTTCTAACATGTATTTTCCGCACTCAGAACATTTTTTCCCTGTCATATTGTCATGACGGAATTTATCATCACTTTTTTTGACTGCGTTTACTAACTCTTCACTATATACTCGTATTTTTTGAACAAAATCTTTTGCCTGTACTTTGCCTTTGCTAATTGCTTCTAACTGACTTTCCCACTGGGCTGTTAGTGTTGGTGATTTTAAATCTTCTGGTACTAGCTCTATTAGTTGTTTTCCTTTAGATGTTGGTACGATGCTTTTTCCGTTTTTCTCAATATAAAACATCTTGTATAGTTTTTCAATAATATCTGCTCTTGTTGCTACTGTACCTATACCACCTGTTTGACCTAACATTTTTGCATCTTTTTGATCCATAGTTACGTATTGATGTGGACTTTCCATAGCTGATAGTAGTGTTGCTTCTGTAAATCTAAGTGGTGGTTTTGTCATTAATGTTTCACACTCTATTTTTCCAAACTTAATAGTAGCGCCTTTTTCGTATGCTGGTAACTTTTGTTCTTCTTGCTCATCATTATCATCATGTTCTTGGTTATATAACACTCTGAATCCTTCTTGTATAACTTGGCGACCGCTCGCTCTAAATGTTTCTCCTGCTACATCAACTGTTACTGTTGTTTGTTTGTATTCGCATGGTGGTAATAAAACGCTTAGGAAACGTTTAACAACCATCTCATAAATACGTCTTTCATCTTGCGCAAGATTTGCTAAATTTACACTTTCTTCTGTTGGAATAATAGCGTGGTGGTCTGAAACTTTTGTATCATCTACAAAGCTTTTATTTGCTTTTATACCACTTCTTAAAATTGTAGCTATGCTTGGTTTGAACGCTCCAAAACTTACAGCTTGTAAACGCTCTTTAATTGTTTGCACTATGTCCTGGGAAATATATTTTGAATCAGTTCTTGGATATGTTAATACTTTGTGATTTTCATATAGTCTTTGCATCGTATTTAATGTTTCTTTTGGACTTAAGCCATATCGTTTGTTTGCATCTCTTTGTAGCTCTGTTAAATCATATAGTCCTGGTGCGTATTGTTTTTTAGGCACTGTTTTAACATCAACTATACGCCCATTTGCTCCTTGTGTTTTTGATACAATTTTTTCCGCTTCACTTATTTCTTTTAGTGTATCTGATTTTCCATTTGTCCATCTAAATACTGTATTGTTTGATTTTGCTGCTATTTTGTAGTACGGAGTTGGCTGAAATTTTTTGATTGCTTCTTCACGTTTTACTATCATATTTAGAGTAGCTGATTGTACTCTACCTGCTGATAGCTGCGCATTGTATTTACATGTTAATGCTCTTGTTACGTTCAGCCCAACTAACCAATCTCCTTCTGCTCTACATACTGCTGCATGATATAGATTTTCATACTGACGTGCATCTTTTAGATTGTTAAATCCTTCTTTGATAGCTTTGTCTGTAACTGATGAAATCCATAATCTTTTCATCGGTTTTTTGATGCCTGCTTTTTCTATAATCCACCTAGCAACAAGTTCTCCTTCTCTTCCTGCATCTGTCGCAATTATAATAGCGTTTACATCTTTTCGGTGTAGTAAATCTTTTACTATTCCGTATTGTTTACCTCCACCTTTTAATACTACAAGTTTCATAGTTTTTGGTAACATCGGAAGTGTTTCCATACTCCATGTCTTGTATTGGTTTCCATATGCTTCTGGGTCTGCAAGACCTACTAAATGTCCTAGTGCCCACGTTACGATGTAATCTTTTCCTTCTATATATCCATTTTTCTTTTCATTGCATTTTAATGTTCTTGCTATATCTCTTGCAACACTTGGTTTTTCTGCTAATACTAACGTTTTCGCCATTTCTATTACCTCATTATTTTATTTTGTTTTTTATTTATTTGTTTTTTTTATTTTAATATTCATTCATATGTTTCAAATTGTTTTCGTTCCTTAATCGTTTCATTATAACGTATGTTTAGCGTTTGTGATACCCTATATATGCACTGCGTTTCATATTTCGAAAATGTATATTATTCATTTTTGTGTAATTTTATTCTTGTGTTTTTTTATATTTTCATTTATACTAACTCTAAATTGTTTTACATCATATGGAGGATTTTCACATGCAGTTATCACCTAAAAAAAACTTATTATATAGTTTGAAATTTATTATCCCATCTTTACTAGGTATCTTTTTATTCATGACACCTTTTTCGGTAAATGGCAATATTACAATTCCTGTTGCTATTTTATCTAATATTTTAATTGATTATTTATCACCTATATTACCGTTAATACTGCTTATAACTATTGCTGTTTCAGGTATTGGTACATTTATAGGTACTGTATTTAAACCTAAATGTATTATGCGTAGTGATTTTCTTAATCGCTTGTTTGTAACTACTCCTGTATGGTTTACATTACGTATTTTATCAGTTGTTTTTACGATATTAACATATTTTAGCGTCGGTCCTGAATTTATTTCTTCTCTATCTACTGGCGGACTGATTATGTATGATTTACTACCTATATTATTTTCTATTTTTCTTTTCGCTGGACTTCTTTTACCTTTATTATTAAATTTTGGTTTACTTGAGTTCATTGGCTCTCTTTTAGTCAAAGTAATGCGACCTGTTTTTAAACTACCTGGACGCTCTGCTATTGATTGTATTGCATCTTGGCTTGGTGATGGTACTATCGGAGTACTTCTTACTAGCAAACAATACGAAGAGGGATTTTATACTGAACGTGAAGCTAGTATTATTGGAACAAATTTTTCTCTTGTTTCTATTACATTTAGTCTTATTATTATTAATGAAGTTAATCTAGAACATGCTTTTCTACCATTTTATTTGACTGTATGTATTGCATGTGTTGCCGCTGCTATCATCGTTCCAAAATTTGGCCCTTTAAAGAAAAAACAAGATGTTCTTTATGATGGTTCTACTCAACCTGTCGTTGAAGATTTTCCCGAAGGTTATAATAGCTTAACATATGGATTTGAAAGAGCTGTAAATCGTGCATCAAAACAATCTTTTTTCAAATCAATAGTTGTAGATGGTTTTCAAAATGTTATTGATATATGGCTTGCAGTTATTCCTCTAGTTATGGCAATTGGAACTATAGCTCTAATCATAGCTGAGTATACTCCTCTATTTACTATTCTTGGATTACCTTTTGTTCCTTTATTAAGCATACTTGGTGTTCCAGAAGCTATTGCAGCTAGTCAAACTTTAATAGCAGGATTTGCTGATATGTTGCTACCTTCTGTTTTAGCTGTTTCTACTGGTATCACATCACCTCTTACGCTTTTTGTAATTGCTTGTGTTTCTGTTTCACAACTTATTTATTTATCAGAAGTTGGCGCTGTGTTACTCGCTTCTAAAATACCTGTGAATCTAAAAGAACTGTTCATTATATTTTTGCAGCGAACTGTAGTGACTTTACCAATTATAGCTATTGCTGGTCATATTTTAGTCTGGCTTAACATTTTATAAATTGATATATATACAAAAAAACAACGCAAGTGGATATATCCACTTGCGTTGTTTTTTTGTTATTTGTCTTGTTATTTGTCTTGTTATTTGTTTTGTTATTTGTTTTGTTATTTGTCTTGTTATTTGTTTTGTTATTTGTTTTGTTATTTAATTTATTATGCTTGTGTTTCTTTTCCAATCATTCTAAATAATATCGTCATGAACCATATTAAACTTATACCTAACATAGCGTGACCAAGTCCTGCGATATGATTTAAGTATGCAATATCTAATCCTTTAACTTGCACAACACCACGAATAATCATAGTAGTAATCATATAAGTTACTGAAACGTTGTATAGTCCAAACCATATTTTGTAAGCTTTTGCTTTGCTAATATCAAACTGCTTATCAAGTATTAAAAACACGAGTCCCATTATAAATCCAAGTACTAATAGGTGTGTATGTGTAGTGCTTAACGTTGTCTGTCCTTCAAATCCTGAAAGTTTTGTGAATTCTCTGTAAAATACTCCAAGTATTAGAGCTAATACTAAATATATCGTAGACATCCATAAATATTTTTTCATAATTATCCCCTTATCTTTTTGTTAATGATATCATATTTTTTATTAATTAACAATTATTATTATTTGTATATTGTCTTTATTTTATACTGGTAATTTTTTATATCATTTACATCTGCGTAAAATATATTGTTTAACAATGTCTCCCATGCTTTAAAACATTGTATATAAGAAATTATATTGTTTAGATATATACTAAATTCTATTATTTAGGTATATACTATATGTATTCTATATATTAAGAAGGGGTGTTTATATGTTAAATTTTACTTTTTGTAATCCAACTAAAATTGTCTTTGGTCAAGATACTCTAAAACAACTTGATACTTTGATTCCGTCTGATGCACGTGTATTGATTTTATATGGTGGTGGTAGTGTTCAAAAATTTGGTACTCTTGATACTGTCAAAAAACATCTTGGCAATCGTGTTGTATTCGAATTTGGTGGTATCGAGCCAAATCCTCAGTTTACAACACTTATGCGTGCGACTGCACTTGTTCATGAACATAACATTACTTTTTTACTAGCTGTCGGTGGTGGCTCTGTTATGGATGGTACAAAATTTGTATCACTAGCTAGTACATTTTCAGGGGATGCCAAAGAGCTTTTCCATCTAGGATTTGTTCCTGCGTCTACTGCGAAAGGTCTACCGATTGGAACAGTAGTTACACTCCCTGCAACTGGTTCTGAAATGAATAATGGTGGTGTTATTTCATCTGATCTTGGAAAACTTCCTGTGTTTGGCGAAAATTGTTATCCTGTATTTTCAATTTTAGACCCAACTCTTACTTATACACTTCCTAAAACTCAAGTTGCAAATGGAATTATAGATACATTTATTCATACAGTTGAACAGTATGTAACATATCCTGCTAATGCGTCTTTTCAAGACCGTACTGCCGAAGGTATTTTGAAAACATTAATTGAGATTGGCGAGCAAACGCTAAACAATCCTACTGACTATGATGCTCGTGCAAATTTAGTTTGGTGTGCAACTATGGCACTTAACGGTCTTATAGGTGCTGGTGTTCCTCAAGACTGGACTACTCATAAAATAGGTCATGAACTTACATTTTTCCATAATATAGACCACGGAAAAACTCTTGCTATTTTGCAACCTGCTATATGGGATGTTCGCCGCAAACAAAAACATGATAAACTTCTTCAATATGCAAAGCGTGTATGGCATATTACAAAAGGCTCAGATGATGAGATTATTAATATGGCTATAGATAAAACTCGTGAATTTTTTGAATCTCTTGGTGTGAAAACACATCTTGCTGATTATGGTGTATCTTCTAATGACTTTGATACAATTATTAATTCTTTAAAGAAAAATGGTGTATCTACTCTTTCAGAAACTAATGATTTAACTCTTGATGATGTTCGTACTATATTAGAAAAGGCGTTATAACAATGAAATCTTATAATTTTTACAAATGGCGTACTTGGGCGATATTAGCTGCTGCTTTTTTGATGGCGCTATTTCACCGAAGTGCACTTGGGGCGATTGCAAACGATGTAACAATCGCCCTTGATTTAACTGCATCTGGTCTTAGTACCCTTGCTTCTATAACTTTTTATACATATGCTTTTATGCAAATTCCTGCAGGTATTCTTCTTGATAGGTTTGGCTATAAAAAAATAAGCCTGTATGGCATTGCTTTAACAGGGCTTGGGTCAATTGTATTTGGTTTTAGTTCGCATTTTTTTGCAGCGTCTATCGGTCGTTTTTTTATCGGTCTTGGAACGTCTGTAATTTTTATTTCTATTTTGAAAGCTCAGCATGTTTGGTTTAATGCTGATGATTTTACAAAAGCATCTAGTCTGCTTAGTTTTATTGGAAATATAGGCGGCGTATTTGCAACGTTTCCTCTAGCTTTATTATCACTAGGTATAGGTTGGCGTCCAGCTATGGTACTTATGGGTATTTTATGTATAGTAATTGCATTAGTAATTTTGATATTTATCAAAGAATCTCCGGCTTTACTTGGTTTTTCTGCTCCTAATGCAACAACTTCTATACGTCCTTGCCTTAGAAAAAGTTTACGCCAAGTCCTTTTTCTTCCTCAGACTTGGCGTAATTTTTTGATTATGTTCTGCACAGTCGGCGCTACGACGACGTTAACAGGACTTTGGGGTATTAATTTTTTAGAAGTAACTTATGGACTATCCTCTACTGAAGCTTCTTTTTATATAGCTTTTATTATTTATGGGTTAGTTATTGGTTCTTTATTTATTCACCCTATTGCACGTTTATTTGATAATCGCTTTTACATGTACCCTCGTATTGCTTGTGTGATTGGTATTTTTGTATGGACATATATTTTATTCATTGCAAAAGGTAAACCACCTCTTGGCATACTGATTATTTTATTTTTTATTTTAGGGTTTGTAGCTATGTCACACATTTTGACTTTTACAGATATATACCAATATGTCGGTATTGAAAATAGTGGACTTGCTAGTAGTGTTATTAATTGCGGTGAATTTTTAGGAAGCGGGGTCATCGCTATATTTATTGGCAAAATGCTTGATTTTACATGGAGTGGTAACTCCGCTTTAGGCATTCGCATATATGATGACCATAGCTTCCGTATTGCTTTTTCTATTTTCTTAATACTATCTATAGTAGGTTTTTTTAGTACATTTATTGGACTTCATAAACACTCTCAATCTTAAAATTATAGAATTGCTCTACCCATTGTTTTGAAACGTATGTAACTCCATTTACGTTAATATATTCAAGTGTAATACTGTTACCTGTTTCATCCACAGTAACTACTTTCCTGCCACCTTTTTCCATTACTATATGAGCATAAAATTCACCCATAATATTTTTGGAAGGCTCTTCTTCTGAATCCTTTGGATTAGTTGCTTCTACATCTTGTGGATTAGTTGCTTCTACATCCTCTGGATTAGTTGCTTCTACATCCTCTGGATTAGTTGCTTCTACATCTTCTGGATTAGTTGCTTCTACATCCTCTGGATTAGTTATTTCTACATCTTCTGGATTAGTTGCTTCTACATCCTCTGGATTAGTTGTTTCTACATCTTCTGGAATTAAATATGTTTTTTTAATCCTTAAGTTTACTTGACTACTTTGAGGATTATAATCAACACTAGTTCCTTCATGTACTCCATTCAACATTCTCACTGGAATCCATTCTTTTAATTCATCATTTTCATATCCTCTTGAAATCATATTTTTATATGTAATACCATCTATAATTGCATTACCTACTTCTGTAATAGGCTCTATCTTCGTCTCTTTTGCAGCTTTAATTGCAATTGCTTGTTTGCCCATCTCTACCCAACGTTTTTCTACTATATCTTTGCTAAACTTGCTCTGTGTTCCTGTATATGGATCATTTATATATATGTAAGATTTATCATAACCTACTGCCACAACTGCATGTTCTGGTGTTTTCCACACAACCTTTTCTCCTCTTGAGGTTGTCCACGATGAATTTACTCTAGATGGTTTCATACCAATAGTTACCCACAACATAACCGGCCTACCTTCATCTAATGCTCTATACACTTTTGAAAAATCGCCTCCACCTAAATCCTCTGCTCTTTCAGGCAAGTATTTCTCTACCATTTTATAAATAACTGGTGAAAACACTCCAAATCCATTCTTTGCAAAAGGATCTCCTATAAATGCATTATTTGGACTTTCACCCGTTAATTTTCCATTAACCATTTTTGGTCTAGGCGCTTTAGGCATATCTTTTGCCACTTGCTCTTTTGTTATATTCACTCCATAATACTGTAATATCATAGTTAATGCAGTAGCTTCACATCCTGTTGGCAGCTTAGGTTTTTGACTAATTATTGGCACATTTGGAATTATAACTTTTTCCATCGCCTCTACATTTCCCCATCCAAAAATCATAATAATACATAAACTTGTCCAAATAATTTGTTTCTTTAAATTCATTTTTCTTTTCCCTTCTATTAAAAAAAGCATTTCTATTATTTTCCATTATATAGAACCCACATACTTTTTTCAATCTTTCTTTATACACAAAAATAGCCCTATAGTATAGACACTTTTCTGTATCTACTCTATAGAGGCTATTTTTAGCACTTGTTTATTTCTTAAAATTTTTATAAGGATTTTTTAATTTGTTTTTTTACCTTTTTAGCAATAGATTTTACTTCACGCTTTACTGTCTTCATATAAGTATTCATTTTCATCTCAAATCCTCCTTGAAAATCATTTGTTTTTTACGTTCTTATTTATATTCTTGTTTACATTCTTATTATTGTACAATTGCAGTTTTTTTATGTAAGTCATTGTTTGGATAATTTTCTAAAATTTACCTGTCATAAACTTGTCCCCTAGTGAATATATTGTTATATAACTAATTTTAGGAGGAAATAATAATGGCAAAAAACAAAAGAGGTCACGTAATAAAAAAAGCTGGTAACTGGCGCGGTACTTGCCCAGCTTGCTCTAAAGCTCGTAGAAAATTACTATGGGAAACTAGCGTAAATGGAAATCGTGTAAAAGTTTGTAAACAATGTCGTAATAAAACTGTTTAGTGAATATTTATAGTAATAAAAAAAATAAAGGGGCTTTTCCCTTTATTTTTTTTTGTTATTCGATTAGAATAAGTATAAAATCTTAAAATAAAAGTTTCTTATAGAGTGAGGTAAAATCATGACAAATGAAGTTAGTACATCAAATTTTATTAAAAATATTATTATAGATGATCTTGAAAGCGGTAAACATAACCAAATTATTACACGTTTCCCTCCAGAGCCAAATGGTTATTTACACATTGGACATGCAAAGTCAATTTGTTTGAATTTTGGACTTGGCGACGAATTTAAAGGAAAAACATACTTACGTTTTGATGATACAAACCCTGTAAAAGAAGACGCTGAATATGTAGCATCTATACAAGAAGATGTTAAATGGCTTGGTTTTGAATGGGACAACCTATTTCTTGCATCAGACTATTTTGAAATAATGTACGAAAAAGCTCAACTTCTTATAAACAAAGGTTTGGCATACGTTTGTGATTTAACTCCTGATGAAATGCGTACTTACCGCGGAACTTTAACTGCTCCTGGCAAAGAAAGTCCTTTCCGTAATCGCTCAGCTCAGGAAAACCTAGACCTTCTAGAACGTATGAAAAACGGCGAGTTTGAAGATGGTTCAAAAGTTTTACGTGCAAAAATTGATATGGCATCACCTAATATAAATTTTCGTGACCCTATTTTATATCGTATCGCTCACGTATCACACCAACATACAGGCGATAAGTGGTGCATTTATCCTATGTATGATTTTGCACATCCTATAGAAGATGCAATCGAACATATTACTCATTCAATCTGCACATTAGAATTTGAAGACCATAGACCATTATACGAATGGGTTATTCGTGAGTGTGAGATGGAATCAACTCCTCGTCAAATTGAATTTGCACGTCTAAATATGACAAATACAGTTATGAGTAAGCGTAAACTAAAACAACTTGTTGATGAAGCATTTGTTGATGGGTGGGATGACCCTCGTATGCCTACTATTGCAGGTCTTAGACGCCGCGGGTATACAGCTGAGTCTATACGTAATTTCTGCCGTGAGATTGGCGTTTCAAAAGCTGAATCAACTGTAGATAGTCAAATGCTTGATTACTTCCTTCGTGAAGATTTACAACCAAAAGCACCTCTTGCTATGGCAGTTACTCGTCCTCTAAAAGTAGTTATTACTAACTATCCTGAAGGCGAAACTGAATTAGTTGAGATTGAAAACAATGCAAAAGATAAAGAAAAAGGCTCTCGCATGGTTCCTTTTGCTAGAGAAATTTATATTGAACAAGAAGATTTTATGGAAGTACCAGCTCCTAAATACTTCCGTTTGTTCCCTGGTAATGAAGTTCGTCTAAAAGGCGCTTACTTTATTAAATGTACAGACGTAATAAAAGATGACGCTGGTAACATAACAGAAATTCACTGTACTTATGACCCTGAAACAAAAAGCGGTTCTGGCTTTACAGCTCGTAAAGTAAAAGCTACTATTCACTGGGTTGAAGCATCAACTGCTATTTCTGCTGAGTTTAGATTGTTTGAACCTCTTTTATTAGATAATCTTCCTGAAAATGAAGGCAAACATTTTCTAGAGCAAATTAATCCAAACTCTGTTACTTTGTTAAAGGGGTTTGTAGAGCCTGTAGCTATGGCAAATGTTAAACCTCTAGATGCATTCCAATTTGTTCGTAACGGTTTCTTTAATGTAGATTCAAAGTATACTACTGACAATAACCTTGTATTTAACCGTATCGTACCTTTGAAATCTTCTTTTAAAATGTAATATCTAAAATTTAGCACCTAAATATAATACCTATTTTATATTTAGGTGCTTTTAATATGTTTTATAAACAATCTAAGTACTTCTTTGCACTTTTTTGCGTGGAGATATTTAGATTGTTTTTTTGCTTGTATTTTCTTTTTTTACTTTTGTCCTATCTTATTATATAATTATTGATTATACTTACTACATTGGTAGTATTAATACCTCTTGGTATTTATCTACTTTATTTATTTTATTATTTCGATTTCAGAAAGGTAATTTTATGACTTCAACAACGTTCAATTCTTTAGGTCTTACTGACCATTTAGTAAATTCTCTTGCAAAGCAAGGTATTTCAAAACCAACGCCTATTCAGCAACGTACTATTCCTCTTATTCTTGCAAAGCGTGATGTTATAGGTGAAGCGCAAACAGGTACTGGAAAAACTCTTGCTTTTTTATTACCTATTATAGAAAAAATAGACCCATCTAAACCTTATGTGCAAGCTCTTATTTTGTCACCAACTCGTGAACTTGCAATTCAAATTACTGAAGAAGCCAAAAAGCTTTCAAAATCTAAGCCTTTTAACCTTCTTCCTATATATGGTGGTCGTGATACTTCTCAGCAAGTAAAAAAACTTAATGGTAGTATTCAACTAATAATAGCTACTCCTGGTCGTTTACAAGACCATCTTGGTGCTGGCACACTTGAGTTATCTAGACTTCGTACATTTGTAATAGATGAAGCCGACCAAATGCTTTTGATGGGCTTTAAAGATGATATTGAAAATATCTTATCAAACATACCAAGTACTGTTCAAACTCTTTGCTTTTCAGCTACGATGGATTCATCTGTAAAAAAACTTGCATATCGTTATATGAAAGACCCTGAAGTTGTCCAAGTTAAAGAAAAAACTGTAACTCTTGAAACGATTAAACAAGAAGTAGTTGAAACTACAGACCGTCACAAACAAGATAGTCTTTTTAAAGTTTTGGAAGAAGATAATCCTTTTATGGCTATTATTTTTTGCCGCACAAAACGCCGCGTTGATGTTTTATATGATGCAATGAAAAAAGATGGATATAACTGTATCAAACTTCATAGCGATATTCTTCAATCAAAACGTGAAAAACTTATGAAATCATTCAAAAATGGTGACATTCAATACTTAATAGCAACAGACGTAGCTGCTCGTGGTATTGATGTCACCGGTGTTGATTATATTTATAATTATGATATTCCTGAATCTCCTGAATGTTATATTCACCGTATCGGTCGTACAGCTAGAGCTGGTGCAAAAGGTTATACTTGTATGTTTGTTGATCCAAAAAACAATCAAGATTTAGTTGCTATAGAAAAAACAATCAAAACTTCTATAAAAAGAAGAAAACTTTCTTAATTTATTTTTCACTACCAGCACTTAACCATTTTGCAATTTCCAATATAAATGTTTCTGTCGGCATACGCATTTCACTGTATGTCGGCAGTACTATTAATTCACTAATATCTGTATCTAAGTTAAGTTTTTTCACAAGAATTGCTTTACCAACTTCAGGTAATCTGTTAATTTCATTTACTGCTTTGTTGTAAGCATTTACAAGCGCCCCTAGCAGTTTTTCTTCTTCAAATAAAACGTCTTGTTCTATAACTATAACGTTTGGAATAACACTGTTTTCTGGTTCTATAATATGCTTTTTAAATCCTTTTGTTTGTGCAATAGCCGCTAATGGCTCTGGAACAAAAGCTGCATCTATCTCTCCCATTTCTAGCATTTGAATTGCTAATACTTCATCACTAATAAATATTTTTTCTATCGTCTTATCTTTTAAATAATAGTCTGCTAAATAGTTACTAATTCCTTTTTCAACAAGTGCCATACGAATAGGTTTGTCCATATCTAAATCATTTTTATATATAAGCGGAAATATCCCGTCTGTTAGAGTTATAATTTGTGCATTTAATCCCTTTTCTTTATAATCTAAATACCCCATAATACTCATAATTGCAACATTTTCATCTGTCAACTTAAACGGGTCTTTATTAGTTGATGTATACATATGTGTCTCGATACTAACATCTAGTCCCTGCTCTTTAAAATAACCATTCTCCTCTGCTAAATACAAAGGAACTGAGTCTACTGTCGGCGGAACTCCTATTTTTAGTTTTGTTGTTTTTATTTGATCAATACCATTTTCGGTCGTAATTATCGTATCCGGTATAGGTATAGGTGTCAGTTCCGGTATCAATTCCATTTCCTGATTTTTCATACATCCAACAGTTGATAAAATAATCATAATGCATAATATACTTGTTCGAATCACACATTTCAATATTAAAACCTCCTTGTTATGTCCCTCTTGATGTCTGTTAATATTTTATTTTATAAATATTAGTGTTACCTTTGTACCTATTAATGTTGTCTTGTTAGCTATTAATATTACCTTTGTATATATTAATATTGTCTTGTTAGCTATTAATATTACCTTTGTATATATTAATATTGCCTTTATATATATTAGTATTTCCTTTTATGTTTTTTATATTTATAGTATTATTCCCATTTACATAAAATATGCTTGGTTTTATCAATAATCGTAAATAATATAAGTCCAAATATTCCTATAACTATAATTCCGCTATACATTTCAACGTAATCTGCTTTAATCCATGCGTTCATTATGAAATATCCTATCCCTTTTTTTGTTGCGTAATTTTCTGCAAAAAACAAAGCTGCTATACTTGAGCCTACTACTATTTTTAGTGATGTCATAATAGTTGGAATAATAGATGGGATAACCATATATCTTATTTGTTGCCACTGTGATAACCCTATTAATTGGACAGTCATCTTTAAATTATCTGGCAGTTGTTTAATCGTACCTCTAATATTAATTAGTATGTGAAATACACTTATTGCAAAAATTAAAATTACTTTTGATGTGTCCCCAAGTCCAAACAAAATCATAAAAACAGGTAAAAACGCTATACGTGGCACAGGGTATAGTAAATATATTATAGGCGTTATCAATCTATCCGCCCTATCAGACCACCCTATTGCAATTCCTCCTACTACGCCAACTACTAGAGTTAAAGTAAGCCCTAATAAAATCCTCCAACTACTAGCTCCTAAATGATTTAGTAGACGTGGCATATGTGTTATAGTCTCTTCTATTACTTTCCAAGGACTTGGTACAACAAATGATTGAAAGTACCAATGACTAATTTGCCATATTATTAGTAGTAAAACATATGCATATAGTGAGTGGTATTTACATATTTTATCGTCCCTCTGCTTCGTATATTTCATATTGTTCACCTGTTTCTAACATCCTTCTCACTATTTTGCACTGCTCAAAAAATTGAATATCTTTACGCCACTTTGGACTTTTGTTTCCTTCTACATCATAGTTTTGATATTTTCCGCCTTTTTCCATAACCATTATTTGATTACCTAAATACACCGCTTCTTCTATGCTATGTGTTACAACGATAGTCGTCACATTGTATTGCTTTTGCAGTGTTTTTAGCCAATCTTGAAACTTTTCTTTTGTCATAGCATCTAGTGCTCCTGACGGTTCATCAAGTAGTAATAGTGATGGCCGAAAAGCAAGTATAGCCCCTATGGCTACACGCTGCTTTTCTCCTCCACTCAATGTTTTTGGATATTGATTCAAAAGATGTTCAATCCCTAACTCGTTTGCTAATGTTTCTATAACACTTTTAATCTCTGCTTTAGATTTTTTTCTTGCCACTAAACCTAAACTCAAGTTATCTCTAACTGTTAACCATGGCAATAAATTTTGGTCTTGTAAACAATATCCTAAATCGTTTTTCATTTGTTTTATATCATTTTCATTAAATGTAATTGTACCATGTTCATACTTCACTATATTTGCAATGCATTTTAGCAATGTACTTTTTCCACATCCCGATGCACCTATAATAACTAATGTATCATTGGTTGGTACTCTAAAACTTACATTTTCTAACACTGTATTACCATCGTAAGCTTTTGATAGCCCACTAACTGATAACATTACTGCACCTCTACATTTGAAACAATATCATTGTATTCTAAATCTATAGTCTCTCCTTGAAGTTTTTCAGTCCATACTCTTACATCTTCTACAAATTGCTTTGATGGTAATCTTGTTCCATGAAAATGTGGTAAATCCATATATGGAGCTATTTCTTTTTCTAGGTCTAACTCATCTATTAAAATTTCTGTTGCTTCTCTTGGATTTTCATTCAAATATTTTGCAGCTTTACTATACGCTTGATGAAATGCAACTACTGCACTTGGATTTTGGTCAATAAATTCTTCTGTAAATATAATTACATTTGGTGTGTAATCACTTGGCTCACCATAAGTTTTCTTCATTAAACCTTTCAGTTGTGCTTGTGATGCTAACGGCTCTGGAAGTATTGCCATATCAATCTCATTTGCCATAAGCATTTGAAGACGTATTGGCATTTCATTTATATAAACTTTCTCCATATCATACTCTGTTAAATATTGGTCTGCTAAATAATTAATAACACTAAGCTCCATAAGACCTACTTTAACTTGCTTTTTTTCAACAAAGTTTGGCGCTAAAAGCACTGGAAACAATCCATCTGTAGTTGTTGTTATTCTACATTCTAATCCATTTTTCTTGTTGTTTAAAAATTGAACTAAACTAACCATTGACGCATCAAGCTCTCCTGCTTGAATTGAACTTTGTTTTGTTGCACCATTTGTAAATGTTTCAATTTCAACATCTAACCCTAACGCATCAAAATATCCTTCTTCCTCTGCATAATAAAATGGTGCTGCATCAACAGCTGACATAACTCCTAGTCGGATTTTTGTTTCCATTTTATCCTCATGAAAATCGTCTAACTCATCTATTATATCTTCTATACCTTGTTCTACAACTGGTGGCACTATATCTGGTGTTACACCTGTATTTTGACTGCTACACCCCATACTTAATACTGTCATTATAATTCCTAAGCCTAAAATTTGAATCTTTTTTTTCATTATTTCATTCTCCATTTTCTTTTGTAATTTGTGTAATCTAATTCTTATATGTTTTATTTATATAAATTAATCTTACTTGCACGATAACATTTGTATCCTTCATTCGTACAAATATTTTTATCTTTAATTTTAATTTCTAGCACTACTTCTGATGGATAATTATTTGTAGCTTCAATAATTGTAATTTCATTTTTCATTCTATCACTTTTCATATCATCTATTGGTCCACCAAAAATATCTTTTGTTATACCCCCAAAACACACTAAACTATTTTTATTATTTAGATTATCTACACTTCCGAGATACGGACAATAAAGTGCATTACCACGTTCTTTTCCGTATTGCCATGTAGCTTTATATGTTTTTTTATCTATATCAATCTTATAACTAATCGCACGGCTATAATTTTCAAATGCATGTTTTGCAAGTTCTATATTGTAGCTTCTGAAATTACCATTATCAAACAACATAACCTCATCACGATTTACTATTACTGGTGCATGGGGTGCCCAACATACATCTTCTTTGTTTTCTGGGGTTAGCACATATTTATCTAACCTATCATTCCACTCTTCTTTAGGTGCTATAATCCATATGATTTCTGATGTTTGTTTATTAATTTTTACACAACAGCTTTGATTACGCGCAGTTATTATAAGTGCATCATCTACTTCATCATACACAACTGCATTCATATGAAGCCAATCTAACGGATGATTTACTGATATTTTATCTATAACTGTTTGTCTATTTGGGTCTAAGATTTTACTAAAATCCCATTCCTTAATAATTTTTGCTTCTTTTCTATCAATCTCCGCTATTATATCTTGTTTCGTATTTTCTCTTTGTGTAATTGTTAAAATATTTCCATTTGGCAATTCATATGCATCATGATGCATTCCGTATATTACTGGATAAAATTTAATAATTCTCCCTACCAAATCCATTTCTATAAGACCTGCCGACGTATATGCTCCGCAAATACCACTTGATTTTGGTGCATCTACTAACAAATTTCCGCTGCTTAGTTGTCTAAACACATGCACCGCTGTCCCTGTATATAGCCATCTAACAATGCCCTCATTGTCTAGCAGTGTATATAGCGTCATTGTAGTTTTTACACCTTCTGAGCGTCCTAACGTTAGTGCAATTAGTCCGTCTGATATTTTATCTTTTTGAATAACAGTAAATGTTATTTTAGGATACTCTTTAGGTAATTGCTCCGTCATAATCCACTGTTCATAGCGTTGCACATCTTGTCCATTTGTACATATGTTATACTTTACACGATTTTTTTTGTTTGCTTTTAATCCGGCAACTACTACTTGATTCAATCCTTCTACTACCGAAATTTGACCACAAATTCCTTCTACATCTACATTTAACATACCTATAACATTGCTTGTGAAGTACATTATCGCTGACAATGGTGTATTTCCAAATGGATTTACAACTATCATTGGGTTTTCTAACGTATAATTCCCTTCGTCACAACGTCTGCGTAGTTCCTGTTCAATCACTTTTTGTTTATCTATTATTTCTTGCATTTCAAGCCAACCTTTCAAGACCCGTTATGATTTTTAATCATTTCGCAATCTCTTATCTATATATTGATACTTACTAAAATTATGTGATTTATTAGCATAAAATATCCTTGAAAACTGTAAAAAAATATTATTTTCCTATATTTTTTATCTTAAAACAATTCATCTGCTTTTTTTAATGCATCTAACATTTCACTATAAAATCCACCTTCTCCATGATGATGCCTAATTGCTAACAAAAATGATTTTGGATATTCTTTAGTCGTCATCAATATTACTTGTCCATACATGCAGTGGTAATAGTAGCATCTAAACATCTTTAAACAACTTCTTGTTGGGTCATAATATGGAAATATACGATTCCACATAACTACTATACTTTTTCGAATAGGTCCTATTGGATATAGCGTCTTTCCTATGTCATGTAACAGCCCCACTCTAGTCCATTCTACTCTATCTTCTTCTGCGCTTTGTCTCTCCATTTCTTTTGCTACTTTTACTGAATGTACTTGTTCATATACTTGCAACTCATAAAAAATGTTTACTTCGTCTTCATCTAAATATTTTTTTACAAATTCCTTATCTTCATCTGTCATGACAGCAGTCATCGCCCACCAAAATTGTTTTATACGGTATAACATTTTTCATTCTCCTTTTCTTTAGTATGTACTCTAGTATGTACTCTAGTATATCTTTTTCATTTTTATCTACAGTTTATCATATTTATATTTTCTAGTCTTTATTTCTATTATTTTTTTAAAATTAATGTATACAACTTGAAATTTGAGGTACTATTGTTGTATAACCTTTTTTTTTGAAATATGGAGGATTTATGAAAGAACATTACTTAATCGGACAAGTAGCTCGTATGATGAATGTATCTTCTGATACGCTGCGCTATTATGATAAACGAGGTATCGTTTCTCCAAAAAAAGACCATTATACGGGGTATCGTTACTATACATTAGAAGACCTTTTTGCACTTTCTTACGTTTTAACATTTAGAGATTTAGACTTACCGTTAGATACTATTCAATCTCTTATGACTAATAATCGTTTGGAGGATTTTAATATTTTAATCGACCAACAACTATCTCTTATTGAAAAAAAAATCAACCATTTTTCTTTGCTTCGCGAAAAACTTAATACTTTAAAAACACATATTGAAACAGTTCATCGTATGCTAGGTCATGCTGAAGTTACTTATAATCCTCCACTAATTTATCATTCTCTTAAAACTGAATGGGATGAAGGATATGCTGATAAACTCGCTGAAATGGAGTCTAATCCATTCATTAGTGCACCTACACCTGCTATACTTATTAATCATAATGATTTATTAAATGCTACTTTTAAAGTACCTTTAGTATTTTGTATAAGTGGTATTGTAAACGATTTAACAACACTTAATTCTTTATCATCATATAACTATATCCCTCCTCAAAAGTGTATTCATACTGTTATTCAAACACAGGAGCAGTCTTCTTATGAGCAAACTACAAAAAACTATCTTCCTAAACTTGAAAAATATTTATCCACTCATCACCTAACTCTATCTGGCACAATTTTAGCTTCTACTATTGCATTTGAACATATAGATAACTCTCCTTATGAATATTACGAATTATGGATTCCTGTAAATAACTATTAACTTATTCATTTCTATAGATTAGTTACTAATTATATATTTCTGTAAATAACTATTGACCTTGGAGTTGCTCCAAGGTTTATTCTAAGTCATAGATTAATTAATTGACTTATATTTATTTACTTTATTATATATAGAAAGGAATTTTTAGCAATGGATCACACTCAAGAACTCGGTACAGAACGTATCGGAAAACTTTTTCTAAAATATGCTATACCTAGTGTTATAGGTATGTTGTTTTTTTCAGTTTATATCGTAATTGATGGTATATTCGTCGGTCAAACCGTTGGTGGGCAAGCGTTAGCTGCTATTAATATTGCATTGCCATTTTTTAGTATCGCTATGGCTATTAGTATTATGCTATCTGCTGGTGCTACTACAATTGTTGCTATTGAACTTGGCCAAGGCGAACCCGAAAAAGCTCGTAAAACGTTTAGTCTTGCATTTTACACTCTTTTAATTTTATCGACTACTGTATCGATATTAACGCTTACTTTTTTAACTCCTATTTCAAAAGCTTTAGGAGCAACACCTGAACTATTACCTCTAGTAACTCGCTATCTTGGAACTCTTTGTTTTTTCACTCCAATATTTACAACTAGCGGACTACTTTCTAGTGGTATACGTGTAATGGGTCGTCCAGGTTACTCTATGATTTGTACGATTACAGGTTCTATTTTCAACATAGTTTTTGACTATTTTATGGTTGTTAAATGGGGAATGGGCGTAGAAGGGGCTGCGTTAGCTTCTGGTGTAGCTTTTGGACTTTCATTTTTCCTAGGATTTTTTCCTTATTTGAAAAAATCTTGTATTTTACGCTTCTCGAAGTGTATAGTTGATTTCAAAAAAATAGGTAAGTTTTTTTATAACGGTTCTTCAGAAGCACTAACAGAAGTAGCTGTCGCTTATTCAACTTACTTGTTTAATATGGTACTTCTTAGCCGTATGGGAGAAATGGGCGTATCTGCTTTTTCAATCATTTCTTATGTAACATCATTAATTATCGCTGTATTTTTGGGTATTTCAACCGGTATTGCACCTCTTATCAGTTTTAACTATGGTGCGCAAAATACAGACCGTGTTATTAGTATAAATAAACTTGGTATAAAAATCATGGCACTACTTGGAGTATTATGCACATTACTTCTTTGGGTGTTTAGTCGCCCTATGATTAATTTGTTTGCTCCTGGTGACACGATATTAATCGATATGACCGTACAGGCAACTCAGCTTTATTCTTTTGCTTTTCTTTTTAATGGTATTAATATTTTAGGTGCATCTTATTTTACTGCACTTGAAGATGCAAAAACTTCTGCACTAATTTCATTTATGCGAGGTATTTTGTTTATCACTGTAGGAATTTTTATTCTTCCTATGTTTATAGGCGATTCAGGAATTTGGCTTTCTATTGCATTTAGTGAAATAATTACTTTGATTTTCACTTTTATACTATTTAAACGTTCGTACAATAAACTATATATTATGAAATCGGATATCTCTAAAACTTTAGATACATTTTAAATGTATTTATACTACTACAAAAAGCAGCGACTTCTTCTGAGGTCGCTGCTTTTATATTAAACTTTTTTTTACATCTTATTTTGAAGTTTTTCTATTTCCATGTTTTTGAGTGCCCATTGTATTAATATCTAATTCACTTGCATCAATAAGTTTGACACCTTCTTTTCTTTGACCTTCAGTAGTTGATGGGATTTCATTATTTAATTGCCCTCTAACACTTGCTGCTCTTAATTTTCCAAACAGTTTCAACGCATCTACTGCCTTATCAAATTCTTCAACGCTATACCATGCAGTTGGGTCTTCTTCTACATATTCACGTATCATTTGTGATACACGCTCTACTTCTTCTTCAAATTTGCCTAATTCGAAATAGTTAGTAATTAGCTCATCAAAATATTTATGATATTCTTCGTAATAAATTTTGTTTTCAATGAGTTTCCCCCACATAGGACGTGTTTCATTTGTAGCCGATTGCAACGGCGTATCAATAGGCGTATTTATCATATTTGTCACATCACCATTTACACCAAATGCTCCAAATCCAAAATTATAATCCCACGGATGCATAGATAATACTCCGTCTTTTTCATATAACCCGTAGTTGTGCAACATACTTCCTGTATAACTATCGTAGTTTATAATGAAATTGTGTGCGACAAAATATTTTAGTACCGCACTAATATCTACTACTTCTTCTATATTCTCACCACTGCCTAATTGTTTCAGCGACTGAATAAGTCTGTGTTTGTCTTCCTCTTCAGGGTTTGTTTGCGCATTATTAAAAATATCAATATAACTCTCTATTTTATCATCTATATATACAAGATCCGCTCCTTGCGCTATAACACCCATTCCTCCTGGTGCTTTCATTCCTTCTGGTTTTTCCATTCCTTCGAATTTCATATTGTTTTCAAGTGCAGCTGTCTCTGGTTTATAAAACTGTCCATAATTTTCACCATAATTACGCTTTAAATATGCTTCATCAATATCTTCAACAGCTAAATATAGTCCCCACAACTCGCCGTTTATTTTCAGTGAAACATAGCTTGTTAATGGCGCACACACACCCGCTTCTTTCATAATTTCATATGCCATATAATCTTTCATATATGTTGTATCTGAGTATATGTTTTGTAAATTTAATTTATCTAATCCGTAATATGTTTGTCCAGTATTAAATTTTCCAAAATTAATTTTGTAGCTATATCTATCTGATTCCGAACTTGATACTTGCATCAATGAAGAGTTGCCTTTTGTTGCAAATGATACATTTTCAAATATCTCTCCATCTATATTTATATCAACATCATATTTTGTTTTGAGTATAGGCTGTTTTATAAGCTCATTCCAATCTTCATTTGCAATAGTAATATCTATACTATGTACTCTGCTTTGATCAAACAACTTATTTTCATATCCTATTATATTCTCAACATTTTGCATCTGCTCTTCATTATATTCTTCACTATGTTCTTCATTAATTACGGGAATGTTAGTGTCTTGTATAGTGTTTGTTTGGCACCCCGATAACGCTACTATACACAAAACTCCCATTATAATAGTTTTATTTTTTTTCATATATTTACTCTCTTTCATCATTTATAGTAATTGTTCTAACTATAAATGATGAAACTTAAATAAACCTAAAAAAATATGTTTCCTATTTAAAATGTGGCATAGGTAATAGTTTATGCATGTTGTTTTTTTGCATACGATCTATTTTTTCTTTGATTTTTACATCTTCGCAAATACCTTCACGAATATATTTATCTAGCGTATCATAACTAAATCCTAGATTTTCTTCATCTGTTTTTCCGCATAGCCCATCAATTGGAACTTTATCAACTAACTCATTAGGCAATCCAAGTACTCGTCCGATTGCTTTTACTTCTGTAACTGTTAATTGCGCTAATGGCGAAAAATCTCCTGCACCATCTCCAAACTTAGTTGCATATCCCACCCAATCTTCTGATAAATTGCACGTATTTGCCACACGCCCATTTAACAAACCTGCTACGCCGTATACTGTAGTCATTCTGATTCTTGCTGGTGTATTAATCATCGTTACAGATGTTAGTTGTTCAAGTCCAAACTGTTTAGCTGCACCTAGCAACGCTTCTTTTGCTGCACGTTCTGTTTCCCCGATATTAATAACAACACTTTTAATTCCTAAATGGTTACATAGCATATGACTACAGTCTATATCTGGTTGTTCACCACTTGGCATCAAAACACCTACTACGCGCGAAGTTCCTAGTGCTTTTGCACATAAAGCTGCAACAACTGAGCTATCTTTACCGCCACTAATACCTACAACAGCGCAGCATCCTTCGCCATTTTCTTTAAAGTAATTTCTAATCCATGTAATCAGTTCATCTGTCACTTTAACTGCATCAAATTGTTTCATTTCAGTATCCTCCAGTTAATTTTTATACTTTAGATTATACTCTTTTTTTAACTGATTTTCATTTTATTTTGTAACTTCAAAATAATCTATCGGAATACCATTTGATGTAAATGCTTGAAAAATTAATGATACTGGCGTTACATTTACACCTATAAACATTGGTTCATACGGCTGTAATGCAACTTCATTATATTCTCTTTCAACACTTTCATAAAATTTATACCCGCTTGTATTTCCCATAACGTATACTGTACCTTTACTATCTTCTTTATCAGCATACAATGGATTTGTTCTCATATAACTATGATCGTGGCCTTGTAATACAACATCAATGTCTAATTTATCAAAAACAGGCACTACAACAGATTTTATTTCAACTTGCTCTCTTTGTGATAAATATGGACCTTTGTGCATATAAACAATATTCCATTTTTTATTTGCCTGTTTTACATCTTTTTCTAGCCACTCCATTTGTTTGTTTATTTCAATATTTTTACTACCTGTGTTTAAACAACTAAAATGCACATCACCATAATCAAATGAATAAACAGATTCTATTTCTCCTTCTAAACCATTTTTAGGCAAATTAAAATGTTCTTTATATCTATCAATTCCTATTATATTTTCATTATTTAAACTATCATGATTACCCACTGTTGGCATTAACGGTATATTTAATAATGTTTTTTGTACTGCATCTAAATACCACTGCCATTGCATTTCATCATATCCGATTTCTACATGGTCACCACCATGAATTATAAATTTTGCTCTTGGATAAATCTCACATGCCTTCTCCAAAGTATTTGCAACTATTTCATTTTGTTCTTTTTCATTGCTTTGAGAATCGGTAATAAACAAAAAATCATATGGCATTATATCTTCAGGTTCAGTTGTAAAATGTCCAACATCACTCCAGCTATTATCTTTTTTGCTTCCTACTCTATAACTATATGTTGTGTTTGGTTTTAGATTATCTATTGTTATTTCAAAATATTTTTTATCACCAATACTTGTATTTGTTATATTACTGTTAGCTTTATATATAGTTGCTATATTTTCGTCAAAATTATTCCCCTCTACTACTTCTACCATTCCTTCTTCAGTGTCCCTAGGTGCATACCAATTAAATGATTGTATCTTTGTTGCATCCATTCCTATTGACATAATAATTTCTGTTGGCGTATTTATATTTTCAGCTGCATTACAACTAAAAAACGCACTACATATTAGTACTAGAACCAATAAACTATTTATATATTTTTTTCTCACTTTCATCATCCTTCTTTCATTTTTTAGTATTATTATATTTTGTAACTTTTTCATTAGACTAACCGCTTCAACTTATTGCTATTTCAACCTATTTGTGCTATTGTAATGACAAATTCTTATCAACTAGAAAAAGGTGATACTCAATGCAATTACATAAACGTTATATTCCTCCATTTTTAATTATAATAGCTCTGCTATGTTTAACTATTGTTACCCCTTATTTTATCCATTTATTCGCTAATAATACATTCGTTACACCTATTGATTTTAGCGAAGATGGTATAACACCTATTTATGATATTGACCACATTCGAGACTATACTGTTTTTTCAAAGCCAGTACGTCTTATGTATACTTCTAAGGACCCTAACGTTAATCAAATTCATGTTAAATTAAATGATGAACTACTTTATGCAACTGTTGGCAACTCCTTAGATTTTTTGTTTGACCCTAGCAGTTTTCCAAATACACTATTACCACTCAAATTAATTACATTTGATACTGATAGTAACGTTATAGACCGATACACTACATATGTTAGCTTAGATACAAACGCTAGCTATGCGGAGCGCTCTATGCGTGTAAGGCCAAATTACGAAGCAGCTTATTTTCCTATTTCTAAAAACAAGGTGCCATACATTCCAATATTAATGTATCACCACGTAGTTGATTATATATCTGATGACGATTCGGCTTATGAAAATAGCAGTAATTCTGTTACTACTAAACGTTTTGAAGAACATCTTCAAATGTTACAAAACGAAGGTTATACAACTATTTCTTTAAAAGACTTAAAAGATTTTTCTATGGGTATTGGTAGTCTTCCTGAAAAACCTGTACTTATTACATCTGATGATGGTTATTTAAATAACTATACTCATATGTACCCTCTTCTACAAAAATATAATAACCAAGCTACTTTTTTTGTAACACCTAACTATGTCGGTGACCTTTCTAAAGTAACTAAATTTGACCATTTTTCTTGGGAACAAGCTCTTGAAATGGAACAAAGTGGATTAATAGATATACAAAGTCATTCTGCTAATCATTTAAATATGAAAAGTTTATCTGATGTTGAACTTCATAGCGAGGTACTTCTTTCATTTGCTTTAATTGAACAAAATTTAGGCAAACGTGATGTCAAAGTTTTTGCCTATCCTGAATTTAAACATAATTTAAAAACTAAGCTATGTTTAAATTCTTTAGGTATCGATTTTCAAATGACAAAACTTACGAAACCTACTCGTTTTTTTCGTTTTGATAACTTAAAGCGTATTCACGTTCATAATGATTTGAACTCTTATGATTTACTTCAAAAAATGAAGCATCCGAAATAATATTTCAGATGCTTCATTTTTTTTATTTTTACTCTTCATCATCATCATCATAATCATAATCTTCTTCTTCTTCTTCTTCTTCCTTTTCTTTTCCTTTCTCTTCTTTTTCTTTTTCTCTTTCTTTTTCTTTCTTTTCTTTTTCTCTTTCTTTTTCTCTTTCTTTTTCTTTCTCTTCTTTTTCTTCTTCTTTTTCTTCTTCTCTTTCTTTTTCTTTTTCTTTTTCTTTTTCTTTTTTAGTTTCAAAATATATTTTATCTTCTTCTGTGTTTGTTCGTAATAATAATTCCAAAAACTTTTTCGGTACATATAACATTCCTTCAGATATTAGTGGTGCAACACCTAATTTTACTGGATTCATCATACCTACATTTTTATTCCATGTATACATATAAATATCTATACCAACCTTTATAATGGCGTTCATTTTTTCATTTAAAATATTTACCATTTCTTTCTTTTTATCCCATTGAATAGTCCAGTTTAAATCTTTAGCCATTACTTCTATTGGTAACATTAATTGTTCTTTTGATTTTTTAATTTTCATTGCAACTTCTTTTCCATCTATAAATACGTGTATCATATATAATAGCTCCTTTATTAAATAAAATCTATCTCTATATACTATGCTTATTAATTTTATATGTTCCTATTTTTTATATATTTATAAAAAAAATAAAGGTCTCTATATAATAGAGACCTTTATTTTTTGATAACTATATTTTACTATTTTGCACGAAGCCAATCGTTCATTTTAATACAAATTACATTGTCTTTCACTTCAATAGTACCAAATATTTCGAAGAATTCTACTGGTACATATAACTGACTATCAATTATAGATGGTGCTTTACCTGCTTTAATTGGTGATGACATACCGAACCCTGCAGTAGTTACAAAACAATAAATATCTTGCCCTACTGTTACTGTTGATTCAATATTTCCATTTTTAATAGTTGCGATTTCATCTTCCTTAGTCCATCTCATATTAAATTTCATTGCTTCTGCAACTTCTTTTAATGGTAACATAATATGGTCTTCTTGTTTTACTATTTTAAAGTGACCTAAGTCAACAGTTTTGCCATCTACTGTTACTTTTTGACCAATCATCTCTTCAGTTGCATTTTTTCTATTTAATAACTGTGCTTTAATTAATTTTGGAATGATTAATCTTTCATTCGCAGCTCTTGTATTTTCTTCTCTTGTAATCACAGGTTTTTTAATAGCACCCTTTTTGATTTTTGTGTATTCTAAATACAATGTGTCATCTTCAATATCTTTCTTTGAAAATAGAGTGAAATATTCTACTGGTACATATAAGTCTTCACCAACCATAACTGGTGCCACTCCCATGCTCATTGGTGGTGTCATACCTACATCTTCAAGATTCATATAGAAGTATGCATCTTTACCAACTACCATATTAGATTGAATTTTGTCATTTGAAATAACTACACTTTCATTAGGTCTTCTCCATCTTAGTGTGAATCCCATTGCTTCTGAAACTTCTTTTAATGGTACCATTACATAACCTTTTTTATTTAGTATTTCTAATCCATTTAAATCAACTTCTTCATTAGCTATAACTATTTTTTTAATAGTTTTTTCTTTTTCTAGTTTTTCTTCCTCAACGTTTACAGTGGTTAACTCTTTTTTATTACTATTATTTGCATTAGCTAATTTTGCATTGCCTTCTTTTTCCATTTTAAAACATTTGAAATATAATGTATCCCTTTCTATTTTCTTTTTTGCAAAGAATTTAAAGAAATCTTCTGGTACATATAATTCTTTTCCAACGATAACCGGTGGTGCTCCTAATTTTTCTGGTGCATTTAGACCAAATTTATTGAAATTCACATAGAAGTACATATCTTTACCAACTGCTAAAATAGCTTTGATTTGTCCATTTGTAATTTCTGCACTTTGGCTAGCTTTTTCCCATTTCATTGTATATCCCATTGCTTTTGCAACTTTTTTTGCTGGCAACATGAAATGTCCTGTTTGATTGAATACCTTTAATGGCCCTAAATCAACTTCTTTATTGTCTACTACTACTTTTTTAATAATTTCGTTATTCCACTTCCATACTTTAAATTTGTTCTTATCTTCGTATTCGTATTCATCTTCATCTTCGTCTTCATCTTCATCTTCGTCTTCGTCTTCGTCTTCATCTTCATCTTCGTCTTCGTCTTCGTCTTCATCTTCGTCTTCATCTTCGTCTTCATCTTCGTCTTCGTCTTCGTATTCATCTTCGTCTTCGTCTTCGTATTCATCTTCGTATTCATCTTCATCTTCGTATTCATCTTCATCTTCGTATTCATCTTCATCTTCGTATTCATCTTCATCAAATTCTCGTGATTTATCTTTATTTTTTTCTACATAATATATATATACAGTATCTTCATCTACTTTATGGTCTGCAAATAATTTGAAGTATTCTGATGGTACATATAATTTGCCATTTATTAATGTAGGCTCTACACCTATGCTAACAGGTGATGTCATTCCTACTTTATCAAGAGTTATATAGAAATATGCATCTTTGCCAACTACCATATTTGATTGAATTTTATCACTTGTAATAACTACACTTGCATTATTTCTTCTCCATCTAACTTTGAATCCCATAGCAGTTGCAACTTCTTCTAGTGGTAACATAATATATCCATTTTTTATCCATACTTCTCCGTGTGGTAATTCAACTTTTTTATTATCTACAACTACTTTATAAGCATTTTTTAATTTAATTTTCTTTTCTTCTTTTTCTTCAATTTTATTAAGTTTGCTATCTGTATCTATTGTTTCAAAATAAAGAACATTGTCTTTGATTTTATTATTTGTAAATAATGTGAAATATCCTGCTGCTACATATAATTCATCTCCAATCATGCATGGTGCAATACCTGCACTTATTGGTGCCGATATTCCAATTTCATGAATACTTGCATATAAATAAGAATCTAATCCAACTCTTATAGTAGATCTAATTTTGTGATTTTTAATAATTGCTACTTTGCCATCTTTTCTCCATTGCATTGTAAAGCCCATTGCTTCAGCAACTTCTTTTAATGGTAGCATAGTATAACCGTTTTTAGTTACTATTTTAGACTCTGATATATTAACTTTTTTCTTATCTACATATACTGCTTTAATAATATGCCCTTTTTTAGTTTCTTGGCAGCATTTTTTTTCTTCAGCTGTTTCTATATATAATACATCTTCTCTAAACTTCATTTTTGCAAAGTATACAAATACTTTTGATGGTACATACAGATTGTTTTCAATTATAACAGGTTCTGCTCCTGCGATTAGTGGTGCTGTCATTCCGATATCTGTCACACTTACCCCAAAGTACATATCTCTACCAACTTCAATCGTTGTTTTCATTTTGCCATCTTTAATACTTACTCGTTTATCTTCTATTTCCCATTTCATTTTTAATCCCATTGCTTCTGCAACTTCTTTTAATGGTACCATAGTACAGTCATTTTTATTAAATATTTTTAATTTATTTAATACTACTTCTTCATTATTTACAACAATTTTCTCAACTGCTGTTCCTTTTTCAAATACATCTAAATATAAATGATTACCTATAACATTTTCTTCACTATAAAATTTCAAGCTATCTACTGGTACGTAAAGATTTCCATCAATCATCTTAGGTTCTGCTTTTAAAATAATTAAATCTTCCATTCTATTTTTTCTGATTTTGTAAGCTAATGGGCTATCAACTGAAATATTATAGCTCATTAGTCGATTTTCAATAACGGCACGTTTACCTTTTTCTTGCCATCTCAGCACTAGACCCATTTCTTTTCCAACTTTTTTTATTGGAATCATTAGTTGATTTTTAACTCTATATAATTTTAAGTTACCTAACTCAACTTCTTTATTGTCTACATATATTTTTTTAATGATTTTTTCTGTTTCGTATTCGTCGTTTTCTGTTGTGTATAAATTTCCACATTTCATTTTACATTCTTTCATACACATTCCCCCCTCATTTTCACTATCCCATTCATCTTCTTTAACATTTATCTTTTCTTCTTCTTCATTTTTAACTTCATCTTTTTTAACTTCCATCGTTGCAAAATTATTATTATCTAATAAATCTTTTTTTGAATGTTTTTTTCTATTTTGCTCAATATATAAAATACTACCGTCTACAGTAACCTTCCCAAAAAATTCAAAGAATTCTGATGGTACATATATATCTGAAGCAATCATCATTGGCGCTTCTCCAAAATTCTCAGGTTTTGAAACTCCTCCTACAAAACAACCATCTTCTAAGTTTTCATTTTTATCTGATGCGTAAGTGTAGTATAAATCTTTACCAACAACGATTGTCGATTTTTGATTTCCATTATCTATAGTCGCTTCTTTTTTTCTTCTGTCTATAGTAAATGTAAAGCCCATTTTTTCTGCAACTTCTTTTAGTGGAATCATAATATGGTTTTTTCTGTGAACGATTTCTAAATCATCTAAATCAACTATTCCACCATTTACCATTATCATATCAACACGGTTGCATTTATTTTCTTTACAAACACTCTCTTTTTTAGTTTCATTATTTTGTCTAATATTTTCAATCATTATTACATCATCCCCCTCTTGAACTTTAGCAAATAAAGAAAAACATTTTATTGGCACATACATATTTTCATCTACCATCATAGGAGCAGCTCCTACGCTACATGGTGATGTCATTCCTATCGCCCTAATACTTGTGTAAAAGTATAAATCTTTACCTATTTCGAAAAATGATCGAATGAATTCATCTGCAATCACTATTCCTTTTCCGTTTTTATTTACTTTTGATTCAAATCCTAGTGCTTTCGCTACGTTTACAAGTGGCACCATTACGTAACCCTCATGCACTATAACGTCTAAGTTACCAAAATCTACTTCTTTATTATTTACTAGTACTTTTTTAACTTTTTTTATACTTCTTACATTTTCAATAGACCCTTTTGTATTACTTTCTTCTGCTACTTCTTCTTTAACAAAATGCTCTACACTTGCAATGTATATTACATCATCTATTATGCCAAGATTCTTACACATATAGAAAAATTCTATCGGTACATAAATATGTCCATTAATCATCTCTGGCTCTTTACCCAGCGGCAGTCCCTTTATAATTTTTTCATCCTCTAATATATCCATTGGCATGAAATAGCAATCTTGACCTATTGTTATATCTGTGTTGAAGTCTCCACCATTAATAAATATTGTGTCCCCTTCTTTTCTTTTTTCTATTTCTGTTATTTTAAACCCTATCGCCTCTAAAACTTTTTCTAATGGTACCATGATATAATCATCTTTAGTTACTACATCTAAGTTACCTAAATTTAATTCTTTATTATTTACTACTATTGTGTACTTATTTTTATGACCCTTGTTCATTATTTAATCCCCTTTTAAATTTACTTGTATTAAAATTTACTAAAATAAAGTATTTAACTGTTTTTTTCCCCAACTTTAAAATGTATATTTTATAAAAAACGTATCCATACTATACTGTTGTAACTATCTATCACTTTTTCTTTTTTTCTATTAATCTTTACTCAAGTTAGTAAAATTTTTCTATAAGTTTACACTATTTATTTTTATCTTTTTTGTATCCATTTTTAATATATGCACTACGGCCTGTCTTTGCGTCTCTTTTTTGAAAAATTTTTTTTATTTTTTTGTATGCTTCTCAATATATGCAGTAAAGTATGTTTTCGCGTCTCTTTTTTGAAAAATTTTTTATTTTTTTTGTATACCTTTCCAATATATGCACTAACTATAATTTTTCTTCTCTTTTTTTTAATTTTTATATATATTTTTTTATATCGCTAGGATTTGGTGCATTAATACTCATTTTATTTTTTGTAATCGGATGCACAAATACTATCTCTTTTGCATGCAGCGCTTGCCTTGAAACTATTGTATTTGTTGGGTTATACAAAAAATCTCCCCATAATGGATGCCCAATACCTTTCATATGTACTCTAATTTGATGTGTTCGCCCTGTTTCTAATTTAAGTTGTATAACCGAATACGATTCTCCATTTATATCCCCTTTTAATATTCTTTTATAATGTGTTATCGCCTCTTGTCCATTTTCTATGTCAACTTGTCTTGCAATTATACTTCCTTCTTGCCTCCCTATCGGTAATGTTATCTTTCCTTCGTTCGGTGTCTCTCCTTCTACTATTGCAATATAAGTCCTTTGAATATCGTGTAACATTAAATCTTTTGCTAAAATACTTGCACTTAACAAATTTTTTGCAACTATAGTAACCCCAGATGTATCTCTATCTAATCGGTTTATACACCGGAAAACCTTTTCCTCGCCTTTGCTTTTATAATATCCCATCACTGCATTTGCTAATGTATTTGTATGATGATTAACTGATGGATGAATAGGCATATTATATGGTTTGTTAATTACCAATATGTCTTCGTCTTCGTACAATATGTCAATCTTAATTTCACTTGCCTGTATTTGCTCTGATATTTTTTCTTCTACTAAACGTATGTCTATTACATCTCCTTCTTTTAATTTTTCATTTACATTCGCCCATTCACCATTTTTTTTAATACCATCTGGGTATTTCTTAAGCGTAATTATCACTGCTCTTGAATATCTTTTTTCTTTTAAATACATTCCTATCGTTTTACTATCATCTTCTTTTTCTATTACATATTGTAAATGTCTCATTTTTTATTCCCTCTCATCTTTAAATAATTATCTCTATTATCACAAAAAAGCCATCGCATTATGCCATGGCTTTTTTATATATACTTAATTTTATATACTTACTTCTATATATATATTTCGTTGTATTTATTTATTTATTTATTTATTTATTTATTTATTTATTTATTTATTTATCTACGCTTACTTTTACCTTTGTTACTTTTCATATTTTTAACGCCTTGTCTCTTTCCGCCAATACGTGTACCTGTTTTTTTACTATCATCTTTGTATACATCACCTTGAGTATTTCTTGGCCCTTTTTCACTTTGTTTGTATCTATTATCTTGACCACTTCTTGGCCCTTTTTCACTTTGTTTGTATCTACTATCTTGACTACTTCTTGGCCCTTTTTCACTTTGTTTGTATCTACTATCTTGACTACTTCTTGGCCCTTTTTCACTTTGTTTGTATCTACTATCTTGGCTACTTCTTGGCCCTTTTTCGCTTTGTTTGTGTCTACTATCTTGGCTACTTCTTGGCCCTTTTTCGCTTTGTTTGTAATTACGATATGTTCCCATTTGTCCACGATATCTTTCCTCTTTTGAACGAATAAGACATTTTTCACCTTTTCCAATCAAATCTTCACGACCAGCTTTCACTAATGCATCGTATACAATATCGTATTTTTTTGGATTCCCAAACTGTAGTAATGCTCTTTGCATTGCTTTTTCTTCTTTTGTTCTAGGAATGTAGACTTCTTCTAATGTCATAGGGTCTAATCCTGTATAGAACATTGTAGTTGACATAGTTCCTGGTGTTGGATAAAAGTCTTGTACTTGCTCTGGTTGATATTTTGTATCACGCAAATACTCTGCAAGTTCAATAGCTGTTTCTAGTGTACTCCCTGGGTGACTTGACATAAGATACGGAATAATATATTGTTCTTTTCCAAGCTCTTTATTTAATTTGAAAAACTTTTCTCTAAAACGATCATACGTTTTTCCAGATGGTTTACCCATATATTTTAATACTTTAGCTGAAATATGCTCTGGTGCTACTTTTAGTTGCCCACTTACATGATGTTCAACTAGTTCTCTGAAAAATGTATCTTTTTTATCTGCCATAACATAATCATAACGAATACCTGAGCGTACAAATACTTTTTTCACTTTTGGTATTTCTCGTAATTCTCTTAATAAATCTACGTAATCTGTATGATCTACATCCATTTTTTTACATGGTGTAGGTGTCAAACATTCTTTATGCTTACACGCACCATGCTTAAGTTGTTTTTGACACGCTGGCTTACGAAAATTAGCCGTTGGTCCTCCAACATCATGAATATATCCTTTGAAATTCGGAAGTTCTGTCATCTCTTTTGCTTCTTCAATTATTGACTCTTTACTACGTCCTGTAACAATTCGACCTTGATGAAATGTTAATGCGCAAAAATTACAACTACCAAAACATCCTCTTGAACTTGCAATACTAAATTGTACTTCCTCAATAGCTGGAATTCCACCTAGTGCTTTATAACTTGGATGATATGTTTTCATGTATGGTAATGCATACACAACATCTAGTTCCTCTGGTAATAGTGGCATATCTGGTTTATTTTGTACCAAAAACTTGTTGCCATGTGGTTGTATAAGTACTTTTCCTGTTACCGGATCTTGTTCTTGGTATTGTAATTTAAATGCTTTTGCATATGTCACTTTATCATCACTAACTTCTTTGAATGATGGAATCATAATCGCATCTTCCATATATGAAACATCATCTGTAACATAGCAAGTACCTTCTACATATGAAATGTATTTTGCTCTTAAGCCATCATTCATTGCATCTGCTACTTTTACAATATTTCGCTCACTCATTCCATATAACAACAAGTCCGCTCCACTATCTATCAAAATAGATTTACGAACACTGTTACTCCAGTAATCATAATGTGCAAATCGTCTAAGACTTGCTTCAATACCGCCTATAATAATATCTACATCATTAAACGCTTCTCTAATTTTGTTACAGTATACAATAGTCGCTCTATCTGGACGCAAGCCCATCTTGCCCCCTGGTGAGTATAAATCTTTTTCTCTCATACGTTTGGATACAGTGTAATGGTTGACCATTGGGTCCATATTTCCTCCATTAACCAAAAATCCAAGTCTTGGGCGTCCAAGTTTCATAAAATCTTCTGTACTTTTCCAATCTGGCTGCGCTATAATTCCAACTTTGTATCCTTTTGATTCTAATACTCTAGAAATAATAGCTGTTCCAAAACTATGATGGTCAATATAAGCATCTGCTGTAACCATTATAAAATCAAGACTATCCCACCCTCTAGCATCCATATCTTCTTTGCTTATTGGTAAAAACATTTTTTCATTCATCGTATTTTTATAGTCCCTTCTATCGCATATTAACTAAGTCTTTGACTACTTCACTAGCAATTATCATTCCTGCTACAGGTGGTACAAAACTTACCGAACCTGGCGTCTGTCTTCTCGTTACTACAGAGCTTACTGTCTCATCTTTTATCGAAACTGGTGTAAGTGGTTCTTCTTTTGAATAAACTACTTTTAATTTTTTTACACCTCTAACTTTCAGCTCTTTTCTCATTACTTTTGCAAGCGGGCATACACTTGTTTTAAATATATCTGATACCTCAAACATAGCTGGGTTTAATTTATTACCCGTACCCATACTGCTCATAATTGGAATATTCATCGCTTGGCACGTTTCTATTAAATGTATTTTTGATGTTACCATATCAATTGCATCTACTACATAGTCATAAGATGTATTCAAAAGCTTGTCTGCCGTATCTTTTGTATACATTTCAGTATATACTGTTACCTCTATTTTGGGATTGATTTCTAATGCACGTTGTTTCATAACTTCAGCTTTTGGCAAATCAACGGTTTTCGTTGTCGCATGAATTTGACGATTAATATTACTTATCGCAATCGTATCATGATCTATCATAACCAAATGTCCTATCCCGCAACGAATTAGTGCCTCGCATACGTAAGACCCTACTCCGCCTATTCCAAATACTGCAACTTTACTGTTTTTTAATTTTTTTATATTTTCATGCCCAAGGAGCATCTCTGTACGCACATATGCCTGTTCCATCATTTATCTCCAATCTTTTCACTTGTTACTTTAGTATACCCTATTTTATACGGCTTTCAATCTTTCATATTATTATAAGTCTTTTTCTGTTAAAACAATTATTCCATTTTCTTTTAATACTGTCGTAGTTATTCCATCTCCTTGTATCAATACCCCGGAAAATGTTCCATCATAAATTTCACCACACCCACAAGAAGGACTCTTTGCTTTTAAAATAGCATGTGTCACTCCTAATTTTTTTGCAATATATAATGTTTTTTTCGCTCCATCTTCAAAATATTTAGTACAATCTTTTCCTTCTTTGTTTATAACCTGTATTTTACCTTCTCCTATTTTTCTTTGCTCACAAGGAATACGCGGAATAGATAATCCACCCAAAACCTCAGGACATACCGTAACTGCCAATCCTTCTTCTACCATTTTTTGTATACTATCATCTTTATTTGCTTTTCCATCGTATCGGCACATTTCTCCCGCTAGACATGCACTAACTATAATCATTTAAAATGCTCCCTATTTGAGTATTTTCTATTTAAATATATTTATCACTCTTATGCGATTTATTATATTTTTGACCAGTTTTTTTATCTAATTATTTTTACGAATTATTTCATGTACCTTAATATTTTAAACACTCATATTCTTTTGTAACACTAATTCATTAATTTATTTTTACTTTTTCATATTCTATATACTAATAATTTTATATTCTATTCATATTTATGTATCTATTTTGGTTGTTTTTTTTGTCTATATAAATCTTTATCTGTCTTATTATACATCTCTCCCATTATTCTTGCCATATTATATATTTTTTTATTTTTTTAGTCACACTTTTTATGTTTTTTCATATATTATCATTGAAACATTTTTTATAGCTATTCAAAAGGGGGATTTATTTATATGTCTAAAAAAACTAATCATGATACTTGCGCTTCTTTAGGTGCCGCTCACGGATTTAATATTTTCTTATTCGGTGACCATTCCACTTCTGAACGTGAATGCACTGGCCGTGTTGCAGTTGGTGGTACTGCCAATTATACAAATTTCAATATCGGTCGTACTCTTACTCCGTCTCCTGATCGTAACGATCTTATTGTTGGTACGAATTTAAATGTATCTGGTGGTATAAATCATCACGGTAATACTGCTATTAATCTTGATGCTAAAGTCACTTCTTACTCTATGACAAATCCTAATAATCCAACTACTACACAACCAGTTGCTTCTGATGAAATTGATTTTGACGCTGAGCACCTACATCTCACAAAATATACACATGCCCTAAGCGAAGTGTCTCCAACTGGTGCTTACTCTGTTATCACATCTGACCTTACTCTAGAACTTACTGGAACAGATCCTAAAAGAAATATATTTACTTTGAATGCCTATGCTCTAGATTCTAAACATTTATCTATTCATCAAATAAAGCATATTCACTTCAACGTTCCAAAAGATTCCCATGTCATTATAAATCTTATTGGTAGTGATATAGAATTCAATCACCCAACTTTTAAATGGAATGGCGAAAACTTATCACCTGAACAATATAGTAGTATTCTATGGAATCTTCCTTCTGCAACATTTTTAAAACTAGCTAATACAACTTTTTATGGTTCTATACTTGCACCATATGCTCACTGCGAACTGGGTTGGGATATTTTCAACGGCTCTTTAATTGCACACAGCCTATCAGGTTCTACTGAATTTAATAACTATCCTTGCCTTTGCTGTTTACCTGTTCCTGAGAAACCTACTTCATATTCTCGTGTTTATGCTCTAGTTTGGTTTGTCGAATACAATGGTCATATGCAGTATACTAGTAAAAAAGGAATTCCTGATGTTTTTCTTCAATTATATAATCTAGATCTATCACCTACTGAATATACCGCTACTACTGATTTAGATGGTCATTGTTTGATTCATAACATTCCACACGGCACTTATATTGCTCACTTTAGCAACCTCAAAGAAGATTACCATTTTATTACCGATCATCGTGATATTGATTCTGATGGATTTACACCTCCTTTCGTAATAGATGAGCTTAATAACGAGGTTCTTCTATCTATACCTGTTTCTGCAAATAAGCACCCAATCCCTGGTCCTCCTGGTCCTCAAGGTCCTCAAGGTGATAAAGGCGATAAAGGCGATAAAGGCGATAAAGGCGATAAAGGTGATAAAGGCGATAAAGGCGATAAAGGCGATAAAGGCGATAAAGGCGATAAAGGCGATAAAGGTGCAACTGGTCCTACTGGCGATAAGGGCGATAAGGGCGATCCTGGCCTAGATGGTAAACCTGGTCCTCAAGGCGATAAAGGCGATAAGGGCGATCCTGGCCTAGATGGTAAACCTGGTCCTCAAGGCGATAAAGGCGAAGATGGTAAAGATGGTAAAGATGGCGATACAGGTGCAACTGGTCCTAC
>JBOFDK010000047.1:0-2228 GCA_051646925.1 Cellulosilyticaceae bacterium | reverse complement strand
AGAGTAAATTTAAATGCAGGTGACAAGCCAGAAGCATTCTTCAATGTAGATGTAACAAAAGTAGTTGCAGTAAGAGAGTACTGTAATTTACATGGATTATGGAAAATAGATTTATAAGATAAGCATTTAGAGGATATATCATTAAGTGGTTCTTACTCAACTTTGGGTAAGTAATCTACTTGATAAAGACGAATGCTTTATACTAATGCATTCGTCTTTATTAATTTTTGTAAGCTAAAATCCTTACACTTTACTTGAAATGTTACATAACATTTCTTAAAAAGATTGACTAAATTGGCTCTACCATATAAAATACGTTTTATGAGTTTGAATTTGTTGTTGTTTCCTTCAACAAATCCACTATTTTCATTATGAGATATCGCATTCTTGACGGGGGCGATATCTTTTTTTATTCCTTCTACGAATCCTTTGATAGATGATGCTTCATAGTCATTAATAAATGTTTCTAACTTGTCAGGGTCTTTTCCCATGAGTATTGTATAAAATGAGCAATATGCATTTTTTAATACATTAACAATATCATAGCGTTTTTTTATTGCCTCAATATGATTTTGTAGTGTACCACTCTTAGTTTCTTCAGAAGCTTTTAGCAATATATAGCTTAATACTTGATGGCGTTTTATTACCGTTATCTCTTTAGGAAACTCTTTTTTATAGGCCCAATTCATTTGAAGTCGATAATTGAAATTATTTTTAGCAAATAGTTGGATATAATTTTGCATTGTTTGTATATTTCCTGTATATCCCATTTTGATGATATATGCCAAAATCATCGCAGGATCTATTTTATCACGAAGCATTTTATAGATTATATTAAGATAGTCATCAGCTATTGTTTTTCTTTTTTTATACTTTGTTGGCTGATTCAATAACTTAATATCTTCCTCACTCATTTGAATATACTTTCTTACTGTAAGCGCACTAATACTAAACTCATCAGCTATTAATTTGATTGACTTATGTTCAATTTCCATCCACCTTGCTTGTATAGAACGAATAAACTTTTGTTTTATTATCCTACCTTCAGCTTGTCTCTTATATTGCGAGCAATCAAGGTTTCGTTTCTTATTATCATATGTAATTATTAAGCCATCTTCATCCATAGGAGGCTCATTATTATATGAATACACATCTAATTCATTTGAAAGAGGATCTATTTTTAAAACATTAACTTGTTGAGGTGTATACTCAAGCACTTGCCCATTTTCTATGAATATTTCTCTTGGTAATTCTACTTTAAATATATCTCGTATACGTTGTACTAGATTCTGTAGTAAATGAAATCTATCCGCAACCTGAGTACACTCAGGCAGTATTTCGTTAATCGCCTTAGCATAAGCACTAGCTCTATCACGTGCAATGAGCTTAATCTTATTGTGATTCTTTAACCATTTTTTTAATGTCTCTGCATCTCGCCCATCTAATAATGCAATTAGATGATGATCATTTAGATCATATATGGCGGTGGCATAAGTTTGCCCCTTTCTAATGGCAACGTCATCAATACCTACAGCTTCAACATCAGGTTCATCTTCGATAATAATTTTATCGTAAATTCTTTTAATTGTATCATTGCTTACTTTAACCCCTATAAGTGAAAGAACCTTACTAGCTCCTTCATTACTAAGAAAGATTGAAACTGCTAGAATAAGAGAGGTAAGTTCTGTCGTTCTTACCTGCGATGCAGGGGCGAAGTTTAGCGTCTCCATAATTACTTTTGTGTCACATGTAGTATTAACACATTTATACTTATAGGCAGTAACATGAAGATAAGTAGTTTTAAAATGTATAGGGACCATCTGGATTTTACGAACATAGGTAGCATGAAAAAAGCTACTTGTCTCTCTACAGTTTGGACAAATAGCTGTGTGTGATTTAGATTTTATATAAATATGTATTTCTTCAACAGATTCTATCCAGTCATAGATTAAATAATCTTTGCCGAATAATTTTTCATTAATATTTAGTTCTTTGTACTTCATTTATGTCGTTACCCTTCGTTGATATAATACTAGTCTACCAAACCACATAAATATAATAAATAGTTTAACAAAAAGAAATGGCATCCGAAAATGCCATTTCTTTTATTAAATGAGATATCTTAAAATACCCATAGTTGAGTAAGAACCCAAAATTTGTGTTTATCCTTTTTACTTATTTCTTATTCATAGCTTCTTTTAATACATGTAATTCCTCTTCAGATAATT
>JBOFDK010000046.1:0-4250 GCA_051646925.1 Cellulosilyticaceae bacterium | reverse complement strand
ACAACATTAGCTGTTTTTCTTCCAACACCTGCAAGCGCAGTTAATTGTTCTATCTCCATAGGCACAACACTATTATAATCATTCACAATTGCCACTGAACATTTGTGAATGTTTTTTGCCTTATTTTTATAAAATCCAGTACTTCTAATTGCATTTTCAATATTTTCTATAGACTCATTTACAAAATCAATAGGTTCTTTATAATTTTTAAAAAGTTCAGATGTAACTATATTAACTCTATCGTCAGTACACTGCGCACTTAAAATTGTTGCAACAAGAAGCTGAAACGGCGTTTCGTGATTTAAATAACAGACAACATCTGTCTCATAATGATTATCAAGAATTTCCATCAATGTCTGAACATGTTGTTTGAGTGTCATCCAAAAGCTCCTTTGTTAAATAATATCTTGTAGGTTTTTGCAAATAGTCAAACAAGTAAGCGCTAAAACACTTATCTCCTGTTTTAAAATCATATTCAAACCACTCTATATGCATTCTTCTAAGTCGTTGGCGTGCTGAAATCTCTGATACAATGCCTACTTTATTTTCTATCCACTCATCATTTCTTAATAAATCATTCATCTTTGTTTTATATATTGATTGGTCAATCGTCTGTAATAATGCTGGCATTTCTTTCACATTTTCATGACTATACCAATCAAGACGCATACATTCTTTTATATAATTATGATTACATAAGCTATTTTGCAGTGCAAATTCTACTAAAATAATATAATATGACGCTTTTTTGTGCTGAACATTATCATGCCCACACTTCACCCAATACTCAGCTAATGCCTCATAAAAATCAAATGGTGTTTTATATAGCGTATATAAATACTCTAAACTTGTATGAAATCTTTCGCTATTATAATATCTTTCCACTAGTTCTTCTATTAAATGTAATTTTAGCATATCTAAGTAACTTAAATGGTCTGTATATAACACTTCATATGGCGCTTTCGCTTTGTATACAATACCATATTGTTTTGCATTTTTACGTAGTCCAGAGCCTTTTAGTAATTTTAAAAATCCTAATTGAAATTGCTCAGGACGAAGCGAAATAACGTCATTGAATGATTTTTTAAACGATGCGTAATCTTCTTTTGGTAATCCAGCTATTAAGTCTAAATGTTGATGAATATTACCAAGTGCTTTGATTTTTAGTACAATTTCTTTAATATCTTTAAATGGCATAGGGCGTTTAATAATATCTAACACTTCTTGATTTGTAGACTGAACGCCAATTTCAAATTGTATTAAGCCCTCTCTTGCATTTTTTAGAACATCTAACAAACTATCATCTAGCAATTCTGCAGCTATTTCAAAATGGAAATTCGTATGTCCGTTATCATTATTTATAATATATAGCCATATGTCTTTTGCATATTGTTTATTTGTATTAAATGTTCTATCTACAAATTTTATTTGTTTGATACGGTGGTCTAAAAAATATTGAAGTTCTTTTTTTACACGTTCTATCGGTAAAAATCTAACACCTTTTTCTACTGATGATAAACAATATTGGCAGTTAAAAGGGCATCCTCTTGACGCTTCATAATACATGATTTTATGCTCAAGTCCTGTTAGGTCATCGTAAACAAAAGGTAACTTCGCCATATCCATAGGTAGTCGTTTTTTTGTCTCGCATACAACGCCGTCACTATCTCTATACAAAATACCAGAAATATCAGATAGAGGCATTGTTTTCTCTACAAGGTGCTCCATATATTCTAGCCATATAGGCTCGCCTTCGTTTTCCATAATTATATCAATAGGTAATCGCTTAAATAACGCCTGACTATTGTATGAAACTTCTGGCCCTCCAAGTACAATTTTAACGTTTGGCATTATTTGTTTTAATATCGGAATGATTGTTTCTATTTGTTCCATATTCCATATGTAACAGGAAAATCCAATTACATCTGGTTGTATTTTATATATTGACTTAATAACATCATTTTCATCTGTATTAATTGTTAATTCAAGCAGCTCCATATTGTCTTTGTATTTCTTGCAAAAAGACATAATATAGCGCAGGGCTAACGAAGAATGTATAAATTTTGCGTTTAACGAAACTAGTAAAACTTTCAATAGTATTATTCCTTTCTCTAAAAAAATAGCAACAATATATCGGTTGCCAAAAAGTATATTAATTTGCTATACTATAACATAATACAATAAAAATTTATAGTATGTAGGGGAAATCTATGAAAAAGAATACAAAACAAAAAAAGCAAAATATTTCATTTGTTGAAGGTACTCTTCCAACAAACAAAAGAGAAACATTTGACTGGGAGAAAAAAAGTCCGCGTATTGTTGAGCCATGGCATTTAACAACCGTAGCATTACTAATAAACGTAATGATTTTACTTATGTACTTTTTTGTAATGTCATTTGTTGAATGGCAAGTTACTATCGGTATGTTGTTTGTTATACTTAATATAATATTAATAGTATTAAGTTATGTTATGTTATATAAAAAACAATGGTCTCTTCCTATCACTCGTTTTACAAAAATGATTAATGTTGTAGCAATATGTATCACAAGTATAGTACTTGTAATTACACTTATTTTAGTTTCTTTCAAAAATACATAAATATAATTAATATTACACAAAAAGTGCTAGGCAATGAACTTAAACAGTTAATTGCCTAGCACTTTTTTATTTTTAATATTTTGGCGTTGTTACAGTGCTATTCATCTTATTCGCTTTATTAGTTTTTTTACTGTTATGATATGTTCCTTTGTGAACATCTTCATACCCTGCAGCATTATGGTCTTTAGTATATGTTCTAGTATCATTTAAATATCCATCGTATCCATATCCAGGATAATTTATTCTTGCATCATATCCTTTTGCACATCCTGTAAAAGTAAATAACATAGCTGCTGCTAATCCTAAAATAATTGCTTTTTTCATAATTATGCTCCTCTATTTATCTAGGTTATAAGCTTATTATGAGCAATATAATTTTATTTATACCTACCTAGTTTTTAAATATTACTAAGTTTGTTATGAATTGACTGCGCTGCAGTTTTTCCAGCTCCCATAGCTAAAATAACTGTTGCCGCACCCGTAACTACATCACCACCAGCGTATACTAAAGGCTTACTAGTTTCCATCGTCTCTTCATGAACGATAATTCCGCCCCATTTTTGAGCGTCAAGTCCCGGCGTTGTCGTACGAATAAGCGGATTTGGACTTTGACCAATTGCTATAATAACTGTATCCATCGGAATACAATGTTTGCTATCTGGTTTTTCCACCGGACGTCTTCTTCCAGATGCATCTGCTTCTCCAAGCATCATTTCTACACATTCTATTTCAGAAACATATCCGTCTTTTCCATGAATTTGTGTTGGATTACATAATAATTTGAAAATAATTCCTTCTTCTTTTGCATGATGAATTTCTTCAAGTCTAGCAGGAAGTTCTTCTTCTCCTCGTCTATAAATAATATAAACTTCTTCAGCGCCAAGTCTTTTTGCTGTTCTTGCCGCATCCATTGCAACATTTCCCCCGCCTACTATAGCAACTTTATTTCCAACATATATAGGTGTTGGACTATTTGGAAAATCATATGCTTTCATTAGGTTTGAACGTGTTAAAAATTCATTTGCTGAATATACACCATTTAGACCTTCGCCAGGTATCCCCATGAAATTTGGAAGTCCAGCTCCACTACCTACAAATACAGCTTTATATCCTTCTTCCATCAATTCGTCAATCGTAATACTTTTTCCAACGATAACATTTTTTACGATTTTAACACCTAACTTAGTCATATTGTTTACTTCTTCTTCAACAAGTTTTTTAGGAAGTCTAAATTCTGGTATACCATAAACCAATACTCCGCCTACTTGGTGAAGTGCTTCAAATATAGTAACATCATATCCAAGCTTTACAAGTTCACCTGCGCAAGTAAGTCCTGCCGGACCTGCACCTACAACTGCAACTTTAATATTGTTAGATTCAATAACTTCCGCCTGTTCTTGAGATTTTGAAAGCATATAATCTGCAACAAATCTTTCAAGACGACCAATAGCAACTGATTCACCTTTTTTGGCTCTTATACATTTACCTTCACATTGAGATTCTTGAGGACATACACGCCCACAAATAGCAGGTAATGCATTTTCTTTTGAAATTATGCTATAAGCATTTTCTATATTTCCAGATTTAAGTTCTGTAATAAACTCTGGAATAGGTACATTTACAGGACAACCTTCTACACAAAAACGTTGT